>JAFSAI010000009.1 GCA_017441065.1 Bacilli bacterium | reverse complement strand
TTCTTTAAAAAGAGATTCATCATACGTATTATTAATAATTTTATCTTCTTTTAATTGTTTGTATACAAGTGAAATGTTTTCAACATTTAATTCTAACCCATTAAAATATTTATAATCTAATAAATAAGAAAATCCAGAAGTCTTTGCTTTCTGAACTTCCATGAATGGTATTTCATTTTCACCCAAAACTCCAAAGTCTTTATAATCACCTATTTTAGAAAAATCTATTACATCAACTTTAAAGCCTTCGTTTAATAATACAGGAATGTGTTGGAGCATTTTTGTTCTACCAATATTTTCTGGTTTATCAAAATCATTGTCTAATGCTAACGTAATAGTTGAACGATTATTCTTAATTAGTTTTATATGCTCTGGAGTAAGAGCTGTTCCCATAAGTGCTGCTACATTTTCAAACCCTACTTTTTTTGCTCCGACCACATCCATATAACCTTCTACCAAAATTAATTCATTATTATATGCTAGTGGTTTTGCACTAGAAAAATTATATAATAATTCTTTCTTTTGAAATAATTTGGTTTCAGGTGTATGCAAATATTTTGGAGTTTCATCTTTAATAGTACGACCACAAAAGGTGACTATATTTCCTTTTTCGTCATGAATAGGAATCATAATTCTATCAGAAAAAGTTTCATATAAATCACCATAATCATTCAATCTTAAATATCCTAATTCAATTAATGCAGAACGTGGATAATTTTCATTATTCTCTGAGATTTTTAATAATTGTCCTTTAGGAGCAAATCCCATACTAATATCCTTCATATCCTTATCATTCAATTTTCTTTTATATAAATAATCCTTAGGTTCTTTAGATACACTTAAATTATAACTAAATAATTTATTTAATTTCTCGTTTAATTGTAAAAGTTTCTGTTCTTCTTCAGTATACCTTCTTGATGATACAGAATACTTATTATTATATTTATTTTTTTTAAGATGAGATACATTTATATCTAAATGACAAATTTCTGATACAACTTTAGTTATTGCTTCATTTACTGAAATATCATTATTATTAATAATCTTTTCATATTTTTGTACAAATGAAATAGCATTTCCACTTGTACCACAAGCAAAACAAGTTGCTATATTCTTTTTATGATTAACAACCATACTAGGATTATTATCATTATGAAAAGGACATAAACATTTATTATGATTTAATTTTAATCCATAATAGTTCAATACATCTACAATACTTGCTTGTTTTAATACTTCACTATACAGACTAATATCTATCGCCTACCTTTCCATTTCTATTTCATCTTGTTCTTTTTCAATTAAATTCTGAGCTGCTAATCTACCATAATATGATAAATCAAGAGCAAATTGTTTTAATTGAGTATAAATAATATCTGTATTATTAACAATACTTCTTATTGTTGGAGATTTACTTTCGCCTCTCTCTTTTACAATGGTATCAATATATTCATCTACATCAAATTTAACACAATATCTTATAATACAATAAAATATATCTTTTGATTGTAATGATGATGTATCAAGTTGAAAACAAAATCTCATATCTGGATTTATACCTATTGATAGTTGCCAAAGATCATCTTTTTCAAGCACATCCCATCCACATTGTTTAATAATATTTTTTAAATCTTTCTTACTTAATTTATTAATATCTATTTTATCTCTGTCTTCATAAAATTTTCCAATTTTAAGTTTTTTGAAAATTCTTTTCACATCAGAAAATCTATCATTACAATCACAATGTTGAAGAAAGTCCTCTTCAAATTTTCTAAAACTATTATCGTAGTAATGAGCATATCCGACTATATCGTAATGTGCTATATCACCACAAGCATTAGTAAAAAATTTATATAAGTCATCTGATAAATACATTAAATCTTCACTCTTTTGAAGTTTTTTATATTTATCCACAATTTTGTTGAAAGAATAAACTGTATTACCATCATATAAAATTGTTGCACCTATTTTGTTATCATCTATACATCTTTGAATTATTAACCTATCTTTTTCTTCTATTCCCGTTAAATCCAGATTTTCAATAAATGAAACAGCTCTATCAATAGTAGCTTGATTACCATATATTTTTATTTTCTTATCTTTCTTTATTATCTCAATATGATTCTTCATATTACTCCTTTCTTTTGTTTACACTAGTAAACAATGATTTTATAAAAATATTACCTTTCTAATTCTTCTTCTAATTCCTGTTGTTTTTTATCTTCTTCATTACGTTTTTCTAAATTTTTTCTACATTCAAGTATTCTTCTAGCAGTTATACCTATTTCATTCCAAGAAACACTTGTGACTACTGTTCTACTAGCCATTTTAGAATTTTTCATATAACGAAGTTCTACACCTTTATACATACGATCTTTAAAACAAGATAGTTCTCTAATCATTACTGATATAAATCTATCTTCATTTTTATCTTTTAATACTGCTGCCAATAAATACTGGTCTTTAGTATATGAAAAAATTTCAAAATCAAATCTTTTTGCTTGTAGTTCTAATTCCTTCTTCATTTGATTTGGATAATCTTCGTAGTTTTTATTAGATGGTTTCTTTAATATATTTTCTTCTATCCATTCATTTGTAAATTTCACTACGCTTTTCCTCCTCTCTTGAACATCTACTAGAAATGACGCAACAGGAATATAAAAATAATAAGAGGAACAAAATAAATACAACTAATAATCCAATTAATATTTTACCTATCATATTCTAATTCTTCCTCCTGTTCTTTTTCTTCTCTTAAACAAGGTTCTAGTATTTCTTTTAATTTATTACATAAATCTCTTTGATTAGAAAAGGAGTATCGCTGATAACTCTCATGATACTCCTTACTATCTACATCTAAATCTAACTGAGCTGTGTCAATTTTTAAACTTCCCCACTCATGACTAATCCATATTCTTTTATTAATCTTTTTACTTTCCATCACTATCCATAAAGGTCTATTTACTTCAACATAGTTTTTTTCTCCTTTATGAAGCCAATTTGAGTGGTCTGCTATTCTATCTATATCAGCAGTAAATATTAACTTATATAATTCTCTATATTTAGTTTTATATATAGAACTTTGTAAATTTCCTATTCTTCTAATATTTCATCACCCCGAATATTCACTTGTAAACTTTTTAGTTCCTACACCACGTGTCCACGTGTCGCCAATACCATTAGTACAAGATACAGATACCCAATACAAATATGGGAAGTTATAATTAGTATAGTTTGTATGATTTGCTATATAATCTCTTTGAATATCTGCTTGTGCTCTTGTTAATGTATAATCTGTGACTACCCAATAAAATCCAGGGGCTGATGGTGCTTCTTCTATTCTTCCAGTCCATCCAGCAGATTTAAATACATTTAACAATCCTTCAGCATTTCCATAAGGTCCATGTCCAGTCATTAACATACAATATGATTCTGTAATATTAGCATATAAATTAATGGTATTAGTTGGCATTTTATCTACCCAACCTTCCCAATAATTAAATTTATGGTAAACATCTAATGCACTTTGAGCACTTAGGTTTTCAGGAGTTGTATTATAAGCAACTGAACGAGTAGCCCATAATGAACCTTGAACATAATAATTAACAGTATAATAATTAATAGACCAATTTGCTGTATAACTTCTATTACCTGTTGAACCTTTACTTACAGTCACATTTTTAGATGTTGAACTTAATCCAGTACCTGACCATCCTGTGAAAGTGTATCCTGTCCTTGATGGTGTTGGTAAAGTAAACGAATTACTTTCCACATTATAACTTGTTTGCAATGGAGATGCTGAACCTCCAGCTAAGTTATAAGTTATATCATATTGTATAACTTTCCAATTTGCTGTATATGATTTATCTCCTGTACTACCCTTTGAAATGCTAACACTTGTTGATGGTGTGCTTCCATTACTACCAGTCCATCCTAAGAAGGTGTATCCTGTTCTTGTTGGTGTTGGTAATGTTATTGTATTAGATTCTACATTATAAGTTTTAATTAATGATGAAGTTGAACCACCACCTAAATCATAAGAAATATTATAAGTAATAATTTCCCAGTTTGCTGTATATGATTTATCTCCTATACTACCTTTAACTATGCTTACACTTGTTGATGGTGTGCTTCCATTACTACCAGTCCATCCTAAGAATTTATACCCCTTTTTAGTAGGTATAGGTAAAGTAAATGTTTCTGTTTCAATATTATAAATATTTACTAAAGAAGACGCTGAACCACCATTCAACTCATAACTAATACCATAATTTATAACTTTCCATTTAGCAACTAACTCATGATCAAATTCTTTGTTTTGTAAACTATCTTCAGTTATCAATGTGTCATTATAATACCAACCTTCAAAAGTATAACCAACTCTTGATGGAGATGGTATAGTACCATATAAACTATTATAAGAAATCATAATATAGTCTTCTTCTACAACTCCACCATTCGCATTTAAACTTACTTTATAAGGATTAGATGTCCAGTTTGCTTTGTAAGTTTTATTACCAACCGAACCTTTACGAATGACTACTTCTAATTGTGGTTTTAGTCCATTACTGCCAGTCCATCCTAAGAAGGTGTATCCTGTTCTTGTTGGTGTTGGTAATGTTATTGCATCAGATTCTACATTATATTTAATTTCTTTTGCATCATCACTTTTACCAGTATTAAGATTATACTTAATCGTATATTCATTAGTAGTATATTGTGCTTTATATATGGTATCTTCTTTAATTACATCAATTGATGGATTCCATCCTGTGAATGTATAACCATCAATAAACGGATCTTCAGGTGCTATTGATTTATTTCCATAATCAACAGTTTCACTTTTTAATAAAGCACCAAATAAATCATAATATTTTACATCTAACTTTATAATTTCCCATATAGCATATAAAGTTATAACTTCATCATCTTTTGAAGTTATATTATATATTTCTGCTTCATCTTTATATATTACATCACCATTAATTGATGTTGACCAACCCTCAAAAGTATATCCTTCTTTTGTAAATTGATTCTTAATTAATTTAGATGATTGATTATATATAAATTCTTGCTTTTTCATTTCTCCTTGACCTTCTGAAGAATTATAAGAAATATAATAAGATATAGGTTCAAAATTAGCAGTTAATTCTTTATTACCAACAGAACCTTTAGATATTATATAATCTGTTATTGGTTCACTATTATCTGATGTTGTCCATCCAATAAAGTTATAACCTTGCTTTGTTGGTGAAGGTATTATTATATCTTCACTTTCAGTTGTATAACTAGGAGGTGCTTCATTCAGCGTTCCTCCATTAAGATTATAGTTAATATCATAAGTAATTAAATTCCATTCAGCATATAAATTAATATCTTCAGGAACATTATATAAAGTATCACTAAGCACAAATTCATTATTAGAATTTTTCCAACCATTAAAAGTATATCCATCTTTTTCAACTTCTGGTAATTCGCCATATTCAGAATCAAATTTAACTTCTCTTTTTATTAAAGAATCGTTATTATCTTTTGAATTGAATATTAAGTTATATGAATTAGCATCATAATTAGCTTCTAATTCTA
This sequence comes from Bacilli bacterium, assembly GCA_017441065.1. Taxonomy (GTDB): domain Bacteria; phylum Bacillota_I; class Bacilli_A; order RF39; family UBA660; genus SIG200. The sequence continues at coordinate 1,661 of JAFSAI010000009.1, read as the reverse complement.
TATTATCAACTGAACCTGTGGATATTTTATAATCTATTATTGGTTTTTTATTATCTGATGTTGTCCATCCAATAAATGAATAACCTATTTTTTCTGGAGAAGGAATTATTATATCTTCACTTTCTATATTATAACTAGGAGGTGCTTCGTTCAGCGTTCCTCCATTTAATAGATAAGATATATCATAACTATTAATATCATATAAAGCAGTAATAATTAATTCCTCTTTTACTGTGGATAATTCTTTGTCCCACCCTGTGAAGGTATAACCTTTTCTAATTGGATCTTCAGGTATAACAATTTCACTATCATAATCTAATTCACTTTGTTGAATTATAGATTCATCATAATCTAAAAATGTTATTTGATATGAATTAACTTCCCATATAGCATATAGAGTTATAAAATCACCACTTTTAGAAGACAAATTTTTTAATTCTTCTTTATCTTGAAAATCTGCTATACCTTCTTTTTCTTGCGACCAACCTACAAATGTATATCCTTCTTTTGTAAATTTATTTTCGTTTAAGGTACAAATATTATCTATTTTACATATAATAGATTCCATTTTACCATATCCACCATTTGCATCAAATGTAATACTATATTCTTTTGACGGTTCTGGTTTTGGAGAAGGTTTTACTTTGTTAGGTTTTACAACCTTGACTTCTTCTTTAACAACTTCTTTTTCCTCTTCCTTTTCTTCAGGAATAATCACTTCATTTTGAACTGGAGGTTCAATAGGTTTAACTTCATCCTGTTTAGGAGGATGAGTACATGCAAACACAACTGAAGCTGTTAATAAGATAAATAATATAAAAAGAAAAGGAATACGCCTTTTCAATGTTATATAATTATTATCACCAACAAAAACGTATCCTTTCTTAAATCCAAATAATTTTTCTTTTACTTCAAACTCTTTATTATCAAATAATAATAAATCCAGCTCTTTTTCTTCAGAACTGGATTTATATTTTTTTAATCTAGTTTTTCCAACAATTACATTGTCTTCATTTTTTCTAAATTCTTTTTTTGATATATAAGGAACATCTTTACAATATTTTGAATTCTCACATTCAATAGCAATATACTTTTTACTCATTGTTTGCTCCTTTCAATAAATAGAATTATTTTCTTCTTTTTTTCTTTTTGCATAATGAGATTGCTATTGCTATTACACCAGCTAATGATAATCCACTAATTGCGATATAAATAGGCATATTATTATCATAACCAGTTTGAACACCTTGCTCTGGTTCTACTTCTTCCTGTATAACAGGTAATAAAGTATTTTGATAAATAATGCTATACAATAAATCTTCATCAGTTTCTACTTTTTCATCATTAACAAATAGTCCTTCAGAATTCAAACTAACTTTTACAACCTCTGGACTAAGTAAGTATCCCTCTGGTGCACTACTTTCTTTTATATATACAGTTGTTCCGTATATAATATCAATTAATGCTGTACCAGTTTCTACATCAGCACTATATTCTGCAATAACATCTTTGCACTCAGCATCACTACATACACTAAATTTAAAATCTTTACTAATTATATTTTCTAAAGTTGTTGAATCAACTTTATTAACTAAAATATAATTTTTTATTATCTCATTATAAATAGTTTGACTATTAGAGATTTTTTCTATATTTTGACC
>JAFSAI010000044.1 GCA_017441065.1 Bacilli bacterium | reverse complement strand
TTAATTCGATACAATGTACCATTGTACCAACAGGTATGTTTTGAAGTGGTAATGCATTACCAACTTTGATATCAGCATTTTCACCATTTTCAATAATCATATCTACTTTTAATCCGTTAGGAGCAATAATATATCTTTTTTCTCCATCACGATAATTTATTAATGCGATATTTGCATTTCTATTTGGATCGTATTCGATAGTAGCTACACGACCTGTAACTCCAACTTTATTTCTTTTGAAATCAATAACACGATATTTTCTCCCTGCTCCACCACCAATGTGACGAACAGTCATTTTACCTTGATTATTTCTTCCACCAGTTTTATTTACTTTTTTAAGTAATGATTTAGTAGGAGTATTGTTTACAGTAATTTCTTCATTAAGAAGTGTAGTCATACCTCTACGACCATTTGTCGTAGGTTTATAATGTTTAATTGCCATATTCTATTCCCTCCTATAAATCTATTGAAGATCCTTCTGCAAGAGTAACTATTGCTTTTTTATAAGTTTTACTCTTTCCTGTGAATCTACCAACTCTACGTCTTTTTGCTTTAGTATTTAATGTGTTAACTTTTTTAACACTAACTTTGAAAGCTTCTTCTACAGCGAATTTAATTTCATCTTTTGTAGCATCTTTAGCTACTTTAAATGTATAAACATTGTTTTGTCTTTCAACCATAGATTTTTCAGTAATAACTGGCGCTATAATAATATCACTATAATGTTTCATTATTTAAGCACCTCCTCAATTGTGCTAATAGCTTCTTCTTCAACTACCATTACATCAGCATTAACGATGTCATAACAATTGATTTCATCAGCCATAAGAACTAATACATTTCCTAAATTTCTTGTAGCCATGTATAAGTTTTCATTTTCGTTCTTAGTTACAAATAAGATTTTTCCACTTAATTCTAAAGTAGTTAAGATATTTGTAATTTCTTTTGTTTTTAGAGTATCTAATTTAACACTATCAAGAACTACTAAAGCTTTTTCTGTATTTTTATAAGTTAAAGCAGTTTTTAATGCTAATACTCTTTCTTTTTTATTAATTTTGAATGTGAAATTTGTTGGATTAACACCAAAAGCAATTCCACCACCACGCCATTGAGTAGCTCTGATACTACCTTGATGAGCACGTCCAGTACCTTTTTGTTTCCATGGTTTTCTTCCACCACCAGATACTTCGCTTCTTGTTTTAGTTTTTCTAGTTCCTTGACGCATACTATCAAGTTGTAATCTAATCATTTTCTTTAAAGCATCGTCATTAACTTCTATATTCCAGATTTTACTATCAAGATTAATATCTTTAACAGTTTCGCCTTTTATATTTTTAACACTTATCTTTGTCATATTAATTCCTTTCTAAAGCCTATTTGCTTTCTTCCGGAGTTTCGCTTTTTACTTCTTCAGTTTCAGCTACTGCTTCAGTAGTTTCAACAACTTCTTCTACAGCATCTACAACAGTTTCTTCTTCATAAAGAATTATTTCTTTTGGATCTTCTTTACGAGAATTTTTAACTGCTTCTCTAATATAAACTAAAGAATTTTTAGCACCTGGAATATTGCCACTTACTAAGATATAATTTTCAGCTACATTAGCTTCAATTATTTCTAAGTTTTGAATTGTTACAGTATCAGCTCCCATATGTCCTGGAAGTTTTTTACCCTTTAATACTCTTTTTGGTAACATTGTACCCATTGAACCTGGTCCTCTATGATAATGTGAACCATGTCCCATTGGACCACGAGATTGGTTATGTCTTTTAATAACACCTTGTGTTCCTTTTCCTTTTGAAGTACCAGTTACATCAACAACAGCACCTACTTCAAAAATGTCTACTCCAACTTTATCTCCAACGTTATAAGTTCCAGCAGCATCTCTGATTTCTTTTAAGAAGCGCTTAGGAGTAGTATTTGCTTTTTGTGCATGACCTTTTTCAGCCTTATTTGCACGATTTTCTTTTTTGTCGAATACGCCAAGTTGAATAGCATTATAACCATCAGTTTCAACAGTTTTAACTTGCATTACTACGTTTGGTTCACAACTAACTACTGTTACAGGAATTAATTTACCATCTTTAGTAAATACTTGAGTCATTCCAACTTTGCGTCCTAAGATTCCTTTCATTTTTTATTTCCTTCCTTTATTACTATAATTTAATATCGATGTCTACACCACTTGGTAAATCTAAATGAGTTAAAGCATCAATTGTTTCCTTACTAGGATTTTTAATATCAATAAGTCTCTTATGAGTTCTTCTTTCAAATTGTTCACGAGAGTCTTTATATTTGTGAACAGCTCTTAATACAGTAAACTTCTCAATTTCAGTTGGAAGTGGTACTGGACCAGAAACTTCTCCACCAGTTCTTTTTACAGTTTCAACTATTTTGCTAGCAGCCACATCAAGTAATCTGTGATCATATGCTTTCAAGTTGATTCTTACTTTACTATTTGACATTTCCATGTCCTCCTTTCGCCTATATCTAGTATAGACTTGCTCCACCCGAATTACCTGGGTTAACCAGAAAGATATTTACCAACTCTTCCTAGTGTATCAGCAACCTCGCGCATCATCGCAGTCATACGACTACCATTATAGCACACTAATTATATGATTTGCAACCCCTAAAATTTCATTTTCTTTACATATAAAAAATCTCGTAAAAACGAGATTAATCAATTAAATTTTCTGTGTCTTTCATTTCATCTGGTACAGCTATATCCATGTATTCTAATATTGTCGGAGCTACCATTGTTAAATCTCCTTCTTCTTTTAAAGACACATTCTTATCCACTATAATAAAAGGAACCTTAGATAAAGTATGCGTTGTAACTTTATTACCTTCGCTATCGCACATTATATCTGCATTACCATGATCTGCTAATATTATAACTTTATAAAAGTTTTCCTCAGCTTTTTCCATAATCTTAGCCAAACATAAATCAACCGCCATACAAGCTTTAACAGCAGCATCATACACCCCAGTATGTCCGACCATATCTGGATTAGCAAAGTTAACTAAAATAAAATCATAATCTTGAACCATACATTCTATACATTTTTTAGTAACACCAATCGCACTCATTTCAGGTTTTAAATCATATGTAGGAACATTCGGTGATGGAATATGAAACATATTGCATTTTTGAATTTTCCCATTATAGCCACCATCAAAGAAATAAGTTACATGAGGAAACTTTTCTGATTCAGCTATCCTAGCTTGAGTTATACCTAACTCAGATAAATACAAACCTAATGGATTTGTTATCTTTTGTTCTTCTAAAAAATGTAATGTTGGAATAGCTTTATCAATTGGAAAAAAGCTATATACTTCTAACTCATCCATCTTATAAGCATTAAATCCATCAAATAAACTATCTACAAAAGATGATATTATTTGTTTTGATCTATCTGCTCTATAGTTTAACCAAATTAATACGTCACCATTTTTAATTAATGAATTAGTATCTAATACAATTGGCTTTAAAAATTCATCAGTTATTTCTTTCTCATACATTTTATTTAGTGTTTTATTTATATCATAAGTAGTAATTCCTACTCCTCTAGTAACTAAATCATAATATACTTTAGTTCTATCAAAATTATTATCTCTATCCATGGCATAATATCTACCACATATAGTTGATATATTACCTACTTTATATTTATTAATTAACTCTTCTATTTGGGAAATATACTTATAAGAAGAATGTACTTCTGTATCTCTACCATCAGTTATTACATGAAAATGAATCTTTTTAAAACCATTCTTAACTAATATTTCATACATTTTCAAAGCATCATCTATACCAGCATGAACATTACCATCACTGCACAATCCCATTAAATGTACATCTTTATCCTTATTTAAAAGTAACTTTTGAAACACTTCATTTTCTAATACATCACTATCTAAAAATTCATTTACCAAAGTTTCATTTTGTTTAATAAGTCTACCAGCACCTATTGTCATATGACCAGTTTCACTATTACCAAATTGACCTTCATGAAGTCCTACTGCCTCTTCTGAAGCTTTTAATAGTGAATGAGGATATTCTTCCCACAATTTATTAAAACATGTCATATCGGCATCTTTAATAGCATTTCCTTCTGCCTCTTCTCGGTAACCAAATCCATCTAATATAATAGTAAGTATTTTCTTCATAGTCTCACCTTAGGTTTAATATATCACACTCAAAAAAAAATTACAATAAATGTAATTTTAGTTATAAATTAAGTTTTGATTTATTTTTAGTCTATCGGCAATAGTTGTTAAATATTCAGCATTAGTTGGTTTATCTCTATTAACATTTAAACTATTTCCAAATATACTTTCCATTAAATCTAAATCTCCTCTATTCCAACTAATTTCTATTGCATGTCTTATTGCTCTTTCAACTCTAGTTGGAGTAGTTTTAAATTTTCTAGCAATTTCAGGATATACGTCCTTAGTTATATAAGAAATTCTATGAGCATTCTTATATACATAAAGAATTCCTTCTTTTATATATTGATAGCCTCTTATATGTGAAGGTATTCCTAAATTATGAAGCATATCTGTAACAATTGCTTCTTGATTAAATAATCTATCATTCTTATTTTTTAAACTTACACTTAATATTCTTTTTTCAAGACTCATAAAGTTAACTGGTTTAAGCATATAATAATCTACTCCAAATTCATTAGCTTCATCCATTACTCTATCATCTTTAAAGCTAGTTGTGATTATTATATTTTTATTAATTTCTCTTTTATCAAGTTCACTTAATATAAATAAACCATCTAACTTCGGAAGTATTAAATCCATTACTATAACATCAATATTATTATGATTATTAAGTATATAACTTAATCCTTCTTCTCCATCTTTTTTACAAGCTACTACTTCAATTACTTCATGACTGCTAAAGTACTTCTTAACGTCTTTAGTCATTGATTCATTACTATCAATAACTAATACTTTAATACTAGTTTTCATGATTTTCTCCTTTTAAATTAATAATTTTGTACTGCTTGTAAATTCATTATAAAAGATTATTTGACAAAAAGCCATAGGAAGTATTGACAACATTTGTCTAACTATGTAAAGAAATGTCGAAATATGAATTATTAACCAAAATTAAAAAATGTTGATAACATTCTAGTTATCAACACCATTTTCTTTTATCCATTCTAAAGCTTTAAGTTTTCCATACGCAACATATTCAAGTGTTGCTCCTCCACCACTAGATAAATAATCAAAATTATCAAGGAACCCTAATTTAGTAACTGCAGATACTGTATCTCCTCCACCAATTATAACTTTCCCATCTATATTACTTAATTCACTTAATAATGTATAAGTTCCTTTTGCATATTCTTTATCTTCATATTTACCACAGGTACCATTAAAGAAAACAATTTTTGCATTCTGTAATAAATCTTTAACATTAACTACATTATCATAAATAACATCTTCATTTTCCACTTCATCAATAGTAACTTCTTTTATTTCATCATTTCTATTGATTATAAATTTATCAGTAAAATATATTTTTTCTTGATATTTATCTAATACATTTCTAACGCTTTCTAAAACTTCTTCTTCATCACTTACCAAGCTATTGCCTATATTTTTTCCAGACACTTTTAAGAAAGTATTAAGTATTCCACCAGTCAAAATTAACTTATCACATTTAGATAACATACTTTCAATTATTTTTATCTTATCATCAACTTTGGCACCACCCATTACTACTATAAAAGGTCGATTCTCAATATTTATAAGGCATTCTAAATTCTTAAGTTCTTCTTCAACTAGAAATCCATAATAAGTTGGTAAATATTTGCTAATACCTGCAGTTGATGAATGAGCTCTATGAGCAGAACCAAATGCATCTAATACAAAAATATCAGCATATTCACTCCACATATGTGCAAGTTCTAAATCATTGGCGCTTTCACGTTTTTCAGGCACATCAGTAAATCTAGTATTTTCTACTAAAAAACATTTGCTATTTGACGTACTTATATTATTTAAATCTAATGGATCTTGTATAAATTCTAAATCAATATCTTTTTTTAAATATTCATAAACTACATATAAACTATTCTTTTCTTTATCTTCTTCTTTTTTTACTCTACCAAAATGGCTCAATAAAATAACTGTATTATCATTATCTAATAAATGTTTAATTGTCTTTAAGCTTCTAGTTATTTTACTATCATCTGTAATAACACCATCTTTAACTGGCGCATTAAAATCACATCTTAATATTACTCTTTTATTAGAAAAAGAATTCTCGCTTAAATAATTCATATTATTCACCACTATTATTTTAACATGGTTGCAATCTATTATTTATAAAAATTAAAAAATGTTAACAATTAGTTAACATTTTTAAACATACACTTAGCTACCCTTAACATTTGAGCAGTATAACCTAACTCATTATCATACCAAGCAACTATCTTATATAATTTCTTTCCATCAACTTCAACTAAATTAGTTAAAAGTCCATCTACTAATCCACCATAGCGTTTACCAATGATATCACTTGATACAACTGGATCTTCTGTATATCTTAAAGCATCACCTTGATTATTTTTAAAAGCATTATTAATATCTTCAATAGTAACATCTTTCTTTAAATCAAGTGTTACATCTACTAAGGAACCATCTGGGATAGGAACTCGATATGCATTACCATCCATTCTTCCTTTAAGTTCAGGAATTACTAGGCCTATTGAAGATGCTGCTCCAGTTGATGCTGGGATTATATTTTGACTTGCTGCTCTACCTCGACGAGCATATATTCCTTTTTTATGAGATATATCTAATGTAACTTGGTCATTAGTAAAAGCATGCACTGTAGTCATAAATCCTTTTTCGATACCAAAATTATCTTGTATAACTTTTAGTACAGGCGCTAAGCAATTTGTTGTACAACTAGCTGCTGAAACGATTTTCTCACTACCATCTAGAATACCTTCGTTAACACCATATACCACTGTTTTCATTTCACCTTTACCGGGAGCTGATATTAAAACTTTTTTTGCCCCAGCTTCAATATGTTTTCTAGCGCCTTCTTCTTTAGTAAAAACACCAGTACATTCTAATACTAAATCAATATTTAAATCTTTCCATGGTAAATTAACAGGATCTTTTTCTGCAAAAACTTTAATTTTCTTTCTACCTGCTACTACTATAGTGTCATCTTCAAAAGTTATAGCATCTTCATGAAATGTTCTATGAATAGTATCATACTTAACTAAATGTGCTAATTCTTCAGCATTTGATAAGTCATTAATTGCTACTATATCAAAATCTGTTCCTGTAATCATTTCTCTAAATGCAATTCTACCAATTCTACCAAAACCATTTATTGCTACTCTAATCATAATTTCCTCCTATAAATTCTCTAATTATTGAATCTCCATTTACATATTCACTTGGAATTAAAAAGAATAACTTCAAGAAGTTTAATAACCTTCTAGCTTCTTCATAATAAATGCTTTCTACACTTATTGAACGAAGAAGTGGTTCAATGTAAACTCTTTCTACTCCGATTTCATATGGAAGTGCTGTATTAATTATTACATCTGCTTGATGTATATACGGGAATATATATTTTTCTTCACCATTTCTAACACTTTGCCATCTATGAATAGTTTTATTAATACTTTGATTTCTATCTCTATTATCTCTAATAATTCTTCTCATTAATCTTAAATCAACTGTAGATATATAATTATGTTTATCAAGATTTAATGGAATAAATGGGCTTAAATAAATTTTATACTTATATTTATTATCAATTCCTAATAATAAGTCATCATTTAAAGCATGTAAGCCTTCAATTAAAACAATACTATTATCTTTTAATTTAATGTACTTATCTTGAAATTCTCTTTTACCAGTTTGAAAATTATATAATGGCATTCTAACTTCTTCTTTATTTAATAATCTTTTTAAAGTGTCATTAAATAATTCTAAATCTACTGCAGTCAAACATTCAAAATCATAATTTCCAAATTCATCTTTCGGAGAATCTTCTCTATTAACAAAGAAATCATCAATAGAAATATTTATTGGATCAAATCCTTGAGCAATAAGATAAGATGATAATCTTTTTGTAGTAGTTGTTTTACCACTACAAGAAGGTCCTGCTATTAAAACAAATTTAACATTTCTATCGTTAGTAACTTCCGTTGCTACTTTAGAAACATTTAAATTAAATACTAGTTCACATGATTTAATAAATTCTTTTATTTTATTATCACTAATAGTTTTATTAATTGATGTTACATACTTCATATCTAAAGTTTCTAACCATTTTTTACCTACTAAAAATGAATTAATAATACTATCATAATGAACATACTCTGGTAATTTTCCATCTGTTCTATTACTTGGTACAACAAATACTAATCTATTTCTACCTAAATAAATAATATCATATTGTGTTATACTCCCTGTAGAATATGGCATATCTGAATAATAGTAATTATAAATTCCATTTAATTCATATAAAGTAACAACTTTATCAGATATATTTTGAATATTTGTAGCTTTTTCTTCTTGTCCTACAGTTTTATAAAATTCTATGGCTTCCTTTTTCTTAATATTTAATTTTTTAAATATTTTATCTTCAGAAATTATTCTAGCCATCACACTTTTTATTTTACCCAAATCTTCTTGAGTTATAACTTTATCTCCAACAATTTCTCCTAAAACACCTTTAGGTACACTATGTTGATATGTTATTTCTAGATTAGGAAATACTTCTTTCAATGCAACTTCAAAAATAAATTCTAAACCACTTTTATATATTTTATTACCAGTTAAATCATTTAAATCAATAAATGTTATTTTAGAATCCTGATTAGCTTTTTCACTTAACGAAAAAACTTCGTTATTAATTTTAACGCCTAATATTTCTTTTCCCAAATTAAACCCCTTACTAATTTCATAGTAAGTTGTATTCTTTTCAAACTCTAATTTTTTGCCAAAGTCATCCGTTATAGTTATCATAACATCTAGCCAACCCTTTACTATAAAATAGTTTATCATAAATTATAATTTTTTTGAATAAAAACTTACTATTTTTTATATTATAATTATAGGTGAAAAAATGAATATAATTCCAACAGTTATTGAAAAAAGCAGTAATAAAGAATATGCATACGATTTATACTCAAGACTTTTAAATGATCGTATAGTTTTTATTAATGGGGAAATTAATGATAATTTAGCTAGTATAGTTGTTTCTGAATTATTATATTTAGATAGTTTAAATCATAATGATATCTATTTATATATAAATTCTCCTGGTGGTTCAATTACAAGTGGAATGGCAATTTACGATACAATGAATTATATAAAAAGTGATGTAAAAACAATTTGTATAGGGTTAGCTGCAAGTATGGGAGCATTCTTACTAGCAAATGGTACAATTGGAAAAAGATGTAGTCTTCCTAATTCAGAAATAATGATTCATCAACCACTAGGTGGCACTCAAGGCCAAGCAACTGATATAAAAATTGCTGCTGAAAGAATTTTAAAAATAAAAGATAAGCTTAATAATATATTAGCTAAAGTAACTAGTAAAGATATTAAAACAATTGAACAAGATACTGAAAGAGACAATTTTATGGATCCAGAAGATGCTTTAGAATATGGTCTCATTGATGAAATAATAGCGTAATGCTATTTTTTATTACAAAAAAACTCAAAGTGTATTTTGAGTTTAATCGATTTTTATAATTGTATCTCCTTCAGCAGATAACATATATTTTTCTTTAGCATATCTTGCTAAATATTCATCATCTTGTAATTTAGTAATTTCAGCACTTAATTTTAATTCGTTTTCTAAAAGCTCTTCATATTTTTGGGTAAGCTCTACTTCAGTTCTTCTATTTTTCAGTATTTGTTTCCAATCTGAATATACACTGCCAATCAAAAGCGCTAACAATGTAATAATTGCTATGGTAATCAAAAAAAGTCTCTTTTTTTCCTTTTTACTAGTTCTAGCACGCATCTTTTACCCATCCTATTTCAATTTGATACTAGCACAGGTCTAGACTTTTTTCAATTCTTAAACAATGTATTTACATTAATTTTACTAAGTAATTTTTTATATATTATAAACCCACAAAAAAATCCTAAAAATACCATTGCTATAAAATAAATATGAAAATAGCCTTTATTCAAATGATATAAAAGTATTATATAAATTATTACCATATCTATTACATAAATGAATGTAAGTAAATGTTGAACATATCGTTTTAAATCTTTTATTAACTTAAAATTCAATATGGTTATCAAACAAAATACTATTCCAAATATGAATGATATAAAAAATGATAATAACTGCATATTACTATTCATTATTTGAATAACTTGGAAATTAGACTTTCTTCCTTACCTTTTTTTATATTTTCAATATATGCAAAACTATTTAATTTTCCCTTTATTTTTACATTACCATCGTGAGTATCTAACTTAATAATTTCAAGACCTTCACCTTTTAATAAAATCATTCCCATATTAGATTCCATTAAAAATTCTTGGTCATCAAAACTACTTATTTTATTAATCCCACTTAAACTAATTATACTTCTATCAGTTATTTTTATTTCATGATTACCATAACTATTTAAATCTATGCCACTTTCCATAAAATCCTCCTGATAAATGATATTCATAAATAAAAAAAAATAGTACTTTTTAATACTATTTTTCTTCTTCAGTTTTTGGATTGTTATATTCTTCTAAAATAACAGCTTCAAACATATCTCTAGTTTCTTGATTTTTTGGATGAACATAATCTTCAAATTTATCATCATTTATTCTATGGCTTGGCATTGCACAAAATATTCTTGTATTCCCTTCAATAATTCTAATATTATTAATTTCTAAACAATTATCAATTTCAATAGTAGCATAACCTTTAAGTTTTGAACCTTCTCTATCTACTCTATGTACACGAACTTTTGTAATTTCCATCTTACCACTCCTATCTTGAATATTACTTATTATCATTTTAAAACATTGAATAATTTTTTTCAACTATTTTCACATCATGATAATTTATAAAAATTTAATCTTTACATCGCCAGTAATGTATTCATTATATGAAAAACTTTTTTCTACACCATCACTTATAATACTAAAGATATTTGGATACGTTTTATAAAGTATTCCTTCATATCTTGATACTTTATTTCTAAGTCCATAAACTGATACCATTACTTTTTTATTAAGATTACTTTCAATTTTTTGTCTAACTAAATCTATATTCATTATCTTGGATACCCCACATACATTAATCCATTACCTATAATTCCACCCATTCCATCTTTACCATATTTTGTCTTTTCTAGTACTTTTTTTAAATCTATTTCTTTGTTTCTTTCAGTAAGTGCTACTGCAATTGCAATAATAGCAGGATCTAGAGCATGAATATTTACTCTTTTAGGGCTTGAAGCATAATTAGCACCAGCCTTAATTAATTCTTCATAATTACTTTGACAAGCACCAGCAATAATTACTAATTTTTCATGACTTTTTTCATAATTTCTAGCAGTTTTAACTGCCTTTATAAAATTTTTTGAATTTTTATAATTATCTAAATCATTAATACTACCTTTTTTCTTATAATAAGCATCATGACCTGTAATAATAACTATATCAGGTTTATATTCTCTTAATAATATTCCTATTTGATCACTTACATCTTCTTCTTTTACCTTTTTACCAATAGCATAAATTCCTGCATTTTTATAAAATTTTAAACACTTATTTAGAAATTCTGAATCTCCATCTAGATGTAAAATTTTGGGAATAAGAAAAAAGTACTCATCAAGTTGTTTAATCTTTTCTCCACGATTCCCTTCTTCAAAAAGATCCTCTTCTGGTTCTTTACATTTAACTAAATCATTATAATCACTATCAGCATATAATCTTACTTCCGCACCCTTTAAATAATAAATACCATCTTTTATATTAATAACTTTAAAAATAGTATCGTGATTATAACTTTTTCTTGTTACAAAATCCCCTTTATTAATTTCCAAAAATATCACCAGTAAATTATATTCACAAATAAAAAAAATAGAATTATTATTCTATTTCGTTATAAATACTCAAGAATATTTCTTCAGATAATTCTTCTGCTCTTACTGTTTCAGATAAATTATATTTTTCTAAAATTTTTTTAATCTTATCAAAATCATAATTATTTAAATTGTTTCTTAAAGTTTTTCTTTTCATTTTAAAACTATCATTTATTAATTTAAAATATTTATCTTCATCTATTTCTGGCCTATTAGTTCTTGTTTCTAATTTAATAATAGCACTCTCTACTTTAGGTACAGGATTAAAACATTTTTTACTTACCTTAAATAATTTTTCAACATTAAAATAATATTTCAAATATAGTGTTATACTTCCATATTCTTTACTACCAGGAAGTGATGAAAATCTATCAGCTACTTCTTCTTGTACCATAAAAATCATTTCTTTAACGTTTAATTTTAAACTAATTAAAAATTTTATAATTGGAGTTGTTATATAATATGGTAAATTTCCAACAATATATAGATTATTATATTTAATATCTTTAATATCTTTCTTTATATCACTAAGTAGTATATCAGTATAAATAACTTTTGTTTTATCATCTAAAAGAGCATTTAAATATGGTTTCATATCTGTATCAATTTCATAACAGATTATATTAGATCCCTTATTCTTTATTATTTTAGTTAAAGCTCCCATTCCAGGACCTATTTCAATTATTAAATCATCCTTTGTAGCTGTAATACTATCAGCAATTTTATTTATAATATTTTTATCAATTAAAAAATTTTGTCCTAAACTTTTTTTTGCTTTCATAAGACGAGTTATTTTCCCCATCCTTCCCTTAATACATCATAAGTTATAACACTTCTACCTACCATATAAGCATAATCAATATTTTCACTTAATAAATCTAGAGCATTTCCTCTAACACCACGATCTAATACTATAGCTAAAACTGGTTCACTAGATATTCTAGCATTATTGAACCTTACAATTGAACCACAAGGTAAATTTTTAGAAGATGCTACAATTCTAACATTACCATATATTTCATCCGGATAAGTAGTTTTTCCATCTGTAATATCATAACTTCTCATACATCCTAAAGTACCATTACATAAAGGACAATTAAAAACATAACCAGTTAAATCTCCAGTAAAAGTATCTTTTGCACTATATATATCATTTTCTTTTAATTCTTCAACCTTCATTGCCATTGTAGATAAGTTAACATTTTTATTTGTATTATCACTAAAAGATTTAGTTTCAATTATATGTACATAACTAGTTGAGGCCATAACAAAAAGAATAATTATAATCATACGTATAGTTCTACTAAATAATCTTTTCATCATTCACCTTCTTTATACAACTAAATTATACATAAGTTAGAATATTTTGTCAAAAAGGGAAAATAAAAAGTGTTGATAACTTAAATGTTTTCAACACTTTTTATATATTAAACAATTTATTTAAATTCTTGTTAGTTATATTAGATAGTTCTTCCAATGATATATCTTTTAATTCAGAAACATATTTGGCAATATCTAAAATATGACCTGGATAATTTTGTTTTCCTCTAAATGGTTCTGGAGTTAAATATGGAGAATCAGTTTCTAATACTAAATGTTCTAAAGGTATCTCTTTTATAACATCTTTTAAATTAGCATTTTTAAAAGTAATAACCCCATTAACCCCGATTAGAAATCCCATCTTCATATACTGTTTAGCTGTCTCTAAACTACCAGAAAAAGAATGTATTACACCTCTAACATTATATTTTTTTAATGTATTAATTGTATCAAGAGTAGCTTCTCTACTATGAATTATTACAGGCATATTAGATGCTTCTGCTAATTTTAACTGAGATTCAAATAATTCTATTTGTTTATCTTTATTTTCTTTAGTGTAATGGTAATCAAGTCCAATTTCTCCAATAGCAATAATTTTTTTATTATTTAAATTACTTTTTATAAATAAAATATCTTCATCAGTATAATTATCAACATATTCTGGATGTATTCCAATAGTTCCATACATATTTTTATATTTAGAAACTTTATCTAATACTTCCTTATTAGTTTTTGAATCACAACCATTATTTATAAATCTATTTACTTTATTATCTTCAGATATTTTTAAAATATTATCTAAATTATCATAGTATTCATCATATAAATGACAATGACTATCAGTAAACATTAATCTTCTTTAATCCTTTCAAATAAATTAGCTGGTTTTTCTAAACCTAATTCATAAGTATCATTTTTTACATATAAATCTTCAAAACTAGTATTACTAATCTTTAAACCACTAAATATTTTTTCAGATGTAGTTGGGATAAATGCTTGTAATAAAATAGCACATACTCTTATTGAATCAAGCAAGTTATATATTACTGTTTCAAGTCTATCTTTTTGAGTTTCATCTTTTGCTAATATCCAAGGAGTAGTATCATCAATATATTTATTACATTTTCGAAGTACTTCAAATATACTTTCTAATGCTTCATTAATTTTTAACTCACTCATTTTATCATCTACTAAAGATTTTAAATTGTTAGTTGCATCAATTAATTCATTATCTATATCTTGAGATACATTTTTATTAGAAATAAAACCATCAAAATATTTAATTCCCATTTGAATAGTTCTACTAACAAGATTTCCCAAAACATTACATAAATCAGCATTAGTTCTTGTAATTAATGATTCTTCTGAGAAGTTTCCATCACTTCCAAAAGGTACTTCACGTAATGCAAAATATCTAACTGCATCTACACCATAAGTATTTATATATTCTCTTGGATCTTTATAATTTCCTTTACTTTTACTAATTTTTCCACCGTCAATAATTAACCAACCATGACCAAACACTTGATGAGGTAATGGTAAATCTAAAGCCATTAAAATTGCTGGCCAAATAATGGTATGAAATCTTACTATTTCTTTACCAACTAAATGTAAATCTGCTGGCCAATATTTTTTAAATTCTGGAGTAAGTTCTGGATAACCTAAACTTGTTATGTAGTTAGTTAAGGCATCTATCCATACATAAATTACATGTTTATCGTCAAAAGATACTGGTATTCCCCATTTAAAACTAGTACGAGAAACACATAAATCTTCTAAACCTGGTCTAATAAAATTGTTTAACATTTCATTTTTACGAGATACAGGTTGTATAAATTCTGGATGTGTTTCATAATATTCTTCTAATTTTTGTTGATACTTACTTAATTTAAAAAAGTAAGCTTCTTCAGTAACTTCATGAACATCTCTTCCACAATCAGGACATTTACCATCCACAAGTTGCGTTTCAGTCCAAAATGATTCACATGGAACACAATATAATCCTTGATATTCACTTTTATAAATATCTCCTTGATCATATAATTTTTTAAATATTTGTTGAACTTTTTCTACATGAAAATCATCAGTAGTTCTTATAAAGAAATCATAAGATATACCTAAAGATTTCCATAGGTCTTTAGCATTTTCAATTATTACATCAACATATTCTTTTGGTGTAACACCTTTTTCTTTTGCTTTTGTTTCAATTTTTAATCCGTGTTCATCAGTTCCAGTTTGAAAAAACACATCATATCCATCTAATCTTTTATATCTTGCAATTGCATCTGCAATTATAGTTGTATAACAATGTCCAATATGAAACTCAGCACTTGGATAATATATTGGAGTTGTTATATAAAATTTTTTATCATTCATTTTCATTTCCTTCTTTCTTATTTGTACTACCTATTCCACCAGTTCTTATTTCATTAACTTCATCACCACAAGTTAGAAATTTTGTAAATATTCCTTGAGAATAAGCTTCTCCTTTTTTTACTTTAAATATTTTGTCACCTTCATTTTGAAGTGCTACAAATAAATGTCCTTCATTATCAGGATTATTAAAATAATCACTTTCAACAATACCAACTTGATTGCACATTCGCATATTATACTTAAATCCCATACTACTTCTTACAAGTAACATAAGCATTTCATCAGCACCAAAGTTTGCTTTATAACCAGTTGGTATTTTCTTTATTTCACCTGGCATTATTTCAAAATCTTCAATAGCTAGAAAATCATAACCAGCACTACATTTAGTTTTTCTTATTGGCAATTTATATTCTTCATATAAATTACTATCATCTTTAATATCTTTTTTGAATTGTTCAAAACTAATTTTTTCAAAATATCTTTCCATAATGCCTCCTTAAATTATATCTTTTAACATATTAATAATTTCATTAATAACTAATTCTTTATTCTCTTTACGTGATGATTTATCTACTTTTAATTCTTTATTATAGTATTTATTTTCTTCTCTATTATAAACACTTATATAAACTATATTATCTTCACCATAAGGATTATTAATATCTACTCTATTAAGTTTACCAGTAATACCTATTCCTATTGATGAATTAGTAAATTCAGATATAGCTTTACTCATTTCCATAGCAGTTTCCATACTATATACAGAATACTTATCTATAACTTCACTACTAACTCCCATTTTTATTTTAAATTCATTAGAGTAAGTTACTGCTGAATATTTTAAAACTTCACTGGCACCTTCAATGTTTGTAATTGCATTAGCAACACCTCCACCGGTACATGATTCCATAGTTGAAATAGTTTTATTTTTCTTTTTTAATAACAATACTATATCTTTCATAATACTCCTTACAATAAAAAAATTTCATAAACAAAGGACGGATATATCCGCGGTACCACCTTTATTTATGAAATTAATCATACACTCTTAGTTTTAACGATCATCACCGATTTAACTCCTAAGCCCATACTAGATTGCTTCCTTTGTTAATTTACACCAACCATTAACTCTCTTTAAAATTTCACAATTTTTATGCTTATTCTCCGTTAATTAAATTTAGTTTAGCACAAGTTGTTTTTTTTATCAAGCAACATCTAATTTATGAACAATAAGCTTACAAGCTATTTTGGCATATTTTAAGTTAACATCATTTTTATTTTTGCTTACTATTATAACAAGACCACTACAATCAGTAGAAGTTATTATAGGAACTATAGTAAAGAAACTTTTAGTATTAAAAGATATTTCTTCTTTTTCACTAATATATGTTTCTCTACCATCAATTAATAATTTGTATTTTTCTTCTAATTTATAATTTATTAATTCTTTTAAATTATCACTTGCTGCAATAATTTTTTCTCTATCACTGATAAGTATTCCTACATTACATACATCACTAATTATTTTAGATATATTTATACTAATATCTTTAATATTCTCTACTTGAGAATACTTTTTTATAACTATAGAATTATTTTCTGTATATATTTCTAATGGTTCACCATCTCTAATTCCTAAATTAAATCTTATTTCTTTGGGAACTACGATTCTACCTAATTCATCAATTCTCCTTGTAATTCCACTTTTACTCAAAACTACTCACTCCTCTATCTAATAGTGTGAATAATTTTTTATTTATTATACTTAATTATCCTTTATAGCAATCAAAAGTTTAACTAAATAATAAACGTAATGTTTATCAAGACCTTTATAAAACAAAGTTATTATAATATTTTTATGAATATATTTTATATTAAATTTATTTGTAATACTCATTGTTTCAAATAACAACTTATCACCTTTAATAGTATTTGATATTTCTTCAGGTATAGTTATTTCAACAAATCTATCTGTTTTATTTATCTTAGTAATATTTAATTTCTTGCAAAGATTAGTAAACCATTCTTCATACATATATATTTCCATATCATTATCAATCTTACCAAAACGATCTTCTAATTCTTCTTTTACTTCATTAAGTTTTTCTAGGGAATCTATTTCATTTATTTTTTGGTGAATCTCTATTTTTATATCCTCATCACTAACATAATCATCTTTAATATGAGTTGATACTTCAATTAGATTTGTATTATCTTCATCTTCTTCCTCTACATATTCACCCTTAGCTTTCTTCATTTCATCTTCAATAAGTTTCATATATAAAGAAATTCCTACTGAATCAACAAATCCAGCTTGATCACTTCCAAAGATATCACCAGCACCACGAATCGATAAATCTCGCATTGCAATTTTATATCCACTTCCGAGTTCCGTAAATTCTTTAATTGCTTGTAATCTCTTAACTGCTATTTCATTTAACATTTTCTTATTATCATAAAGTAAATATGCATAAGCAATACGATCACTTCTTCCAACTCTACCCCTAATTTGATAAAGCTGTCCTAGTCCAAAATGATCAGCATCAAAGACAATTAATGTATTTGCATTAGATATATCAATACCATTTTCTATAATAGTAGTACAAATTAAAATATCATACTGATAATTAACAAAGTCATCCATGATACTTTCTAATTCTTCTTTTTTCATTTGACCATGAGCATATTTAATTCTGGCTTCTGGAACTAATTTTTGAACTCTATCAACTATTTTATCTAAACCTTCAATTTTATTATATAAAATAAAAATTTGTCCTTTTCTAGATAATTCTTTATAAATTGCATCTTTAATTAACAAATCATTTTCTGCTACTACATAAGTTTGAACAGGATATCTATTAACTGGAGCTGTATCAATTATTGATAAATCTCTTAAACCTGATAATGCCATTTTTAAAGTTCTTGGTATTGGGGTTGCAGATAATGTTAAAACATTAACATCATTTTTAAACTCTTTTATTTTTTCTTTGTGTTTAACTCCAAATCTTTGTTCTTCATCAACAACTAAAAGCCCTAACTTTTTAGGTTTAATATCATCACTTAATAATCGATGTGTTCCAACTAGAATATCTATTTGTCCCAACTTTAATTTTTCAACTGTATCTTTTACTTCTTTAGGAGTAGTAAATCTATTTAAAAGGCGAATCTCTACAGGAACATCTTTAAATCTTTCTTTAATAACATTGTATTGTTGTTTAGCAAGAATTGTAGTAGGACATAAATACATAACTTGCATATTATTAACTACTGTTTTAAATATAGCTCGCATAGCAACTTCTGTTTTACCAAAACCTACATCACCACATAAAAGTCTATCCATTGGTACTTCACTATTTAAATCACTATTTATTTCAGATATAGCTTTAGCTTGATCTCTAGTTTCAGTATATTCAAAACTTGATGCAAACATATCTTGTTCAACATAATCTTTATAAGGTATACCTTTTACTTGAGCTCTTTTAGCATATAATGAGAGTAATTCTTTAGAAATATCTTTTGCTTTGGCTTTAACATAAGTTTTTGTTTTAGCCCAACTAGAAGAATTCAACTTATTTAACTTAGGTTTTAAACTATCTTTACCTGAATATTTATATATTGAATTTATTTTTTCTACAGGAATATAGATTTTATCATTTCCATCATATAATAGTTGAATATAGTCTTTTTTTAGTCCATCTTTAGTTAAAGTAACTAAACCATTATATACTCCAATTCCATGATTAATATGTACTACATAATCTCCTTTTTCTAAATCATTATAACTTTTTATTTTTTTACCAATATGTAAATTACTACTAAATTTAGTTTGGGTTATTGCATGTGTTCCAATATCATTTTCTGAAATACATACAATATTATCTATCATAAAACCTTTAGTTAATTTGCTATTAATAATATTTGCATCGGGTATCAAGCCCTTAATAATCTTTATTTCGCTATCTTTAGATAAGTAAAAGAATACTTCTTTTCCCTCTTTTTTCCATTTAAAAACAGTATCTTTTAAATATTCAAAATCTTCATTAAATGAAGGAAT
Organism: Bacilli bacterium; assembly: GCA_017441065.1. Taxonomy (GTDB): domain Bacteria; phylum Bacillota_I; class Bacilli_A; order RF39; family UBA660; genus SIG200. The sequence continues at coordinate 41,436 of JAFSAI010000044.1, read as the reverse complement.
TTCTGATGAAGTAACATTAGTTGGATTATTAATAGTATCAATAAAAAGTTCATATGAAGGATTAATTTCTTCTAATTCATACATATATTTTTCACTACTATTATTTGATTCTTTATATTCCGCAATTTCATTACATAATTTTTTATAAGCAACATCTATTTGTTCTTTATTCAAATATACAACAATTCCATTATTAGTATAATTATATAATGAATCATTATTTTCAGTTTTTATTTCTTGAAATGAGCTAATATTTATTTCATTTATATCCTCTATTTTTCTTTGAGTATTTTCATCAAAATATCTAATAGATTCGATTGTATTTCCAAAAAATTCAATTCTAATTGGATGTAGTTCATTTATTGGATAAATATCTATTATAAATCCTCTTACAGAAAATTCTCCTGTAGTTGTTACTAAAGATTCTCTTTTGTATCCAAATCTAATTAGTTCATTTATTAAATCATCATATTTAATTTCTTTATTAACATTTAAATTCAAAGTATTATTTACATTCTTATTTGGTAAATACTTTAAATATCCCATTAAATTAGTTACTATAATTTGATTACTTTTTTTTATCTTATCTAAAGCATTCAATCTACCTGATTGAAATTCTGGTGACATAGCTACTACTTTAGATGTTACAAAATCATCCATAGGAAACATAACAACATCATCAGTATGATTTTTTATTGCATTAAAAGCTTTATTACCTTCATATAAATTGCTTGTAAGTAAAATAATATTTTCTTTCTTCTTTTTAAATAATTCTACAACGAAAAAAGCGATTAACTCATTTGTTAACCCATATGTTATACTTCCATTTTCATAATTAAAATACTTACTAAAATTCATAATACACCTTAATTTTTATTATGCTTAGCCATTGTTTCTTCTATACCAAATTTAATAAATGTATCTACAACATCACAATAATTATTCATATTAGAATTTATTTTTTCTGATTCTTCAGAACTAAATTTTGCTAATACATATTTATCTACAGGAATTTGTGCATTTTTGCTAATTCCTATTTTAAGTCTAGCAAATTCTTCAGTATGTAATTCTGAGATAATTGATTTAATACCATTGTGACCTCCAGATGAACTATTACGTTTTATTTTATATACTCCTGTATCTAAATCTAAATCATCCTGAATAATTAAAATATCTTTAATATCTATCTTATAGAAATTTACTATTTTACTAACTGCCAATCCTGATAAATTCATATATGTTAATGGTTTAATAAATAATATTTGTTCTCCTTTTATTTCTGTACTATAGAAATAACTTTCCATTTTTGTTTTCCAATCAACTTTACCTAAATAATTATCTAATACCATAAACCCAACATTATGACGCGTATTCTTATATTCTCTACCAGGATTACCAAGTCCAACAATTAATTTCATAATTCCTCCTTGAACATGTTTTGATATGTTTTTAAGTTCCCTATATTTTTTTCAGAATTTACTTTTATTCCTAATTTAGAATTCTTTATACATCTTACCAAAACAATATATGGCTTACCATTATCTTTTGTTTTAATAAGTTCTACATTCTTAACATTTAAATTATATTTATTTCCTAAAATTATAATTTCATCTAAACGAGATACACGATGAACTAAATAAAATTCACCTTTGTCATCTAAATGATTTGATGAAATCATAAAAATATCTTCTAAATTAATTTTTAATTCATGTCTAGCTATAGCTAATACTTCAGTATCATTTATATGTTCATTATCTTCCACTTTAAAATAAGGTGGATTGCATGTAATTATATCATACTTTTTACCTTTTTTATAATTATCTATTTCTTTAATATCACTATTGTATAACGTTATTTGTTTATCTAATTTATTATAATCAATAGATTTTTTAGCTAACTTAAAAATACTTTCTTGTAATTCAAAAGCATCAATTTGTGCCTTTGTTTTTGTAGATAAAATCATAGGTACTGCAGCATTTCCACTGCATAAATCTAAAATTGATTTTGTTTTACTAGTCACTTTTACAAATTCAGCTAAGAGAATTGAATCTAAAGAAAATTTAAATCCTTCTACATATTGATATATTTTTAAATTAGTATAGTCAAATAAATCATTTAGTACTATTTGCATCTATTTCACCAAAATCTATTTCTTCTTTATTGCTTCCAATTAATACCTTACATTTACGATTTAATATATCAACACTTATTACTTTTCCTTCACCGTTTTGTGTTTTATAAGTACTACCTACATTAGGCATTCCCTTACCACACTCTTGATAATTTTCATCTTCATATTGTAAACAACAAAGTAATCTTCCACATAAACCATTTATTTTTGATGGATTTAAAGCTAAATTTTGATTTTTAGCCATATTCATAGATATTGCATCAATATGATCTAAAAATCTACCGCAGCAGATATTTTGCCCACAAACTCCAACTCCACCAACTTCTTTAGCTTTATCACGAGCTCCAATTTGACGAAGTTCAATCCTTGTATGATAAATTGCAGCTAATTTCTTTGCTAATTCTCTAAAGTCTACTCTTTCATCGGATACAAAACTAAATATTAATTGAGTCTTATCAAAAGTAAAATCAGCATTAATAACATTCATATTCAAATCTAATTTACGAACTAATTCCTTACATTTTTGTAAAGCTTTAGAGCTTTCTTTTAATAGATTATGATAGTTATTTTCATCTTCTTTTGTTGCAATTCTAATAATATTTTTATATTTTTCGCTATCTGATGGTTCTGTTAAAATATTATTTATTTGACCATATTGTAGACCCTTTTCTGTTTCTACAATTACATAGTCTTTTATATTAAGATTATCATCACCATTAAAATAATATCCTTTACCATGACTTTTGAAAATAACACTATAAAGTTTCATTATTAATACCATCCATTTCTATAACAAACCTATCAAGAAGTAAATCTACATTCACATTATAATTTATCTCTTTAAGTAATTCTATTATTAAATTAACTTTTTTTATAATGTTGTTTATTTTACTTTTGCTTAGAAAATCATACATGTTTTCTCTAGTTTCTAACCCATATCTTCTATTTAACTCACCTTTATATATTGATAATAATATTTGAAAAAATATTTTTATATCTTCTTTTGAAAGACCGGTTAAATAAGTTTTATTATATAAAATAAGTTCTTTTCTATCAACTTCAATTTTATATAAGTATTCATCTAATATGGATTTTAGTTCATTATATTTTTCTTCTTCTATATTAAAATCTTCATATAAATCATTATCAAAGACTATATCTATGTGTTGGCATCTGCTCTGAATTGTTGACATTACATTATCTTGATGATTTGTTATAAAGAACCCTATTACATTACCATCTGGTTCTTCTAAAAATTTCAACATTGTATTTGCAGATTCTTTATTCATTTTCTCACAATTTTTTATAACATATATGTTTTCCTTTGTATATTGAGAATCTTTAGAAAATAAATTTTTAAGTTCTAATATTTGATCTTTTTTAATAAAATTTCCATCTGGTTCAATAATTTTTAAGCTTGGAAGGCTATTAATATCAATTAAATGGCATAAAGAACACTTTTTACATTCTTCTGAATATTCTTCATTACAAAAAATGTTCTTTATGACTTTTAAAAGAACTTCCATACATTTCCTAGTATTATTTGTAGAGATTAAATAAGCGTGTGATAATTTACCATCTTTATAATACTGTATTAATTTTTCTAACTCACTACTATTTATAATAAACCTCCTAATTAATTATATAGAAGATTGTAAATAATGATAATAAACCAGGTACTCCTAAAAAAGATGTTATTCCAATAGTAATAATATTAATTGGAATGTATATTCCGACATTTTTAAGCATTACATTTATTCCATAAATAATACCAAATGCAAATACTAATCTTTTTAATATAGTACCTAGCTTACTTTTCATATATATCACCAATAAATTATATTTTTAATAATTCAATTTATTCTGATATTTTTTTTCTATCTTCTAATGCCTTATCTAACGTTATAATATCTAAATAATCTATTTCGGCTCCAATTGGTATACCATATGATAATCTAGATATAGTAACATTCTTTTCTTCAAATATTTTTTTTATATAAAGCGTTGTTGTTTCACCTTCAATTGATGATTTCAATGCCAAAATTATTTCTGGATTTTCTAGTGATTCAACTCTTTTTACTAAAGATGAAATATTAATATCTTCTGGTCCAGTCCCATCCATAGGAGAGATTAAACCATTTAATACATGATATACACCTTGATAATTTCCCACTTTTTCAAAAGAAAAAACACTTTTATAATCTTCAATTACACATATTAAATTTTGATTTCTATTTGGATTGCTACATATGTGACATATTTCATTTTCAGTAATGTGTCCACATATTTTGCAATTTCTTAAATTATTTTTAGAATCAACCAAAGCTTCTGAAAAGTCTTCAACATCATTTTTCTTTAATTCTAATGTAGCTAAAGCCATTCTTTCAGCTGATTTATCTCCTATACCAGGTAATTTTTTATAAAAATTTATCAATTTTTGCAATAATTCAGGATATATCATATTACATTAACCCATCTAATGCACCAGCATATTGTCCTAATTTATCATTCATTGCGTTATTTATTTGAATAAAAGCATCTTTTGTAGCAATTTGAATCATATCTTCTAATATTTCTTTATCTTCGTCTTCAATATCGCCATCTTTTATAATCTTAACATTTAATATTTGTCTAGCACCATTAAATGTCATTTCTATCCATTCAGATTTACCTACAAATTCCATTTTTTCAAGTTCTTCTTTTTTTGCAGTTATTTCTCTTTGCATTCTTTGAGCTTGAGCCATTAAATTTTGCATATTCATAATTTTTCACCTCCTTAAATAATTTCTACTTTCGACATATCAAATATATCATTTATAATGGGTTCAGTACTTTCTTCAGTTACTTCTTCCTCAATATATTCATACTTTTTATTGGATTTAATATTTAAAATATAATCAGATTTTTCCTTTTGCCATCTTTCTTCTGATATAAATACTAACTTATATTTTTTATTTAAACTATCTTTAATACTTTTTTCAATTTCATTTAATAATTTATTAGCATTATCAGCAGCGTGATCACTAATACAAGTAAGAATAACATATTCATCAGATGCTGCTACAACATTACTATCTATCAGAATTGATTTAATTTTTCCATCTATTGATACCGAATTATTACAACTATCTATAACATTTTTAGCTTCTTCTAAGAACACTTTTTGTGCATTTACAAATGTATTATTAATTCTAATATTTATTAAATCATTATCAATTTCACTTTCAAAAACTTTTGTTTGTTGAACATTTGTTTCTATCTTTTTGCTATTCTCTTCTTTTATCATCGTTATTGATTCGGTATTATTGGTTTCAACATTGAAAAATTCTAATAATATCATTTCAATGATTGTATATGGTTCAACATTAATGTTAATTTTAGTTAAACAATCAGACAAATTTATAATTAAATCTTTATAATCTTTGAAATCAAGTCTTACAATACGGCCTGTTTTCTTGATATTTTTTGCTCTAAAACTGCAAATATCAATTACCTTTTTAATTAAAGTCTTATAATCTATAGCTCTAATTCTATATTCGTTAATAAGTCTTAAACAATTTTCAACATCATTTTTTTCAATTGTTTCTATTAATTCATTTATTCCTTTTTGTGAAATAGTTTTTATTTGTTTTTCTACTAAATCTAATGAGATATTTTGGCCATTTTTCGATAGCTGGTCCAATAAACTTAAGGCATCACGCATTCCACCTTCAGATAAATAAGCTATTTCAGTTAAAGCTTCTTCATCTATAGAAATGTTTTCTTTTTCACAAACTTTTTTTAACCCACTTACTAAATTTTCTATTGTTATTTTTTGAAAATCAAATCTTTGACATCTGGACAAGATAGTAATCGGCACGTTTTCTATATTTGTCGTAGCTAAAATAAAAATTGCATGTGCTGGTGGTTCTTCTAATGTTAATAATAAAGCATTAAAAGCACTTGTTGTTAGCATATGAACTTCATCGATTATATAAACTTTATATTTACCATTTGTTGGGGTTAATTTAATGTTATCAATTAAACCCCTTATTTCATCAACACCATTATTTGAAGCAGCATCTATCTCAATAATGTCGGGATTTTCTACAAAATTAAGACAAAATTCACATTTTTCACACGGAGAACCATCAATATGTTCTATGCAATTAATAGCTTTTGAAAAAACCTTTGCAGTACTAGTTTTTCCTGTCCCTCTAGGGCCCGAAAAAATGTATGCATGAGAAATATTGTTGTTAATTATTGAATTTTTTAGTGTTTTTACAATATATTCTTGACCAATTATATTTTCAAAGTTTGTTGGTCTATATTTTCTATAAAGTACTTTATAATTCATGATGAGATTCCTTTCAATTAATATTATATCACGATTAATCGCTTTTTTTATATTTATTTTCTTAATCGTTCAAAAAAACTTTTTAAAAGTTTCTCATATTCTTCTTTTTGATTATTTTGATCACTAATTTGAACTATTTTAGAGTTTTTTTCGTTATAATTATGCTGTTTTACTAAAAAATGAACTTTTTTTAATCTTGATTCTTCAATAATAGTTTCACACATTGAACACGGACTTAATGTTACATACATTTCACATTCATCTAATCGCCAATCTTTTATACGTTTTTCAGCTTTTAAAATACAATTTATTTCAGCGTGACCTAGTAAATTATGTTTTTTTTGTCTATTATTATGAGATTTAGCAATAATTTTGTTGTTTTTTGTTATTAAAGCTCCTACAGGTATTTCACCTTTTTTGTATGCTTTTACGGCTTCTTTATACATTGTTTCTATAATTTTTTCTGTCATAATATAACCTCATAAAAAAAGCACACACAAATAGTGAACGATGTGGCTGCTGTCTTCCAACTCTGACCAGTTTACGATATATTTGTTGTGCATAAAAATAATAGCATATTTGTTTTTATAATTCAATTCATTTAGATATTTCCCGGGAAATAATTATCCATTTTTTGTTTTTTGACATCAAAATAAGCTTATTTTTATGTTTTTGAATTAGTTTCACGTGAAACATCATAATTTTCAACATTTTTTATTTCCCGGGAAATATTTATTTAAAATAATTAGTTTCGTTTTAAACACTCATATTTAATTGTTGTAATAGGATAATTTATCTATTTAAGAAAAATAAAGGATTTCTTTGTTTTTTCAAAAATAAAAATGCAAAAACAAACAATTCTTCATCTTTGCGATGAATCACCAGCGATTTAAGGCCATATCTAGTAAGATTTTCACAAACATATTTTTTATCTTTAATGTTTATTTTATTCAAAATAAATAATTGGTTTATTAATAAATTTTTTATTTTGCCGGCAATTTTTAATAATTTTGTTAAAAAGACATAAGTTTTCAACATAAAAAATGTTTCACGTGAAACTTTCAACACTCAAAATTATTTCCCGGGAAATAATTTCCTGTGTTTTAAAATAAAAATATTGATGCCTTTAGAAAAATTGTTTAATACAAATAAAAAAAATATTTCCTGGGAAATATTTTTTTATTTATTATTTTTCAGAACTTGATTCCTCTGAATCAACTTCAATTTTATCAACAACACTAATTGTTGCAACAGTTTGATTATCTCTTAATGAGATTAATCTAAGTCCTTGTGTAACTCTTCCTAATAAAGAAATTTGATCAACTGGTAGTTTTATTGTAATACCAGCATTACTCATGATTATTACATCCTTATCATTTTCTACTAACTTAGCAGATACCAAAGTTCCATTCTTTTCTGTGATATTAAGAGCTAAAACACCTTTACTTCCACGTTTTGTTTGTCTGAATTCACGAACTTCTGTTCGTTTTCCGTAACCTTTTTCTGTAACTAATAATATTGTTGAATCGTCATTAACAACTTCACAACAAATACAATTTCCACCTTCTAGGTTAATTCCTCTTACACCAGTAGCAGTTCTACCCATGGCTCTGATTTCATTCTCATCAAATTTTACCATTCTACCATTATCACTACCTAACAGGATAATATTGTCGCCATTAGTCTTTTTAACATCTAATAATTCATCATTTTCATTTAAACTAATACATAATTTACCAGATGTTCTAATATTTTCAAATTCAGTTAATAAAGTCTTTTTAACAACACCTTTTTTAGTGGCGAATAATAAGTATTTATATTCATCATTTTTATTGATTTTAACAACTGAATTAATTCTTTCATCTTTTTCTATTTGAAGTAAATTAATTACTGGTATTCCTTTAGATTGACGACTAAATTCGGGTATTTCATAACCTTTTATACGGTAAACTTTACCTTTATTAGTAAAGAACATAATATAATCATGAGTTGATAAGTTAATTAAATGTTCAACATAATCTTCATCGTTTGTTGTTAAACCTTTAACACCAACACCTCCTCGATTTTGAACTTTAAATGTATCATTTGTTGTTCTCTTAATATAGCCCTTATTAGTTAACACAACCATAACATCTTCTTCAGGAATTAAAGATTCATCTTCAATGTATTCAACTGCAGTCATATCAATTTTAGTACGACGATCATCACCGTATTTATCTTTAATTTCTAGTAATTCTGTTTTTATTATTTCCAAAATTCTTTCTCTAGAAGCAAGAATTGCTCTATAATCTTGAATTTTAGCAAGTAATTCTTTTAATTCTTCTTCGATTTTATTTCGTTCTAGACCTGTTAATCGACGTAATTTTAATTCTAAAATACTATCAGCTTGAATTTCACTAAATCCAAATTTTGACATTAGTTTTTCTTTAGCTAATAAATCTGTTTCTGATTCTTTAATAATTTTAATAACTTCATCTATGTTGTCTAAAGCAATCTTATAGCCTTCTAGAATATGAACTCTTTTTTCTGCTTTATCTAATTCAAATCTAGTACGTCTTATAATAACTTCTTCTTGATAATTAATGTATTTAGAGATTATATCTTTTAAACCTAAAGTTCTAGGTACCTTATTATCTATCATTAGGAATATAATTCCGTAATTTACTTGAAATTGAGTGTGTTTATACAAATTGTTAAGAACAACTTGTGGATTAGCATCTTTCTTTAAAGTTATAGTAATTTTAATACCATTTTTTAAGTCTGTATGATAATCCGCAATTCCTTCAATTACCTTATTATGTACAAGTTCTGCAACTTTATTTTTTAAATCAGAAACATTTACACCATATGGAACTTCATCTACAATTATGTAATGTTTACCATCTTTTTCTTCAATAGTCGCTTTACTTCTAATAGTAATACTACCACGACCTGTTTCATAAGCCTTTTTAATACCACTATTACCTAATATTAAACCACCAGTTGGAAAATCTGGACCTTTAATATGTTGCATTAATCCATCAACATCTATATCCGGATTATCAATATACGCTACACATCCATCAATTACTTCTCCTAAATTATGTGGAGGTATATTTGTAGCCATACCTACGGCAATTCCCATTGTTCCATTAACAAGAATATTAGGAAATCTAGAAGGCAATATTTCAGGTTCTTTTTCAGATTCATCAAAGTTTGGAATGAAATTTACTGTATCTTTGTTAATATCTCTTAATAATTCTAAAGAAATTTTAGCAAGTCTTGATTCTGTATAACGCATAGCTGCAGCTCCAGCTCCAGCAATATTACCAAAGTTTCCGTGACCATCTACTAAAACATTTCTATAGCTAAAATCTTGAGCCATACGAACCATTGCTTCATATATACTTGAATCTCCATGTGGGTGATATTTACCCATAACATCCCCAACTATACGAGCTGATTTTTTGTGTGGTTTATCTGGAGTATAACCAGACTCATACATTGACCATAAAATTCTTCTATGAACAGGTTTTAAACCGTCTCTTAAATCTGGTAAAGCACGAGATACAATTACACTCATGGAATAATCTAAAAAGGATTTTTCAATTTCATCTACAATATTATTTACTGTTAATTTATCTTTATCCATGTTTTACTCCCTTCTAAACATCTAAGTTTTCAACAAATTTTGCATTTTCTTCAATAAATTGTCTTCTAGGTTCTACTTCTTCACCCATAAGTTTAGAGAATGCAGCATCTGCTTCAATAGCGTCTTCTACTGTTATTTTTCTTAACACACGTTTATTAATATCCATTGTTGTTTCGTTTAATTCTTCAGGATCCATTTCACCTAAACCTTTCATACGAGAAATATCGTATTTAGTATTAGGATTTAATGATGCTATATACTCATCTCTTTCCTTTTCATCTAAAACATATTTTATTGTTTTCCCATGTTTAATACAGAAAAGTGGAGGTTGAGCAGCATATACATGCCCTGCTTCAACAATTGGTTTAAAGAATCTATAGAATAATGTTAATAACAATACTCTAATATGTGCTCCATCGACATCGGCATCGGTCATGATTATTATTTTATGATATCTAAGTTTACTTAAATCAAATTCTTGACCTATTCCAGTACCAAATGCAGTAATAATAGTTCTTATTTCCTCATTAGAAAGAGCTCTATCAAGTCTTGCTTTTTCAACATTAAGTATTTTACCTCTTATCGGTAATATTGCTTGTGTCATTGAATCTCTACCTTTAATAGCAGATCCACCGGCACTATCACCTTCGACTATAAATACTTCACATACTGAAGGATCTTTATCCTTACAATCTTCTAGTTTTCCACCAAAATTGACAACATCTAAGTCACTTTTTCTTCTTGTTAATTCTCTAGCTTTCTTAGCGGCTACTCTTGCTCTTGCTGCAGTCATTGTTTTTTCAACAATAATTTTAGCTTCTTCGGGATTTTCCATTAAGAATCTATCAAATCCTTGAGAGAATACATTATCAGCTAACTTTCTAACCTCAGAATTTCCAAGTCTACCCTTAGTTTGTCCTTCAAATTGAGGATTTGGATGCTTACAAGATACTATCATTGTTAAACCTTCTTTAACATCATCTCCAGTTAAAGAATCATCTTTTTCTTTTAACATGTTAGTTTTTCTTGCATAGTTGTTAATAACTCTTGTTAAGGCTCTTCTAACACCTTCTTCATGAGTTCCACCATCATGGGTATTTATATTATTAACAAATGAATAAATACTGTCGTTATATCCAGAATTATATTGCATTGCAACTTCAAACATAATTCCATCTTCTTCACCATCTAAATGAATAATTTCATTATGAATAGGAGTTTTATTTTGATTTAAGTACTTAACATACTCACTAATTCCACCTTCATAAAGGAATTTTTCACCAATTGTATCTTCATCATCTCTATCATCTCTAATAGTAAGACATAATCCTCTATTAAGAAAAGCAAGTTCTCTTATTCTTACTTTTAAAGTCTCATAATCATAAATATCTGTATCAAATATTTCTGGATCTGGTTTAAATGTAACATGAGTACCAGTTCTATTTAATTCACATTCACCAATTATTTCTAATCTTTGAAGCGTTTTTCCACCATTTTCAAATTTAGTTTCATAAATTTTTCCATCTTTATATACAGTTACTGTAACCCATTTTGACAAAGCGTTAACAACTGATGCACCAACACCATGAAGACCGCCACTTACTTTGTATCCGCCTCCACCAAATTTACCACCAGCATGCAACACTGTATAAACTGTTTCAACTGTCGAAATTCCTGTTTTTGGGTGAATTCCTACAGGAATACCACGACCATCGTCTTTTACTGTAATAGAATTGTCTTTATTAATTATAACTTCAATATTTTTACAAAAACCCGCTAAAGCTTCATCTATTGAGTTATCAACAATTTCCCATACAAGATGATGTAACCCTTTAACATCAGTTGTACCAATATACATACCAGGTCTTTTTCTAACAGCTTCTAATCCTTCTAATACTTGAATATCATTATCACTATAATGTAAATTATTTTCTGCCATTTCATACCTCCGTAATATTACCATAAGTAACATTAAATAATTTTGCGTTACTTAAAAGTGTTTCATCTATTCTTTCTAATTCTGTAGTAGTTATAAATGTTTGAATATTGTTATTTAATAATTTAACAATGTTTTTAATTTTATTGTTATCAAGAGCACTAAATAAATCATCTAGTATTAAAATAGGATAATTACCTTTTTCTTTATTAAATACCTCAATTTCAGCCAATTTGAAGGCAAATATAGCATTTTTTCTTTGCCCATTACTTCCCCATTCGGCTATATTTTGATTATCTAACATAAATACTAAATCATCATGATGAATCCCTAAAGATGTTTTTCCTAAAATTATCTCTTTATTATAATTCTTAACATAAATATTAAATAGCTCTTCTTCATTTTTTTTATTATAATCAGAAACATATTTAATCTTTAATTCACCAGATTCAAAGATATTATGGTAACAATCATTTATATAAGTATTAATTTTTTCAATAAATTCAAATCTTATATCATATATTTTTTTACCATATTCAATCAACTTCTTAGTTAGAATATTTAAATAATCTTTACTAGCATTTCCATTAATATACAATTCTCTTAAATAAAAATTTCTTTGTTTTAATACTTTATTATAATTATTTAAATAAATAATATAGTCTTTTTTTAATTGACTAATTTCGATATTTAGAAGTTTTCTTCTTGATGATGGTGGTGCTGTAAAAATCATTTGTTCCTCTGGTTGTAATAGAACAATATTTATATTAGAAATATAATCACTAATTTTAGATATTATATCTCCGTCTATTTTTACTTTTTTACCTTCCTTATTTAAAATAACTTGATAACTATTTGTGGTATTAGTCTCTACTACTCCTTCTATTTTTGTACTTAACTCATCTTTTTTTATTAAATTTTTATCATTTGATGTTCTAAATGATTTTGTTAAAGACAAAGCATATATTGCTTCTACTAAATTTGTCTTCCCAACTCCATTATTTCCATAGATAATATTTAAAGAATCATTGAAGTCTAATTCTATTTTTTCATAATTCCTAAAATTAACCAATTTTAATGAGCTGATTTTCATATTTTGCCTTTCTTTTGATGCTTATTTAATTTTAAGGTAATTTAAGTACACCTATACCTATATATAATTATAACATAAAATAGACGTGTTTTAAACAAAATTCTCACATTTTTGCCATTTTAAAATGTTATTTAATTTAATAGAATTAATTAACATTTTTTCGAAACTATTTTTTGATATATTAATTAAAAATACTTGTTTGTTAATACATATTATTTTTAATTTTTGATTTTCTAATTTATAATCAACAATTTTATTTAACACTAAAAATAAACATTCTTTGTTTCTAATGTTATTAACTTGTAATAAAATAACATCTTCTTTTACTACAACTGGGACTTTATAATGAATATTTAATATATTTTTAGCACTTTTCTTTCTCCCGCTTAAACTACTACCATAAAAACTACAATTTTCATCTAATATTCTCTTTATATTTTTGTTAATAACTCGTATGTTATCAACATCATAAATAATTGTCTTATTATTATTTTTTAATATTGCTATAGTTTTGTTATTAATTATATAGTTTTCCACAATAATCCTCCTGAATATGGCCTACTATAACATAAAAAGTTTAAAAAAATTGTCAAAATATTTCCCGGGAAATATTTTTTCACAAAAAAATTAGCTATATTTAGCTAATTTTTACGATTAATAAGTTTTTACTGGTAATATAAGTTCAATTAATGACTCATCTTTAACTGATTTTATTAAAATTGGTTTATCATCACTATTAATTAACAATAATATATTATCATCTTTAATAACTTTTAAAGCTTCTAACATATATCTAGAACTAAATGCTATTTCTAATCTATCTTTGTTGCTACATTCAATAGCTATTTTTTCTTCAGTTTTTCCAATTTCACTTGCACTAGATGAAATAACCATAGTTTTATCATCAATTAACACTCTTACAATATTTTTATCTTTACTTTGTGCAAGTAATGAAGCACGATCAACAGCATCATTAAACGCTTTTAAATCTAAATTTATCATGTATGCAAATTCATTTGGAATAAAATGATTTGTATCAGGATAAGTACCACTTAATAAATTTGTTTGAAATTGAATATTTTTATACTTAAATAATATTTTATTATTAAATATATGCATTACTATATCGTCATCATCTGTTAACATTTTTTCAAATTCATTAATACTTTTTCCTGGAATAACAATATTTATAGTAGCATTTACCATAGTATCTAATTTTATATTCTTTTTAGCAAGACGATATGAATCTGTAGCAATACATTCAAGCATATCTCCTGTTATTTTAAGGTTAATACCTGTTAAAAGAGGTCTTACTTCTTGAGTTGATACTGCATAAGAAGTTTCATTTATAATAGCTTTTAAGGTTTCTGCTTTAATAGTAATTGGTTCTTTACTTTCTTCTAAAGATATATGTGGATAATCATTAATATCATAACAATTTAAATTATATTCATTATTATCTGTAAAGATTTTAATTTTACTACTATCAACAGATTCAAAATTAATAACATCAGATGGCATTTTTCTAATAATTTCTAATATATATTTACTTTGAATAATCATACTTCCACATTTATCAATTTTTTTAATTTCAGTTTCTGGAATATTTATTTTAATAGTTAATTCAGAATCACTTGCTAATAAACTTAATCCTTCATTTGTTAAATCAAATTTAATTCCATTAAGAATTGGTATTGTAGTTCTAGTTCCTATTGCTCTAGTAACATTAGTAAGTGCTTCTAATAAAATATTTTTATCAATAACAAATTTCATTTTATCTCCTTCTTTCTTTTTATTATTAATATTATATTATTGTATTTATTATAGTGTTGAAAATGTTGATAACTCCCTATTTATTAACTTAAATCACGATAAATACGGGTGTTAATAACTAATACTTTATCCACAATATTATAACTTTGATTTGATTTCTTTTAACATATTATCAAGATTAGTATTATTCTTTAAATCATTTTTTATTTTATCACAACTTGCAACTACAGTTGAATGATCTCTACCACCAAATTCTAAACCAATTTTTGCTAAGTTTTCATCAGTTTCTATTCTACATAGATACATAGCTATATGTCTTGGTTTCGCTATATTATTGCTTCTTCTTTTACTTTTTAAGTCTTCTACTGTTATTTTAAAGAAATCTGCAACAACTTTTTGAATATGTGATATTGTATTTTCTTGATAAACGTTAGTATTAACGTAATCTTTTATAGCTTCTATAGTAAAATCAAGTGTAATAATATCTGGAGCATACATCGCTGTATAAGCTAGTAATCTATTAATTGTTCCCTCTATTTGTCTAACATCATTTGGACAAGCATTGGCAATATATTCAATAACATCTCTATTTACTTTATTTTTAATACTTGTATTTGATAGTTTTTGTTTAATTATTTCACATCTAAGTTCAAAGTCCGGTGGGTAAATATCAACTGGAAGTCCCCAAGTAAATCTACTTCGTAACCTTTCTTCGATTTTCTTTAAATCATCAGGACTCTTATCACTAGATATTATAATTTGTTTATTAGCTTGATGTAACGCCTCAAATGTGTGGAAAAACTCTTGCTGTGTTAGTTCAGCACCAACTAAGAATTGTATATCATCAACAATCAGTACATCTACTCCACGATATTTATTTTTAAATTGTTTAGCATACTCAATTGATGCTTGCCCTCGTTCTAATTTAGATATTTCAACATATTCATTTTTAAAATCATCACTCGTTGTATATAATACCTTTTTATTAGAATGTTCAGTAATATAATTACCTATTGCATGCATTAAATGAGTCTTACCTATTCCACTTCTACCATATATAAATAAAGGATTACGTATGGTTCCAGGTGACTGAGCTACGTTCATCGCTGATATAAAAGCAAGTCTGTTTGATTCTCCAACAACATAGTTATCAAAATTTAAATTTGGATTTAAATTAGTATTCCATTCTACTGTTTTTTCATGAACTTCTTCAGGTATTATATTAGTAACTTCCTTTATTTCTTCAAGTTCATCTTCGGTTACAAATTTAAAAGAGTAATTAATACCAGTCAATGAAAAAATTGTTTCATCAAATAAATCTATATAAGTTGTTCTTAATATTTTTTTATGTACTGGAAGAGGTACTTTAATAACAAGTTCTTTATCATCCATATTCACAAGTTCAAGATCATTAAACCACACAGAATATGTGCTTGGACTTACAGTTTCTGCTATTTCACTCAAAAATTGTTTAAAAATTTCTTGTGTTTTCAATACCTCACCCCACAATCAAATATATCCCAAATTCATTTTAACTTAAATGATTTTTTATTACAAGAAAAATTTAAAAAATTGTTAATAACAACACAATTTTCAACATTATTTTTCTTGATAAAATCTATAATACAAAAAGTTATTAACAATTTCAACAAAAAAGTTTTAACTTTTTAACTTATTAACATGTTGATTAATTTTTTAGAATTGTTGAAAGTGTTACATATTGGATATTTATAATTAAGTATACTGTTTAAAGATAAAAAGTTTTCAACAAACTAGAAAACAAAGTGTTATTTAAAATAAAAAAATAGAGATAAAATGTTGAAAACCCGTTATTTCTTGACATTCTTATCTTAATAATATTATAATAATAACGCTGAAGAAAGAGGTGGAATTCGAAATGAAAAGAACTTATCAACCAAATAATAGAAAAAAAGCTAAAAAGCATGGTTTCTTTGCACGTAAAGGAACAAAGATTATTAACAATCGTCGTAGAAAAGGTCGTAAGGAATTAACTAAATAATTTCTTACGTGTTTTTTTAATATTATGAAAAAGAAAAACGTAGTTAGATCAAAAATTTTATTTAATGATATAATTCAAACTGGAAAACGAAATGCTAATAAGTATTTTGTTATTTGTAGTGTTAGTAAAAATGAGGTTAGTAATAATTTTGGAATAGCTGTAGGAAAAAAAGTGGGTAATGCAGTTACTAGAAATAAAATAAAAAGACAATTAAGAAATATTATAGATAATAATTTGAAATTATTTCCAAATTTTCACAATTATATTATAATATGTAAGAAAGAGATATTAAAATTATCTTATAGTGAAATGGAAAAAGAATTAATTAAATTATTAAATAAAGGAGAACAAAATGAAAAATAAATTATTAGCCATTATATTAATAATGATGGTTTTACTAACAAGTGGATGTGGAAGTAATAATTATATTAAGGATAAAGATAAAAAAATTGTTCAATATTCTGAAACAGGACAAAACTTGCCAAATGATATTTTATGTAAACCAGAAGAAAGTTCAGAATTATATAAATTATATGAACAATATGATAAAGAATTAAAAATATCACTTAATGAACTACCAACTTGTAGCGAATTTAAAATAACATCTAATAAGAGTTCTGGAATTTGGGAATTTTTATTTGTTAAACCACTAGCCTTTTTAATTTTAAAATTAGGTAACTTAGTTGGTAATATGGGTATATCCTTAATTATAATAGGATTATTAATTCGTTTAATTTTATTACCTTTCTCATATAAAACACATAAACAAAGTAAAAATATGCAAAAGGTTAATAAAGAAATGCAAAAGCTTGAACTTAAATATCGTGGACGTGATGATAACGAATCTATGATGATGAAAAGTCAA
Source organism: Bacilli bacterium (assembly GCA_017441065.1). Classification (GTDB taxonomy): domain Bacteria; phylum Bacillota_I; class Bacilli_A; order RF39; family UBA660; genus SIG200. The sequence goes on along the minus strand of JAFSAI010000044.1, from coordinate 23,651 downwards.
GAAATGATGGCATTATATAAAAAGTATAATGTTAAACCAATGTCAGGATGTTTAGTATCATTTATTCAATTGCCTTTATTCTTTGCTTTCTTACAAGCAATTAATCGTGTTCCGGCAATCTTTGAAGATAAATTATTAGGATTTAATTTAGGTATGACTCCTTATGTTGGTTTATCAAATGGAAATTACTTATACATTATCCTTATTATATTAATAGCGGTATCAACATACTTCTCATTTAAATATTCAATGAAATCAACAGGAGCAATGAATCAATCTCCTGAAATGGAAAGTCAAATGAAAATGATGACAAATATTATGGTTGTATTAATTGTAGTTACATCATTCTCATTAACAACAGCATTAGCATTTTATTGGATAATAACTTATGCTTTTATAGCAATTCAAACTTTTATTTTTAAAAAACTATCTGGTGAAGGAAATAAAAAGCCAAAAGAAGATAAAAAAAATAATTCAAAAATAAAAGAAAAATTAGAAGTGAAGAGAGGTCTTAAGTATGGAAATAATAAATAGAGAAGGAAAAGAATTAGAAACAGTATTAAATGATGTTTGTAGTGAACTTAATGTAGAAAGAAATGATTTTTACTATAAATATACTGAAAAGAAAAGTGGACTATTTAATAAAAATAGTACTGTTTCAGTAGATATAATATTAAAAAATGAATTAGTTATATATATTAAGGATTATTTAGAAGAATTACTAAATAATATGGGATTAGAGGCTAATTTTGAGACTAAGCTAAGAGAAGATATAATATATGTAAAAATATATTCATCAAATAACCCTGTTCTAATTGGTAAGGGAGGAAATACTCTTAAAGCATTAGAAACTTTGGTTAAACAAAAAATAAATACTGATTTTAACATTAGACCATTTATAAGTTTAGATGTTGAAAATTATAGAGAAAAACAACAAAAAAGACTTGAAAGATTAGCTAAAAATTTAGCTAAAGAAGTTAGCAAAACAAATGTAGAAGTACATTTAGAAAATATGAATGCTTATGATCGAAGAATAATTCATAATGCACTTACTAATTTTAAAGGTGTTTCAACTACAAGTGTTGGCGAAGAACCAAATAGACATGTAGTAATTAAACCAGAATAAACTAAAGATTTCTTTAGTTTTTTTAATGAATTTATTACTATTTTGTGCTAATATAAGACGGAAGAGGCGATTACTATGGAAGATACAATATGTGCAATATCAACAGCCCCAGGAATTGGAGCAATATCTATAATAAGAGTAAGTGGACCAAAAACTTTAGATATAGTATCACAAATTTATCGTGGCAAAAATTTAAAAGAAGTAGAATCACATACCATAAATTATGGATTTATTTATGATGATGAAGAAAAAATAGATGAAGTTTTAGTAAGTGTTATGTTAGCGCCAAAAACATATACAATGGAAGATATTATTGAAATAAATAGTCATGGTGGAATTAACACAACAAATAAAATATTAGAATTATTATTAGAAAAAGGATGCCGACTAGCTGAACCAGGTGAATTTACAAAAAAAGCTTTTTTAAATGGAAGAATAGACTTAATAGAGGCTGAATCTGTAAATGATCTTATTAATGCCAAAAATGACGCTGCTAGAAATTTAGCACTAAATAATATGAAGGGCAATTTAACTAATAAAATTAGAAGTATAAGAGAAATAGTTGTTGGAATAATGGCAAATATTGAAGTTAATATCGATTATCCTGAATATGAAGATATAGAAATCGTTACAAAAGATACTTTATTACCAAAATTAAGTAAAGTAAAAATGGAAATAGAAGATATACTAAAGGATTCAAGAAATGGCAGACTAATAAATGAAGGGATAAATATAGCAATAGTAGGTAAGCCCAATGTAGGAAAAAGTAGTATATTGAATTCTTTATTAGATGAAGAAAAAGCAATTGTAACAAATATTGCTGGAACTACAAGAGATATTGTTGAAGGTAGTATGACTTTAAATGGATTTTTAATAAAATTTATAGATACTGCAGGTATAAGAGATACTGAAGATGTTGTTGAAAAAATTGGTGTTGAAAAAAGTAAAAAAGCAATAGAAACAGCTGATTTAGTAATATTAGTATTAAATAATAATGAAGATTTAACTGATTATGATAAAGAACTATTAAAAATGATTCCAACAGAAAAAAGAATAATATTTATAAATAAATCAGATTTAGATAAGAAAATTAAAATTGATTTTGACTATATTACAGGAAATACTATTGATCAAGATGGTTTGTTAAGTTTAAAAGAAGCAATAATTAATAAATTAAAACTTGATAATATTTTAAATAAAGATATGACATATATGTCTAACGTTAGACAAATAGATTTGTTAAAAAAATCATTATCTGCTATAGAAAATGCAATTCAAAATTTAGAGGCAGGTATGCCAGTAGATATAGCAGAAATTGATATTACAAATGCTTGGAATTTGCTTGGTGAAATTACAGGAGATACATACCAAGATGAATTAATTACAACATTATTTAGTAATTTTTGTTTAGGAAAGTAGGTGATAAAAATGTATGATGTTATAGTTGTTGGTGGAGGACATGCCGGTTGTGAAGCGGCAAATATTTCTGCAAAAATGGGGATGAAAACTTTATTATTAACTATCAATAAAAATAATATTGCTGATATGCCTTGTAATCCTTCAATTGGAGGAACAGCTAAAGGAATAATTGTAAGAGAAATAGATGCTTTAGGTGGACTTATGGGAATAGTAGCAGATTTAAGTCATTTTCAAATAAAAATGCTTAATAATTCTAAAGGTCCTGCTGTAAGAAGTTTACGTGCACAAGCTGATAAAAAAATATATCCAAAAAAGATGTTAGAATTTCTAGAACAAAATCCTAATTTAGAAATTAAAGAAGGAATGGTAGAAGATTTAGTAATTGAAGATAGTAAAGTTAAAGGAGTTATATTAGAAGATAATTCACAAATTTTCGGACAAACAGTTATACTTACAACAGGAACATATTTAAAAGCAAATATTTTAATTGGTAGTGAAAATACTCCGAATGGACCGCATGGGGAGAGAAGAAGTAATTATTTAAGCGAAAGATTAAAAGAAAATGGATTAAACATAATAAGACTAAAAACAGGAACTCCTCCAAGAATAAAAAAAGAATCAATAGATTTTTCAAAAATGCACGAAGAAAATGGTGATAACACATATTGGTCATTTAGTCATGACATAAATCCTGTTTATGAAATAAATAATCAACAAAAATGTTACTTATTATATACAAATGAATTAACTCATAAAATAATACAAAATCACTTAGATGAATCTGCAATGTATGGTGGTTATGCAACAGGTGTTGGACCTAGATATTGTCCTTCAATAGAAGATAAAGTTGTTAGATTTTCTGATAAAGAAAGACATCAATTATTTTTAGAACCAGAGAGTATGTATTATGATGAATGGTATTTACAAGGTTTTTCTACAAGTATGCCTAGATATGTTCAAGAAGAAATGGTTCATAGTTTAAAAGGATTAGAAAATGCAGTTATTACTAAATATGCGTATGCAATAGAGTATGATGCGATTAGTCCTTTGCAAATTAATCCAAGTTTAGAAAATAAATTAATAGAGGGATTATTTACTGCAGGACAAATAAATGGAACAAGTGGTTACGAAGAAGCTGCAGGACAAGGTCTTGTTGCAGGTATTAATGCAGTACTTAAATTAAAAGGAAAAAGTCCATTAATTTTAAAAAGAAATGAAGCATATATAGGTGTATTAATAGATGATTTAGTAACAAAAGGTGTAACAGATCCATACAGAATGCTTACAAGCCGTGCAGAATTTAGATTATTATTAAGACATGATAATGCAGATTTGAGATTAAGAGAAACTGGATATCAAGTTGGTTCAGTTAGTGAAGAACAATATAAAAGATATGTTGAAAAAGTGGCAAATATCAATAAATTATTTGAAGAAGTTAAAAATAAAAAATTATTAATTAAAGAAGAAGTAAAAGAAAAATTTATAAATAATGGTTATGATGTACCAAAACAATCAATGACATATGAAGATTTATTAAAAAGGCCAGAAATAACATTTAATTTTTTGAAGAATTTTGAAAATTTTGATTATACTGATGATGTGTTAGAACAAGTTGAAATAGAATTAAAGTATAGTGGTTATATAAAAAAGGCATACAAAGAAGCAGAAAAATTACAAAAAATAGAGGAAAAAGAAATACCAGATGATATTGATTATAATAAAATTAAAAATTTAGCAAGCGAAGCTAAACAAAAATTAAATAGTGTAAGGCCAAAAACAATAGCTCAAGCATCAAGAATAAGTGGTGTAAATCCTGCTGATATAACAATATTAGCTATTTATTTAAAAAAGGAATATAGTAAAAATGAATAAAGATACATTTATAGAAGAATTAAGAAAATTAAATATAGAAGTAAAAGATGATTATTTAAATAAGTTAGATATTTATATGAATTATCTAATTGAGTATAATAGTCATACAAATTTAACTGCAATAAAAGAACCAGAAGAAATTTATCTAAAACATTTTTATGACTCTTTAACTATTGTAAAAAGTGTTGATTTAAGTAGGTATAATAGTCTTGTAGATATTGGTAGTGGTGCTGGTTTTCCTGGAATGGTACTTAAAATATTTTTTCCTCAATTAAATATTACATTAATAGATTCTAATAACAAGAAGACAAAATTTTTAATAGAACTTTCAAAAAAATTATCTTTAAATGTAGATGTTGTAAATGATAGAGTTGAAAATTTTTCCAAAAACAACTTAAATAAATTTGATATAGTAACGTCTAGAGCTGTAGCAAATTTAAGAGTTTTGGCAGAATTAGCAATCCCTCTTGTAAAAGTTGATGGATTATTTATTGCTTTAAAAGGAAATATGGACGATTCTTTAGAAGATTCAATTAGTACTATTGAAATACTTGATTCTAAGATTATTAATAGAATTACTTTTAATCTATATAATAATTCTGGATTAAGAAATATTATTGTAATAAAAAAAGAAAAAAGCACAGACGTAAAACTTTTAAGACCGTATGACAAAATAATCAAAAAGCCATTGAAAAAAAATTCTAAATAAGTTAGAATTAAATAGAAAGGTAAAGGGGCTTGATTTATTGTGAATACAGAATCACAAGTTTTAAATGTGCCAATTGAAGATATTATTCCTAATCGTTTTCAACCAAGATTAAATTTTGACGAAAATGGATTAAAAGAATTAGCTGCTTCAATAAAAGAACATGGGATTATTCAACCCCTAGTTTTAAGACGCTTAGGAGATAAATACGAAATTATTGCTGGAGAAAGAAGATATAAAGCTTCAAAGTTAGCAGGATTAACATCTGTTCCTGCTATTATATCAGCTTTAGATGATCAAAAAAGTGCGGAAGTTGCAATAGTAGAAAATGTTCAAAGAAGAGACTTATCTTCGATAGAAGAAGCAAAATCTTATAAAGCACTTCTTGATAAAGGATATTTAACTCAAGAAGAGTTAGCTAAAAAAATGGGTTTAAGCCAATCAGCAATTTCAAATAAACTACGTCTATTATCGTTAGCTAATGGTGTTCAAAATGCTTTAATGGAAGGTAAAATTTCTGAAAGGCATGCTAGAAGTCTATTACAAGTAGATGATTTAGAAGAACAAGAAAAGTGGTTAGAAACAATTATTGAAGAAAGATTAACAGTAAGAGAATTAGATAAAAGATTAAAAGGAAGAAAAAAGGATGATAAAAAAGTGGAAATTCCAATTACAGAAGTGCCACCAAAAGTAGAAAATGTTACACCGGTTGTTGAAATTCCTCCAGTTCCTCAATTTGAAGATATAATACCTACAAATAAAAATACTAGTAGTTCATCTATTCCTAATAAATTCTTTAATTATTTAGAAGATGAATCAGCTAATATGAGTATTGAAGAAACTGTAGTTACAAGTCCGGTAGAAGAAATAGAAATGTTGGATTTTTTAGCACCAGTGGAGAATAATAAAAAAGATATGAGTATAGCTACAAATCTTTTGGATAAATTAGCTAGTGAGTTAACAAATAATAATTATCAAATCAATGTTATTAAAGATGAAAATACAGAAGAATTAAAATATACAATTACAATAAAAAAAGAAGACTAGTTCTTCTTTTTTTCATTATCTATAGTAGATGCACTACTAATTAATGGTTCGCTACCTTTTAAGTAATAATATACTACAGCCCTTTCTTCATTATTGGTAACCTCTCCAGTAACAGAATCTAGAATAACACCTACTACGTTATCTGGAGTTTCATACCAATTATTAGAAATATCTGATTGGATTTCTTCCATAGTATCTGCCCAAATATTTTTTGTCATATAACCATAACTTTTTGTAAATTCTCGATTATTATCATAACCAATCCATATTAACATTAAATCATCTTTATTATATCCAACAGTCCAATAGTCGCTTGCAGTAGTTCCCGTTTTTATAGAATACTTTCTACTTAATTTGCTAGCAATTGTACTGGCAGTTGCACTAGTATAGTCTTTAAAAGCACTACTAGAAGTGTTAGCTAATAATTCATTTAGGATATAAACGTAATTAGGATTTAGTACTAAACTTTTTTTGTTTTCTTTTGTATAAATAACATTTCCATCTTTATCTTCAATTTTTCTAATAAAGTATAAATCTTTCTTATAACCACCACTTGCTAGAGTAGTATATCCAGTAGCATAATCTAAAATATTAATTTCACCTGTACCTAATGCAAGTGATGGTACAGCACTCAAATTTTCTTTAATTCCAACAGTCTTAGCAGTATCTACTAATCTATCAACACCCAAAAATAAATTAGTTTTAACAGCATATATATTATCAGAAAATGCAATAGCAGCAGCCATAGTAATATCTTTATTAGCATATTTATCATTATAGTTTGTTGGAGAATAAGATTCTTTATTGTTAATATTAAATATTGTATATTCGCTTTTAAACTTAGATGATGCTGTTAAGTTATTTTCTAAAGCTGCATAATATAAAAATGGTTTCATTGTAGAACCAACTTGTCTTTTGGATTCAGTAGCGCGATTATACTGACTTGTACCATAATCAATACCACCAGTTAAAGCTTCTATTTTTCCTGTCTCAGGATCAACAATAACACTTGCTACTTGTAATTCTTTATCTTGAGTTATAGTATTTAAAATATTCTTTTCTAAAGCGCTTTGTTTTTCAATATCTAAGTTTGTATAAACTTTAAGTCCACCAGTTTCTAATGTTTCTTTACTAATACCTAAACTTTCTAACTCTTTATAAACAGCATCTTGATAATACATAAGCATTTGTAAATTATTTTTATCATTTTTACCATAAATTTCAATATTATTAAAATTTAAATTATTATAAGTATCATTATTAATAAATTCATTATTTAATAATGCTTTAGCAACGATAGACGCTCTTTTTAATGATTCTTCTTTGTTAGAAACAGGATTATATTTATTTGGACTTTTAGGAATACCTGCAAGTATTATAGCTTCTTCAAGAGATAAATTACTAACATCTTTATTAAAATAGTATTTACTGGCATTGCTTACTCCATAGTTGCCATTTCCATAATTAATTGTATTTAAATAAGCTTCTAGTATTTCTTCTTTATTATATTGTAATTCTGTAATAATTGTTAAAAAAGCTTCTTTAATTTTTCTTTCCCAAGTTTTATCAAATTCTAAATACAAATTTTTTACTAATTGTTGTGTAATTGTTGAAGCACCTTGTACAATATGTCCAGTTTGAATATTTGTAATCATTGCTTTACCAATTCTCAAGATATCAAACCCAAAATGATTATAAAATTTTTTGTCTTCAATAGCTATAACAGCATTTATAAGATCTTCATCAATGTCTTTTAAATCCACCCATGAACTAGTACTACTTCCTTGATATACTAAGGTATCTTTATTATCAAATAAATAATATGTTCCATTATTAGTAATATTTAAATTAGGTATAATCATTGCATAAATATTTATGCCAATATAACAAATAATAAAAGATACAAAACTGAAAATACAAAGTTTAGAAAAAAATTTTAAAGCTTTCAATTAAATCACCTAAAATTATTATGTAAAGAAACTAGAAAATTATGTTGAAATTATATATATGTTATGATATAGTTTTCTAGAAAAAAGAGGTGATTATATAAAAAAAGCAATAAACTTAAGTTTATTAAGTAATGGTTTTATAATCATTGATAAAAAAATTGAGTGTGAGTATATAGTAGATAAATTTGTTAAATATGAAGAAGATAATAATACTTCAAATTATATAAATTTAGAAGATAAAATTTATATAAGAGAAAATAATGAATTTATGTTTAAAATAGATTTTAATAAATCTTTATTTAATTATATATTAAAAGAAAATAATATAAATATCGAAGATAAAATTGAGTGTAGTTTTATAAAGGATAAAGATAAAATTATATTAAATTATAAATTAGATGAAGAAAAAAGAATAATAATACATTTATTATAATAACATATATAATAAATTGCATATAATGAGTTTGAAAAGGAGATAATTATGAGTTTAAAAGATATATCAAAAGCAGAATTAGAAACAATGGGATATGATGAAATTGCTTATTTAATTTTAGAACAAGCAGGAAAGAAAATGAAGCTTCTTGATTTGTTTAAAAAAGTATGTAAAGTATTAGAATTACCAGAAAATACTGTTGAAGATAGAATTGGGGATTTCTTTGAACTACTTTCAATTAATAAAAAATTTGTATTACTTCCAAAAGGATATTGGGATTTAGCTACAAATCATTTACAAAATATAGTAGTTGAAGATGAAGAAGATATTGATACAAGTGAAGAACTACCTGAAGATGAAGATTTAGAAATAGAAAATGAAGAAGATGAAGATATTTTCTATGATAATGAATTAGATGATAATGATGATGAAGATGATGATTTAAAAGATTTAGTTATCATTGATGAAGATGAAAACGTACAATAATTATAGATTATTGTATTTTTTTCTTGTAAAAAAATAGTCTGAATAGTATAATCATTCTAGTGTTTTTTACAAATTTTAATTATATGTTATAATTTAAAAAGAAAGGTGATTTTTATGTTTGAAAGATTAGAAAATATCTTAAAAAAATCAGAAGAATTGAAATTAGAGTTAACAAAACCAGAAGTTTTGAATGACTATAATAAATTGAAAGAATTATCAAAAGAACAAAGTGATTTAGAAGAAACTGTAAATGTTTATAATGAATATAAAGAAACAGAAAAAGCATTAGAAGAAGCAAAATCACTTATAAATGATGAAGAATTTAGAGAAATAGCATTAGTAGAAGTTGAAAATTTATCTCAAAAGATAGAATCTTTACACAAGGAATTAGAAATTTTATTAGTACCAAAAGATGAAAATGATGGTAAAAACGTAATCATGGAAATAAGAGGAGCAGCAGGTGGTGATGAAGCAAATATTTTTGCTGGAGACTTATTTAGAATGTACTCTTATTATGCTGAAGAAATGGGATGGAAAATAGAAGTTTTAAACTCTATTGAAGGTACGTCTGGTGGTTTTTCTCAAATTGAATGTATGATTAAAGGAACTAATGTTTATTCTAAATTAAAATACGAAAGTGGTTCTCATAGAGTTCAAAGAGTTCCTGCAACAGAAACTCAAGGTAGAGTACATACTTCAACTGCAACAGTACTAGTTATGCCAGAAGTAGAAGATGTTGATATTGAAATAAAAGAAAGCGATTTAAAAATAGACGTATTTCACTCTAGTGGAGCTGGTGGACAATCAGTAAATACTGCAAATTCAGCAGTAAGAATAACACACGTACCGACTGGTGTAGTAGTTGGTTGTCAAACTGAAAGAAGTCAATTAAGAAATAAAGAAAATGCTATGAGACTTTTAAGAATAAAGCTTCATGATGAGATGAAACAAAAGCAAGAACAAGAAGTTGGAGCAACAAGAAAAACTAAGATTGGTACTGGGGATAGATCTGAGAAGATAAGAACTTATAATTATCCTCAAAACAGAGTTACAGATCATCGAATTAATTTTTCTCTTATGGAACTAGATAGAGTAATGGATGGTAACTTAGCTCCTATAGTAGAAGCATTAATAACAGAAGATATGCGTTTGAAATTAGCAGGAGAAAATTTTAATTCATAATGAATGATATTGAATTAATAAAGAAATATGTTCCTTTAGAAAGCCAAAAAGAAGCTTTTGAAAAACTAGAAAAAGGTTATCCGGTTCAATATATAATAGGTAATGTAGAATTTTATGGGAATATTATAAATGTTTCAGAAAAAGTATTAATACCAAGATTTGAAACGGAATATTTAATTGAAAAAGCTTTGAAATATTTCAATAAATTTAATATTTCAAAACCAAATATTTTAGAGATTGGAACTGGAAGTGGATGTATAAGTATTGCTTTAAAAAAGGCGTTAGATGCTAATATTTTAGCCATTGATATAAGTGATGAAGCTTTAGAAGTAGCAAAGCTTAATGCATTAAATAATGATGTTGATATAACATTTTTGCATAAAGATATTCATGAATTTGAGACAGAAGCAAAATATGATTTAATTATAAGTAATCCTCCATACGTACCATTTAATTCGAATGTTGATCAAAAAACTAAATATGAACCTCAAAACGCAATATTTGCTCCAGAGGATGGAATACATTTTTATAAAATAATATTAGAAAGACTTCATAACAATTTAAATAAAGATTTTCTAATAGCATTTGAAATTGGAGATAAAGAAGGAAATTTAATTAAAAATATTGTTAAATCATTTATGCCAGAAGCATATGTAAAAATAGAAAAAGATTATAATGATTTTGAAAGATATATTTTTATAACAAATAAAAAAGAGATATTTGAATAATATCTCTTTTTTGTCAATAAAGACATTAAAATAGACTTAACCCTAAGAAGCCACAAAAGACTTCTTTTATTATCTATATATAATATTATATGTTACAAATACCGAACTTATCAACAAAATTTTATTAATTTGAATAAATATAAGTAAAGTATGACAATATTTATTTAGGTGAAATAATGAAGAAAATAATTATTATATTATTTATGGTAGTTGTAATATCAGTTGGAATAAATGAAAAAGAACATATTTTAATACCGGATAATGCAATTAGATTTAGAGTTATTGCAAACAGTGATAGTATAGAAGATCAAAAATTGAAATTAAGTATCAAAAATGACGTAGAAAAAGAATTGTATGCGTTAATTAGTAATGCAAAAGATATAGAAGAAGCAAGAAATATAATTAATAATAATATAAATAAAGTTGATTCTATATTAAATGACTATAATGTAGAATATGACATAAGTTATGGAGATAATTATTTTCCAACTAAGGAGTATAAAGGTATAACTTATAAATCAGGAAATTATGAAAGTTTAGTAATAACAGTAGGAGAAGGATTAGGTAAAAATTGGTGGTGTGTTTTATTTCCTCCGTTATGTTTACTTGATGAGCAAAATAATTTAAGCAATGCTGAATATGAGTTTTATGCTACAAAAATAATTAATAAATTTCGAAATAATTAATATATTTAATTAGGGTGATTATGTGTCAATAATAATTTCACTATTTATAATAGGTATCTCCTTGTCAATGGACACATTTTCAATTTCTTTAAGCATAGGAACTTTTAATATAACTAGGAAAAAAACTATTTTTTTATGTTTTTTAGTAGGTGTAATGCACTTTTTTATGCCTCTTTTAGGTTCATTATTAGGAAATAAAATAATTACTTTTTTAAACATTAATGTTAATTTTTTACTTGGAATAATTCTTTTATTTATTGGTATCGAAATGATACTAGATTTAATAAAAACGGAAGAAAAATATTTTGAATTAACTTTATTTAATATGATGTTAATATCTATTTCAGTTAGTTTGGATAGTTTTTCCACTGGATTAGGGCTAAGTGCAATTACTGAAAATGTCTTCCTTTCAGGTATAATTTTTAGTACATGTGCCGCTTCTTTTACATTTTTAGGCCTTTTGATTGGAAAATATTCTGGCGAAAAATTAGGTGTTTATGCTAATATTTTAGGGATAATTTTGCTTATTTTTTTAGGTATAATGCACATTTTTAAATAATATATTGTATAAAAATTAAAATACTTTTTCATTATATAAATGAGTGGTGATATTTTGAAAAATAAAATATTAAAAATATATAATGATTATAAAGATGAATTTTTAAAATATATGAAAATTTAAAAAAGAAAAACAAAAAAATCTTATAAGAAGTTTTTATATTATTATAAAAAAATAAAAGAAAATTTTTTGAAAAAAGAGAATAGAAAAAAATATTTAACTACAACAGGTATTCTGATTATAATTAATTTACTTTTAATTAATATATATATATCTTTTGGCTATTATTATGAAAATGCATCATTATCTTTGATAAAAGCTACTGTCGGAAATATGTACTTAGAAGAATATGACTATGTTTTATTGGTTTATTTAGAAAATATGGATTCTACAGGAAATGGTAATGGTAAATATCGTTTAGGAGATGAAATTCCAACATTAGGATACAATTACAGTGGTTATAAATGTCAAAACAATTCAACGTTAATTTATGATGAAGAAACAAAAACAACAAGCGTTACCATAGAAAAAAAAGAAGTATGTTCTGTTTATTTTGACGTAATAGGTAGTATGGATTTATCCGTACAAATTATGTTAGAAGATAATCCAGGAAGTAATACTTATACAATTAGTGAAAGAATACCAGCTTATGGTTATAAATATAGCTATTATGAATGTGCTAACGATGGTACGTTAGAATATAATAGCGAACTTCATACAGTAAAATTATCTTCTTCTACAAAAGAACATTGTAGTATTTATTTTACTCAAGAATCCTCTGATATAAAAGTAAATTTATATGTAGAAGAAACTTATCAAATGGGAGATTACATTGAAAGAATAAGTATACCCTCTAATATAAATTATGTATTAAATGAAACTAAAAGTGTTTGTATTAACAATAATAATGAAAGGACAGATACTGATATTACTTATGAAGATGGTTATATAAATATTGAATCATCTGAAATAATTAGTTGCAGTATTTACTTAGATAAAGAAAATGAATAGATATGTAACTAAAAAAATGTTTGTAATAATTAATGTTTTTCTCTTTTTTATAGAGTTTGTTATGTTATATTTGATAATAAAAAGTATTTTAACAAAAGACTTAATAAGCCCAAATGATGTCACATTTTACGAATATTTAAGGGTGAAATTATCAAATTTGATATAAATCTTGTAAATAACAATTTAACTCATTTGTATTGACAAACGATTTTTTAAATCGTATATTATTGCTTAGAAAGGCCGAGATATTCGGATTAGTAATAGAAAAACAAAAATATAAATATACATATTTTTTTTGAGGATTTTTGATATATATCACAAAAACCCAGAAATTACATAAATAATAGTAAAAGGTAATTTCATCTGAAAAAATCTTGTATATTCAAAAGAAGGAATGAGTATGGAAAGAATTGTTATTAAGGGTGGGTTCCCTCTAAGTGGTACTATCACTATAGGTGGAGCTAAAAATAGTGCGGTAGCGTTAATCCCGGCAGCATTACTAGCTGATGGTGTTTGTACAATAAAAAATGTACCTAACATAACTGACAGAGATGCTTTATTTGAAATTATAAGATTATTAAATTGTGATATTAAACAGAATGATAAAACTATTGAAATAGATTCAACAAAATTAGAAAATGTTCCAATTAGTGAAGCATTAAGTGTTAAACTAAGAGCATCTTATTATTTTATGGGAGTATTACTTGGAAAGTATAAACATGTAGAAATATATTTTCCTGGAGGATGTAATATTGGTACAAGACCTATTGATATTCATTTAAAGGGATTTAAAGCATTAGGAGCAAAAGTTACTAAGAGCAAACATAAATACACAATAAGTGCTGAAGAATTACATGGTGCTAACATTAATTTAGCTTTTGCTAGTGTTGGTGCTACTATTAACATTATGTTTGCAGCTGTTAGAGCAAAAGGAACTACTATTATTAATAATGCTGCTAAAGAAGTAGAAATTATTAATGTAGCAGATTTCTTAAATAAGATGGGTGCAAAAATAACTGGTGCAGGAACAGAAATGATAACTATTGAAGGTGTTGATCATTTAAATGGAGCTGAAATAGAAGTTATTCCAGACCGTATTGAAGCAGGAACTTATATACTTATGGGTGCTTTAATGGGAAAAGATTTAAAAGTAGAAGGTATTGTTCCAGAACATAATGAAGCATTATTTGAAAAGTTAACAGAAATGAATGTTGATTATAAAATAGAAGGTAATAGTGTTATCTTAAATAAAAGAGATGATTTAAAACCAACAAATGTTACAACAGAAGTTTATCCTGGTTTCCCAACTGACTTAGGTCAACCAATGAGTGTATTACTTACTCAAGCAAAAGGAACTTCAATTATGGAAGAAACAATTTGGGAAAATAGAATTGGCCATTATCCATATTTACAAAAAATGGGAGCAAAAATCAAATTAGATGGTTTAAAAGCAACTATTAAAGGTAAATCAAAATTAATTGGTACAGATATTAATGCAACAGATCTTCGCGGAGGAGCAGCATTAATACTAGCCGGATTAATAGCAGAGGGAACAACATCTATTTATGATATTGATTATATACTTAGAGGATATGAAAATATAATTAATAAGTTAAGTAATGTTGGTGCTAAAATAAGTCTAGAAGAAATATAATGTAGAGAAATCTCTACATTTTTATTTGGGGTGAATTAGTGAAAAGAAAATATAAAATAATTTTAATAGTTTTAATAAGTGCAATTCTAACATATTTAATATATTTCTTTAATAAAGATGAAAAAATAAGTATTGTAGCATTAGGAGATGGAATAGCTAGTGGTGAAACCTCTTATAACATTGACGGTATAAGTTTTAATGATTATATAAAAGAATATTATGATAGTAAAAAATTATTAAAAAATTATGACAATAAATATGCTTTTAAAAATTATAAAATTAATGATTTAATAAATGATTTAAAAAACAATAATCTTCATGAAGATGAAGATTTATTTATAAAACAAATACTTCATAATGCTTCTTTAATTACAATAAGTATTGGTGAAGAAGAATTAGTAAAATTAGCAATAACAAAAGATTTAGATACTGATTATTTAAAGAAATTTATAAACGAATATGATGATTTAATGTATTTATTAAAAGATATTACCGAAGCAAAAATAGTTCTAGTAGGTTTTTATGAAAATAAATATTTAGATAAAGGAAAAGTTATAATATTAAATTCAGAATTATCTAATATTGCTATTAAATATCAAGCAATTTTTATAAATATTAGTGATTTAATGTTAAACAAAGATTTTTATGTAAATGATAATAGTTTTTATTTTAATTATAAAGGACATAAAGAAATTGCAGAAATGATTATCCATTCAATATAATTGATATTAACTTAGTATACGTTGTTTACTTTTGTTTTTTATAAAAAAACTTGCAGAGTATGAAAAATGTGATATAATACTTAAGAACGAAAGTTACTATACTTAAAAGTTAGTATGGCGAGAGGAGAGAAATATGAAAGCAAATATTCATCCAGAAATGAAAGATGCAGTAGTAAAATGTGCTTGCGGTGCAACATTTAATACAAAATCAACTAAAGATGAAATCAATGTAGAAGTTTGTAGTGAATGTCATCCATTCTATACTGGTGCTCAAGGAAAAACTAAAAAAACTGGTAACATTGAAAAATTTAACAAAAAATATGGTTTCAATAAAGAACAATAAAAAGTTGTTCTTTTTTTATGATTTGATATAATTAATATGGAGAGTGATTACATGAAATTATTTATAGCAGCAGATCATTTAGGGGTAGAAGTAAAAAAAGAATTGATTGAATATTTAAAATCAAATGAAATAGAAGCATTAGAAATAGGAATTGAAAATAGTGAATTAGATGATTATCCTGATTTTGCATTTAAATTAGGGAGATTAGTTAGAGAAAACGAGAATTCATTAGGAATATTAATTTGTGGTAATGGAGTAGGAATGGCTATCGCTGCAAATAAAGTAGATGGCATTAGATGTGTAAGAGCTGTAGATTCAGATGATGCTTTTAAAGGAAAAAATCATAATGGAGCAAATGTTCTTGCATTAGGAGCTAATTTAGGTATTGAAAGAATAAAAGAAATAGTTGATACTTTTATTTCAACAAAACCAGCATCTCTTGATAGATATGTAAATAGAATAAATAAAATCATAAGTTATGAAAATGGAGAATATAATGAATTATAAAGTATGTTTATATACTATATTCTTATTCTTAAGTATATTCATATTTTCTGGTGTAAATTTTGAAAAAATAATGAGAAGAGATAAAGTAATCGAAGCAAGATTATTAGTAATGAGTTTAAGCTTTGCTTTATCCTATTTACTAACTAATTTTGTATTAGATTTCTTAAACTTAGCTTAAAGGAGAAAAATGCAAAATAGAATACTTATAATAGTAGTATTTATTTTAAGTTTAATTTTAGTATCAATAAGTAGTAATAAAAATACTACTTTTTTTAATAGTGAGCCAAATATTAAGATAAAAAATACAAAAACGGATGAAATAGATTCACTAAATTTAGAAGAGTATGTTATAGGTGTAGTAGCTGCAGAAATGCCTGCTTCGTTTAGTGATGAAGCACTAAAGGCCCAAGCTATAGCATCTAGAACTTATGCAGCGTATAAAATGGAACAAGAGAGCAAAGAATATGATGTGGTAACAGATGTTTCTAACCAAAGTTATATAACTATAGAAGAAATGAAAAACAAGTGGGAAAGTGAATTTAATAAATATTACACTAAAATAGCTAATGCAGTAAATGCTACTAAGGGTATGATTATGTATTATGATGATGAAATAGTAGAAGCTTATTATTTTGCAATGAGTAATGGTTATACTGAACAAGCGGGATTAGTATTTAGTGAAGATAAAGATTATTTGCAAAGTGTAAAATCTACATATGATAATAGTAATTTAAAGAATTTTGAAGTAACAGTAAATTTTGAGAAAGAAGAAATATGCCAAAAATTAAATATTAAATGTGCTTCGTTATCTTTTTCAAATATTATTAGAAGCAATACTAATAGGGTTAATTCAATAACAGTCAATGATACTACTTTTAAAGGAACAGTGTTTAGAAATAAACTTGGTTTAAGATCGACAGATTTTACAATTGAAGAAGAGAATGATTTGATAAAAATAACCACTAGAGGATATGGTCATGGTGTCGGAATGAGTCAATATGGTGCTAATGGAATGGCTAAAGAAGGTTACAATTATGAAGAAATATTAAAATATTATTATAAAAATATAAAAATAAGTTCTATTTAAGTATAAAGATATTTTTTTCGTCAATACTTTAAGTAGGACGGTGAATTATGAAGAAAAGAAAGTTAAAAGGATTTGTTTTACCAACGTTGTATTTACTAATTACAATATGTATTTTTACTAGTGTAATATTATTAGGCAATAACTTTGTATTAGAAGAAAAAGATTATGATTATGGTATTAACGCACTTGAAGATAATGTCGAATCAGTTATAGTAGAAGATACAATTGCCTCTAGTAAAATATCATCACCAGTTGAAGAAGGGAAAGCAGAAATAAGTGTTCATTTTTATAGTAAAGACGAAGATGAAGCTAGACAACAAAGTAGTCTAATTTATTTCGAAAATACTTATTTACCAAATACAGGTGTACTTTATACAAGCGATAATGAATTTAACGTCTTAACATCTTTTGAAGGTAAAGTAACAGAAATATTAGATGACGAATTTTTTGGTAAATGTGTTGTTGTAGAACATACAGGTTCTTTAAGAACATATTATTATGGTCTTGATAAAATTGAAGTTGCAATTGGGGATGAACTTGCAGTTGGTACAGTTATAGGTGTTAGTAAAAATAATGAAATAATGAATAACAAAAAATCATTCTTATTTGAAGTTTATCATAATAATGAATTAATAAATCCGGAAACATTTATTGAAACAAAAGTAACTGATTATAATTAAAAATAATCCCATTAGTGGATTATTTTTTTAGAAAGGAATATTTTATATGGATAATATATTATATTTAGATGACTTTATAAATTTATATAGTAAAAAGAATCATGCTTTGATAATTTTGAAACCATATAGAAATACATTAAGAAACGGAATGATTATAGATAGAAATAAGTTTATCAAAAAATTTCAAAAAATAATTGATGAATATAATTTAGGTAGTACTTTTTTTAATGAAAACATATTTATTGTTATTAACAATTTACATACTTATGAAGATAAAATATTGTTAAAAGATATAATGGAAGAATTAAATTATAAGAATATCAAATTTATACAAGAAACAGAATATCTAAAACTAAATAAAGATAATATATATATTAATTATAACAACAGTTATTTTTATATTTTATATATAAATGAATTAGGTAAAATAGAGGTTAATTTATATAAAAAAGATGATATAAATAATGGTGTTATAAAATATATAATAAAGAGTTTAAATGCTAAAAATATAATACTTTATGGGAAAAATATTAAAGAATTAGAAAATATATTAAAAAAAGAAAAAATAGATTACTATTTTTATGATGATAGTGATAATTTGTTGATCAAATTTTTGCTTCATAATAAAAAAGTGTAAAGTAGAAAAAAATTAACAAAATAATCTTTTAAATAATTCATTTATTTGCTATCATTAAGATGTCCCAAATAAAAAATTTGTCGATTTATGGCATACGAATTTTGTTGCAAAAACAACATATGGTATGAAATAATGAATCTGCAAAGGAAAGAGGTGGGATGTATGCATGGTAAAGTAAAGTGGTTTAACAACGACAAGGGTTATGGCTTTATTGAATACGAAAATTTAGAGGATATTTTTGTTCACTATTCTGCAATTGTTAAAGAAGGTTACAAAACTTTAAATGAAGGTGCGCTTGTAAATTTTAAACTTGTTGAAACATCTAAGGGATTACAAGCTATTGATGTAGTAGAAGAACAAAAAACTATTGCTTAAATAGTTTTTTTTAGTGCATACATGACCGAAGTACTTATGGATTCATTTATGTCATATCGGCAAGCTCAAAAATTCTTGGAAAGAGAAATAGTCGCAATTTCTCTTTTCTTTTGTTTTGTTTACAAGATTTTTATGTTATACTTTAATTAGGAGAGTGATATAATGAAATACAACATTAGAGGAGATAAGTTAGTTGTTACTAAATCAATTAAAGAGTACATTGAAGAGAAGTTAGATAGACTTAATAAATATTACGAAAACTCTAAAGATTTAGAATGCAAAGTAGTAGTAAGAAGTAAAAATAACTTACAAAGCATCGAAGTTACTATACCTGCTAATAAATTTATTTTAAGAGCTGAAGTATCAGAAAAGGATTTATACGCTGCTATAGATTTAGTTGTTGATAAATTAGAAGGACAAATAAGAAAAAATAAAACTAGACTTAAAAATAGATATGAAAAAGTAGAAATGCAAGAAATGTATTTAAACTTTGAAATAGTAGATGATGAGGAAGAAGAAGTATTAGATATCGTTAAAAGAAAAGATATTGATACTAAACCAATGGATGAAGAAGAAGCGTTATTACAAATGCAACTTTTAAATCATGACTTCTTTGTATTTAAAAATATTGATGAAGAATGTGTATCTGTTATTTATAAAAGAAAAGACAATAAATACGGAATTATTAATGTTAAATAAGGCTTGAAAAAGCCTTTTTTTAATGGTTGATTATGAATTTTTTGTGATTAAACTTTGAGTTTATAATTTATGGTGTTATAATAAATAATGAGGTGGATTATGGGACTATTCAAGAAATTATTCGATAGTGAGTATAAAGAATTAAAAAGATTTAAAAGTATAGCAGATAAAATTGTACTTTTAGATGAAGAAATGCAAAAGCTAAAAGATGAAGATTTTGCAAAGAAAACACAAGAATTTAAAGATAGACTAAATAATGGTGAAACATTAGATGATATTTTAGTAGAAGCTTTTGCTTTAGCTCGTGAAGCAGCATCGAGAACTATTGGTGAAAAAGCCTATTATGTACAACTTTTAGGCGGTCTTGCTATTCATTATGGTAATATAGCTGAAATGAAAACTGGTGAAGGTAAAACATTAACTACTATATTACCAGCTTATGTTAATTCATTAACTGGTGAAGGCGTGCATGTAGTTACTACAAATGAATACCTATCTTCAAGAAATGCTGAATGGATGAAACCGGTATATGATTTGCTTGGAGTTACTGTTGGAGTTAACTTAAGAAGTATGAATCCATTAGAAAAACAAGAAGCATATAGTAAAGATATTTTATATTCTACAAATAATGAAATAGGATTTGACTATTTAAGAGACAATATGGTAGTAAGAAAAGAAGATAGAGTACAAAGACCATTAAATCATTGTATTATCGATGAAGTAGACTCTATTTTGATTGATGAAGCAAGAACTCCATTAATTATAAGTGGAGGTAAATTTAATTCTAAAAACTTATATGTGGATGCTGATAGAGCAGTTAAAAAATTAAAAGAAAATGAAGATTATGACATTGATGTTAAAACAAAAAATGTTTCTTTAACTGAAGAAGGAAGTAAGAAAATTGAAAAAATATTTAATTTAAAAAATCTTTATGACTTAGATAATACTGCTTTAGTACATCATCTAAATCAAGCTTTAAAAGCTAACTATGGATTTAAAAAAGATGTAGATTATGTAGTACAAGAAAATGAAGTAATAATTGTTGACCAATTTACTGGACGTTTAATGCAAGGAAGACAATTTAGTGAAGGGTTACACCAAGCAATTGAAGCTAAAGAAGGTGTAACAATTAATACAGAAACTAAAACAATGGCTACAATAACATTCCAAAACTTATTTAGAATGTACAAAAAATTATCTGGTATGACAGGTACTGCTAAAACCGAAGAAGAAGAATTTAGAAGTATTTATAACATGTATGTTATCGAAATACCAACTAATAAAGATGTAATAAGAGAAGATTATGCTGATTTAGTTTATGCAACTAGTAAAGGTAAATATGATGCAATAATTAGATATGTATCTGAAGTACACAAAACAGGAGAGCCAATACTTATTGGTACAATCTCAGTAGAAGCTAATGAATATTTAAGTGGATTATTAAAAAAAGCAGGATTAAAGCATGAAGTATTAAATGCTAAAAATCATGAAAGAGAAGCTGAAATAATTGCTAAAGCTGGTGAAATAGGTTCAATTACTCTTGCTACAAATATGGCTGGTCGTGGTACAGATATTAAACTTGGAAAAGGCGTTAAAGAACTTGGTGGTCTTTGTGTTATTGGTACCGAAAGACATGAATCTCGTCGTATAGATAATCAGCTTCGTGGTCGTGCTGGACGTCAAGGTGACCCAGGTAAGAGCCAATTCTTTGTATCATTTGAAGATGATTTAATGCGTCGTTTTGGTACTGATAGAATTAAGACAATGTTAACATCTTTAGGTATAGATGAAAGTCAAGCAATTCGTTCTGGAGCATTAACAAAAAGTATAGAAACAGCTCAAAAAAAAGTAGAAGGAAATAACTACGATATAAGAAAAACTTTACTTGATTATGATAATGTATTAAATGAACAAAGAGAAATTATTTATAATAGAAGAAATGATATTTTAAATGAAGAAAGTATTCATGAAAATATTTTAGGAGTATTCAAAAATACTATAACTAATTTAGTTGAAAGTCATTATTCAAAAGATGGAACGATGAGTGATGAAGATAAAAAAGAATTAGTTGAATATGTAAATGCTAATTACTTAAAAAATAACAGTTTAACATTCAAAGATGTTGCTAAATTAAATGATGAAGAATTAAGAGATTCTATTTATGAATTAATTATAAAAGACTATGAAAAGAAAATGATTGAAGAACCAGTTATGAATGAATTTGAAAAAGCAATATCCCTAAAAATAATTGATTCAAATTGGGTAGATCATATGAGCGCAATGGAACATTTAAAAGAAGGTATTTCTCTTCGTGGATATAGTCAAACAAATCCGATTCAAGCCTACACTATGGAAGGGTTTGAAATGTTTGATGATTTATTAATAAAAATTGAAAATTTAACTGCACAATTTTTATTAAAATCAGAAGTAAGACAAAACGCTGAAAGAAAACAAACATTAAATGGAGTTGCTAATGATGGTAAAGAAACAATCAAAAGTGCTCCAAAAAGAGTAACTAAAATTGGTAGAAATGACCCATGTCCATGTGGCAGCGGTCGCAAGTATAAACAGTGTTGTGGTAAATAACCTCGCAAAGCCCCATAAAATAAGGGCTCGTGAGGTTTTTTCTTTTTTCAAAAAGTTGTACTTTTTACTCAAAAAGTGCTTCTACATACGTTTTACATACGATTTTTTCAGTGATTTTGAGCATAATCTTGACAATTTAATTATAAAAAACATGATATAATTAAATAGACAGATAAATAGTAATTTGTAGAGGTGATTAAATGAATAATAATTTATATGATATGATTTTTAAAAGAAAATCTTTTCATTTATTTAGAAATATTGGAAATGAACATATTACAGAAGATGAACTAAAAGACATTGAAAATGAGTTTAATGATTTTAAACCATTAGTTGAAGATATTAAAGTGAAAATGAAGATAGTAAAGGATTCAACTACATGCAAAAGAGGTCAAGAGTATTGCATACTTTTATATTCTGAAAAGAAAGATAATTACTTACAAAACATAGGTTATATTGGAGAACAATTAGATTTATATTTAGTATCTAAAAACATTGGTACACTTTGGTTTGGTATAGGCAAAGTAGAAGAAAAACAATTAGATGGTTTAGATTTTGTGATAATGATTGCAATCGCAAAAATAGACGATGAAACTAAATTTAGAAAAGATATGTATAAAAGTAAAAGAAAAGAATTATCCGAAATTTGGAATGGAGATTATTATTTAGACATAGCAAATATTGTAAGATTTACTCCAAGTGCATGTAATACTCAACCATGGCTTGTAGAATCTTCTGAAAAAGAACTGAAAGTCTATAGATATAGAAAACCAGGAAAAAGAGGAATAATGCCTATAGAAATGGTTAAATACTATAATCAGATAGATATTGGTATTTTCTTATGTTTCATAGAATTATGTTTAAATAAAAATAATATCAAATTTGAAAGAACATTATATATAGAAGAAAATGTAGATAATGAGAAAAATTTAACTGCTACATATAAAATTAACTAACAAATTACAATTTAATGATTGCTACGATAAGTAGCATAAATGTAAAATAGTATTGCTTTTAAAAAAGTATTTTAAATTGTATATTAAAACTGTAAGGAGGAATATTAATGAAATTAAATGAAAAGATAAAAGAATATAGAAAAATATTTAATTTATCACAAGAACAACTTGCAGAAAAGCTGAGTGTATCAAGACAAGTTA
>JAFSAI010000043.1 GCA_017441065.1 Bacilli bacterium | reverse complement strand
ATTAATGAATGTAAAACTTTTTTACTATCATCTTGGAAAAAAAAGATTATTGCATTTACAGAAAAAGAAGAAAATACATTATCAACCACTTTACCTGACAATTATCTTTTAGAGGCAATATTACAATTACCAAAAAAATATAGAACTATAATTTTTCTATATTATTATGAAAATTATAAAATCAAAGAAATATCAGAGATATTAAATATATCGGTAACAAATATTCAAACTATATTATCTCGTGCTAGAAAAAAATTGAAAGAAATTTTAAAGGAGGCATAACAAATGAATAAGAAAATAAAAAATGCTTTCTCGGATGTTTGTGTTTCCGAGAAATTAGA
Organism: Bacilli bacterium; assembly: GCA_017441065.1. Taxonomy (GTDB): domain Bacteria; phylum Bacillota_I; class Bacilli_A; order RF39; family UBA660; genus SIG200. The sequence goes on along the minus strand of JAFSAI010000043.1, from coordinate 2,320 downwards.
AAGGAATATTTTAAATATGACAGTAAATAAGCAAAAACAAACTCATAGAAGATTCAAATTATCTTATGTATGTTCTATTGCAGTAGCAGTATGTTTATTATCGGTTACAGTTGTATATGCAAAAGAAATTAAAGAGTTTTTTCAAAATTGGAGTACATCAATTAAATTAGAAAATGGCGAAGAAGTAAAAATATCAGAAAATAATAATTTTAAAGAAATACCAACTGATGCTATAAAAGTAAATGAAAATTCAGAAAGTCCTAAAATGACATTTAAAGAAGTTGAAGAAATGTTAAAGTTCTCAATTCTTAAACTTCCAGAAAATAATACAAATGATATATATTATAGAACATCTTTAAATGATAATGGTACTATTGGTAGAGTTGATTTATGGATTCCTTATTTTTATAAAGAAAACGATAACAAATATATTAGTGTTTCAGTAAGTATGCTTAATAAATATGCTGATGATGGATATGTATTAGCTTTTCAAGAAGGTATTGATGCTACAGGTGAAAAGAATATAGAAAATTCATATAAATCAGAAAACTTAAATACTAATATTGTTGTATATACAAATGATTGGAGTGAAGAAAGATTAACAGCTACATTTGTATATGATGATATTTTATATCAATTTATAGGACATAACATTTCAAAAGATGAAATGACTTCTATAATAGAAACATTAAAGTAAAGTATATCAAGCAGATCAGCAAAATAGATCTGCTCTTTTTATGGTATAATATTTATGTAACATTTTGGTTGCAAAACATAAATGCAACTGAAAGTTGATATTAAAAATATCTATATTAATATATACTTGATGTATGAAAGGAGCAAGTCTAATGAAGTTTGGTGATAATTTAAAATTAATTAGAAAAAACAAAAAGATGTCGCAAGAACAACTAGCTGAAAAAATGAATGTATCAAGACAGTCGGTATCTAAATGGGAAAATGGTGAAGCATATCCAGAAATGAATAACATTTTAGAATTATGTAAAATCTTTAATTGTAAAATAAATGATCTAGTTCATACTGATATGAGCGATATAAATTCATTAGACAAAGAAATAATTATGAATGTAGTTAAGTTTAATGACAAGAAACAAAAACAAGTAAAAACATTAAGTAATGTAATTGGATTAATAGGAAAAATTGGAGGAATTGTATTAAAAGTAGCAATACCGTTTATCATACTTGCTATGATTTTAGTTCCTTATGTTGTAAATAATGTAGAAATTAAAGATAATGAGATAACATTTAAAACAGATAATATTAAAATAATTGATAAGAATAAAATAGAAATACACGATATTATAGTTGGCGAATTTGATACTGATATGCAAGAAAATGAAGTTATAGAAATATTTAATAACAATTCTAATTTTGAAATAATTGGATATATTGAAGCTGGTTTATTATTTCTTATAATAGATATAGTTATTATGATAATTGTGTTAAGATATGTAGAAAAACTATTTAATAACATAAAAAATAATAATACACCATTTACTTTGGATAATGTAAATTTTATTAAAAAAATATCTTATTTAATGATAGCATTAATTATCATTACACCAATATCCGGATCGTTATTTAATTCTCTTTTAGGTTTATCTCAAACAGATAGTCCATTTGAATTAATGAGTATATTAGAAATATTAATTATATTTAGTATGTCATACATTTTTGAATATGGTTACGAAATTCAAAAAGATTCAAAGGGAAAAATGTATAATGAAGAAAATAAATAAAGATGAATTTATCAATACAATTCAAAATAAAACTAAATTAAGTAAAGAAAAATGTTTAATTATTAATGGTGTATTAGAAAATAACTTCTTGTTAGGTAATAAAAATAAACAAAATATTATAAATGAACTAATTGATAAATTAAGTGTTAATGAAGAAAAAGCTGAAGAAATTTATAATATATCTATGAATATTATTTCATTATCACTAAAGGAAAAATTAAAACATCCTTTTAAATCACAAGATTAATACAAGTAAATCTGTAAAAGAATTTACTTTTTTCTGATATAATATATCTATAATTTATTAAGGAGTTGAAATAAATGAAAGATGAAATAAAAAAAGTTGTTTACGAAGAATATAATAATACTCTTGGTATAGTAGCATATAAAGACAATACAAAGGTATATGAAGAATATTTTAATGAATCATCACAAGATGAATCAGTTCATACTTTTTCTATAGCAAAAAGTGTTGTTTCAATTTTAATAGGAATAGCAATAGATAAAGGTTATATCAAAAGTGTTAATCAAAAAATTTTAGATTTCTTTCCTGAATACGAATT
>JAFSAI010000042.1 GCA_017441065.1 Bacilli bacterium | reverse complement strand
CAAATACATTTACATTACCAACTCCTACAAGAACAGGATATACATTTGAAGGCTGGAGTGGAACTGGATTAAATGGTTTAACAAAATCTGTATCAGTTAATAAAGGTAATATTGGTGATCGTAATTACACAGCAAATTGGAAAGTTATTGATTACACAATTACTTATGATTTAGATGGTGGAAGTGTTTCATCTTTAGTACAAAAATATAATGTTGAAACAAATACATTTACATTACCGATACCGACTAAGACAGGATATACTTTCGTAGGATGGACTGGAACTGATGTAAGTTCTGCATCTAAAAATGTGTCTATTGATAAAGGTTCAATCGGAAATAGAAATTATAAAGCGAATTGGAATGTAAATTATTACACAGTTAATTATTATGTAGAAGGTTCATTGTGGGCTACTAGACAAGTTGCTTATAATACAACACCAGAAAATTTGAACGCTCAAAATGCTTTAGACATTTATCATAAATTTAATTCTTGGGATGGATGGGTAGATAAAATGCCTACAAACACAGTTAATTTATATGCTAATATTACTGAATCTTATTGTATGTTGATGACTGGGCATGGTCCTTATGGAAATGCAGAAGGATTATTAAATGTATTCAAATCAGCAGGATGGACTGGAAGAATAGAGGAAGCACCATCAGCCCCTGGATTTTATTGGGTAGTAACTGATTATACATTAACTAGAGCTCAAGCGGATATTCAAAGAGAATATATCGCAAATCACACAAATTATACAAATTATAACTTCCCATATTTGTATTGGGTATCAGTATCTTGTACAAACGGAATTGGAGATACTTGGACTAGATCCTTAGGAACTAAAAAATTTACAAGTCAATATTAGGGGAACATTTTGTTCCTCTTTTATTGCTTACTAAAGGAGAGTGGTTATTTGGCTAGCATAAATGGATTAACAATAAAGAATCCTACTACTTGGTTAGGTCGTGAAGGTTATGCGACACAAGGTGATTTATATTTAGGTGATGAAAAAATAGGTTTTTGGTCACAAGATGGAAATGGTGGCGAAGACAGATATGAATTAGAAGAAAAATATTCAGATATAAAACTTTATAAAGTAGTAAAACAACTATATAAAGATAAAGTTTTAACTTCTAATCATATAAGTATTAATTACGATATAGATTTGTTAATGAGTGATTTGTTAGAACTACAAGAAATGGAAAAAGAATATAGAAAAAATTTTTATTATAATGATAATACTATGGCTGTTATCTTAAATCCATATTTTAGAAAAACAATAAAATTACCACCAACTAATCGTAATGTCGATGATGAACTTATAAAATTATCAATAAAGAAAGAAATTGATGAGTTTAGAAAAGAACATGGTTCAGATGATATTGAAGTAAAAATATTTCGTAGTTATAAAGACTTTGATATAGGTACGCCTATAAAAAAAGAAGATTTATATAATTTTCAAAAATTAAAAGATGTTTTCAAATGGGATACATTAATTTTAAATGATAGAACAATAAAAAAAGAAACTTTTTACGATTTGGATTTAGCAACGAAAGATAAACTTTCAAATATCGAAGTTATATGTAGTAATAAATCAGGTTGTTATTATGAAAAAGATTATTTTCTACAATTTAATAGAGAAGATAAGAGTAATGATGAAATTGAACTTGGAGATAGATAAATATGAGAAGAACAGAGAGTCTATCAAATCCTATTTATCATAAAAAATATAGAGAAATATATAAATTATTATTTAATGCTGATTTAGATCGCATTAATGACCGTTCTAATTGGATGAGAACCAATTTGGACTATGTAGAGAAAAATCAACCATTATGGATAATTGTTGAAAGTAAAATTCTTAACAAAAGAATGTGGATAACAGAATCGTTTAAAGATTTAGAAATAGCAACAGCTCAATTAGATTTAGATTGTAAGAGTAATGAATATAGCAAAAGTTATGAACGGTTTAGATTTAAAAATCAATCTGAACTTTGTAAGAAATTAGAAGAAATCTTAAAACCTTGTTTAGAAAAAGAACAGAATTTAGATTTAGAATTGGATAGATAATAAAATGAAAAAGATTGAAATATACAACTATGATACAAATGAAACTTTTGCTGTAATAGATACGAATAAAAAGAAATATTTCCAAAAAGAAGTAATAAATTATATGAAAAATCGTAATTTCAATTTAATAATTCAAGGTAAGGTAATTCCTAATATTGAAGCAGATATTTATTGGTTAGCATATAACAAAGATACTGGTGAAAAAATGAAACTGTGGTATAGAGAAGTAGAAAAGGAAAAAACAAACAATATAGTAGAAAAAGATATAACAGATGATATGTTTTGATGTTGATTGAAAGGAAGAAATAAATGATAAGATTAAAAGAATTAAAAGAAAAGAAATACAATCCTAAATACGAAGAATTGTATAAATTTATATATAGTATTAGTATTAATCAAATTTTTGATAATTCAAAATATGAACCTGAACCTGACGGATTAGATATTAGAATTCGTGATGATATGAAAGAAGTGATAAGAATACAAAAAGTCTTTAAATACTTTATTCTTACTGTTGATCTAGTAGATAATAAAAAATTTGAAGATTGTGAATATCAAAAAATAGAATATTATAGTTTTAAAAATATTTCTAATTTGGTAAAAAAATTAAAAGAAATATTAAAAGAGAGAACTAATATTATTACTATTGAATATGAAAAAAGACCTCATAAAGCAACTTATGATTTATTAACTTATGTAAAAATGGAAGTTATAGCTGATGATTCTTCTTGGATAGAATTCAATAATAATGGTTTAAGGATTACATTAACAGATGATTTGATAAACAAATTAATATTTGTAGAATATACAACATATTATTTTGAACCATATATTATTTGTTATTATGATTATGAATTAGACGATGGTGAAGATTCAATAAAAGAACATTTTAAAACAGAAGAAGAAATGTTAGAAAGATTGAAAGAATTAATAAAACCTTGTTTAAAAAAGAAAAGATTAAGAGATATAGGAACAAGATATGTAGGTTTTCGTATAGCGATAAGTAGATACGGTCAAACTAAAAAATATAAAAGAAAGAAACAAGGTGAAGCTGTATGTTAAAAGCAATTTTACTGATAATAGGGATTATATTCCTACTTTTTTTAATTTTATTCCTTTATTCTTCTTTTGTTATTTCTTCAAGATGTTCTAGGGAGGAGGAGCAATATGATAAAGACTTATATTGATTTAACATTAGATGATTTAGAGGATATTATAAAAAAATGTGGTTGGACTGTACAAAGATTAGATAAAAATTTTTGGATATTATTAAGTAAGAATGAAATATATTCGTTAGAAATGCACATTTCAAGAAATGCTTATATAACATATTTGTTTCTTCTTCAATATTTGCATAATTATAATGAGGAACAATTTATAGCTGAACTTATGTTAGAAAAAAGAAAATATGATAAATTAACAGAAGAAGAATTAAAAGCTTTAGCAAATGATGCAGGTTTTGAAGTACTTAGATTAAAGCATAGACTTCCATGCAAACTATCTGATAAATTAAGAGAAATAAATGGTGTATTGATTTAGTATTAGAACTTGACAGATGATTGGAGGGATAATTATACCAGATATATATAAAGAGGTTCTAAATAATGTCAATATTGTAGATGTAATGAATTACTATGGAATAAATGTAAGTAAAGGAAATGCAATTTGTCCTTTTCATGCAGATCATTCTCCTAGTATGAAAGTAGATGCTAAAAAGAATTTATTTCATTGTTTTCCTTGCGGTGCTGGTGGTAATGTTTTAACTTTTGTAAAAAAGTATGAAACTGAAATTAATCACAATCCAATTTCTTCAAATGACGCTTTAATTAAAATTGCTGAAATATGTAATTTAAAAATTGATTTATCAAAATTAAAAAAGAATCAAATAAATTATCAATATACTACAACAGCAAGAAAATATAATAAAGAAGAACAATCTTTAATAGAAGTAAATAATT
>JAFSAI010000041.1 GCA_017441065.1 Bacilli bacterium | reverse complement strand
TGAATTCCAACGATAGATTCACCTATTCCTAACTTATTTAATGTTCTAGTAACAAATCCAGTACAAGTACCAATTTCCCAATAACCCCAATCTGAATAAGTTTGGGCTGTTTCAATAATTTTATCACCATCAACTGTTGCTAACGCATGAGCTTCAGGTAATTTAAAAGGTATTCCTGTAAACGACGATAAAAATACTCCTATAACCATAAAAATACTACAAGTCTTTTGAAAAATCCTTTTTAAATTTTTCTTCACTCTTAATCTCCTTTCAACTATATACGACTCGTAAAACTAAAAATACTTTTAAGACTATTATTTATATTTTATTCGATCGTTCCTCCTTCCTTTTAAGTCATAATATATAGATAAATTTTTAAACAGCAAAAAAGAGAAATAAAGTTATTTCTCTTGCCATTTCATTATAATTTATCTATATTACCATAATAGCACATTTTAAGCGGAAGGTAAACGGAAATTCAAAATTTTTTTACCCCTATTTTTTCCTTATTTTATAAGGGTTTGCGAGATTTTGAAAAAAATATTTTTTTTCATTTTTTCAAAAAGTCGAAAAATTTATATTTTTTCCCTATTTTCTTCTTTAATAAGAGGCTTAAAAAACTTAATACATTATAAATAATTACTAGATCAATACAATTACCCATATTAAACATCAAATTGATTGGTATTAAAAATGATACAGATAATAAGAACAAACTAATTATTAATTCAACTAATGATTCTGAACATATTATTCCTACCATTATATATATAATCGGAAATACAATATATATACCAGTTAAAATATCTTTACCACTTCTCCATAAATATATTAATAATAACATTAATATACTAGGAATAATTATCTTAAAAATTTTTTTCATTCAATACCTCTTTATAATTATTCTTCATTATTTTCATACATAGATAATTGATTTTTTAAATTACTAATTTCTTCCTGATATTCCCATTCTCTTTCAGCATATTCATCAATTGTTTGATATAATTCATTTATTCTTTTTTCATAAGCGTTAATTGTATTTTGATGTTGAACTTCGACATCAGTGTAATTTTCATAATTTTTCTTTAATATATTAATATTTTCTTTTGTTGTATAAATTTTAATATCTTGTAGTTGATTATTTATAGAAACAATTTTTTTATTATTAAAATTATTAATTACTTCTTTTACTAACTTCATAGGATTTTCACAACTAGACCATATATGTATTACTTTATCTGATAAATCAGAACGATTTATTTCACAATATTTATTTATAGTATATTCTATCTTAATATTTTCATTATTAGATTCAATATATTCTATTTCAGGATAATGATAACCAAAAATCAAATTGTCTTTCATATCAATTTCCATATAATCTGTTTTTAATATACTTTTATCATTTTCTATATATTCAAAATTTAAAGCACCTACTATAACTAAACCTATTCCTACACCAAACATTATTAAAGATATAACAAATGACCATATCATTTTCTTTTTATCATTTTTTCTATTAAATACAAAATTTAATGCAATGAATATTAATACTAAATTTATAATTCCAGCTGATAATATTGCTAACAATAAACCTATGAAAACCAATCCTGTTTTTATTGCTAAAAAAGAAATTACTAATAAACAAAACAAAGATATTAATGATGCAAATAATATCATCGAGAAACATAATACAAAGAATTTAATAAATCCTATAATTCCTTTGAATAATCCATTTATAAATTTATACTCACTATGTTTAGGATCTCTAATTATAATTTTGTCTTCATTTTTCTTAAAATTTATTTTGTTTCCCTTTTCTTTTTTAGTATCATTATTCACTTCTTCTAATATTAAATTATTATCTTCTGTAGTTTCTATTACTTCTTTTTTCAAGTTCTCATAATAATTTAAATATCTTGTTTTAAATATATGTACCATTATTACAACTGAACTTGTAATAGCGAATGAAACATAAATAAAATTAAAAATTGAATGTAAAATATAAAATAATTTATCTGGGATAACATCAAGTATCGAATATAATAAACTATCTCCTAACGAACCTATAATTAAGCAAATAACTAACAGTATTGAACCTATAATAATTTGTTCAAACAAGCATTTACATTTACTTTTAAAATTCATATTACAAAACATATTTATAGTGTTAGTAATAAAATTTAAAAAATCTTCTATATGTTTATTTATATTTTTTTTACTCTCCTCTTCACCTTTTACTTCTCGAATATCCTTATGTAATAAATCATCAATATTAAGATTAAACTTTTCAGATAAAATTATGATTTTATCCATCTCTGGATATGCAACTGCTGATTCCCATTTTGAAATTGCTTGTCTTGAAACACCAATTTCATCAGCAAGTTGTTCTTGTGAAAGATTATTGTCTTTTCTAATCTTTTTTAAATTTTCAGAAAACTTATTATTCATTTTCTTTTCCCTCCTTTTCAACAATATTTTATATTTTTCTACTGGTAGCAGTCTATCGCTTTTTAGTTGTTCTTTGTAGAAATTTAGTTGCAATTCACACTTTTTACATATTATATCATGAAAAAAAGCAAATTCTTATATGAATATGCTCTATAAATTATCTTTTATTCAATAGTAAATTCAGCTGATACATAAAATGATTTGTATGTTCCATCTTCTTGTTCTACATCAATACTTTTTATAATTCTATAATTTCCTGATGCTAACTCGCCATATCCGTTTTCCCAACTAAATTCCCATTCTTTTGTTTCATTAGGTTTTAAAATAAACGCTGGGAGTGTGAAATTCAATTCAACATTTATTTTATGCCATTCTCCATCTTTCTTTATTTCAATTTCGTATGGATTTCCATATTGAACATCTACTTCGCTATCATTTTTTAAAACTAATGTAGCTCCTGTATTAGTTAATGTATTTTCTTTTATTGATAATGTTACACCTTTTTCAACGATTTCAATATTAGATTCTTTTCCAATATCAAATTCATTTTTGTTAGTTACACATCCTGTTAATCCTAAACACATAAATCCACATATTAAAATAGTTAATATTTTTTTCATAATTAATCAATCTCCTTATAACTTACTTCTAAACTACTATTAATAATAATTTCATATTTTAAAGTTTCAACCAATTCACTTGTAGAACCATTATAAATATCTAATGATAATAATGTCGTCCCTTCTTTTTTAGGGATTAAAAACACTTCTTGCGATAAACTTTCACCTTGAATAGAATTACCCCATCCTATTCCTAAAATACTTACATCTTCTATTTTTTCTTTACTTAGATAAACATTACCTTCATAATATATATTAATTTTTTTATACTTTTCTTTTGTTGTAAATTTCAATCCTGCTCTTTCAAGTTTGTCAATTGATATAACATAATCAGTTGGATTATTTGTTAATAACTCTTTTACTAAATATTTTTCTCCATCATTTATTCTTGCATATACATAGTCACTTTTAATACAATCAAAATAGTATTCATACAATTCATTTTCATAAAATAATTCTAAAGCAGTATCACAATTCTCAGTTTCATCAATTATTTCTAATTTATAATTATATTTTGACATCCAATCGTCTAAATTATTATCATAAAATCTTGAACCAATTTTATATAATCCAAAACATAGAACCACTACTACAATAATTGGTATTAAGACCTTTAATAATTTTTTCTTATCTATTTTATTTTTTTCTAGTAAAAATATATTTTTAATTAAATTTTTAATATCTTTTATATTTAATATCTTATACATTATAAATGCACCTAATGTATTTAATATAATATCATCTATATCACAACTTCCTGAAAAAGTAATAAATTGTATTAATTCAATTCCTAAAGTTATACATAGTATTGTTAATATAAATTTCTTTGTATTATTTATCTTTTTAAATAGCATAGGTATAAAAAAAGCAAAAGGCATCATACATACTAAATTACCTAATAAATTTGCAAATATATTTGATGTATCTAATAACGATGTAAATATATCCTTTATGTATCCTATTATTGTTTTAAAAGGTATTAAATTAACTGAACTTTTTACATAATAATTAAAATGTTTACTAAAATCAGCTTGTGACCAATTAAATATACTCAATCCATTTCTCCCCCACATAGGATCGAATAAAGTTAAAGTAATTAATAAGCCACAAAATAATATAAAAAATATCCATAAATTAATTTTCATAGCTTTATTATCGTTTCTATATTTTGATAAAAATAATGCTCCTAAATATAAGAATAAACAACTTCCGCAAAGCAAAAATAATCTTCCGAATGTGGACATAAATATATTAGAACTTAATTCAATATATCCATAGTATAGTAAAAATACCACAGATAAAATATAAAATATTATTGAAATTATTTGGTTTTTATTTTTCATAACTACTCCTTTACTAACTAATTCTATAATGACCAATTATATCATCTCTTTGTTCCAATATATCTTCTTCATAATGAACTTGATATGGATTAGCGTGATGAATTATAAAAGGTACTCCATTTTTATTTCTTTTATCTGATACGATTCCAATATGCTTTTTAAATACTACTATATCCCCACCTTGCCATTCTTCTATTTTATTTACATCATTTGTAAGAACTATTGCAGTATTTTTAAAATACACATCTAAATTAACAACTCTTCTAAAATCTATATTTTTATCGATTGTATCAATATCATATAACTCTCTATTTTCTTTAACATGATTATAAACTAATTCCATTAAATCATATCCTGCGTCCTTTAAACTAAATGCTACAACATCAGTACAAACACCATATTCATCATCAGGATAACCAGTTGCATAATATTTACTTTGATACTTTGGTTTCGTTTTAATATATTTTCTTGTATTATTTATAATATCTGTTTGATCGTCTATACCATCATTATCTTTATCCACTAAACTAATATATGTTTCTATACCAAAATCTTTATTTGTATATTTTCTATGAGGAATAATATTTAGAGCATAAAGAAAGTAAATAACGAAAAACATTAATAATATAAATATAACCGTCAAAATAATTATCAACTTTCTTTTTTGCATATAACCTCCAAAAGTAATCTTATACCTATATTATATCATAAGAAAAGCAAATCTTGTTATAAGATCTACTTATTAAAATATAATTTGTATAAAAAAAGAAACAAGATAAGTTTTAAATTTTATCTTGTTTTCATTTACATATAATCGTTAAATTGTAATTTGGATTACTTTTCTTTTAATAATAAGCAATATTACCGACAATACTATTGTTGTTATAATGCTTGTTTCAATTCCATAACTACCACCAGTTAAAAATGTATTTTCTACATTAAATTTAAATACTGAATTAGTAATCTCTAAACCACTTAAATTTAATCCTATTATATTAAATAATATAAAATTCCAAATAAAATGAAAACCTATTGCAGAATAAATATTTTTATCTTTTAATGTAGTAGTTGTCCATATCATACTAATTAATAATAAATTTGTAATACCAATTATTCCTAAAATTATACCTTCATCAAATAATTTAGATAAATGACCTATTGAAAAAAATAAGATACTTATTATCATTGCAAACAAAGTAGGAATTTTATTTTTTAATCTGTGAAATAAATATCCTCTACAAATAAGTTCTTCCATTGAACTTTGAATTAAATACCCAAATAAATATAAAATTAATAATAACCAATTTATATTATTATTTATTCCACTAAAATCAATTGCCCTACATAATATTAAAGGAATTACTATTAATAAAAGTGATATTATTCCTATTAACATCCCTTTGAAAAATGTTATTACATTTTTATTAAGTCCTATTTTATCTAATTCAATTTTATTAATTTTTTTAGTATAAATTATAAAAAATAAAATTGTAATTAAATAACCATAATAACTACATAAAAGCATAATATCAAATGGCATTGGTTTATCAGTAGCATTATAACCAAATAAATAAGAACCACCTATAATTAAAACTTCTCCAATAACTAAGCTAATAAAATAAACTAATAATGCTGATAATAATATCTTGATAACATAAAGTATTTTATTATCAATCTTTTGATTGGTAAAAGGATTTAAAGTTTTAATAATGTTAATTATATTTTTCATTTATTAATTTTCACCTGTATCTTTCAAAAACTAAATAATTTAATTACATGTTCCATTGTTAGAAATAAAATAATTTTCTATGTTTACCATACTATTATCTATATCATTAAAATCAATTATTTCTTTAATTTGTTCTTTCATTTCATTTGAGCAATTTTTACAACTAAACTTTTTATCTGTTCCAAATTCAATTTCATACTCTTTATCTTCTATTTCACAAATAGTTGATGCTCCATGATATTCAACAAATCTTCCAGATGTAGAAAATATAATTAAAGAAATTACATCAATAACTAAAACAATTATAAAAATTATACCTAAAAATTTTAATATTTTTAAAACTAAGCCAGATAATTTTTCAGTATTACTAACTTTTTCTACTACAACATTTTGAATATCATTATCTAACAATTCATCAATACTTATATTTAATGCCTTTGATAATAATTTTAATTGTTCTGGATTTGGTGCAGTTTCTCCCAATTCCCAGTTAGATATTGTCTGTCTTGTAACATTCACCATATCCCCTAATTGCTCTTGTGAAAGACCACTCTTTTTTCTTAATTCTAATATTTTTTTACCTAATATCATACTAACTCTCCTTTCATATATAATTATAAATTATTATTAACTAACATATCTAGCGAAGGTCTTTGGAAATTTGTCAAAGAATTTTAACATTTTATAATTTTAAAATTTTTATTTAATCTTTTTTAATATCCATTAAAATTATATCATAAAAAAGAATAGATATTTTTATCTACTCCATAAATTGTAATTTTTAGGTATGCTCTATATAACATCAGATAATTTTAAATCTTTAGTTCCTATTAATAAAACACACCACACTTTCAAATTACTTTTTCCTTTTATCGTTTTTATTATCTTTTTTCATTAATACCAGAATTAAGTTTTTTTACTTCCAATACCCAATTTTTGATATTGACAAGCAATTTTATATTATCTTTTTTCACTAAATACTTTTTATACAAGTTCTTTTTTATCATAACGGATTGTAGTCAGAATCATAAATATTACTGTAATTCCTATTGATAATACAACCATTAGAGGATTAATAGATACATTTACAATTACATCTCGTATATCTGCTAGTGTAAATATTGATATGTATTTTAGGAATTCTGTACTTTCTCCCATTTCTGATATAACATTTAGAAAATAACTTGCAAATACTATTCCTAAACTTATTCCCATTGTTTTCTTTGTTTTATGTGTAAATGTTGATAAGAACAAGCATACAGCAAATATAACTATTGATGAAAATATTGGAGTTATACTTAATAAGATATATGATTTTCTATCAAAATCTCCACTTAAACTTAATCCTATAAAATTAAATATTCCAATTATTACTACCATTAAAATAATATATAAAAGTCCACAAAGTATTTTGTTTAATACTATATTTTTTCTCGTAACTGGCACACTATTTAAATATTCAATTGTTTTATCACTTTCTTCTTTCAATAAAATATTTGAACCTAAAATTCCACTATAAATTCCAGTTATTAAAAGTACAAATACAAATCCTTCTGTTTTAAGCCATCCAAAGGCTGAATCTATGCTAGAAATATCCATATTGAATGCTTTTAACATTTCTTCTGGAAACATTTTCATCATTTCATCCATCATTTCCATATTTTCACTATTTACGATAGATGGATAAACTAGAAATACTACTAAAAATAATCCTATTAAAATAGATGTCCAAATTATAAAACTTTTTAAATTTATTTTCAATTCTCTTTTAAACATTCTTTATTTCCTCCTATTTGTAGTAATGTAAGAACATATCTTCAAGTGTTGCTTCTTCTATTAAAATTCTATCAATTTTATACTTTGAAAGTTTCTTTATTAGTTCATCATGTGGCAAATTGTTTCCAAATTTAATTGTATTTCCATCTTCTGATACAGTATTTACTTTTAAATCCTTAACAATTTCTTTTGATTGTTCTGATGTTATCGTAACAAATGTTAAACTTTTTTTAGATAAGTCCTCTATTTTTTCAACTTTTATTAATTCTCCATTTCTAATAATTCCTACTCTATCACAAATTTTAGATACTTCATTTAAAATATGTGTTGAGTAAAATATAGTATTTCCTTTTGCTTTTTCTTCTTTTAGTAAGTCATAAAATACATTTTGCATAATTGGATCAAGTCCACTTGTTGGCTCATCTAAAATTAGTATTTTAGGTTCGTGCATAAATGCTAAAATGATTCCTAATTTTTTTAAATTTCCTAATGACAAATCTTCTATTTTCTTTTTTTCATCTAGTTCAAGTCTTTTTACTAATTCTATTCTTCTTTTATGTATGTCTTTTTTGTAAAAACTTTCATGATAATCTAGCATTTCTTTTACTGTTAAGTCATCATATAAATAGATTTCACTTGGTAAATATCCTATCTTTTCTTTTATTTCTATATCATCTTTATTGAATTCTTTATTTTCTACTAAAACTTTCCCACTTGTTTTATTTATTAAATTCATTACCTCACGAATTGTTGTGGATTTTCCCGCTCCATTTGGTCCAATAAATCCAAAGATTTCTCCTTCTTCTAGTTTCAAAGATAAATTTTCTACACCTTTTATTTTGCCATAATATTTTGTTAAATTTTGAATTTCAAGAATAATCTTTCCCATAATTTTTTCTCCCATCTATTTTCTACTTTTTAAATATACATATAGATAAATAATTAAACAGAATAATATCATTGCTACTAAAATAGTCGCACTTACTACTGGCTTAAATAATATGCTTAATATAAATAATATTCCAAAAATTATTAAGCTATAAGCTGAAATTTTCACAGCTTTATTTACTAGTTTTTCATCTCTATTTTTTACCCAAAATATTTTTGAAGTCATATAATAATCGTTTCTTACCTTTGGCATATAATTACCTGAAATTATAAACAATATGCCTAGCAAAATCATTACAATTTTTCTTATATCTAAATTATTTCCAAGAGCAATCGCAATAGTTACAATATATAAAACCACTGTAATTATTGGAATAATCCATTTATAAACTGTAGTAGCCTTTTTATTGGCTTCTGGATTTTTATCTGATAAATCACTTACTATACAGCAAAATACTTGTAAGGCTACCATCATTATTGGCATACCATAAACAAAAGCTGGTTTTGAAAAATATCCATCTGGATTATTATCTATTCCCCAATGTATTGCAATGCTTTCTGGCAATTCATTATAAAATATTAATCCACAAATAATTGGCAATAAACAAACAATTGATGTAATTATTAAACTTTTCATATTAATTTTTTTCATTAACATCTCCCCCTAATCCTTTTATCCATATTAACACTTCTTCAAATACAGAAATGTTTAGTTCATAAAAAATGTACTTCTTATATTTTGTTTCTGCAATTAGTCCTGCTTTTTTTAATGTTGATAAATGATATGAAACTGTTGCTCCTGTTAAATTAAATCTACTTGCTATTTCTCCTGCTGTTTTTTTCCCTTCTTTTAGCATTTCTAATATTTCTCTTCTTGCTGGGTCTGAAATAGCTTTTAGTGTTTCCGACATTCCCATATTATCACCTCTCTTTTTCATTTAGATAATTATCTAAATATAATATATTACTTTTATCATTTTTTGTCAATAGTCATTTAGATATTTTTCTAAATGTTTTATAAAAATATAGATTAGTTCTATTTTCAGACTAATCTATACTTGTAATTTATCGTTACTTTTCAATTTTTTTATAAGCATTATTTTCAACATATATCATCATTTGATTATATAACACAATATAAAATAATATGGATAACATTCCTGCTATTGTTCCAATAATATATCCCTCCACATTTTGAAATTTAAGAGCAATAATTAGAACAATCCAACTTATAAAACATAAAATCATTTTAGATATATGCTCTTTTTTCCACTTTTTCTTATAGAAATTTATTTTTTCTTTTAATGTAAATGAACTATTTTCTAGTGCATTTAATAAGTTCTTGTCTGCCACTTCCTTATATTTATCATCTAATATTTTTTCGCCAATAAATAGTTCATTCAAAGTAATATTTAGTATTTTACACAAGTCTTGCATAATTGAAACATCAGGAAGATTCAACCCTCTTTCCCATTTGCTTACTGCATTTTTACTTATATTAAGTTTTTCTGCTAATTGCTCCTGTGTTAATTTCTTCTCTTTTCTTTTTTCTGCAATAAATTTTCCGATTTTTTCTTGATTCATATTATCCCTTCTTTCAAGAATAATTGTATAATATTAATATAGAAAATTACACATACCTTCGGTTTACTTCACTAATAACTTGTAATTTGTTACTCTAAACTATCTATATATGGTATCAAATAATTATTTATTAACTCTGTTCTAATTTTAGGATTATAAACTAATGAACAAGCACAACATATTACAATGTTCTTTTCAGGTATTACTGCTACAAGCGAACCACCAACACCATTAGCACACCACGAATCATATTTTCCTGTATTATATTCTTTTCTAATAATTTGCATTGTTTGATTCTTTGGATATATCCACCATAAGTATCCATAGTTTTTTTCTCTTTCCTTAACCATTTCATTTATATATTCTTCTGATACAATTCTTTTACCATTATATAAACCTTTGTTTAATACTAATAAACCAATTCTAGCCCACTCATC
>JAFSAI010000040.1 GCA_017441065.1 Bacilli bacterium | reverse complement strand
TTCTATTTTACAAATTGTGGATGCACCATGATATTCAACAAAATTTCCAGAAATGGAAAATAAAATTAAAGCCACAACATCTATAACTAAAAATATTATAAATATTATTCCTAACCATTTTAAAACTTTTAAAACTAATCCAGCTAATTTTTCAGTATTACTCACTTTTTCAACTACTACATTTTGAATATCATTATCTAACAATTCATCAATACTTATATTTAGTACCTTTGATAATAATTTTAATTGTTCTGGATTTGGTGTTGTTTCTTCCAATTCCCAGTTAGATATTGTCTGTCTTGTTACATTAACTTTTTCTCCTAATTGTTCTTGTGAAAATCCTTTCTTTTTTCTTAATTCCAAAATTTTTTTTCCTAGTTTCATACGCTATCTCCTTTCACATACAATTATAAATTATTATTAATAAACAAATCTAGCGAACTCTTTTGGAAAATAGTCAAAGACTTTTAACATTTTAAAAAAATGTAATTTATCTTTTTCTATTTTTAATTTTTTTTACTACTAAATCTATACCAACAACTAAAATAAATAACAATGTGTAATTGATAAAAATATCCTTATAAGCACTTTTAGCAAGTGTTTCTCTTAACCCCATTAAAAATACATACAAAAATGTTAACAACATTGTAGGAATATATGCACAAATAATATTCAAATACTTATTCTTAAATTCCAATTTCCTATACAATTGCAATGCTAAAATACCAATAAATATTATCAAAGCTCTATCTAATTCATGCCAATTACCACTTGGATTATCTCTTAATCCTTGACACAAATAAAGTATGCTATTTAATATTGTTGTTATTGTATAAATTGCACAATATAGCAAACAACTATCTTTATTTATTATCTTTTTCATATATAATCCCACTTTCAAATTGTAATTTGCATTATTTTTTTACTAAATTATTATTTATTATCACTAATCATTTTCTTTTTAAAAACAATGATGGATACTATTAATACAACTATTGTATATAATGAAAATATAACTATATTTCCTGTTAAAATAATATCTAAATTATTATTTAGTATACCTTTTATTATATTTAAACAACTTTCAAATGGTAATATTTCACATACTTTTGCAAAGAAACCTCCTACTGATTCTTTAGGAAAATACATCCCACTTGTAAAACATACAAGTTGGACTACTATGCTTCCTATTCCACCTGTTCCTCTTTCACTTACTAAACTTCCTATTAGAATTCCAAGTGCTATAAATAATATTGAAACAATCATCGAAATTAGTATTGTAAATATAATATTTATACTAAAAGATAACCCTAATAACCAAGCTACCACAAAAAATAGTATATCTTGAATTATAATTATAGGAATTAATGAAACTATATAACCTAAAATATAATCACTTGATTTCATTGGTGAAGTTCCAAGTCTTATAAGTAAAGATGAACTTCTATCTTTTGATATTAATGTTGCTGTAAATAAAGAAACAAATGAAAAACCAAACAATATAATTCCTGGAGTGAAATTTTCTAATTTATAATTCTCTGCAGGTATATTAAATTGTTGAAATATAAATAATAAAAATATCGGTAAAACAATTTGAAAAACTAAACTTAATGGATCTCTTATTAATTCTTTAAAATTTCTTTTAGCAAAGTTAAACATTCTCATTATAATTTTCCTCCTGTTGCAATAGATACAAAAGCATCTTCAAAATTATTAGTTTTTGTTTTCTTAATTAAATCTTCACTTGTTCCTACATCAACTAATTTCCCATTTGCCATTATACCAATTCTATCAGATAAACTTTCTGCTTCTTCCATATAATGAGTAGTTAAAATAATAGTTATTTTACCTTTTAATTCGTTAATAACTTTCCATAGTTCTTTTCTAGCAATAACATCTAATCCAAGTGTAGGTTCATCTAAAAATAAAATTTTAGGATTATTAATTAAACTTATTGCAATAGATAACCTTCTTTGCCATCCTCCTGATAAAGTTTTAGCTTTTTTATTTAATATTTCTTCAAGTTTAAATTGTTTAATTAACTCATCAATCTTTTTTTCTTTATTGCTTATTTGATAAACACCTGCCATAAATTCTAAATTTTCTTTAACAGTTAAATTTGGAGCAATAGCAGTTTCTTGTGGTGATACATTTAATATTTCTTTTATTTTGAAGATATCTTTTTTCATATCCATATTTTCTATTTCAATATCCCCAGAAGTTGGTAATATTAACCCTGATAACATTTTAATAGTCGTAGTTTTCCCAGCACCATTTGTCCCTAAAAGAGCAAATAATTCTCCTTTTTTTATTTGTAAATTGATTTCATCAACTGCAACTTTTTCTTTAAACTTTTTAGTAAGTTGTCTAGTTTCAATAGAGTACATTTTATTTTTCTCCTTTTGGGAAAACTTTATCTGCCATATCTTCTATTTCATCTGCTTTAAGAAGTGCTATTCCTTTTGCTTTATCACATAATACAATAATAGAATCTCCTGGATTTATATCAAACATATCTCTTGCTTCTTTAGGTATAACTATTTGTCCTTTTTCTCCTACTTTTGCAATTCCTACAAATTTTTCTTTCATATTATCCCTCCTTTTAAGTATAACAAGTTATACTTTTCACACTTATTATATACCATAAAAAAAAATAATACAATATAAAAAGAACAGATTTCTGTTCTAATTTTTAATTCGTTAAATTGTAATTTGTTACTCTAAACTATCTATATATGGTATCAAATAATTATTTATTAACTCTGTTCTAATTTTAGGATTATAAACTAATGAACAAGTACAGCATATTACAATGTTTTTTTCTGGTATTACTGCGATAAGTGAACCACCAACACCATTAGCACAATAAGAATCATATTTTCCTGTGTTATATTCTTTTGTGATAATTTTCATCGTTTGATTTTTTGGATATATCCACCATAAGTAACCATAATTTTTTTCTCGTTCTTTTGTCATTTCTTTAATCCATTGTTCTGATACAATTCGTTTTCCTTTATAAATTCCTTTATTGAGAACTAATAATCCAATTCGTGCAAACTCATCTGTAGTTAAACACAACCCCCAGCCAGTAATATAATAACCACTTGGATCGTGTACCCAACCTCTATTATTTCTTGATTTATAAAATTCTGCTTGTGATTCTTTATCGTGTATTTCTACATCAGGAAGATTTAAAATATCTAAATAATTAAATAAATTTTTTTGAGCGAATTCTTTTAAACTCATACTTGTTGCTTTAGTTAGTATGTTAGATAATATTTGAATACCAACAGTAGAATAGTGAAAATGTTCTCCGATATTTTCTTTACCACCAATTAATTCAAGTATTTTTTCACCCCAATTTTGACTTGTAAATACTTTTGTATATGGCTCATATTTGAATTTATAAGGAACTCTCATTGTTAAAAAATCCTTTATGGTAATATTTTTTAATTGTTCCTGATTTTTTTTTAATTCGTATTCAGGAAAGAAATCTAAAATTTTTTGATTAACACTTTTGATATAACCTTTATCTATTGCTATTCCTATTAAAATTGAAACAACACTTTTTGCTATAGAAAAAGTATGAACTGATTCATCTTGTGATG
>JAFSAI010000039.1 GCA_017441065.1 Bacilli bacterium | reverse complement strand
TTGACTTCGGGGGGGGGTAATATATACTTACCTTATAAAATAGATAAGGAAGAAAGAATATGCAAGTTGTTAACAAAAAAATGTGTGTGATAGTAATATTAGTGTTAGTGATAATAGAAAGCTGTACATTGTTTTTGATGTACAAGTCATTCAGTAATAAAAATACAAATTTGGATAAAGTAAATTTAAATATAAGTAATGCAAATATGTTTGCGATAATGCTAGAACAAGATGATGGAACATATAAAGAAGATACATCAAGTACTTGGCCAACTTCAGGATATACATATAATGCATCAATGTCAGGATGTATAGATATAAATGGAAATAGAATAGAAGATGCATTAACATATGACAAGGAGAATAATAAGGCAAGTGTAAATACAACTAATACAAGTTATTGTTATTTGTATTTTAGCATACCTAAGTGGTGTAATGAAGATGAAACAGCAAGTGAATGTCTACTTAGAAATCCGACAACATCTCTAAATAATACAAACGTAGAAGCAGGAATGTATAGATATCAAGGAACAGATGCAATGAACTATGTTTGCTTCGGAACAACAGTAAAAAGTGAATGCGTAGGAAATACAGATGCATATATGTATAGAATCATAGGAATACAAGAAAATGGCCAAATGAAATTAATAAAGAAAGAAGCGCTAAATACAGGAGTACAATGGTGGAGTGATTATACAACAGATGTAACATGGCCAAATAGTTTAATATATAAGCATATAAATGATACAGAAAATACAAATAATTATTTAAACAACACAACATATGTGCCAACAGGATGGGAGAGTAAAATAGCAACAACAAGTTGGAAATATGGCGATACAACCGACGGAAATAATTATGATGGCCCAACAAAATACGCAATAGAAGATAGTTGGACAGATACAACGCCAGCTAAAATAGGATTAATGTATATACATGATTACTATTACGCATATGCAAGTGGAGGAGCACCAGGAAATTATAGTAATGCCGTAACAGCATGGATCCATTTAAGTAAAAATGATACAAGTGCGCCAAATAGTTATGAATGGACAATGTCGCGTTACGGGGCTAATAGCAGTGGTAAGTACTATGTGTGGTATGTGATTTCGAACGGGCAAGTCAATAACGGTACTTTGACGCGTGCGTATTCGGTTCGCCCAGTCTTCTATCTGACATCCGATGTAGAGATAACAGGCGGAACAGGAACAGTAGATGATCCATTTATAATAAACTAATAATCGTCAATGAAGACGTTAAAATAAATATAGAAAGATGCACACACATCTTTCTTCCTTTTTATATAAATGTTATAATTATTATAGGTGGTATCTAATGAATATACTTGATATATTTTATAATCATATAGTTGAAGAAGCTTCCAATGGAAGAGTTGATTGTTTTGTTTATTATAATATATTCTTTGAAACATATATTGAAGAAACAGACACAAGAATTACTTCGTTAATTCAATATGATAATACATTAGTGCCAACACTTTATATAAAAAATAAGGCATTATTTGATGAATTATTACAGAAGTATGTTGAACTTAGTTTAGCATTTTATGATGATAATAATTTTGATGAAGAAATAATAAATAGAATAGATTTTGAAAGAAATAAAACATGTAAAGAAAAAGTAATAATGACATTACTATGGAGTAATGCTACTTATGATGATTTTCAAAATCCAATTGAATTTTTGAGAAAAAGAATTGCTTTCTTAGAAAGCAATATAGGTGAAATTTCTCATGAATTCGAATTTTCACCTATATTAAATGGGAATATAAGTATAGATATTGAAAAAGATAAAATATATAACGAAACACCTTATCAAATGACTATTAAATCTACAAATCCAAATGATGAAATTTATACTTTTCCTAAAATTAAATTTGGCATAGATAATGATACAGTATATATTTATGCTATTCAAAATAAAGAAGAACCTATGGTAGGATATACTAAAAGAGTTAATAGAGCCTTATATAAAGTTGGCGAAGGTTTTAATAAAGAAAAAGATAATTATGAATTATATGGTAGTGGTAATTTAAGTGATATTAGTCCTAGTTTTTTAGTATCTCTTAATATGGCTATTTCATATTTTCAAAGTTTAGGATTTACTAAAATAGTAGTACCAAGTATATTGATTAGTAGATGGAATGCTAAAAAAATAGGACTTAATTATTTAGAACAAGCTGGAAGGATAACTCCAGAAACACTGCATTATAGATTAGAAGATCAAGATAGAATCCAACATAATTTAACAGAAAAATTATTAAGAACTTTTTTAAGACTAAAATATCATTATGATAATATAGATGTAGATAGTTTACCTTTTGAAGGTGATTCTTGTTTACATATGAGTATCAATGGGGAATTAGTTGGCAATAATACATTATTGAATGAAACTGCGAGTTTAGTAAGAATGAATAAAAATAGAATCATCTAGTAAAATTTACTAGGTGATTTTTTGGAAAAGTTAATAAGCCATCGTGGTATATTTGACAAAAATACTAAAGAAAATAGTTATGAAGCGATTAAAAAGGCTTTAGTTAGTGATAATTATTTGGGCGTAGAATTTGATGTAAGAGAAACAATAGATAATGAACTAATAATTTATCATAATGCTTTGTATAATAATAAATTAATTAGTAAAACTAGGTATAATGAACTTCCTAAATATGTACCAAGATTAGATGATATTTTAAAAATAGATAGTAATAAAATATTTTTGATAGAAATTAAAGATATCAATAATTATAATAATTTTTTAAATATAATTAATAAATATTGTGATAAGAATATTTATATAATGAGTTTTTCTAATAGAGTAATAGAAAAAATTAATAAAGAAAATAGATGTTACAAAATAGGAGTGTTAAATTATATATTAAATACTAGTGAATTTACTAAGAAATTAGATTTTGTAGGAATATTAAATAGTTTGTTAAATGATGATTTGATAAGAAAATTAAAGGGAATAGAAATATTTTCTTATGGATTATTTGATAAAAAGAAATTTAAAGATATTTATTATATTGTGGACGATAAAAAAGATTAGTCTTTATATTTAACTAATCTTCTTATTTTACTTTTGTCATAGTCCATTACATTAGGGTTAAATTCTAACACTTCATTAGGATATCCATCAAACATATGTGAGGAAGTTGTTCTGGCAACTTCTAATATACCCTTTTGTTTTAATGGATCAATCATAGTTTCATAAATTAATCTTGCTCTTTTTTTGTCATGGAATCTATTATAGGTACTTACGAAATCGCTTACTGTTAATATACCATTCATTGATAATAAATATAATAAAGTTTGCCAATCTTGACTAGCTAATTTAGTAGGAATAGAATTTTGAATATGTTGCATAATGTATTCTTTTTCTAATTCTGTTTGAACTGTTTTTAACATAAAATCTAAAAAATATGATATATCATAATATTTTTTTACATCAATAATAGCTTTATCATATAATTGCCCTTTAAAAGTAATACCTCGATTAAATATTATATATGGGTAGGCTTTCTTTTGTAATAAATACCACATTGCCATAGTTCTGGAAGTTCTACCATTAACATCGAAATATGGGTGTATATAAACAAAATAGAAGTGGAGTATTTGACTCTTAATGTATTCATCAGTGATATTACCTTTATAATCTAAATTGTTTAAAAATTCAAAATAAGCATTCATAAATTCTTCAATATATGCTGATTCTATTCCTTCATCTGGTTCAGTACTTAAACTACCACCAATTAAGATAAATACTTTATCATTACGATAATATTCGCCCATTCTTGCTTTATCTCTTGGGTCAAGTAAATCTTTAGATAGAATAGAGTATAATTTCTTTAAAGTTTCAGGATTTATATCTTTTTCTCTTAAAATATAATTATAGCCATGATATAAATTAAGTATTCTTTTTGCTTGTTCACTATCTTGATATCTTTTTTGAATAATTTCTCTTACTAATTTAACATCGTCATTATAACCTTCAATTTGATTGTTGGCTTTTAATTCATGTGAAAACATAACATCTTTAGCAAATGCTTTGGTATGTAAATGACGTTCTCCATCTAGAAATTCTTCTAATTCTTCACGTGTTTGTAAAAATCTTTCATTTCTTATTCTGATGTGTGTTCCATCTTGAAATCGAAGTGGTAAAAGTGCCATAATAATCCCTTCTTTAAAAACAGGTTGTATTATAACAAATGATATAAATATTTGTAAATAATTACTTACTACTATTTTCTTTTATTTTAGTGTATAATTTATTTAGGTGATTGTGATGAAAATGATTATTTCTGCTGGTGGTACTGGTGGACATATTTATCCAGCTTTAGCAATAGTAAAGAGATTTCAAAAAGAAGATAAAAACTTTGAAGTGTTATATATTGGAACTCACAATAGAATGGAAAATAAAATAGTTCCAGAACATAATATTCCATTTCAAAGTTTAAAGATATATGGTTTTAGTAAGAATATTGTTCAAGATATTAAAAATGTTGGATATCTAATTAAGGCTTATTATAAATGTATTGATATTATTAAAGAATTTAAACCAGATATAGTTGTTGGTGTTGGAGGCTATGTTACAATGCCAGTTATAATGGCTGCACGTAAAATGAATGTAAAAACTGTTGTCCATGAACAAAATAGTATTCCTGGTAAAACTAATAAATTTTTAAGTAAAGGGGTAAATAAAGTCTTTACTTCCTTTGAAGAAAGTAATAAATATTTTGATTCAGGAGTAAATGTAGTTTATACGGGTAATCCAAGTGGAGATAATGTAAGTAATTTAAAACCAATTAAGAAAGAAACTTTAGGTTTTAGTAAAGATAAAAAATTAGTTTTAGTTACATCTGGTTCTTTAGGAAGTAGTGCTCTTAATGATAAATTAGTTGAATTTTTAAAGAAAAGTAAAAATGAAGATTATGAAATATTATTTATTACTGGAGAACGTAACTATGAAACATTTACTAAAGCAAATAAATTTTCAAGTAATGTAAAAGTTCTTCCGTATTTAGATAATTTAGCAGCGCTATTTAAATCATGTGATTTAGTTATAGGGAGAGCAGGTGCTGGTACAATTTCAGAATTAATTGTAGCTAAAACACCATCAATATTAGTCCCTAGTCCAAATGTTGCTAATAATCATCAATATTATAATGCTAAAGATCTAAGTGATAGTAAACGAGCTATAATGATTGAAGAAAAAGATTTAGATGGTAAAATGTTGTATATCAAAGTAAAAGAATTATTAAGTAAAGATAATAAGGAATATAAAGAAATACTAAATAATTTAAAAAACACTAAGAATTTCTCTAGTAGTGATAAAATATATAACGAAATAAAGGAGCTAGTTAATGATGTTAAATAATTATGGCGAAGTATTAGAAAATGCATCTTTATTAAATTATAATAGTTATGGTATAGAGACATCTTGTAGTTTCTTAGTTAAACCTAATAGTGCTGATAATTTAAAAGAATTATTAAATTACATAAATGTAAATAATATTAAATATTATATTTTAGGAAAAGGTTCAAATGTAATACTTCCAGATACTCATTTTAACGGGATTATTATTAGTCTTGAATTATTAGATAAAGTGTTTATAAATAATGAAATAGTTACTGCTGAATGTGGTATTAATTTAAGTGCATTCATTATGGAATGTATTAATAATGGTTTAGAAGGACTTGAATATTTAGCTTTAATTCCAGGTACTTTAGGTGGTGCCTTATATGGAAATGCTGGAGTTAAAAATCATGAAATATATGATAATTTAGTAAGTGTTGAAGTAATTAGAGATGGTAAATATTTACTTCTTAATAAAAATGATATAAATGTAAGTTATCGATATACATCTTTTAAGGAAAATAATGATATCTTAGTAAGAGCAACATTTAAATTAGATAAAACAAATAATATAGATGTATTAAAAGATAGAATTAAGGAAAATAGAATTAAAAGATTGGAAACTCAACCGTTAGAATATAGAAATGCTGGTAGTGTTTTTAGAAATCCTGAAGGGGATGCTGCTGGGAGATTAATTGAATCAGTTGGTTTAAAAGGTTATTCTGTTGGTGATGCTGAAGTATCTACTAAACATGCTAATTTTATAATTAATAAAGGTAATGCAAGTAGTGATGATATAAAAAAATTAATTAAAATAATTAAAGAAAAAGTAAAAGAAGAATATGATATAGATTTAGTATTAGAGCAAATTATTATAGAGTGGGATTAGTTATATGGGAGAAAAAAAGAGTAAAAAGAAAAAAATAAGATTTAAAGGTTTATTAGTAATATTTTTATTTGTTTATTTAATTGCTACATGCCTATATTACTTATGGAGTATGCCAATTAAAAAAGTTGAAGTAAATGGTAATAATTATTTAAAAGATAATTATATTATTAATTATTTAGATATTGATAATGAATCTATTATTAAAGTAAGTAAAAAAGATATTAAAAATAAACTGCTAGAATTAGATTTGATTAGTGATGCTAAAATAAGGAAAAATTATTTTGGAACTTTATATATTGAATTAGTTGAAGATAAAGTATTATTTTATAATTGGAATAATAAGAAAATAATATTATCTAGTGGAAAAGAAATATCATATAATAAAGATTATTTAGGTGTTCCTACTTTAATAAATTACGTTCCAGATGATGTTTATAAAGAATTTATAGATAAACTGAATTTGATAAAGAAAGATAATATTTCTTTAATTAGTGAAATTGAATATAGTCCAAGTATGGTAAATGATAAGATTATTGATGATAAGAGATTTTTGTTTAGAATGAATGATGGTAATATTGTATACATAAATACAATTAATATCGAAAAGTTTAATAATTATTTAGATATATATGAAGTTATAGTAAATAAAAATGGTTTAGTTAAAGGTTGTTTATATTTAGATAGTAATAGTGAAAATAATCACTTTAATAATTGTGAAAGCAACCCGGTAGTAGAAGAGGAAGTAAATAATAATGGAGAAAATTAATTATGATAAAGTATTAGAAGAAATAATTAATAAGTTAGATCACAAACCAAAGTTATTGTTACATAGTTGTTGTGGTCCTTGTTCTAGTTATGTAATAACTTATTTAAAAGATTATTTTGATATTACTATACTTTATTATAATCCTAATATTGAACCTCATGAAGAATATGAAAAAAGAAAAACTGAGCAAATTAAATTAATAAATGAACTAAATATTCCATCACTTTCTTTAATGGATACAGAATATGAAAATAATATTTATAGAGAGTATGTTAAAGGATATGAAGATAATCCTGAGGGTGGAAGTAGATGTCATCTTTGTTATGAATTAAGACTTAAAAAAACTGTAGAATTAGCAAAAATTAATGGTTTTGAATACTTTGGAACCACTCTTACTGTAAGTCCGTATAAGAATGCCAGTATTTTAAATATGCTTGGTGAAAAACTAAGCAAAGAATATAATGTATTGTGGTTATATAGTGACTTTAAGAAAAAAGATGGCTATAAGAAAAGTATTGAACTATCTAAAAAATATGAACTATATAGACAAGATTATTGTGGCTGCTTATTTAGTAAAATAGATGAATAGAGGTTATTGTTATGAGTGAAAAAAGAGTTATGTTTATAGTAAACATATTAAAAAATATTATAAATGTTTATTTTGATACTTTTTTTGTTTTTTACTTTTTTAAAGTAGCAAATTATGAAGTAATACCTTTAGCTAAATATTATCTTACATTATATTTATTTTGTGGTATAGGTTTCTTTTTAGTAAGAAATGCTATGAAGAAAAATATTAAAGTTCCATATTTTAGAATTGGTATATCACTTCAAGCTATTTATATTGCAATGATAATGTTATTAAAAGATAATATTATTAATTATATATATTTAGTGGGGTTTACTAAAGGTATTGCTGATGGATTCTTCCATTTTCCTAAAAATATTTTAGAAACAGAAAAAATTAGTAATTCAGAAAGACAAAAATTTAGTGGTATGGTAAGTACTATTAATAAAATATCAGCAATAGTAGTGCCTCTTATTCTAGGTGTTGCACTTACATATATGAGCTATACTGATTTAGGAAAAATATTCTTCTTATTATTTATAATAATGTTTATAGTATCTTTCTATGTTAATGATGATGTATATTATGAGGGTAGAAAGATGGAAATAAAGAAATTTGTGAATTTAATTAAGGAAAACAAAAATATCAGAAATTCTTTAATAATTCCTTTTTTAGCAGGTTTTACATATTCTTCAGGTGTAATGGCTACGATTATTACATTAACAAAAATAAATATATTTAAGACTAATTTGAATTTAGGTTTTGTTGATAGTATATGTTCAGTTATATTTTTAATTACTTGTATATTTTATACTGCGAAGATGAAAAAAGAAAAATTTAGAATAGCTACTTATATATCAGGTATATTATCTTTTATTACTTTAATATTATTTTCGTTAAAACCATCTATTTATATATTAATAGTATATTTCTTAGTAAGAAATTCATTTATAGGTATTATTAATTTAATTAGTAATAATGTAAATCATAATTTAAGTAATTCTAAAGAAGTAAAAGAAGAATTTAAAGCAGAATATTATTTAGCAAGGGATATAATGTTTTGCATATCACGTTGTTTAGGATATTTAGTTTTATTAATTGTTTGTTTAACTTTAGGTATGAATTATATTAATTATATTTTAATAATTTCTGCAATTGCTATTTTAATTGAAAGTATTATAACTGGTAAGTTGTGTAAAAGTGAATTTGAGAGTAAAGGAGAATAATCCTTTACTTTTTTCATAAAATATTGTATAATCTCTAACTGTGTGTCAAAAAGGGGGAATTTTTTTATGAAAAGAATTATAAGTAAAATTGACTACGATATGCAAAAACTTGCTAATACTGATTCAACTTTAGCGTTAGAGTTATGGGAAAGAATAAAAGGGAGAAAATTTATAATTGATGGAGCTTTAGAAATTGTAACGGATAAAAATTCTCGTAAAAAGAGTTTTTTTGCCCCAGCAATTTGTCATATGATTTTATCAAATCCACAAGATATTGATCCAGAAGTTTATGATAATTTAGTAATTACATTATTAAAAAATACAGATTTAAATAGAATAACTGTATTTAACGATTTATCATTTTTAGATTTAATTGTTTTAAATGGTACAGATAATCTTGATGATTATTTTGTTAGACTTTTAAATAGTGAATTAAAAAATAAAACTAATAAAAAGCCATTTTCACTTAGATATGTAGATTATGCGGAAGTACCTAGCGAAGAAGAAAAATTAATGATATTTAAAGATGATTCTTTTGATATTGGCTTAGATAAACGTGAAATAGAAGCATATACTTCTAGAGATTACATAAGTATTATTGATAGTGAATGCTTTGATGAAGCTAAAGTTTTAATGGATATTGTTAAAGTGAATCCTAATCAAGGAGAAAGTGTTATTAGTACAATAGAATCAATTTATGAAGCATCATTATCAAGAAAAGTTCAAGAAAGATTAGTAAGAGTACCAAAAGTAGCAGTAAGATAATTAGAAAAACACTTGTATTATAAGTGTTTTTTTGATAAAATAATTTTGGCTTTAAAAGCAAATAAACATTAGTTTTTAGTTCAAGCCTAGTGCTTAGTATTAAGTGGTATTTGAATGTTAAAAAAACTAAGAAGAGAAAACGAAAGGAAGGGATTATTTTATGGCCGTAGTTTCTATGAGTTATTTATTAGAAGCTGGAGTTCATTTTGGACATCAAACAAAAAGATGGAATCCTAAAATGAAAGAATATATCTTTACAGCAAGAGAAGATATATATATTATTGACTTGCAAAAAACACAAGAATTGTTAGAAGTTTCATATAATGAAATTAAAACAATCGCTGCAAATGGAGGAAAATTCTTATTTGTAGGTACTAAAAAACAAGCTCAAGAAGTTTGTGTAGAAGAAGCAACTAGAAGTAAATCTTTCTATGTTACTGAAAGATGGTTAGGTGGAACACTTACTAATTTCCGTACAATCAGAAGAAGAGTTAAAAGACTTGAAGAAATTGAAAATATGGAACGTGATGGTAAGTTTGAAGTATTACCTAAAAAAGAAGTTATTGGACTTAAAAAAGAATATGAAAAATTAAACAAAATCTTATGTGGTATTAGAGAAATGGATAAATTACCACAAGCTTTAATTGTTGTAGATCCTAAGAAAGAATACAATGCAGTTAAAGAAGCTAGAAAATTAAATATACCTGTATTTGGTATTGTTGACACTAACGGAGATCCAGATGATGTAGATTTCGTTATTCCTGGTAATGACGATGCTGTACGTTCTATCAAAGTTATGTTAGGAGTACTTAATAATGCAGTTTGTGAAGCTAATGGACTTGAATTAGTTGATTACATTAGTGAAGAAGATAAAAAAGGTGCTTCTAAAGAAGAAACTAGAATGGAAGAATTAATCAAAACTGAAGAATTCAACAAAGCTAGAAAAGATGACACTGAAGAAGTTAAACAACCAAGAGAATTCAAAAAGAATTTTAGAAAAGATTTTAAAAAAGAATTCAAAAAAGAAAATAAAGAAGTAAAAGAAGAAACTGTTAAAGAAGAAGTTAAAGAAGTTGAAGATTTAAGTTCTAAAACTTTAGCAGAATTAAAAGCTATAGCTAAAGAAAAAGGAATCAAAGGTTATAGTACAATGAAAAAAGATGAATTATTATCAAATTTAAAATAATTAAATAAAAAGGAGTGAGTTTAATGGAAGTTACAGCAAGTATGGTTAAAGAATTAAGAGAAACATCTGGTGCTGGTATGATGGATTGTAAAAAAGCATTAGCTGAATGTAATGGTAACATGGATGAAGCAATGAATTATTTAAGAGAAAAAGGAATTGCTAAAAGTGCTAAAAAAGAATCTCGTATCGCTGCAGAAGGTTTAGCTAATATCTTTACTGAAGGTAATAAAGCAGTTATTTTAGAAGTTAATTCAGAAACTGACTTTGTTAGTAAGAATGAAGAATTCGTTAACATGATTGAAGTTATTGGAACATCTTTATTAAATAGTGATGCAAAAACTATTGAAGAAGCTAATGAAGTTGTTACTGAAAATGGAAAAATAGTAGATTATATTATTTCTATGGTAGCCAAGATTGGTGAAAAATTATCTTTAAGAAGATTTGAAATAGTAGAAAAAAATGATGATGAAGTATTTGGTAAATACTTACATATGGGTGGAAAAATTGCTGCATTAACAGTTGTTAAAGGAGCAAATGAAGAAGTAGCTAAAGATGTTGCAATGCAATCTGCAGCTATGAAACCACTTTATTTAAATGTTGATGAAGTTCCAGCTGATGTATTAGAAAATGAAAGAAAAATTCAAAAGGAACTTGCTATGAATGAAGGTAAACCAGCTGAAATAGCAGAAAAAATGGTTGAAGGAAGAATTAAAAAATACTACAAAGAAGTTTGTTTAGTTGAACAACCATTTGTTAAAGATGGTGATTTATCAGTAGCACAATTCGTAGCTAACAACGGTGGAGAAGTATTAAAAATGATTCGTTATGAAGTTGGCGAAGGTATGGAAAAAAGAAATGATAACTTTGCTGAAGAAGTAATGAATCAAATAAAGGGTAACTAATAAAATATAAAAGAATGAGAAATCATTCTTTTTTTTGTTTTCAACAAAAAAGTTGTAAAAAATAGACTTCGGGGGGGGTATAATAAGCTTTACTTATAAAATAAAAAAGATGGTGTAAGTATGAAGTTTATTAACAAAAAAATAATATTAGTAGTAATAATATTAATGATAGGAATAATATTTTTGGGTATTTCAAAACCAAAAGATAAAATAAATTTGGAAAGCGTAAATCTAAAAAGTAATAAAGATAATAGTATGTTTGCAATAATGCTTGAACAAGAAGATGGAACATATAAAGAAGATAATAGTAATACATGGCCCGCAGATGAAATTAGAATATATGATCAAGATAAATCGGGATGTGTTGATACAAATGGAAATAAAATAGAAAATTCATTAAGTTATAATATAGATACCAAAAATGTTTCAATAAGAACAAAAGAGGCTAGTAGTTGCTACATATATTTTAGTTTTCCTCCATACATGTGTGATGATTATAATAACGCAGCAGAATGTTTAATAAATGAAACTGATGTGTGGAATAGTGGATTAGAAGATGATGGTTATAGATATGTTGGAGAAATAACTGATAATTATATATGTTTTGGAACAAATGATAAAAATGCATGTATAAATAATACAGAAAAATACATGTATAGAATAATTGGAATATTTGAAGATAGTAAAGGTAACCAACATTTAAAATTAATAAAAAAAGAATATTTAAATATTAATTATGAATGGCAAATGTATAGCAAAATTAATATTAATTGGGATGAAAGTGATACGTATAGTGGATTAAATGGAAGAGATTTTTTAACAAATTCAATTTATGTTCCAGAAAAATGGTCGAGTAAAATTGCTGATTGGAATTATATAATGGCAAATACTTTAACATATGAAAACTATGTAAATAATGGAGTATATGGGCCGCATTATACATATACAAATGGAGAAACCGTATATTTGCATGAAATGAACA
This sequence comes from Bacilli bacterium, assembly GCA_017441065.1. Lineage (GTDB taxonomy): Bacteria > Bacillota_I > Bacilli_A > RF39 > UBA660 > SIG200. The sequence goes on along the minus strand of JAFSAI010000039.1, from coordinate 3,121 downwards.
AAAATACCAAAACATCTAAAACTTGTTATTATAATGCTAGTGTAGTTGCAGATTGTAGTGTTGGAAAATGGGATGTGGCAAACGCAAAAATAGGATTAATGTATGTGAGTGATTATATATTATCGTATGGAGATGATGGATTAGAATATATTTCTAATAATGGTATTTCATATTCTAGTTGGTTAAATCTAGCAAATAATGGTTACACGATTTCTGCAGGTGATTATGATTTAACAATGACAAATTTCGGCTTGGAAATACCAAATATTAATAATAATTATTTTAATTCTTGGTTTGTTCTCAATAACAATAAAGCATATGCGTATACTTTAACTTGGTATGGTTATGCTCGACCTGTATTTTATTTAACTAATGATGTTAAATTAAAATCAGGCAATGGTTCAATAATGGATCCGTTTATAATTGAATAAAACATATTTAGGTTAATATTTATAGTAAATGTGTTCTAATTTGACACAATATAGTAGTTTGTGATATAATAATTCTCCTTTGAAAAGGGGAATTTATGATGGAAAAGATAGGATATTATTTAGTTTTAGAAAAACGATTAGGAGACTATAATTTAATCGATATTAATAAATTAGATATTTGTGATAGTGTTGTTACAAATGATATTGCTTCTATTGATTCATTTACTTGTAGATTTACTGAAAGTGAAATCAAGGCATCTGTTGAAAGAAGTAATATGGCTAATTTTAGTTATTTAGATGGCACTTTAAAAGTTATAAGTGATGTTAAACATAATTTAAGAGTTCTTACTAAAGATATATTTATGAATATAGTAGAATTTCAAAATGATGATGAAGACATTGACAGAGAATATAAAAACAAATTATTTGGAGTGTATAAAAAAATAATTGAATCTACTTTTGAAGATAAAGGATTTATTCAAGGAATGTTAGATAGATTTAAAAATGCTTTAAAAGATAATTCAAAAGATCAAATATTTAGCATTATTGAAGAATTACCATATGCAAAAAGTAGAGCGATTTATTTTGCGATATATGATGAAGAAAATAAAAGAAAACAAGAAAGATTAAGAAAATTAGAAAAATTAAATGATGCGGCATAGTCATTTAATTTTTTTTGTTATATAATTTATTTATGAAGATAGAAGAAGCAATAAATAAATATTTAGAATATGTAATTAAAGAGTTGAATTATTCAAAAGAAACTTTGAAAAACTATAAAATGGATTTAGATAGTTATGGTGATTTTTTAAAAAAACATAGAATAGAATATTTAAAAGTTACAAAAGAAGAAATAATGAGCTATTTAAAATATTTAGATTCATTAAAATATTCGAATAAAACTATTTCCAGACATTTAAGCAGTTTAAGAAGTTTTTACAATTATTTGGTAGAAATTAAACTACTCAAAACAAATATTTATAAAAGAATAAGAAATCCTAAAGTAGAAAAGAAATTACCTAATTATTTAAATATAATTGAAATTGAAGAAGTTTTAGAATCAATAAAAGAAGATACTAAAGAAGATATTCGAAATAAATGTTTGTTTGAAATATTATATTCAACAGGAATAAGAGTAAGTGAAGCTAGTAATATAAAATTAAAAGATATTGATAGAGCATCTTTAACTATTAGAATTTTTGGTAAAGGTAGCAAAGAACGTATAGCATATTATGGTAAAGTAGCAGAGAGATTATTAAATAAATATTTAGATGTTAGAAGTGAATTTTTAATAAAAGGTAATTCTGACTACTTATTTATTAATAATATTGGTGGTAGATTAAGTAGATCTAGTATGGAATACATCATTAATAAAATAATTGATAAATCAAGCATCAATCATAAAATATCTCCACATGTTTTGCGTCACAGTTTTGCAACTCATCTTTTGGATAACGGAGCTGATTTAAGAAGTGTTCAAGAATTACTTGGTCATGAAAATATGAATACTACAGAAATTTATACACACGTTAGTAACGAAAGATTAAAAGCAGCTTATTTGAAGTATCATCCTAACAAAAAGCGTCAATAAAACGTCAAAAAAGAGCAATTTTACATAAAGCTCTTTTTTCGTGTGTTAAAATATAGATTAGGAGGCTGTTTATGGCAAAAAAATATGTTTATTTGTTTAGTGAAGGAAACAAAGATATGCGTGAGCTTCTTGGAGGTAAAGGTGCTAACTTAGCAGAAATGACTAATTTAGGATTACCAATACCACAAGGGTTTACAATTTCAACTGAAGCGTGTACTGACTATTATGCTAATGGTGAAGTAGTACGTGAAGAAATAGTTGATGAAATTTTAGAAGCTTTAAGTAAGCTTGAAGAAATTGAAGGTAAAAAATTTGGAGATGAAAGTACTCCATTATTAGTATCTGTACGTAGTGGTGCAAGAGCTAGTATGCCTGGTATGATGGATACAATCCTTAATTTAGGACTTAACGATATATCAGTAGAAGGTTTTGCAAAAAGTAGTGGTAACCCTCGTTTTGCGTACGATTCTTATAGAAGATTTATTCAAATGTATTCAGATGTAGTTATGGAAGTTAATAAATCTTTCTTCGAAAAAATAATTGATGAATTAAAAGAAGAAAAAGGCGTTACATTTGATAACGAACTAACTACAGAAGATTTACAAGAATTAGTTAGAAGATTCAAAAAAGTTTATAGTGAACATATGAATGGCGAAGAATTCCCACAAGATGTTAAAGATCAATTACTTGGTGCTGTTAAAGCAGTATTCCGTTCATGGGATAATCCAAGAGCTATAGTTTATCGTCGTATGAATGATATTCCTGGTGATTGGGGAACTGCTGTAAATATTCAAGCAATGGTATTTGGTAATATGGGTGATACATCTGGAACTGGTGTTGCCTTTACTAGAAACCCTGCTACTGGAGAAAAAGGAATTTATGGAGAGTATTTAATTAATGCTCAAGGTGAAGATGTAGTTGCTGGAGTAAGAACTCCTCAACCAATTTCTAAATTAGAAGAAGACCTACCAGAATGTTATGAAGAATTTCTTCGCATTGCTAATAATTTAGAAGAACATTATAAAGATATGCAAGATATGGAATTTACAATCCAAGAAGGAAAACTTTATTTCTTACAAACTAGAAATGGTAAAAGAAC
>JAFSAI010000008.1 GCA_017441065.1 Bacilli bacterium | reverse complement strand
TGCTATATTGACTACTATATTTACTTATTAATTCTTTGTCCATATTCTTACTATATATCTTTATTTTCTTATTTGTTTTTGATAATAAATCTAATAATTTTTTATCTGCATAATTATCTATTATTACTATACTTTCTTTACTGCTTTCTAATATATCCAAAAGAAGTGAATATGCATCATATATTTGCCCTCCATAAAAGATATGATTGCTTTTTGTTTTAAAGTTATTCATTATACTTTCTAAAACATCCTTTTAGAATTTTCAATAACCAATTCATTTATATGTTTTTGTTCAATTAAACTAGCAGAAATGTATTGTCTCATCAAGATAAACGCATCCATTATCTTAACACTTACCTCTTCTGCCTTTTCTGTTTTTAAAACCGTTGCTAACATTGCTACACCTTGTTCAGTAAATGCGTATGGCAATTTTCGAACACCATAATTATTGCAACTTGAAGTTTCATTTTGAAACTTCAAGTTTTTATGCTCTATTTCTGTTAACTGAAACATAAATCTTCCTGGAAATCGATTAAGATGTCTTTTAACTGCTAGATTAATAGATTATGTACCATTTTTACAACCATATAATCTAGCTAAATCACTATCTAACATCACTTATTTTCCTCTTACTTCATATATTAAATTTTCTATTTTACCATCTACTAATTTATTCATATTTTTCATCCTTTCACTATATATATTAAACTTTTTTCATCTATTTCCTTCTTTTCAAATAAAAAAAGAAATGATTTTCATCATTTCCATTAATTTAACACTTTTTTATAATAATTATTTTCAATTATTAATTTACTCATCGTAATTTTATTATTAACAATTTTATTTATAGTCTTAACATAATTTTCATCATATTCTGCTCCGTCAACTGGGACAAATTTTCCACTAGCAGCAAAATATGTTCCTTTATCAGTAACCCATGAACGATTTCCAAACATCGCAAGACCGCCTTCAGTACTAAGTATATCTTTTCCAATAAATAATCTAGAATCATAATTTATTCCAAAAGTATTATAAATAGTTGGAATAACATCTAATTGACTTCCTACTTTAGATACTTTTACCGTATCCATTTCACTATTCCATAAAATAAAATTACTCTTATTAACTGTTACAACAGCATCTTTTTTATATGTACTAACTTCATTAATCTCATCTATAGTAAGTTCATATGGATAATGATCACCTACTAAAGCTATAACTGTATCTTCTAATTTTCCGGCTGCATCTAGCTTTTCAATTAATAGCTTTAATGCTTGATCAAGTTCCATTTGAGCTGCAATATAAGCAGCTGGTTTTGTTGAATAAGGAAGTCCTGCTGCCATATATTCTTCTTTATGTTTTCTAGCTGCAGCATTTCCCCAATTATATGAAGAATGTCCTGAAACTGACGCATAGAATACCATAAAGTTTTCCTCATTAATAAAATCATCAACTGTAGCATTAATCATTGCCACATCACTTTGTGGCCATTCTTTACAATTAATTAATTTTTCTAAACCATTATAACAAGCCTTAAAATTATCAAATCCTAAACTTGCTAAATATTTATTTCTATCTTGAAATGCATAAGAGTTATTATGATATGCAAATGTACTATAATTAATTTCTTTAAATTTATTACCTATACCTTGAGGAAAAGAAATATTTCCACTTCTAAACTTAGAAAGTATTCCAGTTGACTGAGCATATAATCCAGTCATCTCTTGGAATTCGCCACCAATAGTACTATAAATAGTTGGGGTATAAAAATTTTCGAATACAAATCCACTATTAACAAGTTTATATAATGTTGGAGTTAAATCTTTATTAACTGCTATTTCATTATAGCTTTCAGCCATAAATAATATTAAATTTTTACCTTCAAACATACCTGTATAATCATTTTTTAAAGTACCAGTATCATTATTAAAATATTCATGAAGACTCTTAATAGTCTTATTATTCTCATTTGCTATTAAACTTTCAAAATCTATATCTAAGTTATTATATTCATAAACAATCGGACCATCTGATTCACTACCTTCAGTATCATTTAATCCTGAACTACTATTATCTATTATTATTTTATCTTCAAATCCAAATAATGCTCTACTAGTATCAATTACAAAAGTATTAAGAACACCAAAATTTTCCATATTTAGTGAAACATCATTTACATTATAATATAAAGCATATGATGAATAAGAATTATTTTTATCTATATTTAAGCCTAATAAATAAACACCATAAGAAAGTAAAAATATTACAAACACTAATAAACTTTTTTGATATTTATTTTGTTTAAAATCAATATATTTATTAAATATTAAACTAAGTATTAATGGTAAGAAAAGCATTACTATTCCTGGTATTCTTCTTAACGTCTCAATCACTGCTTTACCAGCGAAATCACCAACTTGATCTGCTACTTGAAATGTTGATAACGATATATAGAAATCAAAATATCCTTTAACAACATATTGAGCACTAAACCAAATTCCTATAATACTCATTAACACTATAAAAATTATTTTATTTATCTTAGAATTTTTAAATAATTTAGTTACAACATACATTAATAAACTAAACGAAATTAAAAATAAAATCATATTTATAATAGATAATCTAAAAATATTATTATAAATAAATATTTTATATAAGAATTCCATATAAATAAAACTTACTAAATAAACTAAAAATACACTTATTTTTTTCATACTATCACTCTCCCTAATTATATCAAATCTATTAAATTTGTACACTACCATTTTAAATAAAAAGAGGAAGATATTTTCATATCTTCCAAAGGGTTAAGTTTCCTATTTTAACGTCTTCGTTGACGATTATTACATTGCTATTTGATACGGATTGCCTTCCGTTCCATCTCCACTTACTATATATACTGAAGAGTTTAGATATACAACTGGACGAACTGCAAGCCCATAAAATACGAGAGCATTGCCTATCTTACCATCATAGTGTAAATTAAACGCAGCATATGAGCCGCTCGGGGTAAGTGTCCACTCATTTCCTTGCCCATATAACCAATTATTTTGTTCATAACTTGATAATGATGACAATTCAACACTACTATATGTTATTCTGCTAGTAGCATATCCGTAATCACTTGCACTCATTAATCCTATTTTTCCTGTTATCGAAGATTTTGTTTCTGATTCAGATGTATATAAAACCGATATTTTTGTTGATGTATCACTTACTGCTCCGACATTCCAATATACATCTTTTATCATTCTTCCATAATAATCATCACCACTACTTGATATTCCTATTTCTTCGTAATTGCATAGTGGATATCCAGTCGTTTGATACCCTAAGCAAGGATTTGTACCAGTAGCATCGACTTTACCATAATATTTTGTATTTAACAATGTATATAATGTATTACTTCCCCATTTTAAATTTGTGGCAGAACTATCAAAAATTAATCCTCCAATTGATTCACTTCTAATTATTTTAACTAAATGGGTTTGTGTACCATTAGCCAACGTTACAGGAACACTTCCAATAATTCTCCACTTTTCTCTATTAAACCATATCCAGTTATTCGGTTGTTTGCCTGAATATCTATATCCATTATTATTTGTTGTATTTATACTTTCTACTTTGTTTTTTAAGATAAAAGGATTAGTTGAAAAATTTATATTACATTTTATATTTTCGGTTATATCTTCTATAGCTAAATTCCATTCTTCTGCTAGCCATTTTCCCACAGCTGTATCTCCACAGTCTACAGACACTTCATATTCTCCTCTTTCTGGAAATGATGTTATTGAACTTCCATCTAAACTTAGCGCTAACATCATTCCATCTCGCATTATATATTTTTTGTTATTTTTAGTTATTGATAGTATTGTTATTAATGACAATATTATTATAATAATTACTACGATTTTTTTGTTTTTCATTTTTATCTCCATAAAATTAAATTCTTACATCCCTATTTGGTATGGATTTACTTCAGTCCCATTTCCACTTATTATATATACTGAAGAATCTAGACAAACAACAGGTCTAACAACAATTCCTGAATCTAACGTAAAATAGTAAACATTTCCATCGTCCGAAGCATACATAACACTAGATGAGTTAATTGGAGTTAATGTCCACTCATCTCCTTGCCCATACAACCAATTGTTTTGTTCATAACTTGATAATGATGACAATCCAACACTACTATATGTTATTCCACTAGTAGCATATCCGTAATCACTTGCACTCATTAATCCTATTTTTCCTGTTATCGAAGATTTTGTTCCTGATTCAGATGTATACGAAACCGATATTTTTGTTGATGTATTATTTACTGTTCCAACATTCCAATATACATCTTTTATCATTCTTCCATAATAATCGTCACCACTACTTGATATTCCTATTTCTTCATAATTACATAATGCATAACCACCTGTACTATATCCTAAACACGGACTTGCTCCAGTGGCATCGACTTTACCATAATATTTTGTATTAAGCAATTTATAAAGAGTGTTGTTACCCCATTCAGGATTTGAATTTACACTATTAAATGCAAGTCCCCCAATTGATTCGTTTCTTATTATTTTTACTAAATTAGTTTTTGTACCATATGCTAATGTTGTTGGTATACTTCCAATAATTCTCCATTTTTCGCCATTAAACCATACCCAGTTATCCGGTTGTTTTCCAGAATATCTATATCCATTTTCGTTTGTTTGAGCTTTACTTTCTACTTCACTAATTAAAGTAGTATGTGTTTCTGTATCTTTTGTATAATCCAAATTACATTTAACTTCATCACTTAATACACCACTAAACTCTATTCTTTGATATATTGGATTCCAACTATATGTTGAATCATTACAACTCAAAGTATTTTTATATCCTCCTGTTGTTGGTAATACTCCTGTAACACCATCTGTTGATACATTAATAGTGATATCTGCTTTTATATCAAAGTATAAATAACAGAATAAAGTTTGGTTACTAGATACAGTTAACTTATCACCCTTATAATTTAATACATCACTTGATACACTTTTACCTTTTGTATCTACACAACTTGATTTTGTTGTATTCAATTTATAATTACCACTTGGCCAATATTCACTATCTGTAACTTCTTCATATTTACCTGTAGTTTCATTAATTACATACATTGAAAACATTTCTTTATCTACCTTACTAACTTCTTTGATCTTTGTTATATCTTTATTGTTAAAAGACGAAAAAGTTAAATATACCGAACATAATTCTATAATTAAAAGAAATAATATTATTTGTTTTTTATATTTAGACATAATAAGACCATCCTTTATACTACTACAATTAGTATAAAGTTTTTATTTTTAAATAAATATTGGTTATATAACCAATAGTCGACCCCTACTTTAATTATTACAATAAAAATAGAAGGGTTTATGTCTATGGAGAATAAGAAAATTAATATCGAATCAGGATATTATTTATTTAAATTGGAAAAATTATTAAATAATAAAAATATAAGTATTAATAAATTAATGCGTGATACAAATACCGATTTTAAAGTTATTAAAAGACTTATGACTGGTGATTTAGTTAGAATAGACATAATTGTCTTAGCAAGAATTTGTGACTATTTAGATTGTAATATTACAGATATAGTTGAATATAAACACTAAAAAAAGAAACGTTAAATCGTTTCTTTTTAAGTATTACTTCCCAATATCGTTAGTAAAGAATACTAGATTAATATCAAGAATAAAAAATATGTACTAAGTAATACCTGTGTACATATTTTTATTTTTGACTATTTTTTTAGTTTTATAGTTCCAGTTTTTAACAAATTATTTTGATCTTTTTGACTGTTAAGTGCTATACCTGCAGTAAATATAAATGATAAGAAATATATCCAAATCATAAGTACTACAATACTAGCTAAACCACCATATAAAGCAGTATAATTAGCATAATTAGTTACATACATAGAATAAATTTTAGTTCCAAGTATCCATCCAACTGTAGTAAATATTGCACCATAATTAACTACTCTATTTTTAGGTTTCTTATCTGGTGATACTACATAAATAATTCTAATAATAGCAAACATAATTAACCATGAAATTGGACCTTTTAATAAGTTGATGACTGCTATAATTCTAGTAGATATAATTTTACTTAAATGAACATCATTTACTAAAGCAATAATATTATCACCAAATACAGGTACAATTAACATGAATATTAATAATACTACTATTAAAAATGATATTCCAATTGCTTTAATTCTTCTTTTTAACCAAGAATTAGGTTCTATACCATAAATTGTATTACTAGCCATAATTATTGCATCAGCACTATTACTTGCTATATAAAGACCAATTAAAACCGTAACAAAAAATGATATCCCAGCTGTATTTGTTAAATCTACTCCAAGTATTAAATCAGCAATTTCCATAGAAAATGAATTAGCCATAAAATCATACAATATATCCGTAGATAAATTTAAAATCGAAGCAGCATAACTAATAAGACCAAGAGTTGGAATAATAGCTAAAACAAAGAAGAAAGATAAAGTACCTGGTAAAAGTACCATATCTCTTCTTCTTAATACTTTGATAAAATTCTCAAAGAAATCTTTTATTGTATCTTTAGCATTGTTTAATCTTTTTTTCACTATTTTACACTCGCTTTTTTATTTTTCATATCTTCAACTGCTTCATTTAAAGCATCTTCAACAGTTTTTAAATTATTTTCAATAATACTATAACCAAATTCAGCACCATAATTATATGGTAATTTCTTTAATTCTTTATTTAATTTATGAATATAATTTATAACTTGTTTTTGACTATATCCCACTGTGTAAATTACAAATTCATTACCATCACTACGCATTAAATCACTATTATCAAGTTGTGTTTTAATTAAAGCATTAGCTGCAGCTTGAATTTGTTTATCCCCTTCTAAAACTCCATGCTTATCATTAATTTCTTGTAATCTATTTAAATCCATTACAATTATAGTTTGTGGATAAATAGTATTATTACTCCATGTTTTAATAAAATCGCTTAAATATGCTCTATTTTTTAAACAAGTAAGTTCATCAATAAATCTAATTTTATCTGTATTTCTTATTCTTTTTGCTATTCTTATTCTCTTAGAATTTTTATATACTATTAAAGAAATTAATAATATAGCAACTATACTAACAATAAAATATTTAGCAATATTATTTAAAACACTTCCGCTTTTTACTGTTTCTACATGACTATTAATACCTTGATTAATCATTGTACTATTATCTAAATAACTAATATATTTATCTAATAATTTATATAATGTACTATATTCTTTACTTACTCTAAATGAATATTTATTATTTATAAATGTATCAAATTTACTAACATAATTACTTAATTTAGTATCTCCATAATATTCATAAATATAAGTATCCATTACTATAATTACATCTTCTTTATTTAATTTAAATAATTCTTTACTAGTATCATAAGTTTCAATATTTATGTTTCCAATACTTTTTAAATATTTCATTAAATTACTATTGTTTTCAACATAAACTGTTTCTCCAAGTAATCCATATATTGAATTAATCATTTTTTCACTATCTTTTGTAGTAAGAATTGAAAGACTACTATTAATACCATGAGTAGTTTCTGTATAATTTGATTCTATACTATCATTAAATTCAAAATATAAATCCACTTTATCTCTATTAATTGCATTTACTAATTTATCAATATTCTTATATTTAGTTATATCAAAATATACTCCTGAAAATTCACTAAATTCTTGTAAATATTCAGCAATAATTCCACCATAATTACCACTCATAATTACTTCATATGGAGAATTATTTATAAAACCATATCTATAATCTATACTTAATAATTTATCAATTTCAGTTTCACTTACTCCTAAAGATTTAGTAAAAATATTAAATTCTTCACTCTTTAGATTTGAATCAATATATTTACTCCATTTAGTATAATATTTATTTAAAATACTTCCTAACATATCTCCAGTACTATTTAAAACATAATAATTATTTATATCACTTAAATGATATACAATTTCTAAGTTATTAGATAATATTTTATCTATATACTTTATTCTCGGTAAAATTATATAACTACTATTTGTTGTAATTGATTTAAATAAATCATCAATTGTATCATAACCATTATAATTAATATTAACTTCTTTTAAATAACTTTTTATATATTCAAGTTCACTATTAAGTACTCCAATAGTTTTATTTTCTAAATCTTTATTACTATTAAATACTTCATTATTTTTTCCTACTAATACATAATGATCTGTAAAGAAAACTTTAGAATTATCTTTTAATTCTTTTGTATAATTTAAATTGTTACTTGATGGTGCACTAGAACCATCAAAAGTTATTATATTAAGATTAATTCCATATTCTTCACTAAAATCATTTAAAAATGAATAGAAAACTCCACTACCATCTTTACTAAATGCATTTTCATCTTTTACTACATAAATATTTTGAACATTATTAATGTTATCATTTATCCATGTTCTTTCTTCACTTGTTAATTTATTTTCATCATTTAATATATTAAATGTTATTATACCGCCTACTAATAAAACTAATATAATAGCTATCAGTGATATAATCCATCTTTTCTTTTTCATACTACTCTTCAGCACTACTTTCTTCTTCTATATTGTAATTGTTCCATACTAACGTACCATTACCACTAGAATTTCTTGCCCCCATTAATGTATATCCTTTGAAATCTGCAGTTGATAACGAAGTTATTGTAAATTGAATATCATACACTTCTAATTCATCTTCATTAAATAAAGTAATTACTTCTTCTGCTACTTTTTTAGCATCATCCATTTTAGTTGCATCTACAAATTCAATATTTACATAAACAATCTTGCCTTTTAATGTAGCCTTAGTTTCCTTAACTGATTCATTTGATTCAAGTGTACTTTCAATATCACTTAAAAGTTTTTTGTTTAAAGGGACTTCTTTTGTTTTATCTAATCTATTTCCATAAACATTATCACTAGAACCATAAAAATATGTTATTGCAACTATCCCAAAAACAACTAAACATATTACTAAGATAATTGCTAAAACTAATAATACTCTATTTTCTTCTAAAACTTTTTTTATTTTTTCCATTTACACACCTCGTATGTCCCTAATATTATACTATAAGATAAAAGAAGACGCAAACTGTAACCAAAATTGTCTAATTTTGTCAATTTACAATTATTCCAAACTATCATTTAAGTATAATTCTTTATAATCTTTAGAATTTTTCATTAATTCTTCATGAGTTCCACTTACTTTAACTTTTCCTTTATCAATAAAACATATTCTATCAGCATCAATTATAGTAGATAATCTATGAGCTACTACAACTATCGTATGATCTTTCGAAAGTTTCATAATTACTTTTTTTATTTTTTCTTGATTAACGTTATCTAACGCACTAGTTGCTTCATCAAGTAATAATATTTTGCTTTCTTTCATTAATGCTCTTGCTATTGCTAGTCTTTGTTTTTGACCACCTGACAAATTGATTCCACCTTCACCAATTAAAGTATCATACCCTTTTGGTAAACTCATAATGTAATCGTCAATTTCACTTTTTTTACAATATTCTCTTATGCTTTTCAAACTAACTTTATCATCAATAATTTTAAAATTTTCTAAAATACTTAAATTAAACAAAAATGGATCTTGTCTTATAATTGCTATATTATTTTGAAGAGATTTTTCTGAAAAATCTTGTATTTTTATTCCATCGATTAAGATGTTTCCATCAGATGCATCAAAATATCTAAGTAATAAATTAAAGATTGTAGTTTTCCCTCCACCACTTCTTCCAACTAATGCAGTTACTTTATTTTTTTCAATTTCTAAATTAAAATCATTTAAAATAATTGGTTCATCTTCACTATATCTAAAAGTAATATTTTTAAATTCAATATTACCATCTACTTTTTTATTAACTTTACCAAAATTAATATCTTTATATAAGCTATTATCAAGTAACTCTAATATTCTTTCTGCAGATACAATTAATGTTTGAAAACTTGTTGAAATATTAGTAAATGATTCAAATAAATACATAAATCTATAAATATACCATGTCATTGCTATAACAAATGTAAGACTAACTTGATTATAAACAAGAAGAACAATACAACTTATAAATACAGTAGTTTCTAATATACTATTCATATTTCTTACTGTAGCATAATAACTTTCAGTAAATTCAATTGTTTCATTTCGTTTCTTAAATAATTTAGTTATATCTCCTTTTACTCTTTTATTTATTTTTTCTCTTATACCTAAAGCTCTTATTTCTCTAACTCCACGAATAGCCTCATTTACTTTACTTGTAGTTGCATCAATATCTTTTTTTATGTTTTTTTGATTTTCTTTTAATTTTGGCATATATTTTTTTGTATAAAAATAGAAAATAACTAGATAAATTAGGATTTCTGCAAAAATAATCCAAGAATTAGCTAAAATATACACTGATATTACTAAAACTGCTATTATATCCGAACCTATCCAAACTAATTGATTTAGATTAGATACAATATTCGTTGAATCACTTGTAACTCTGTTAATTAGTTCACCACTAGATTTTTCTTCAAAAGCTTTTGCGGGTAATAATCCAACTTTTTCAAAAACATTATATGTTATTTTTTCCATTCCATTATTACTAATCTTTTGAAATATAACGTTACTAACCTTTCTTAACATTGATTTTATAATATTGCAAATAAAATATATTACTAAAGCAAGAATAGCAAGTTTAAATTCTAATGTAGTTATTTTTTCAACACTTATACCATTTAGATAACCAGATACTACTCCAAGTAAACTAGAAACAATTATAAATATAGCACCAATAATATATTGAATTTTATATTCTTTTAAATAACTCCATAAAAATTTTATTATTTTTTTATTCATTTAAACTCACCTCTATCTATACTTTAACACATACTTGTAGTTTATTCAAATATGCAAAAAGATAGCTTAAATAGCTACCTTTTCTTCAACATATTCTCCATCTAAACTAAAACTTTTAGCATCAGTTATTTTTACTTTTACAATATTACCTATTAATTCTTTTCCACCTATAACATTTACTAACTTCATTGTATCTGTATATCCGTAAACTTTAGTATTATCTTTTTCACTTTCACCAAGTATCAATACATCAACAACTTTATTTAATAATTTTTGATTATTCTTATTAGAATACTTATTAACAACCTCATTTAATCTTTGAAGTCTTTCTTCTTTTTCTTCCATACTAACTTCGTCTTTCATTTTCGCAGCAGGAGTTCCTTCTCTTGGAGAAAAAATAAATGTATAAGCACCATCATACTCACATTTTTCTACAACTTCTAAAGTATCTAAAAAATCTTCTTCTGTTTCATTTGGAAATCCAACAATTATATCTGTAGTAATCGCTACATTCGGAATACGTTCTTTCATTTTATTAAATAATTCTAAATATTCTTCTTTAGTATATCTTCTATTCATTTTCTTCAGAATTTCATTACTTCCTGATTGAAGTGGTAAATGAATATAAGGCATGATATTATCATATTTAGCAATTATATCAATCATTTCATCAGTAAAGTTCCATGGATGACTAGTTACAAATCTTATTCTTTCCATACCTGTAAGAGCTACTTGTTCAAGTAAATTGGCAAATGATTCACCAATATCTCTTCCATAGGCATTAACATTTTGACCTAATAAAGTTACTTCTTTATAACCATTCATCTTTAAATGTCTTACTTCTTCTAAAATACTATCTAATTTTCTACTACGTTCCCTTCCTCTTGTATAAGGAACTATACAATAAGTACAAAATTTATCACAACCATACATAATATTTACCCAAGCAGTTACTTTACTATCACGTTTAAAATTCATACCTTCAATTACTTCATCACTATTAGAATATACTTCAATTGTTTGTTTTTGATTTAATTCTAATAATAATTTTGGAAGTTCATGTATATTATGAGTTCCAATCACAAGATCAACATATTTATGATTTTTTTGAACACTTTCTATAAAATCTGGTTGTTCACACATACATCCTGCTAGCACTATTTTAAAGTCATCTCTATTTTTCTTTAAATATTTACACTTTCCTAAAAAACCAACAACTTTGTCACGAGCATTTTCTCTAATAGCACATGTATTAAGTACAACTAAATTAGCTTCTTCAATAACTTCTGTATTAACATATCCTAAAGTTTCTAAATAACTTCTTATTGCTTCACTATCGTGAACGTTCATTTGACAACCATAAGTTCTTAAAAAATATTTTTGACCATTAAATACTTTTTTATAATTTTCATTTAATTCAATATATTTGTTTTCTTTACTAGTTCTATCTTTTGCAATATTTAAATCTGGTAAATGCATTCTAACCACTTCCCTAAGCTGTATTTTAACACACTTAATAATAATTTGAAAGCGGGAGTTGTTTTTATTATTAAGGGATAAGTTAGGGTAGATAAAACATAAATTAAAAGAAACAATTTTATTTAGATAATTTCAACCAAAACCCGCTTTCTGAAAAGATAATAAAATAAATATTTTCTATTTTCAACAAGTTCGACAAACGTTGTCAAAACTTCTAAAAATCCAAGTTTTATCGACATAAATTTTATTACAAATTCAGATTAATTTTATCGTATCCAAAAACAAAAGTTTGTTATAATCTTTTTAGGAATAATATTTTTTCTTCTATTTGTTATAGTTGAAATTATAAAAATAGCACCATCCTTATTAGGATAGTGCACGACTAACATCGGTAAGCACTTAGCAGTCAATACTAAAGTATTCCTTTTTTATTTTATTCAAGTTTTCTTGACATATTCATTATGTCATAAAAGAGACTTACCAACAAGTCTCTCTATTTTTATTATTTTTTTATAACTATTTTTTCTACTCCACCCATATATGGTCTTAAAGCTTCAGGGATTAATACACTTCCATCTTCTTGATAATTATTTTCTATCATAGCAATTAAACCTCTTGGAGTTGCTACAACTGTATTGTTAAGTGAACATAAATATTTAGTTCCTTCTTCACCTTTGTAACGAATACCTAGTCGTCTAGTTTGAGCATCACCTAAAATTGAACAACTACCTACTTCAAAATATTTTTGTTGTCTTGGACTCCATGCTTCAACATCACAAGATTTAACTTTTAAATCTGCCAAATCTCCAGAGCAGCATTCTAAAGTTCTTACAGGTATATCTAAACTTCTAAAGAATTCAACAGTATATTGCCACATTTTATTATACCAGTCCATTCCTTCTTCCATTTTACAAAGTACTACCATTTCTTGTTTTTCAAATTGGTGAACACGATATAATCCTCTTTCTTCAAGACCATGTGATCCACCTTCTTTTCTAAAACAAGGAGAATAACTTGTTAATGTAAGTGGTAATTCTTCTTCTTTTATCATTTGACCAATAAATCTACCCATCATTGAATGTTCAGAAGTACCAATTAAATATAAATCTTCGCCTTCAATTTTATACATCATTGCTTCCATTTCTTTGAAACTCATTACACCAGTAACAACATCGCTTCTAATCATAAATGGAGGTAAACAATAAGTAAATCCTTTATTAATCATAAAATCTCTTGCATAACTAAGCATTGCACTATGAAGTCTTGCTATTTCTCCTGTTAAGAAATAAAATCCTTCTCCACTAGTACGTCCTGCAGATTCTTTATCAAGTCCATTTAAAGCTTGAATAATGTCAGCATGATATGGAACTTCATAACTAGGTACTACTGGTTCTCCATACTTTTCAACTTCAACATTTTTAGAATCATCTTCTCCAATAGGAACACTTGCATCTATAATATTTGGAATAACCATCATTATTTTTTTTACTTTTTCTTCTAATTCAAGTTCTTCTTTTTCTACTTCAGGTATTTCTTTAGAAATATTAGCTATTTTTTCTTTAATCACATTAGCTTCATCTTTTTTACCATCACGCATTAATGCACCTATTTGATTACTTAAATTATTTTTTTCACTTCTTAAATTATCTGCTTTAGTTTTACATTCTCTATATTTAATATCAAGTTCATAAACTTCATCAACTAAAGGTAATTTTTCATCTTGAAATTTTTTCTTAATATTTTCTTTAACTAATTCTCTATTTTCTCTTATTAATTTAATATCTATCATAATTATACATTCCTTCCTTCTTTATTAAATTTTTCTCTTAAACTAACCGAGTAAAAGTGATAACCATCATGTATTCCGATTAAAGTTGCTCCTATTTTATCAACTGATTTTTGACTTTGAACATTTTCATTTTTTGAAGTATAAATAACCTCTTCAATTCCTAGTTCTTCAAATGCAATTCGGGAGAGTTCCTCTGCCACCAAACTTCCTATACCTTTGTTTTGAAAACTTTTAATTAAACAACAACCAAAATGTCCACCTGGTTTATTTGGATCAATCTTATGTTTCAAAGTTGCATAACCAATCGGTACACTTTCATTCATTATCCAATATGTACTTGTTGGCATTACAGATTCAGGTATACTATTTGCATCTTTCATTTTCACTCTAGCTTGTTTAAAAAATTCAAAATCTTCTAATGACATATCATCATCTGGTAAAGGTTTTGCATAAGCATCTTTATAACCTGATAATTCCATTAAAATATCATAATATTCTTTACCATCTTCTAAAGCTATTTCTTTTAACCATATATTCATGACATACTCCTATAAAAATAAAAACCACAAAACTACTCAAGGAGCAATTCTGCGGTACCATCCAATATATTACTTATTAGTTTATAACGTTAACTACCCGTTATTTATTAAATACTCTCCGAAAGTAGATTCACTATAATTATTTTATTAGTTCACACCTTACACTAACTCTCTTTCAAAAACTTTTATAGTTACTAGTCTTTCTTCAACGATTTATGCAATTAATATATCAAATATTTTTATATTTTACAATATTATTATTTCTAAATTATTTGAATCTATTCATTTGATTCATAACTTGTTTAACTTGTTTTTGACTTGGTTTTCTTCCCATACTAGTCATCATAGTTTCAATCATTTTTTCATTGATTGGAGGATTTTTAGTTAAATATCTTTGCATAAAGAATCTTGCTAAAAAGAATCCTGCTACAACTCCTACTACTAAACCACCAACTAAATATAATATATTTTCTAACATTATTTATTTCCTTTCTTTTTATTATTTTCTTTTAATAAATCTCTTATTTCTTCAAGTAATAAAACATCATCACTTTTCTTTGGAGCTTCAACTTTAACTTCTTCATTCTTTTTATCTTTCTTAGACATTTTTTGGAAGTCATTATTAAGTTTATTCACTAATTTTACCACTATGAATAAACATACTGCAGTAATTAGAAAATCAAATACTGTTTGTAAGAATGCTCCATACATTATATAAGCATCTCCTACTTTTAATGATAAATGAGAAAAATTAACTCCTCCAAATACTACACCAATTAATGGAGTAAAAATATTATTAACAAGTGAAGTTACTATTCCACTAAAAGCACTACCTATAATAACACCTACTGCTAGGTCTAACACATTACCTCTTGAAATAAACTTTTTAAACTCTTCTAAAACTTTTTTCATAATATCCCACCTAGAATTATTTTATTATAAACTCTTATTTTTTTCAATAAAAAGGAAGGCTTTTGCCTTCTTAATAAATTAACTCATTGCTCTTTTAAACATTTTTTCTAAATCATATATACTAAATTTTATAATAGTTGGTCTTCCATGAGGACAATTATATGGATTATCACATTTAACTAAATTTTTTAATAATCCCTCAATTTCCATCATCGAAATATGTTCATTAGCTTTTATTGCCATTTTACATGCTAAAGTAATTGCAACATTTTCTCTAAACTTAATAACGTCAAATTCACCATGTAAATTAATAATTAAATCAATTATCTTTCTAATAGATTCCTCTTCATAACCCGTTCTAAGCCAAGTAGGATGAGCTTTAACTGAAATTGTATTAATACCAAATTCTACCCATTCAAAACCCATTTCACTAAATTTATCAGAATTATTTTTAAAGATAATATATTCACTTTGAGAAAATTCTATAGTAATAGGAATTAACATATTAGTTATATTTACTTTTTCATTTTTTAAATTTTCTAAATAATTTTCGTAGTTAACTCTTTCTTGAGCAGCATGTTGATCAAGTAAATAAATGCCTTCATCATTTTCACAAACTATATAAGTACCATGACAAAGTCCAACAGGATATAAAACTAAACTTTTAAACTCTTCATTTTTTACGACTTCTTCTTTATCTTCTTCACCAAAATCAAATGTTGTTTGTTTTACTTCCATAGTTTTTTCGTCTTCAATTTGAACAAAAGAATCCTTAATACTTTCTACTTCTTTTTTAGGTATAGCATCAGGAATTAACAAACTTTCATATAATCGTGTTTTTATAGTTTCATAAATTAAATTATATAAAGAATCTATTTTACTTAATTTAACATCTTGTTTGGTTGGATGAATATTTACATCAACTAGTGTTGGATCTGTTTCAATGTTAATTACTACTATTGGAAATTTTCCCTCGGGTTTATAAGTATAATAAGCATCATTTATTGCTCTATTAACATCACCATTTTTTACTACTCTCCCATTTATAAAAGTAATTAAATGGTTTCTATTTGATTTTAAAATTTCTGGTTTACATACAAATCCTTTTATTTCAAAATCATCATTTAAAGCTTTAATTTCTAACATTTTACTAGATACTTGTAATCCATATATTTCATGAATAGTTTTAAGTAAATTACCACTTCCACTAGTTTTAACAACAGTACTACCATTGTTTGTTAAAGTAAATGAAATATTTGGTTTCGCTAAAGATAATTTTTCAATAAATGATACTGTATTAGCAAGTTCTGTTTGCTCACTTTTTAAATACTTAAGTCTTGCTGGCGTATTAAAAAACAAATTTGTTATTGTTATTCTAGTACCAGTACGAGCACTACTAGCACTTTTTTCTACTAATATTCCACCTTTTATATGGATAAGTGTTCCTACATCTTTTTGACATGTTTCTAAAACTACTTCTGAAACTGATGCAATAGATGGTAAAGCTTCGCCGCGGAATCCTAAAGTATCTATAAAAAACAAATCATCATCTTTATATATTTTACTAGTTGCATGTCTTTGAAAAGCAAGAGTAGCATCAGATTCATCCATACCTAAGCCATCATCTATAACTGTTATTTCAGATAATCCACCTTTAAGTAAATTAATCTTTATATTTTTAGCTTTAGCATCGATACTATTTTCAACTAATTCTTTAACAACTGAAGCACATTTTTCAACAACTTCACCTGCTGCTATTTTATTAGCTAAATTCTCACTCATTACTTTTATAACGCTCATTACTACTACCTACTTACCTATTATCGAATTTCTTACCCCTAATTTTTCGTTAGAATTTATTATACAAGAATTTTTCACAAAAATAAATCCTCCACCATCTATTTCAATATCAGTTGGTTTATCTATTTTTATAACATTATCTAATTTAATATCTTCTTTCTTACTAGTTATTTTTATAGTATTTGGTACTACAAATGTTAGATTTCCATTAACTCTTAATTTAAGATTATCAACACTTAAAACATATTTATCACTTAATTGCTTAGTGCTTATAATTATTTTATCTGTGTTTACTTTATTCTCATTAATCATAATACCTGGAGTATCATATATAACATAATCCATATATTTTAACTTAATAAAATCTAATGTAGTATTACTATACTTACTTGTAGTTAAATTACTACCTATTAAAGTATTTATTAAAGTAGATTTACCACTACTAGTTTCACCACATAAAATTACATTTTTATTTTCTTCTATTTTATTAATAATTACGTTTAAATATAAATTGTTTTTAGCACTTATAAAACATACTTCATTATCTATATCAAAACTACTTTTTATATTTTCTTCAATATGTTCTAATTTTAAATTATTGGGAATTATATCACATTTGTTAATAACTAATATCTTGTCATTTTTTATTTGTTTAAATACATTAATTAATTTTTTATTAATACTAATTAAATCTGTTATAAATATCGTAAAATATCCTAATTTATTTATTTTTTCTATTATTTTAGAATTATCTAAATTAGTAACCTTTTTTTCTTCATTATAATGGATTGTCTTAAAACATCTTTCACAATATTTATTATCTAAATTTTTTGTATACCCTAATTTTTCTTTATCTATATTTTGTAAGGCTATTCCACAACCAATACACTTACTCATAATATTCTCCTTTAAATAAAATCCCTTTTTTATTTAATTTTTTTATAATATGTTTTTCAATACTTCTAATTATTCTAGTATGAAATGGTTCTGTATCACTAATACCATTAACCAAAATTGTAGTAAAATTCATTCTATTACCACCCCATACATCAGTTAGTAATTCATCACCAATCATAGCAATCTCAGTATCTTTAAAACCATATAAATTCATTATCTTTTTATATTTCTTTTTAAATGGTTTTTTTGATGAAAAAGATGAATCAATATTTAACTTTTCTTTAAATGGTCTAACTCTATTTTTGGGACTATTAGACACAATTATTACTTTAAAATCCTTTTCTAGTTCAAATATTAATTCTCTTAATTTATTATCTGGATAATCAACTTCATAACTAGCTAAAGTATTATTTAAATCAAACAATAAACACTTTATACCAATCTTTTTTAATTTTTTATAGTTAATTGTATAAATACTTTTTTGATACATATCAGGAACAAATATATCCATAAATTACACTCCTTATTCATTTCATTGGCACGTTTGAACTATTAAGTAATTCTTAACAGTTGAATTCTTTATTATTTCTCACATAAATAATTTTATCATACTTTATTTAAATATTTAACAAAACAAATAAAAAA
The DNA here is from genome assembly GCA_017441065.1 of Bacilli bacterium. Taxonomy (GTDB): domain Bacteria; phylum Bacillota_I; class Bacilli_A; order RF39; family UBA660; genus SIG200. Next base: position 35,443 of record JAFSAI010000008.1, on the reverse strand, counting down.
GATAATTATTCATTATCTTTCTTAATAACTATTTACATTATACTATCATATATTCTTTAGAAATAATTTTGTCATCAGAACAATACTCCATAATATATTTATCATTCTTCTTAACTATAATTATTCCTATAGTTTTTCCTTCGTCTATTGTTTTCAAATTTTTATCTATATAATTCATATAAGTTTGTATTTGTCCAATGTGTTCCTTCTTTAATTCAGTAATTTTTAATTCTACTACTACATAACATTTAAATTTTATGTTATATAAAAGCAAATCAATATAGTTATATTTATCTCCCAACTTAATTTTATATTCATTTCTTATAAATGTAAAACCAATTCCTAGCTCATCTAAAAAAGATGATATATTTTCTAATATCAGTTTTTGCAATATTTTTTCTGATATTATTTCATAATTACTATTACATCTAATTATAATTGGATTTTTAACTAAATCTTTTATTTCATACTTGCTATTTGTAATTAATTTACTTCTAGTATTTTCATCTAATCTCTCATATTCATTTGATTTTATTCTATTTCTCAAATCATTTCTACTTAGATTCAAATTAATAGCTACAGTCAAATAGTATAACATTTTATTTTTGTCTTTTATTGGCAATAATTCTGCATAATGACTCCAAGACAATTTGGTCGCCACTTGCGACCATTTTTCATCTTTAAAAGTTAAATAATATTGCCTTATTCTCCTCAATGTTCTTGGATTATAATTTTTTCCTACCTCAATCATTAATTTTTGAGAATATTTTCCAATTATATCTTCTCCATAAATTTTTCCGGCTTTATACAATAATTTTCCTATTTCAAAATATGTAATAACTTTATTTCTTTCTTTTGAATAATCCTTAATCTTACAATATATTTCGCTATCTATTAATTTATTTTTTATCTCATTATAATACTTCATAATTTTTCCTTTCTATAGAAGACAGTTTTAATTTCTAATAAGCTCCTTTCACTATTAATATTTGTCACTTATACCTTAATTTCCTTTTTTTATAACAAAATTCCTTAAAAAAACTAAAAAAAGATAATTATTCATTATCTTGCTTAATAAATGGCTGCCTTAACATATTATTTTTAGTTCGCTCCATATAATTAATTTTTAATTTATAACATGGTTTAATAAATATTGCTTTTTCATCACAGTTTTCTATAGTATTTTTAATCGGTTTAGAATTTATAACTTTTTCATAATCTTTATTATTATGACTAAATAATACTTTGCCAACAAAATAATATTTATTGTTCTTCTTTTCACAAAGTAATGCACTTACTACATTTTCACTTTTTATTTTTATAAAACCAGCAATATAAAATTCTTCTTCTCTAAAATTTTTAATTTTAATCCATTCTTTAGTTCTTAATCCATAATTATATTTACTACTCTTTTCTTTAGCTATTATTCCCTCTAACTTTTCCTTTTTTATTAGTTTAAATAATTCATTACCCTCTTCTTCAAAATATTTAGTCTTTATAAAATTATTTGTATCTTTGAATTTATTTAATATTTCTTTTCTTTCTATCAAAGATAAATTAGTTAAATCTTTATTTTTATATAAAACATCAAAGCACACAAATGTAACTGGATTATTTTGGCTAAATTCTTCTATACGATGTTTATTTTTTAATCTTGTTCTTTCTTGTAATTTTGAAAAATTTGGCTTTCCATCATCAAACAAAACTATTTCTCCATCAAATACACAAGTATCATCACTTATATCTTTAATACTTAATAATTCTGGATAAGTATCATTTAAAATAATGTTATTTCTACTTTTAATTATTATATTACCTTTATCAATATAAATTAATGCTCTTATACCATCAAATTTAATTTCAAAAATATAATTTTTACTATTAAACGGTTTAAATATTTCATGAAGCAACATTGGCTTTAATTTCAAAAATCTACTTTTTTCCATTTTTTTGTTCCTTCAACGATTCTTCTAGTGCAGTCATCAAATCACTAATACTTTTTTGTTTTTTCTTCTTATATGGTTTTATTTCTTTACCATTTATCTTTTTATCAATAGCTTTTCTAAGTCTAGTTTGATATTCATCAACATATTCTTCTGGTTTAAATTCATCACTCATTGCTGAAATCAAATCCATCGCAGTCTTTAACTCTTTTTCATTAAATTCTTTTTTTATTTTTTCTTTTTGTAATTTTATTTCTTCTTCATAATAAAGTGTATCCATTATAATATTTTCATATCCAAATCTAATTACAACATAATAAGCTTTATTTCTCATATAAGTTTTTGCTATTGCTACTTTTTTACTTTTCCTTAATGCTTCTTTAAATAAATTAAATGCTTTAGTGCTCTTATTTGATGTTAAAGTATAACTTTTATCATAATAAACTGGATCTATTTCATTGATATCAACAAAAGAAATTATTTCTATTACTTTATCATTATCACTTTTAAGTTTATCAAAATCACTATCTGTAAAAGTAATATAATTATCATCTGTATATTCATATCCTTTTTCTATTTCTTCACTTTTTACTTTAGTTTTACAATGCGGACAATATCTTATATATTCTAATTTTTCACCACATTTTTTATGTAACATATTAAAAGATATATCATTATTTCTTATAGCAGAATTCATAATGACGGGAATATGAACAAGTCCAAAAGATATAGCAGTTTGATAATTCATATAATCACCTTTTATTATTATAAATAAATTCAAAAAAAATAAACGTTTATAAAACGTTTATTTTAAAACAAACTCAATTGTGCTGATTCAGGCATACCATTAAATACACCTAAATTTCTTAATTTGTCCATTGTTGAAGCATTAACCTTACCTCTATTTTGAAAATCCTCTATACAATAATAAGGTTTCTTATTTCTTTCATCAACAATTTGATTAGCAACTGAATCACCTAGACCATCAAGTGTTCTAAATGGAGATATTAATGTTTTTCCATCTTCTGCTATAACATAATTTTTAGCAAGACTCTTTTCAATATCGATATTACCAAATTTAAATCCTCTAGCTGTAGCTTCAAGTGCTAGTTTAAGAGTTTCAAGTAAACTTGTTTCTTTACTAGTTGCTTCAAAACCTTTACCAATAATATCATTAATTCTTGCTTTAATTGCATCATAACCTTTTATCATAGTTTCAATTTCAAAATCATCAAATCTTGTTGAGAAATATGAAGCATAATATTCAGCAGGACGATGAACTTTAAACCAAGCAATTCTAAATGCACTCATAACATAAGCTGAAGCATGGGCTTTTGGGAACATGTATTTAATTTTTTCACATGATCCAATATACCAATCAGGTATTCCTGCTGCTTCCATTGTTTCTTTATGTTTTGCCCAGCCTTCTGGATCTTTACTTGCTTTCCCTTTTCTTACGAATTCCATTATTTTAAATGCTTTTAAAGGTTCCATACCACATTGAATTAAGAATACCATTATGTCATCACGACATCCAATAACTTCTTTAAAAGGAACTACACCTTTTTTTATTAATTCCTGAGCATTACCAAGCCATACATCTGTACCATGAGATAGACCAGATATCTTAATAAGTTCTCCAAAAGTTGTTGGTTTAGTATCTCTAAGCATACCAATTGTAAAGTTTGTACCAAATTCTGGAACACCTAAAGTACCAGTATCATTCATTATTTGTTCTTTAGTAACTCCTAAAGGTTCAGGTGATAAGAATAATCCCATTGTAGCTTTATCATCAAAAGGAACTGTTTTAACATCAATTCCAGTTAAATCCTGTAACATACGTAATTGTGTTGGGTCAGTATGACCTAAAATATCTAATTTTAAAACGTCTTGATCAATTGCGTGGTAATCAAAATGTGTTGTTCTCCAGGCTGCATCAACATCTTCTGCAGGATATTGATATGGTGTAAAATCATAAACATCCATATAACCAGGAATAACTACAATTCCACCAGGGTGTTGTCCTGTTGTTCTTTTTACTCCAACACAACCTGCTGCAAGTCTTTCAACTTCAATTCCACGCATTATAATATTTTTATCTTCACAATATCCTTTAACAAAACCAAAAGCCGTTTTTTCTGCTACTGTACCAATAGTACCAGCACGATAAACATTATCTTCACCAAATAATACTTTTGTATATTCATGAGCTGCAGCTTGGTTTAAATCTGAAAAGTTTAAGTCAATATCAGGAACTTTATCAGCATTAAATCCTAAGAATGTTGCAAACGGCATATCTTCACCATCTTTAATCATTTTACTTCCACACTTAGGACAATCTTTATCCGGTAAATCAAATCCAATACCATATTCAATTGCTAAATCTTCACCTTGATCATTTTTAAAAATACTATGTTTACATTTTGGACAACGATAATGTGAAGGAAGTGGATTAACTTCTGTAATTCCCATCATAGTAGCAACAAAAGATGAACCAACTGAACCACGAGATCCAACTAAGAAACCATCATCGTTACTCTTTTTAACTAGTTTTTGAGCAATTAGATAAATAACGTCGAATCCCCCGCCAATAATTCCTTTTAATTCTTGTTCAATTCTTTCTTTAATATTATCTGGAAGCGGATCACCATACCATTCTTTCGCTTTATCATAAACCATATCTTCAACTATTTGAGCAGAGTTTTCAATTTTGGGTGAAAAAGGAACTCCACCAGTTTCAATAATTACTTCTACTATTTCACATTCATCAGCAACTTTATTTGTATTAGTAATAACTATTTCTTTAGCTTTTTCTTCACCTAAGAAAGAAAATGCATCAAGCATTTCATCAGTAGTATAAAAATGCATATCAGGAATAGTTATACCTCTTCTATTAAGTGGATGAAGTTTACCATTTGATCTTTGAGCTGCAATTATATCACGATAAATTTTATCTTCTCTAGTTAAATGATGAGCATCACTAGTAGCACAAACCATTACCCCAGCTTCTTCTGCAACTCTAACAATTTTCTTAATATGAGTATAAATATCTGCTAAAGACTTAATTGGACTAGATTCCATATCTACAAGATATGAATATACTTCCGGAGGTTGAACTTCAATATAGTCATAATATTGCATCATTTTTGCAAGCTCTTCATCTTCTTTAGTAAATGCCGCTTCAAAAATTTCTCCATTTACACATCCGGAACCAAAAAGTAATCCTTCACGATGAGAATTAAGTTCTTCCCTAGGAAGTTTTGGTTGATCTCCTTTAAATAGATATTTAGTATTTGCAAAACTTATTATTTTAAATAAATTTTTAAGTCCCACTCTATTTTTTACTAAAATAGACATATGAAAAGGTCTACTAAATTTAAGTAACTCTTCTAAGTCTACTGAATCATATAATTTTTTAGTTGTTTCAATATTACGATTATATAAAGTTTTACACATTTTATAAAATCCTATTGCAGTACCTTCGCTATCGTAATCAGCTCTATGGTGAGCATCTTCATCCCATGGAACTTCTAATTGTTTAACTAATGTTGATAATTTATGATTTTTCCAATTTGGGTAAAGCATTCTTGCCATACTCATTGTATCTAAAACTGTATTTGTAAATTCACCCAAATTATATTTATTATAAGCAGCACTTATAAATCCAATATCAAATTTTGCATTATGAGCAACCATTGGCAAATCTCCAATATATTCCTTAAATCGTTTAGTTACATTTTCTTCAGTATCTTTTCCTTCTAACATTTCATCAGTTATATTAGTAAGTTCAACAATTTTTTCTGGCAATTTTCTTCCTGGATCAATAAGTTCATCAAATCTATCAATTATTTCCCCATTCTTGATTTTAACTGCACCAATTTCAATTATTTGATCACTATATGGAGTAAAACCTGTAGTTTCTGTATCGAATACTACAAACTCTTGATTTAATAAATCATAATCTTTTAAATTGTAAATTAAATCGTTATCATTATTTACAATACTCATTTCAGCACCATAAATAACTTTAAATTTATCTTCTTCGTTTTCAATACCATAATTCATATCACATACTGCATGATATAAATCAGGATATGACTGAAGACAATCGTGGTCAGTAACCGCTACAGCTTTATGTCCTAAACTTTTTGCATGTTTTACTAATTTTTTTGCATCAATTACCCCATCCATTGAACTCATCATTGTATGAGTATGAAGTTCAACTCTTTTTTCTTCCGAATTATCAGCAACTGCGATATCTTTACTTTTAATTGCTTCAATACTTCTAGCATTTAAAACCATTTGTCTTAAATAGTTATCCATTTCAACATTTCCAACAATACGGAACCACTTACCAACTTTAATCCCCTTTAATATTTGTTTATATTCTTCTTCTTTGAATCTAACAAATTTAACTAAGAAACTATCAGTTTTATCACTAACTTTTAAATTAATTATATATGCAGTAGCTTTTTGTCCTTTTCTTTCACTATTATCAATACCAAAAATATAGCCTTCAATAATAATGCCTTTTTGTTCACCCATAATATTTTTTATTTGAGTTACTTCACCATCTTTATGAAATCCAAATATAACTGGACTTTCTTCCTTTTTTTCTACTTTTATTTCTTTAGATGCTTCAATTTCTTTTTGAATATCTACTTTTATTTGTTCATTTATAGAAACATTTACTTCAAATTTGCCTATACCATAATTTTCTAAATTAGAAACTATTTCTTTTTTATAATTATCTAATGCTTTAACTTCTGCATCACTGCCAACTTCTAAATAAATTGTGTAATCTTCTTCTTTAACAAAACTATTCTCAAGTCCCATAAGTGATGGATGTTCAAAAACAACAGAGTTTAAAATTGTCTTTATATAACTTCCTATATCATCAGGAGTAATATCTTCATAAATCATTTCAATATAGCATTTTTCTTTACCATTAATCCCCTTTTTGGCATGATTAAAAAGATTTGTTACAAGTTCATAAGAAAGCACATTTTTACTTTTTAAATAAACATTATAAACTCTAGTTTCTCTATTTAATACTACTTTAAGTATTTCTGTATTTTGTAATTCTTCAGACCATTCAAAATTGATACTATTTAAAAATCTTTTTAATTCTTCCATGTTGTTTACTCCTCTAAAATATTATTAATAATAATACTATATTTGTCAAATCTTTTAGTAACACTTCCCCATACTTTTATCATATCATTTTTATTTATATTTTGTAACAAATAAAAGTTCTTAGGAAACACTGTAAAATCACACTTGTCAGTTTCATCACTAGCACTTATAAATGCCATATCTTCATTCTTTTTAGTCTTTATCCTTTTTATATTATCTATCATAACATAACATACTACATTTTTGAAAACATTATCTTTAACTTTTTCTAATTTCATTACTTCATTTGAAGTGTATTTACTTGCTGGATGATTTGATATAAAGAATCCATAACTATTTATTTCATTTTGTCTTAAAGTATCTTTATCATATTCCAAAGTATCTTCTAATTCTGGAATTAATGCATATTCTCCTAAATCATTATACAAATTACCATAATTAATTAGGCTATCTAAATTATTAATTAAAGTTTTAATATTTATTTTAAACTCATTTAATACACCAGCATTGATAAGCATTATATACTCATTTTTAGTTACTTTCTTACTAGTTCTTTTAAAGAAATCAAATACATCTTTAAATACACCAAATTCATTTCTTTCATTAATTAAATTATTAATAAGTTCAGTTCTTATATTTTTTATTAATTTAAATGGTAAAAATACCACTTTATTTTTTAATACAAAATTATTATCTGAATAATTTATACTTACTGGATATATTTTTAGTTTATCCTTTTTTAATTCTCCTAAATATGATTTAACTTTTTCTTCACTACCAATTACACCATTTAATAATTCAAATATAAATAATGATTTATAATGTACTTTTAAATATGCCATTTGATAAGAAACTAAGGCATAAGAAACTGAATGTGCTTTATTAAAACCGTAAGATGCAAATTTTAAAATATGTTCAAAAATATTTTTAGCTAAAATTTCATCATATCCATTTAATACACTTTTTTTAATAAAATTATCTTTTTCTTTTAATAAGATATCTTCTTTCTTTTTAGACATTGCTCTTCTTATATTATCAGCTTCTGCATAACTAAATTTAGCCATTTTAACTAAAATGTTAATAACCTGTTCTTGATAAACAATTACTCCATAGGTATCACTTAAAATATCTTTTAAAGATTCATGATAATATGTTATCTTTTCTAAACCATTTTTTCTTTTAATATATGTTTCTAATTCCTGACTTGGTCCAGGTCTTACTAAAGCAATACTTGCTACTAATTCAGAAAAATTCTTTGGTTTATATTTTGTTAACATACTCTTAAAAGAATTTGTTTCAAATTGAAATATTCCATCTGTTTCAGCTTTACTAAACAATTCAAAAACTTCTTTATCATCTAATGGAATACTATTAATATTAAAGTTAGGTATTTTATTTATAATATTACTAATGATACTTAAATTTTTTAAAGCAAGAAAATCCATTTTTAAAAGTCCAAAATCTTCTAAATATTCCATACCAACACCAGTTAAATAAACTTCATCTTGTTTATACATTGGTATTATTTCATCCAAAGGTCTATCACCAATAACGATTCCAGCCGCATGTGTACTAATATTTTTCTTTAGTCCTTCTAATTTCAAACATATACTGTATAATTCTTTTAATTCATGATAACTATTTAAATAATCTTTGACTATTTTTTGTTCTAAATTATTTCTTAAATTCAAATCTTTATTGAGTACCTTTAAAAATTTATTTAATACTCTTTCATCTATTTTTAAAATTTTTCCAATTTCTCTTAATACTAGTCTTGTTTTTAAAGTTGCAAAAGTCATACCACCAGATACAGCATCTCTACCATACTTTTCTTTTACGTAATTGATAACATCATCTCTTTTTGTATTGTCAAAATCTATATCTATATCTGGCATTGTTACTCTTTCATAATTTAAGAATCGTTCAAATAACAAATCATACTTTATTGGATCAATATCAGTTATGCCAATTACATAACTAACTAAAGAACCAGCAGCACTACCCCTTCCTGGGCCTACTAAAATATTATTCTTTTTAGCATACAAAACATAATCATAAACTATTAAAAAGTAATCTACGAATCCCATCTTTTTAATAACTGATAATTCATATTTTAATCTTTCATCATATTCCTTAGTAACATTTCCATTTAGTCTTTTGCTTAACCCTTTAACGCATAAATTATATAAAAAACTAAATGAATCTATTTCTTTATTATATTTAGGTATATATCTAGTTCCATTAGGCATTTCTAAATTAAGTAATTTTACTACTTCATTTATTTTTTCTAAATCAAATTTAGTTAAATCTCTATAGTCAAAATAATTATGAATATAATCTTTTTCTTCTCTTTCGGCAATTTTATCCAAATATTTCATATATTTTAAATCATCAAAATTAAATGCTTTTATATCATTTACATAAACAACATTTGAAGTTTTTACTAAAGCACTTTGTAATTCATTTTTATTTTCATAACCTATATATAAATTTTTTATAAATTTTAAATCATCAAATATATTTATATTTTTATAAGGAACAATAACTAAAATATTAGAGCTTAGTCTTTCAAACTCTAACATACTTATTTCTTTATCATTAACAATAGTATTAATTTTCAATAAATTTTTATAACCATTATAATTTTCAGCATATAAATATAATGTTTTATCATTTAATTTTATTTCTAAGCCGATTATTGGTTTTATATTATTTTGAATTGCTTTTTTATAAAATTCTATACTTCCAAAAAGATTAGTATCACATATTGCACAACTTTTAATATTTTGTTTCACACAAAAACTAATTAGATTACTAACTTTAATTAAACTATTTAAAAGTGTATAATCAGTTGTTATTTTAAGTGGTGTAAACATATGATCCTCCCTAAATTCATTATAACATAAAGATGAAAAATATTTGACAAATATTAGTATCTATGATAAAGTTTTTAAGAGAAAAAGGAGGCTTTATAATGGCAAAAAAGATTACAAATAAAAAACCTTTAGCAGGAAACAAAAGAAGCCATGCTTTAAATGCTACAAAAATGGTTCAAAAGCCAAATTTACAAAAGAAAACTATTGATGGTCAAAAAGTAAGAATTAGTGCAAGAGAAGCTAAAAAAATAAAATAACTTAGAGAAATCTAAGTTTTTTATTTGTTAAATAAACATTTTATAATCTATAAAAATTCAAAAAAATAACGGAGTAATAGGTTATTTCGTAAAATATACCATCTCCGTTTTTATTTTGGATTAAATATCCTAGATAATCTTTGTCCTCTATCTTCCCAAAAATATAGTCTTAACCATATTATCATTCAAGTTATAGTGGGCTGGGCGAACCGAATTCGCATTAGTCAAATTATTCCAGTCGACTTTACCGTTCGAATTCACATTCCACGCATTGTAAGCACTATTATTGGAATTATAACCGTAACGCAGATTCTTTATCAAGATTACCTGTATTAATTATATATTAATTATTTTATTTTTAACACAAAAAAAGAGATTAATCTTGTTAACCTCTAATTTGAGATAATTCACTAATTTTAACTTTAAAAGTTTGAATAAGTTCAGGATTATTTATGGCATCTTCAAATTTTCTATTATCTAAATCTCTTTTTTCCAAATATCCTAAAATAACTTTATTAAAATTATCAATCTTGGAATAACAATAATGAATATAAAATTCATTATTAGGATTTTCTAAAAATTCAAAATAATCTAACAAAATTTCTTCAAAATTACTACGAGCAGCAAATTCATAATCATTAATAACTTCCATTAATATACATAGTCTTTTATATGAACTATGAGATAGAAATAATTGTTTTAAAAGACTTGGAAATTTTTCATAACTTTCTTGTAAAGTTGTATAATAACTAAGCATATTCAAAAATTCAGAAATTAATAAATCTTTTTCCTCTACTAACACTTCATCATCTAGTAATATATTTTCTATTTTTATAAATAAATCACTATATTTTTCAACAGATAATTCTTCTCTAAATTTTTGCATTCTAGAAATTCTTTCTTCTCTAGTTAATTTCTCACTTTTGCTTATCCCAAAATCAATAATTAAATTTATTTCTTTTAAAATTTCATTTATCATTTAAATTTTCAACAACTTTCTTAAACAATTCTTCATTCCAAATAGTAATCCCTAATTCTTTAGCTTTATCATATTTACTACCCGGATCACTTCCTACGATAACTACATCAGTTTTTTTACTAACACTTTCTGTAAAAGTACCACTATATTCTTCGATTAGTTTTTTTATTTCATCTCTACTCATAAATGAAATAGTGCCAGTCATTACAAACTTTTTATTAGTAATATTTTCATTGACTTTTTTCTTTATTCCTAAATATTTCATATTAACATCTAACATTTTTAATTTATCGATTAAATCTTTGTTTTCTTTAAAATATTCATAAATACTTTTTGCTAAAATATCACCAATATCTTTAATTGTAAGTAATTCTTCAACTGAAGCATTCATTAAATTATCTATTGTTTCATAATGTTCTGCTAAAAGTTTTGCTGTTTTACTTCCAACTCCGTTTATTCCTAAACCAAATAATAATTTTTCTAAACTATTTTTCTTACTATTTTCAATAGCATTAACCATATTATCAAAACTTTTTTGCCCAAAACCTTCAAGCATTAATATTTCATCTTTATGTTCATATAAATGATAAAAATCTGTTATTTCTTTTAAAAATCCTTCGTTATAGAAATCTTCTATTATTTCATCGCCTAAACCATCGATATTCATTGCATCCCTACTAGCAAAATGAATTAAACCTTCAATACCTCTAGCTGGACACAAACTATTTGGACAATAATAATCTACTTGACCTTCTTTTTTTATCAAACTAGTTCCACATATTGGACATTCAGTTATCATAACAAATGGTTTTTCTAAACCTGTTCTTCTTTCTTTTTTAGTTCCCTTAACTTCAGGTATAACATCTCCAGCTTTATGAACTTCAACAATATCTCCAATCATTAAACCTAAATTATTAACAAAATCTTCATTATGAAGAGTTGCTCTACTTATTGTAGATCCCATAATAAGCACTGGTTCTAAAACTGCATTTGGAGTAATTTGACCAGTTCTTCCTACTGTAAAAATAATATCAGTTAACTTTGTTAATACGTCATTTGCTGGGAATTTATAAGCTGTTGCCCATTTAGGATATTTAGCAGTAAATCCTAGTTCTTGTTGTTCATTAATATCATTTACTTTTATAACTACTCCATCTATTTCATATGGAAGTGTATCTCTTTTTTCAGTGTATTCTTTTATAAAATCAATTACTTCATCAATAGACTTAGCTATTCTATTTACAGAATTAACTTTAAATCCTAAATCTTTCATAAACTTAAGAGCATCAGAATGCTTTGTTATTCCATAATCAAGAGGATTAGGCAAATGATAAATAAAATTATTTAAATTTCTTTTGGCTGCAACTTTGGAATCTAATTGTCTAATACTTCCTGATGCAGCATTTCTTACATTTTGTAATGGTGTAAGACCTTCTTCTAGTCGTTCTTTATTTATTTTAGTAAGAGTATCTTTTTCCATATAAATTTCTCCTCTTACTTCAATATCTATTTCTTGCGCTAACTTTAATGGTATTACTTTAATAGTTTTAACATTATGAGTAATATCTTCGCCAACAACGCCATCTCCTCTTGTTGCACCACTTTTTAAAATACCTTTTTCATAAATTAACGAAACACTTAAACCATCTATTTTTAATTCACAAACATATTCTGGATTAATACCCAATTTCTTAATTTTATTATCAAAATCTCTTACTTCGTCTTCATTAAAAACATTCCCTAAACTAAGCATTGGTATTTTATGATTAATTTTAGAAAATTTATCTAAAACTTCACCACCAACTCGTTTAGTTGGACTATCTACTAAAACATATTCAGGATATTTTTCTTCTAATGTAACTAATTCTCTTAAATATTTATCATATTCTTGGTCAGTTATAGTTGGATTATCCAAAACATGATAATTATAGTTGGCTTCATTTAATATTTTAACAAGTTCTTGAATTCTAAGTTTAGGTTCCATAAATTATTTTACCCCCATAAATTATTTTCGTATGTTCCTTTTTCTATCTCTTTTAATATTCCGTTTTTTAATACCTCTAAATCTTCTCTATAAGTCATTCCTAAATATTTACTATCAGTAGTAACAACTTTAATTGGTTCATTTTCTTTTACAGAACTATCAAATACTGCATTAGGAAGTAAATATTCACAAGTATTTAAATCATTATCACTTTCTTTAAAGAATCTATTAATATCTTCAGTAATAAATTTAAGTAATTTTGGTGTTAAACAGAATAAATTCATTGATACTGGTTGTTCTAAACTTGTTGTAAATTGTTCACTTCCATCAAGTGGAGTGCAATCTGCAAAACCATTTTTTTCAACAATACTGCTTTCACATATTCTGCTTAGTAAACCATTGTTTTCAAATACAACTCCTCTTTTAACAGAACCATTTTCAGTTAAAGTATTACCTACTTTATATGCTACTATTCCATATTCGTTATCTTTACAATTATTTAAAAATTCAGCAGCTTTTATATAAGCATCTCTACCATAAAAATCATCTGCATTTATTGTTGCAAAATTTTCATGAATTGCATTTCTAGTTGCATAAAGTGCATGAGCTGTTCCCAAAGGTTTAACTCTTGTGTTTGGAATATTTATTCCTTCAGGTATATCATCTATCTTTTGGAAAACATATTCTACTTTTATTTTATCTTCTACTCTTTTTCCAATAGTTTCTTTAAAAATATCATAGTTTTCTTCTTTGATAACAAAAACTACTTTGTTAAAACCTGCAATAATTGCATCTTTTATTGAATAATCAATAATAAATTCTCCATTTGGTCCAACTGGTTCAATTTGTTTTAAACCACCAAATCTGCTACCCATTCCAGCAGCTAATACTAATAATGTTAAATCTTTTTTCATAATTAAATTCCTTTCTTATTTATCTATTTGATTTTTAATAAAATCTAATAAATCCTCTTTTATTGTATCATTTTTTAAGCCATATGCTATATTTGCTTTAATAAAACCTAATAAATTACCTATATTATAATAAATTCCATTACATTTTGCAGTTCTTATTTCTTCATTTAATAATTCTAAAACGTCAGGTATAAAATATTCGTTATCATCATATTTTTTGCTTTCTAATACTTTATCGATAAAACTTGAATAAAGTACCATTCTACCTAACATTTTATGATTACTAGCATTTTCTTTTTCTTCTTTAGTTCTAGCAAAATAATCTAATATATTATCTTCTTTGTATTTTACAAGATAATAGTAATTTTTAAGTTCTTCTTCTACTTCGCTTACGCCAATAACTGAACAATTATATTTTTCTACTTCATCAATAACTTGTTTTAACACTGGCACTTCTGAATCATATAAATCATCTCCGAATAAAACTCCAAAATATTCATCTTTTATAAATTCCCGAGCAGCATATATTGCTCCAGCTGTTCCTCTTATATTTTCATCTTGAAATACATAATGAAATTTTATTTTAGTAATTATTTCTTTTAATTCACTTAGTAATTCTTTTTTACTACTTCCTTCTAAAAATTCTTCTAATTCTTTATTTTCACTGAAGAAACTCTTAATTAAATCATAATTATCTTTATTAACTACAAATATTATTTCATCAATTCCACTTTTTAAACATTCTTTAACCTGTAATAATATTGTTGGTTCATTTAATATTGGAAACATTTCTTTTGAAATAGTCTTTGTAATTGGCAAACGTCTTGTTCCCTTTCCAGCAATTGGAATTACACATTTTGTGACTTTCATATCATTTTCCTTTCTTAAGACCTTTATAATTCTTTAAGAATTTTTTTATTCCAAATCTTTTATCAAATGCTACTGTAACAAATCTTTCATCAACACCAATTACAACACCTCTACCAAATGATAAATGCGTTACAACTTCGCCACTCTTATATTCTTCATTTTCTGAATCATATAATAAATCTTTATTTATTTTCTTTTCTTCTTGAATATTAGATTCAATATATTCACTTGATATTTCAGAAATAAATCTTGATGGTGGATTCATCATATCTTTACCATAAAGCATTCTCGATTTAGCATTAGTTAAATAAAGTCTTTCTTTAGCTCTAGTTATACCTACATAACATAAACGTCTTTCTTCTTCAATTCCATTTTCTTCACAGAAAGCATTAGAATGTGGCATTAATCCTTCTTCCATTCCAACCATAAATACTACTTTAAATTCAAGCCCTTTAGCAGAATGTAAAGTCATTAATGTAATTGCATCATCTTGATTTTGATGTTCTGATATATCTGCAATTAAACTAATTTCATCCAAGAAGTCTTCTAAGTTAACACTTCCTGTTACATTTTGATAATTTTCTGTAATACTTCTAAATTCCATCAAGTTATCAATTCTAAGCGCACTATCTAAATTCTTTTCTTTTTCTAGTTCATCTTTCATCCCAGACTTTTCAAGTACTGCATCTATTAATTCTGTTAAAGATAAATTTTCTGCTTCCTTAGATAACTCTTCAATAATTTTTTTAAACTCTAATTCTTTGCCATTAGTAATTGAATCATACATTGATGTACCATTAATTTCTGCTTCATTTTCCAAAGACTCAATTGTCTTAGCGCCAATTCCTCTTTTTGGCTCATTAATAACTCTTTTTAATGAAATATCATCATTATGATTTGCAATTAATTTTAAATAACTTATTAAATCTTTTATTTCTTTTCTTTTGTAGAAATAAAAACTACCTACAACTTTATATGGAAAATTATTTTTTAACATTGCTTCTTCATATATACGAGATTGAGCATTAGTTCTATAAAATATTGCAAAATCATTCTTTTTATATCCCATATCAAGTAAACTTTTTATTTCATTTATTACTAAATTTACTTCTTGAAGACCATCATTACTTCTTAAATATTTTACTTTAACACCTTCTCCTAATTCACTAAATAAATTTACTTCTTTTCTTTCAATATTATTTTTTATTACTGAATTAGCTGCATTTAATATAGTTGTAGTACTTCTATAATTTTGATTTAATACAACAACATTAGCATCAGGATAATCTTTTTCAAAATTCAAAATATTCTTATAATTAGCTTGTCTAAATCCATAGATTGCTTGATTTTGATCACCTACTACAAATATATTACGATACTTATTTGAAAGTAATTTAACTAATTTATATTGTACTTCATTTGTATCTTGATATTCATCTATCAAAATATATTTGTATTTTTCTTGATACTTATCTAATATATCAGCATTTTTCATAAATAATTCAACTGGTAATTTTAATAAATCATCAAAATCAACTACATTATTTTTCTTTAAGACTTTTTCGTATTCATAATATACTTGTTTAGCAATCTTTTCTGGTTCAGATAAAAAATATCTTTCAATTTCCGCATCACTTAACATCTCATTTTTAATAAAACTAATTCTGTTTCTTATATAAGAAGGTGCAACTTGTTTAATATCATATCCTAAATCTTTTAATATCTTCTTAATAATGCTAAGAACATCATCAGAATCTATTATTGTAAAATTTTTAGCTAAACCTAAAGCTTCATAGTTTTCCTTTATCACTCTTAAACCAAATGAATGGAATGTTCCTACAAATGAATAATTATCGCTAACTATTTTACTTATTCTATCTTTCATTTCTTTTGCAGCTTTATTTGTAAATGTAATCGCTAAAATATTACTACTATATATTCCACTTTCTATTAAATAAGCTATTCTAGTAGTTAATACTTTAGTTTTACCTGATCCAGCACCTGCTACAACTAGGCACGGACCATCTATATGCATAACAGCTTCTCTTTGTTCTTTATTAAGGGTGTCTAAATAATTCATATGTTTTTACCTCTTTTTAATTATATCATTTTAGTATTTTTAAGTCATTAAAAAACAAGACTTATTGTCTTATCTTTTTCATTATTTATTCTTCTTTTTCTAAAAATATCTTTTTATCAAAAGCTCCTCTTTTATTAACTTTATCTATCCTTAATTCATTAAAATCTTCTAAAGATACTCTTTTTGTTTTTAATATAGCTAATAAAACCTCTTCAATATCAGCGATTTCCAGTACATCTTCAGATTCAAGATACTCATTTACTTCTTCTAATAATTTTTTGTTAAGTTCTGATAAATATTCTTCATCAGATAAAATTCTTGTAACTGGCTTAGCTCCATTTTTAATCATTATTTCAGGTATATTATCTCTAACTAATTTATTGTATATTTTCATAAAATACACACTCCTTTATTAAATATAATATTAACATAAACAATTCACTTAATTCAACAAAAAAACATTGTTTTTAAAACAATTGTTTGTTATAATGCTTTCAGGAATATTTTAGTAGCTAGGTGCTTACCACTAAATTTCTATATTAATTAGATTGGAGGTGGCTTCATAAGTAAGAAAGATTTTTTAGTCCTATTACTTTTAGGAATAATATACTCTCTATTATTTCTGTTAATTGAGATTATAGAAAAAGCACCATCCTTCTTAGGATAGTGCACCCAAAACAGGTAAGCACTTAGCAGACCAAATGCTAAAGTGTTCCTTTTTTTATTTTATGAAGTTTTCTTCATCTGTATACATTTTATCATACATAATACTATTTAACAATACATTCAAAAATGGTGTTCTTGGAGAGATTCGAACTCTCGACCTTATGCGTCGGAGGCATACACTCTATCCAACTGAGCTACAAGAACACTCTTATTATATCATATTTTATAAAGAAAAAAAGTAAGCTTACTGCTTACTTAAAATAAATTTATAATATCATTTATTGTTACATAAATAATTAAAATCATTAATAATATAAAGCCAATCGTATGACACCAATTTTCAAATTTTTGATTTATTGGACTTCCTTTAATTTTTTCAATAAGTAAGAATAAAATTCTACCTCCATCAAAAGCTGGGAACGGAAGAATATTTATAACACCAACATTTATTGATAAGTATGCAATCAAGTAAACTACATAAGCAACGCCTAATTTAGCACTTTCTCCAACTACATTAAATATTCCAACCGGTCCAGATAAAGCATCAACTGATATCTTTCCAGAAACAAGACCGACAACAGTTAACCATAATGAAGATACTAATGCCCAAAACTTTTCAAAAGCATATTTTATCTTACTCCATAGTCCAATTGTTTCTTCTTGACTAATTTCGAATCCAAACATTTCTGATTTAGTTCCATCTTCTGCAACATATTCTTTTTTCGAAAGTTTATAATTATCAAAACTTCCATCTTCATGTTTTATTCTAAATTCAGTATAATCATTTTTATTTTTATAATAAAGTACTATTTGTGTTTCGTCCCAAGAACTTACCTTATGATTATTAACTGATACAATTATATCACCTTTAACTATTCCAGCTTCTGCTGCAGGATATCCTTCAACTACTGCATCTACTTTTGGTGTTAAAGAATTACTTCCCCAAAAAAGTGCCATTACAAATAATATTACAATAGCCATTATAAAATTATTCATAACTCCAGCAGCCATAACTATTACTCTTTGCCAAATTGGCTTATTACATAAGCATCTATCTTTGGGAATTTTTTTGTCATCCTCATACACTTCTCCAGCCATAGATACAAATCCACCAATTGGAAAAGCTCTAACATTATATTTTATTCCATCTTTTTTTCCTGTTCTTGAATAAACTACTGGGCCCATACCGATAGAAAACTCATAAATATAAACTCCAAACTTTTTAGCCCATAAGAAATGACCTAATTCATGAACTAAAACAATAATTCCTAAAATAAATATAAATAATATTAATGTTAAAAACCACATGTTGTTATCATCTCCTTATATAAACCATATTATTACTACATAAACAAATATTACAAATGATAAACTATCAAGTCTATCTAATACACCACCATGACCTGGCATTATATTAGAGAAATCTTTAATATCATTTTCTCTTTTTATTTTACTAAATACTAAGTCTCCAAGTTGTCCAACTACTGATAAAATCATTGTAATAATTAAAACTTTAATGCTAAAATCTCCAACTAAATTAGAATAAAAAATTGTAGCAATTGCAGTTCCACCAATAAGACCAGCAATAGCACCTTCCCAAGATTTTTTAGGACTAATTGTCGGAGCCATTTTATGGCGACCAATTAAACATCCTATTAAATAAGCGAAAGTGTCTGTAAAAACTGTTACACATAATAAGTATAATAATAAATAAACATTTATATTTCTAATAACAATTATTAGATTGAAAATCATTCCTAATAAATATACTAAACCTAATAAATGAAAAGCATCTTTTGTTGTATATTTATCTTTTTTATAAAATACTGTTGGTATCAATAAAAGAATTAATGGTAATATTATTCTTGAATAACTTACTGCAAAATCTAATGAATTAATTCCATAATTTCCTAACACTAAATATAATAAAGCAAATAATCCACATACTTTCACTGCATCAGGTATTTCGTTATGTGTTTTTTTTAAATCTAACACTTCTTTATATGCCCATACACTTAAAGCACCTACAATAATTGCAAATGGAATACCACCCATAACTAAAAATGGTACTAATATTGCAATAGCTACTAGTGCACTTATAACTCTTACTTTCATACATCCTCCATATATTATATTACTAAATAAAGTATACTATTAATTAGAATAAAGTACAAGTAAAAAAGTGTAGTAAAACTACACTTAGTTATCTAGATCTAATCTTTCTATTTGATCAAGTTGCTCTTCTAAAATATTCTTATATCTTCTCTTATATTGGGCAACTTGTCTTTTTAAATTATTTGCTTCCATCTCTACTTTTTCTGCTTTTATTAAAGCATTATTTATAATTCTTGAAGCATTTCTTTTTGCATCTTCAATTATCACTTTAGATTCATCAAAAGCTGTTTTTTTAATATTTTGTGAGGATTCCTCAGCAATTAAAATTGCTCTATTTAATGTACTTTCAATACTTTTATAATGCTCTAACTCTTTTTTCAAAGTTTCAATTTCTTGATCTCTAGTTTTTAAGTTATTAAGCATACTTTCATATTCAGTTGTAACATTTTTGACAAAAGAATTAACTTCATTTTTATTATATCCTGGAAAACTATTATTAAATTTTCTCATAAACTCACAACCGTTTCTTTTACCACTCTAATTCGTCTTCTGCTCCACTTTTTGCTTTATCATTATCATCTGTAATTTTTCCTTGAACATTAACGTTTTTAGGAGTACATAAATAAATACCTACACCAATTTTTTGCATATTACCACCAATGGCGTAAATACATCCACTTAGAAAATCAATAATTCTTTTTGCTTGTGCTGATGTAACTCTTTTTAAATTAACAACAACACTATTACGAGTTTTTAAATGATCTGCTATAGCTTGTGCTTCTGAAAAACTTCTTGGTTCAAGTAAAATCATCTTATTACCAACTTTATCAGCTTCCTTTAAAGCATCAGCTTCTGATACTGCATAATATTCATCTTCAGTACCAATTACTTCAGTATCTTCATCATCTTTAAATAAATTTTTTAATTTACTAAGTGCCATAACTAATCCTCCCTAGATTACTCTTTAATTCTACCAAATAAACGTAACTTTTACAAGACTATTTTACTTTCAATATAATCTTTAACTTCATCTAATGATAATGTTATTTGTTCCATTGTATCTCTATCTCTAATAGTTATTGTATTTTCATTTAACGTATTATCGTCAATTGTAATACAGAACGGTGTACCAATCGCATCACTTCTTCTGTAACGTTTACCAATACTTCCTGCTTCATCATAACTACAATAGAAATATTTACTTAAAGCTTGAAATACTTCATTCGCTTTTTCTGAATGGAATTTTTTTACTAAAGGAAGAATTGTTACTTTTACTGGAGCTAATGCTGGATGAATTTTTAATACTAATCTTTCTTCATTTTCAACAATTTCTTTAGTATAAGCATCACATAATATTGTTAAAATTAATCTATCTACCCCAACTGAAGGCTCAATTACATAAGGCAAATATTTTTCATTAGTTTCTGGATCTAAATATCTCAAATCTTCACTTGAATGTTCCATATGAACACCTAAGTCATAATCTGTACGATCTGCTATTCCCCATAATTCTCCCCAACCAAATGGAAATCTATATTCTATATCTGTTGTAGCTTTACTATAAAAAGATAACTCTTCTTTTGCGTGATCTCTATATCTTAAATTTTCTTCTTTAAGTCCTAATAATTTTAGGAAATCTATACAATAACTCTTCCAATAACTAAACCATTCTAAATCAGTATCAGGTTTGCAGAAAAATTCTAATTCCATTTGCTCAAATTCTCTTGTTCTAAAAATAAAGTTTCCTGGAGTTATTTCATTTCTGAAACTCTTACCATATTGGCCAATACCAAATGGAAGTTTTGCTCTCATACTTCTTTCAACATTTTTAAAATTAACAAATATCCCTTGTGCTGTTTCTCCTCTTAAATATACTTTATTTTTAGCATCTTCAGTAACACCTTGATAAGTTTCAAATAATAAATTAAATTTTCTTATTTCAGTAAAATCATTTTTTCCACACTTTGGACAAACTATATTCTTTTCTTTAATTAATTCAATTAACTCTTCATTAGATAAACCATCACCAGTAACATCTCCATTAGTAGCATCTTCAATTAATTTATCTGCTCTATGTCTTGCTTTACAACTTTTACAATCAATAAGTGGATCTGAAAATGACGCTACATGTCCTGATGCTACCCAAACTTTTGGATTCATTAGAATTGCAGAATCTAATCCATAGTTATAAGGACATTCTTGAATAAATTTTTGCCACCAAGCTTTCTTTACATTTTGTTTTAATAAAGAACCTAATGGTCCATAATCCCAAGCGTTAGCTAAACCTCCATAAATTTCACTACCTTGATAAATATATCCATATTGTTTTGAATAATTTACTAATTCTTCCATAGTTAATTTTTCCATATTTTTCTCCTCCTAAATAAAAAACTTCTAAAAATCCTTAGGGGTGAGCAACGGCCCACGGTTCCACCCTAATTATTCTTAGAAGAATCGCTTCATTATTTATATAGCTCGTGGATTCCAACCCAGTCATCACTTGTATACACTAAATTATATATTAACTATTTAATTTTATCAACTAAATTTGCTAATTTTTTCGCTTCATCACTGCCAATTTTAACATATTTTAAATAACAATCAGAACATAAAGAAACATATTCATATTCTTTCTTTGTCCCATCATCAATGACAATACATGGGCCTTCATCTGTAAACTTGTCATTTTCTTTACGAGCATTAAAAATTGCTTTCTTACCACACCTACATAAACTACTACTACCAATTTCTTCAATATGATCTGCTATTGCAAATATTTGGGCAATTCCATCACTAAAAATATCGCCCTTAAAATTACTCTTAAGTCCATAACATAAAACTGGAACATTTATTAGATGTGCTATCATCCATAATTCTTTTATTTGAGTTTCATTTAATAATTCTACTTCATCAACCAAAATTACTTTAGCAGTATAATATTTTTTATAATTTGCTTCTGTTAACAGAGATTCATTTTCTTTAAGTAAAATATCTACTTTTCTACCCATACCATTACGAGATATTATTGTATCTTCGCCCTTAGTATCTTTAATAGATTTTACTACTATTACTTTAAAATTATTTTCTTCATAGCTATGAACCGTTTGTAAAATATTTAATGTTTTACCACCATTCATTGCACTATACTTAAACACCATATCTGCCATATTATCACCCTATCTATAGTATAGAATATTTTTCATATTATAACAACTAAACAAACATTTATTTGACAAAAAAACTATTCATAATTTCTGAATAGTTTTCAAAAAATCTTTACTCTTTAAATACAAACCAGTGTAATCATCATAATAACTTGTTAAGAATCTATTAATTTCGTTAATAACATCATCTTTTAAAGCAAGTTTACTAACACTTTTTATATCAACTAAATAATACATATTAAGTACTTTTACTATACTTATTGGAACAATTCTTTCCATAGTGTAACAATTTTTACAAATAAGTCCGCCCTTTTCACTTGATAAAGTAACAATTTCTTTTTTATTTCCACACATAATACAACTAGTTAAATTAAGGCCAACTCCTAAATAATCTAATAATTTTACTTCTAAAATATTAGTGATAACTACTGGATTTAAGCCTTCTTCTAACTTTAAAATTGCATTAATATAGTCATTATATATTTCTTCGTCATTTGATTGTTTCAATACCTGATAAACTAAATCACTTAAATATGATGCATAACTAATAAGTAAAATATCTTCTTTAATTCTTTTGAGTGGATTAATAATATCAACAGACACTAATGTAGAAAGTTTATCTTTTTTATAATAAATATTAAAAGTACCAAAAGTCAAATTTTGAGTAACACTTCTAAGTTTACTCTTTATTCCCATAGCACCCTTACACATAATACCTATTACACCATATTCTTTAGTAAATACATTTATTATTTTCGATGTTTCACCAAATGGTGTTGTACTTAAAATAACACCTTCTACATTTGTTAACACATTATCCACCAACTTATTTACATTTTTTATAATTTAAATAATCTTCTACTTTACCACTATTTTTAAATTTTTCCCAAGCTTCCTTTTTATTCATTAAAATCACCTTCCTATTACTATAATGGGAAGGTGTTAAAAATTTTATTCATAATCAAAGAAACCAAGTTCTTTTAAATATCTTTCTTTATCTTTCCAGTTTTCGACAACTTTAACATATAACTCTAAATAAACTTTTTTGCCAACCATTTCTTCTAAGTCTTTTCTAGCTAGTGAACCAATCTTTTTTAACATTTCACCACCAGCACCAATAATGATTTTTTTAATTCCTGGTTTATCAACAATTATATCGACATTTATATTTACAATATCTTTTTTATATTCAATGTTAGTACAATGACATGTAATTGAATGAGGAATTTCTTCTTGTGTATTTTGAAGTAATTTTTCTCTTACTAATTCACCAGCCATAAATGGTACACTGCTACTTGTAATTACATCATCACCATAATACTTAATATCATCTTTTAAATATTTTTTTATTACTTCAATTAAATGAGATACATTATCATCCTCTAATGCTGATACTGGAACAATTTCTGCAAAAGGATAATCTTTATATTCATTAATTGCCATTATT
The DNA here is from genome assembly GCA_017441065.1 of Bacilli bacterium. GTDB lineage: Bacteria > Bacillota_I > Bacilli_A > RF39 > UBA660 > SIG200. The sequence goes on along the minus strand of JAFSAI010000008.1, from coordinate 11,012 downwards.
AAAGTTTCATTAGATACTTTATCTATTTTATTAATTACTAATATTACTGGTATATCATTTTCCTTTAAACTATCCATTAAGAATTTATCGCCTTTGCCAATACCAGATTCTATATCTACAACTAATAAAATTAAATCAACATCTTTAGTTAATGCTGCAGCTTGTTTATTTAATACTTTACCTAATTTATTCAATGGTTTAGAAATACCTGGAGTATCGACAAAAATTATTTGTGTATCTTTTTCATGATATATTCCTTCAATAATATTTCTTGTAGTACCTGAAACATTAGAAGTAATAGCAATCTTACGATCAATTATGCTATTTAGTAGTGTACTTTTTCCAACATTCGGTCTACCAACTATACTTACAAACCCACTCTTCATAATTCCTCCTAAAACCATTTAACAAATAATTCAATAAAATAAGGAACAAATATTATCATATTAACTATTGTAGCTAAAATACTCATTACACCTGTTGCAGCACTTCCACAATCTTTTGCTATTTTTGCATATTCATTATATTCTTGGGTAACCATATCTACAGTAGCTTCAATTGCAGTATTAATAAGTTCAGTAATACTAATTAAAGCAAGACTTCCGAATGATATTACCCATTCTAAAAATTCAATATCAAACCAAATACCAAATATTATGATTAAACAAGCCATAATTGCTTCGAATAAAAAACTTGATTCGTTTTTAAAACAATAAGCTAATCCCTGTAATGAATATTTACATTTATTCATCATATTTTTAATTAAGCTAACATCTTTTTGTTCGTTCATCTTCATTTAATATCACTTCCTGTAATGCAAACATTTCTTTTTCGTCTTCTTCAGTCATATGATCATAACCAAGTAAATGTAAAAGTCCATGCACAGTTAAAAATGCAAGTTCTCTTGTTTCACTATGACCATATTCTTTTGCTTGCTCTATCATTCTGGGAATACATATATATATTTCTCCCAAAAACCTTACATTATTATACACTATTCTATTGTTATCTTCAAATGCAAAAGATATAACATCAGTAATTCTATCAATGTTACGATAATTTTTATTTAAATATTGTATTTTTTCATTATCAACAAACACTATACTAAATATTGCATTTTTAACTTTTTCATGTTTTAAAGTTCTTTCAATTACGTCATTTAAATAACTATATTCTTTTTCATAACCATATTCATTTGTAATACTATAATCATTCATTAAAATATAACTCCCCAATAACCAAATATATATATACCAAATAATAACACTAAAATTATACAAATAATATTATAAATTAAATCACTTTTTAAAAAGTCTGGTAATCTTCTATTTATTGCACTTAATCCTATATATAATAAATAACCGATTATACCACCAACTACATTTAAAATAATATCATCTATATCAAAACTTCTACCAATACGAAGTTGAACAAATTCTACAACACCACTAGTAAGTAATGTTGTTATAATAACTGGCCAAACTTTTTTAGGATTAACATATTGTCCAATTAAATAACCAAAAGGAATAAATATAATCATATTACCAAATACATTGTAATTAAACATTTTTGTGCCAAATTCATAACGCATTATTTCTGAAAAAGGAACTAAATTCATTCCACTAGTACCATTAAGTTCAGTCATTGTTAATATTTCAAATAATAACCATATATAAATTATAGATATTAAATATGTAAATTCTTTATGAAAACAAAATTTTTCTCTATGCGTTTGTAAATAAAAAAATCTTAATAATGCAATTGCTACTATAAATACCACTAACATTGGCCATATATTATTAAAGACTTTATGTATTAGATTCGACACCATAATTAATTTCCTCCGATACCACTTGCAACTCTCCTATATTCTCTTTTGTTACAATAAATATTTCTAAATATATTGTACTATCATTTACTTCTTTTTTCAAAACTTTTTTCAGTAATATTTCTTCATTATCTAAAAGTTTTAATTTCACCTTTTCTAAAGCCGTATTTATCCCTTTATTATAAGCCTCTTCTTCGCTTAATTTTTTTACTTTCGTAGTATACTCTTTTTCTTTAACTAAATTTATTTCAAAATCATTTAATTTATATAAATTAATTTCATCTTCTTTTTTATTTTTTATTCTACTTTTTAAAATTTGATATTTATTATCATTTACTTTAATACTTAAGTTATATCTGTTTTTTCCCGTATAATTTATATAAGTCTCTTTAAATGGTATTTCCACTTTTACTTTATACCACACTTCACCATATATTTCACCAGCAGCACAAACAGTATTTTTTACTTCTTCATTATGAACTATACTTCCACTTAATATTACATCTCCTTTAAGTACATAATCATTTATTTCTTTTAAAGGAACTCCTCTATAAATATTTAAACTACTAATTTTAGCATCAGAAGAAGCAATAATATTACAATTATTATAAGTTTCACTACTTTCAGTTTTCGTTTTTTCTGTAACATTAACAATCATAATTAATCCATCATATTTAACTTCTAGCCACTCTAATGTTTCTTTATTATTATCTAGTATATTATTAACAATAACCTCTACCTGTTTATGACTTTTTTTGAATTTCAGTGTACCTAATCCATATTTATCTAACTCTGTTATTAACAAATTTTGAATATTCTTATTAGGACTTTTAACATCAACTTTTAATATAAGATTATTTACAATAAATAACAAAATTATTCCTAATATTACACTGCAAGAAAAAACAATATATTTATTTACAATTTCTTTTATTTTAGATATTCCTGAATTACTATTTATTGATACTTTATAACTAATTAAATACTTTTTTATTTTTTTATAATCTGACATTGTGGTTTTTATTAATATAGAATCTTTTAACTTCTTATTATCATACATATTAATTCCAATATCATTTAGTTTTACTAAAAGTCTATAATAGTTTTCTGTATCAATCTTTATCCATAAAATTTTCTCTCTATTCATAAGAAAACTCTACTTTCAAAATACTTCCATTAATTAGTAGTTCTTGCTTAGTCATTTGTTTTATTTTTAAATTAACTCCATTTATTGTTACTAACATTTTATTAAAACTTAAAACTATTTCTGATTCACTCAATTTGTTTAATTTTTTATAATTAAATACATGCAAATGATTTTCATAAATTGTTATGAAATCTTCTAAATCAAATAAAAAATTTTTAAAGTTTTCTCTAAAATGTAAATTTTTCATCATTAAATTATATTTTAAAACAAATAAAAAAAGACTATTTAGTTAGTCTTTCTTTAACAATTGCACTTACTTTTGTCATATCAGCATTTGCTAGGTTTTCAGTTACATATTTCATAACCATTCCCATTTCTTTCATACTAGTAGGATTTATGTTAGCAAAAGCTTCATCTACAACAGCATTAATTTGTTCAATTGATGCTTCTTCTGGTAAATAAGCATTAATTACTTCAATTTCTTTTCTTAATTCATCAGCTGTTTCAATTTTACCAAGAGTTTCATATTCTTTTAAAGAATCATTTCTTTGTTTTACTTGTCTTTTCAATACAGTAATAACATCTTCATCTTTAAGTTCACTCTTTTTGCTTATAGCTTCTAATTGCAAAGCACTTTTTAACATTCTTAGAACTGATAATTTAAATTTATCTCCACTTTTTAAAGCATTCTTTAAATCTTCATTAATTTGTTCAAACATTTTTAATCTCCTTAGTTATGATTTCTTTTGTGAGAATTTTTAATGCCTTCTTCTTTCTTAAGTCTTCTTTCAACTCCTGGTTTAGAGTAGAATTTTTTCTTTTTAAGTTCTGAAGGGACACCGCTTCTAGCAACTTTAACTTTAAATTTCTTTAAAGCGCCGTCAATATTACCATTTTGTACTACAACCTTTGTCATAATTACCCTCCCTTCGCTTTTAACTGAAGTTATTATACCACCGAACATGCCATTTGACAACAAAAAAGCCAATTGTTTGTAAATTTTAAGTTAACTTATTTTACAAACTTTTTTAGATACTGAACGTCTTATTGATGATCCAACAATTTGTCCTAAATTAAGTAATGTTTCTACTAATCTAGAAATAGAATTTAATAAAGTTGCAGTGATACCTCCACCTCTAATATTAATTAATTCATCATTTGTTAACATAAACACCTCCTAATTACACTTTCTAGGATTTAACAATCCGTCTATAACTCCAACTACAAACACAATAGCTCCACCAATGATACCAGCAAGTATTCCAAACTTTAGGGCACCACCTTTTACTTCTAACATTTCTTCATTATTTAATATCATTTATCTATTACCTCCTCTACTTAAATAAATCTAAAACATATTTTATAACTCTTTTTTTATCATAATTAATTTTAACAGTACCTACTTCGTTATTTATAAAATCCTCTTCTAGTTTTAAACTTAAATTTTGATAAATTTCATTATCTATAATTTCATACTCACCAAAACTTTCAATCTTATATGAAGTTTTTAAATTATTAAACATAAGATATTTTTCTTTTTTTATTTTATCAGAGAGTTTATTATTTATTTTTATATGCAAAATACCTTCATTATAATAACCGTATAAATTAATTGAATTATATGTATACATAATACATGAAATAAATATCAAAACAATAATGATTATAATTAATGAAAATACTAATTTATAAAAATTTATTTGAGATAAGTTTTCTAATCTATTATAGTTAATTTTAAAATAATTCATTTTGTTCTCCTAAATCTAATATACATTCAAAATTATTTGTTTGATTTTTATGTGAAATATAAATAATCGTTTTTAATTTAAAATATTTTCTTATATCTTTAATAATTTCACTTTCTAATTTTTGATCCACTTCAGACAAAGCTTCATCTAAAATAATGATATTAGTATTCTTAAGCAACCCTCTTGCTAAAATTATTCTTTGTTTTTCACCTCCTGAAATATTTTTTGCAGAAGTTTCAATTAAAGAATCATATCGAAATCCTTTTTTATTAACAATTTCATCAATTCTGCATATTTTACAAATGGCTTTAAACAAATTATCATCTACTTCTCTACCTATTAAAATATTTTCTTTAATAGTACCCGTAAATAATTCTTCATTTTGTGATACATATAAAATATTATTTCTTATTGTACTAATGGATAAGTCTTTAATATTATCATTACCAATAAAAACTTCACCATTATTAATAATATTTTCTTTATAAAGGATTTTACAAACAGTACTTTTTCCACAGCCTGATGGTCCATTTAATAAAACGTGGCTTCCTTCTTTAATTCTAAAATTTAGATTATTAAATATGTAATCATAATTATTATAAGAATAACTAACTTTATTAAAAATAATATCTCCTTTCATTTCACTTACTTTAGCTAAAACTTTTTCTTCTTCAATATTTATAAATTCTGTAATTTTTGAAAATGACGCTCTAACATAATTGAATTTTGGTAACAAGTTAATCATATTTTTCACAGGATCAATACAATATGAAAGTATTATGTTAAATGTAAATAAATCAATTATTTCTAAATTTCCATTTATTACACACCATAATCCATAGGAATTTATAATAAAGAAAGAACATTCTAAAATAAAATCTTTTCCTAAATTAGATAAATTATAAAAACTACTAAATTCATAATTATTAAGTAAATATTTAGATAATACATCTTCTATTTTTCTTAATATTACTTTAAAAACATTTAAATTTTTAATACTTTCAAACATATCAATAGACTCAACTAAAACACTATTAAAATCAGTTTGATAATTTATATTTTCTAAAACTTTCTTATACATAATTTTACTTATAATTAAACCCAAAATAATATATATAACTAAAAATATTACTAAGATTAAAAATAACTCTTTATTTATCATGTATAAAATTATTATAGAAATAAACATCATCATAGAATCTAGAAAAACTGAAACAAAAATATCTGAAAATAAACTCTTTATATTAGCAAGTTCTCCTACTCTTGTTACAATTTCTCCAGTTGTTCTACTTCTGACATTCTTTAAAGGAAGAAAAAATAAGTGTCTTATAAATTCCGGATAAATATATACATCAACCAAATTACTTAAATGATTTTCGTAGTATTCACGAATATATAAAACAAAAACTTTTAAACCAGTAACTATAGCAAATACTATTACTAAATATTTGATTAAGTTGCTATCTTCATTTATTAAATTACTACCAAGTTTCAAATAGTAACTACTTACAATCAATAAAATTGTCCATAAAATGCTAGTAATTATAATTTTAGTAATGAGAAACTTTTCCTTTTTTATTATCTTAAAAAATAAATCACTAACTGATAACTCTTGGTCCATTTTTATAATTGCATCTCTTGGATAAACTTCAATAATATTTCCTGTAAATAATTTATTAAACTTTGTAATAGTCATTTTTGTATTTCCGATACCTGGATCCATTAAATATATTGTATCTTTCAATACTTCTTTAACTACAACAAAATGTTCTAAACCATTTTCCATAACTAAATGAGCAATTAAAGGATATCTTAATTTATTACTAGTTATATCATGCTCCAAAACCCCTTGAGAATCAAATCCCCACTTTTTAAAAGCATTAACAATATGATATGCACTAGTTCCATTAATATCAGTTAAGGTTTCTTCTCTTAATTTTTCCAAAGAAATAAAACCTCCATAATATTTAATAATCCACTGCATAGAACATACACCACAATCCTTTAAATCACTTTGTATAACAGGTTTAAAATTTTTCATATTTTTCCTCCCTTCACTATTAATATTCGTCACCAATACCCTGTTTTCCTTTTTTTTAGTTAAAATTTCTTTAAAAAAGTTATTTTTTTATGATTTTTTCATAAATTTTAATAGCTATGAGGAGAGATTTGATGATTAATAAACAAAATTTATGGTTTGTAACTTTATTTTCTTTAATATTAATTTTAGGTATTTATTATGTAAGTATTGATGATGAAGTTGCTGCTGTTTTAAAAACTGAAGATACTTCCACTAATGAAGTAATCGAAATAACTGAATCTGATGTTCTAGTTGCATTAGAGGTTGAAAATGATGAAGAAAAACAAGCTTTAATGGAAGAATATCAAGAAATTTTATTAAATAGCGAAAGCACTTTAGAAGAAAAAAATGTAGCTTATGAAAATATGCAAAAATTAAACAATAATACCACTAACGAAAACAAAATAAAACAATTAATTAAAGAAAAATTTAGTCTTAATGCTTTTGTAAAAATAAAAGATAATACAATAAGCATTGTTGTATCAGCTAGTGAACATAACACAGAAAAAGCTAATTCTATCATCAGAAGTGTCCAAGAGTTATATGACAAAGAAATGTATATAACTGTAAAGTTTAACAAATAAAAAAACTATCTTTAAGATAGTTTTTTTAAATCTTTTAAATTAGTATCATTTTTATGTTCTTTATAAAATTCAGGATTTAACCAAATTTCTTTAAAGTTTTCCCAAATATTTCCTTTTAATTTAGGCATCTTTAATTCTTTTTGTTCTTCTACTAACACTTTTATCTTTTGTGGTACAAATAATTCTAATACATAACTAATAAACGTTAACGCTTCCATTATAATACTTGGGAACAATAACCAAAAATATAAAGTTTTACTAGAAATTCCTAAAATATATTCTCTTATTTCATTAGTTAATATTGTTAAACTATTAACATCGCTAACTAAAAATGTTAGAACAACACTCATTGCTAATATCCATACTTTTAATTTACCAATAATATTTGATTTAACATTAAGTTTTAATGCAAATTTTAAAAATTGAATAACTATTATAGCTATTTCAAAAAGAATTGGAATTAAAGCATAAGGAGTTATTAAATAAAGTACAATAAAATTTACTATTGTAAACAATTTATCTGCTACTCCATCAAATAAGGCTCCAAAGAAAGTTGAGGCACCCCATTTTCTCGCAAGTATTCCATCAATGCTATCTGTTAAATAACAAATAAGTGCCAATATTCCAACATACATTCCTCCATAATTTTGATATATCGGAATTAACACAATAGTACCTATAACCCTTATTAAGGTCAACATATTTATAATTATTAATTTTAAGGTCATAAACCCTCCTAATATTTAATTTCCTTTACTAATCCTATTCCACTAATTTCTAATTTATAGTAATCTTCACCAATTATTACTTCAATATTTGTTACAGATTCTTCATTAGTCACTATAATTATCTTCTTTGTATCTAAATTATATATATAGCTATTTTCATTTTCAATAACATACTCTTTACCATGAATCATACTCTTAATTTGACTTGCATCTAAGTAATTTGCATCGATTTTAACATCATAAATAGTATCCACTTTATCAAGACCACCATTATTAACTTGATAACTATAACCATTATCAATAAAGTAATTATATAATTGTTCATTATTCTTTCTTATATAACCACTTTCTTTTATATATGATTCATCAATCATTTTATTACCAATGTATGTATAAATATCATTGCCTACTTTTATTTCATAAGTATATGCATAATTATTAACTAATTCTTTTAATTTATCTTCATAACTTTTCTTATTATTACTTTCATTTTCTTTTATTTCATCTTGTGGTTTTTCTACATCTTTATTCTCAGTAGTACCACCAAATCTAGCAATAATCATTAACACTGCAATAAAAATTAACCATAAACCTAATTTAACTATTGCCCCAATTTTATCTCCACCATCATTATTCATTTTAGCAACTCCTTCTTACCATTTAGATAATTTCTTATTTCCATCGCATTTTTACCTATTGGTTTAATTATATCAAAATAAATAATACCATCTTTTGCCCCAATACCCAAACTATCTTTTGTTACATAAAGTTTATTAACTTCACTTTTTTCATTTTTATAATGCGCTTTTATAACCTTAACTTCTTCATCATTAATTTTAGTTCTTGTTAAAGGCCATGGACTAAAAGCTCGTATCTTATTATAAATATTAATTACTGAATCATTAAAATCAATTTCTTCCATATCTCTTTCAATCATCGGAGCATACGTTGCTAAATCATTATCTTGTTTAATTCTTTTTACATTACCTGAAATTAAATATTCTAAATTTTTATCTAAAAGATTACTTCCTAAAACACTTAATTCATCATGAAGTGTACCAATATCATCTGTATCTTTTATTTCATATTTAATTGTATCAATAATATCACCAGTATCCATAAATTCATCCATATGCATTAAAGTTATACCAGTTTCTTTATCTCCATTTATTAAAGACCATTGTATCGGTGCAGCACCTCTATATTTAGGTAATAATGAAGCATGAATATTAACACAACCATATTTAGGGTAATCAATTAATACTTTAGGAATAATTTTACCATAAGCACAAGTTACTATTAAATCTGGTTTTGCGTCAATAATTGTTTGATAATCTTTTTTTATACTATTTGGAGTAAATACAGGAATATTTTTTTCCATAGCTAGTTTCTTTACTGGAGATGGTGTTAAAACTCTTTTTCTTCCTACTTCAGCATCAGGTTTTGTTACTACTAAAACTACATTAGTTTTTTCAATCAAAACCTTTAAAGGTGCTAGTGAAAAATCAGGAGTTCCCATAAATACTACTTTAATATCTTTCATATATTTTCACCTATAGATATTATAAGATAAATTACTAAAAAAGGAAAGTATCTCTACTTTCCGAAGGGTTAAGTCTATTTTAACGTCTTCGTTGACGATTATTAATTTATTATATATGGATCCTCAAGTGTCCCTTTACCATTTATAATTTTTATATCATTTCTTAAATAAATTACTGGTGATGCAAAAGCACCAAAATCATCACTTTGATACCAATTTGATACTTCCGCTTCTGTTGGATATCCTGCCTGCCATATCAATTCTTTATTCTCAGACACTCTGTTCATAAAACTCCCCCACCAAAAAGATTGTTTTACCCATGATTTATACAGATTAATTTTAAAAAGACCATGTGAAAATATGTCTCTGTCAAAATTTTCAGTCGAATAGTAATAATCACTCATATACATTAATCCTACTTTGGCGTTAACTTTGTCAAAATTTTGTTCTAATTGATAGATTTCATCTGGCCACAATTCACTATACATTACATCAATAGAAACATCTCCATATTTCCACTCTGCTTCGACTATCTTATCTGCCCAATTTTGAGGAACAAAATTTTCATTATTTAGGAAGTAATCTCCATTTAGATTACTAAACAACAGGCTATCTGGCCATTCTACTATATCTCCATCAGACCACAATATAGGAATTATTGTACTATCTATTGTTGCAGTTGCTATTTTTAATTCTCCTTTTTCATTAATTCCTATAATTCTATACCTATGATAAGCACTATTACATTCGTTCTTATCCTTACCACCAAAACATATATAATTATCAACATTGTATTTTGTTTCTGTGGCATCATCAAAATGATACCCACCTCGATATCTATATAACCCACCTACCATTGTTGATTCTAATCCAATAGAAGGGTTTCTAAGTAAACATTCACTTGCCGTTTCATCTTCATTACACCACTTAGGTAGGCTAAAATACAAATAACAATAACTTGTTTTATTACTTGATACAGTTACTTTATCATTTGCATTACTTAATACACCATTTACTATGTTACCTTTATTATCTACACAATTTGATTTTTCTATATCTAATTTATAACCTTCTACTGCAAATAAATTAGTATCTATATATTCTTTATAACTTCCATCTTCTTGTTCTACATACATTGAAAACATTTCTTTATCTACTTTGTTTTCTTCTTTTATCTCTTTTATATCTTTATTACCATATGATTTGACTGATAGATATGTAAACACACATTCTATTACTACTAACAAAGTTATCGTCATTATCCAAAGTTTTTTGTTAACAACTCTCATATTATCTTACCCTTCTTTTATTTATAAGGTAAGTATATATTACCCCCCCCGAAGTCAAATTTTTT
>JAFSAI010000038.1 GCA_017441065.1 Bacilli bacterium | reverse complement strand
TTTGTTGATAGTTTTTATGTTTTTGTATATACTTATATTAAGTAAGCGAAGAAATTTATTCGCCTACCTTATTTGTTAGTAGACGTTTATCCTAATTGGATGACGTCTTTTAATTTGCCTATCAGTATTACTAGTGATAGGATTAAAATAATTATTAACAAAAAACATTTTTCAGTTCTTGCGTTCATACTACCACACTCCTTCATAAAAAGGTAACCCCCTGAATTAGTTTGATAGGCGTCACTTTCCTCGCTTAAGAATATATTAAATATCATTTATTTTTACTTATCAATACTTTCGACAAATGATATCAAAACAAGACAAAGAAAAAGAGATATTTCTATCTCCTAAAATAATATTTTTAATCTACCTAAATTATCTTCAAAATAATATAACGCTATATCATTATTATCTTTCTTAAATAATACATAACCATTATATTTTAATTCTAATTTATTACCATTAATTACTTTCTTATATAAATCATCATCTAATTCAATTATTTCTAATTTAAGAACTTCTTCTAAAATTATAGATTTATAACTGTTGTTTTCTATATCTTCTAAATTATAAGAATCTTCAATGTTAAATACACCTTGTTTACTTCTTGTAAGCTCACTCATTGTACCTAATACATTTAATTTAACACAAATATCTTCAATCAGACTTCTTATATAAGTTCCTTTACTTACAACTACTCTAAATTTTATCAAATCATCATTAAAATCTAATAATTCAATATCATTAATAGTAATACCTCTTTTAGGAAGTTCTACTTCTATACCATTTCTAGCATATTCATATAATCTTTTACCATCTATATGAACAGCTGAATATAATGGTACTGTTTGAGTAGACTTTCCTTTAAAACTATTTAATACTTCAATTATTTTTTCCTTAGTAATATTATAATTTGAATTTTCTTCTATAACATTACCTGTGATATCTAAAGTATCTGTTTTAAAACCTAATTTTATAGTAGCTATATACTCTTTTTCTAAAGACGTAATCATATCAACAAGTTTAGTATATTTACCAGTTAAGCAAACTAATACTCCAGTAGCCATTGGATCAAGCGTTCCTGTGTGGCCAATTTTCTTAGTACCAAGAATTTTACTTAATTTATTTACTACATCTCTACTTGTATAATCTTTAGGTTTATTTACGATGAGAATCAAGTTTTGCATCTTGTACTCTTTCTAAAGTTTTATTTAATAAATAAGTTCTAGTAGCATCAGTTATTGGCATATCTTTAGGATCTTCAACAAATCCTAATTGCCCTGCTCTTCCCAATAAAGGTCCATCTTGTAAAGGTATTTCTACATACATTTTTTCATAACCAAGACTTCTAAAATATTCTTCTGCAAATATAACAGCTTGACGCCATATTTCTCTTTGTTCCTTAGATACAACTCCATCAATAGCAATATCAGGAATACTTGCTTCTGTATCACTTATTCTTCTTAAACGACCACCACCAATTAACTTGCCTTCATCATCACGAATAACAAGTAAATCAAGGTTTTCATCATTTTCTACAGATTCTATAACATTTAAAGCCATAATTTGATTTTCTGCATACCTTTGTAAACTTTTTTTATTTTTAAATAATTTAGTATAACTTGTTCTAGTAAAACTAGATAAAATTTCTAACATATCACATCCATATATTTTCATAAATAATTTACGATATGCTTCAACTAAAAAATCTCTTTCTTCTTTTGTAATATAAGCTTTCTTATTAACTTCAAAGCTTACTTTTGATAACTCCATTAAAATCCCCTAACTCTTATTTATATTTGTAATAATTCTTTCTATTTTTGTTGCATATTCAATTGTTTCATCATATTCAAATTGTAATTCAGGAATATTTCTAACTTCTAATACTTTAGCAAGACATCCTCTTAGAAAAGGAGCTGCTTCTTTCATTTCCTTTTCTATATCTTTATGAGGCATATCTAATATACTTGTAAAGTATACTTTTGCATAACTTAAATCTTTACTTACTTTTACTTCAGTTAAAGTTATTGTTTTTAATAATTCATCATTAGTTTCAGTTAATATTATATTACTTAAATACTTTAATATATCTGAAGCAATACGTTCTATTTTATGACTAGGCATTTTTTACCTCAACTAATTCATAAACTTCTAACATATCGCCTTCTTTAATATCATTAAATGTATCTAAAGTAATACCACATTCATAACCTTTTTTCATTTCTTTAACCGTATCTTTTCCTTTTTGTAAACTAGAAATTTTATCTTCTTGAATAATTATTCCATCTCTTACAACTCTTACACTAGCACCATTTTTAACCATTCCATCAGTAACATAACATCCTGCAATATTTCCAATTTTAGAGAATTTAAATATTTTTCTAATTTCTACATTACCAATAACTTTTTCTTCATATTCTGGATCTAACATACCTTGAATAGCTAATTCCATTTCTTCAACTAATTTATAAATAATTGTATAAAGTCTAATATCAACATTATATTCTTTTGCTATTTCTTTTGTAATATTACTTGGTACTACATTAAACCCAATAATAATAGCATTTGATGCATTAGCAAGTACTACATCTGATTCAGTAATAGTACCTATACCACTTCTGATAACTTTTACTACAACATCACCAATATTTATTTTTTGTAAAGCATTTTTAACTGCTTCTTCAGAACCTCTAACATCAGTTTTTAATACTACATTAACTTCTCTTTGACCTGATTCAATCTTTTTAAATAAATCATCTAAAGATACAACATCATTTTTATATTTAGAGGCATTTATATTTTTTCTTTTACTAGCTATTTCTTTAGCTTTTGCTTCTGTTTCAAAAGCCATAAATTTATCTCCAGCTTCAGGATTTTCTGAAATTCCTGTAACTTCTACTGGAGTACTAGGACCAGCTTCAACAATTGATTCTCCTAAATCATTTTTCATTGTTCTAACTTTACCAAAATGTTCCCCAACAACAATAGGATCTCCAATACGAAGTGTACCATTTTGAATAATGAATGATGCAATACCACCAACATTCTTATCTAATTTAGATTCAATTACTGAACCAGTTGCATAACGATTAGGATTAGCTTTATATTCATTTACTTCAGCAATAGTTTCAATTGTTTCTAAAAGTAAGTCAATTCCTTCACCTGTGTGAGCAGAAATTCTAATAAATGGAATATCTCCACCCCATTCTTCTGGAGTAATACCATTTTCAACCATTTCAGTTAAAATTCGGTCTGGATTAGCTTCTGGCTTATCAATTTTATTAACTGCAACTATAATAGGTACATTTGCAGATTTAGCATGATCAATAGCTTCCTTAGTTTGAGGCATAACACCATCATCTGCAGCAACTATAATAATAACAATATCTGTAACAGAAGCCCCTCTAGCTCTCATTTCAGTAAAAGCTGCATGTCCTGGAGTATCAATAAAAGTTATTTTATTATCATTGTGAGTAATTTGATAAGCTCCAATATGTTGAGTAATTCCTCCAAATTCTCCTTCAACAACATGTGAATGTCTAATGTAATCTAAAAGTGTTGTTTTACCATGGTCAA
>JAFSAI010000037.1 GCA_017441065.1 Bacilli bacterium | reverse complement strand
TTTCTTTCTATTTATAATTGCTTTTATTCTTGCTTCTATCCATTCTAATGTATATCCTTTGCTTATATAATAATTAATCATTTTATCTATACCTAATGATGGATCAAAAACATTGTCTATTTCTTGTCTTCCTAGTTTGGCAAGCCATAATTTAAATGGTTCCGCTTTCTTTGAAGGAATCGATTCAATTAATCTAAATATTCCTTCTGTATCTAAGACATCGGTGTTGTAGAATTTACCATCTTGAGATCTAAGTTTGAGTTGGTCACAATTTGTGACCAACTCAGATTCCTCTTCTCTTAATCTAGATTTTAATACTACCCAATAGTGCCTTGGATTAGGACTATCAGTAAGAGCTCTTACTACATCAACAATAGAAAAATAATAGTCTTCTTTTTCTGTGTCCCATATACTTCTTATTTGTTTTCCTTCAAACAAATTATTTACTACATTTAATTTTTCTTTATTCATATAAAATTCATCCTTTCACTATTAATATTAAACTTTTTTCGTTTATTTTTTTTCTGGATGAATTTTATAAAAAAAGATTATTCTTCACATAAAGAATAATCTACTTTACTATTTTTATTTATCAATATATTTTTATTTTTATTACAAGATAAAATATCAAACTTTTCTAATTTATATAATTTATAATTTCCTGTTTCTTCTAATTTACTATTTTTAATTAAATCATTTAAGTTTATTTTTTTATCTTTTAGTACATAACTAAGTTCATATTTATCAACTTTGTAATCTAAGTAAATATTTTCGATACAATAAGTATAAAAATTATCTGTATATTCTTCTAATTTTTTACTACAATTACTACTCTCTATAATTTGATAAGTATATTCATTATATAAATTTGTTTCTTCTATTTTAACATTAGTTAAAATCATTTCTTGTGTTTTTTTATCAAAATCACTTAATAATCCTACTACTGTTATATAATCATAAATTTTATATTTTGATATATCTACTCCTGCTAAATCTACTTTTAATTTACTAGTTTCATTAAATTTAACATATCCATTAACTGAACCATCTACCTTTGTATAAGCTTGCAATAATATACTACTTGTTCCACTTATTTTACTAATCTTACCAGATACTTTTATAAAATCGTTTTTATATTTTTTATAACTTTCTTTTGGTTCATTTAATAATTTATTTATATCTATACTTTCTAATAAGTCAGTTTCACAAACATAATTCTTCTGATATTGATTATCAAAAATATATTTATCATTACATTTATAAATACGATAAAATAAACTATTATAAGTTGATACTTTATCATTTATTTTATTTTCAAAAACATAGATTGGACTTAGATCAAAAGTATAAGTTTTCATATAATCTATTGCATAAGTAAAAATAATTAATAATAATGGTAAATAAATTAGTAAAAATATATTTATTTTCTTATTAAAAGTAAAACTTATATCTAATAATAAAATTCCTAATGCTAAAGATATTAATTTGTAAATACTGTATATATTTATTAAAAAAGGTACTACTATTAAAAGTAGGCTTATTATAATTAAAATTATTTTTTTCTTTCTCATAAAATACCTCATTTATATTATACTCTAAATAGATATTTAAAAACAAAAAAAGTTAGCTTTTGCTAACTTTAATTTACTAAACTTTACTATTAGTTTAATGCGTCTTTTAATTTGCTTCCAGCTTTGAATGAAGCAACAGTCTTAGCAGGAATTTTTAATGGTTCTTTTGTTAATGGATTAATTCCTTCTCTAGCAGCTCTTTTTTTAGCGCTGAAAGTACCAAATCCAACTAAAGTAACTTTTCCTTCCTTTTTAAGTCCTGTAGAAATTCCTTCGATTGCAGCATCTAATGCACGAGTTGCATCAGCTTTTGTTAAACCTGCTTTTTCAGCAATAAATTCTACTAATTCAGTTTTAGACATGTTCTTACCTCCTCAATAACATTATCTTTGTTAGGACCTATTGTCCTTACATATTAAGATTAGCAAAAATAAACTTTAAAATCAACAAAAAACACTAATTATTTACTAATAAATTACAAAATAATCATAAATTTAATTGTTTTTAACTTTATTTAAGTCAAAATCAAATAAAATTAGCTCACTTTTAGCAATTTTTACAATAGTATTATCTTCATCAACTTCATAAATTATATCATTTAAATCAAATTTAAATATTAACTCGTATACTGGTAATTCATGAATTTCTCTACCTTTTAAAATTGGATTAACATCATTTTTGAATATTAAAATATTTTTATCAGTTACTAAAATGTTACTAATCAATTCCTTATTATTAAAACTAATTAAACAATCAACTTTCTCAAAAATAACTAATTCATTCTCAAAATCATAATTATACATATTATCACCTAAATATATTTTAACACATATAAAAAAGGAAACATAGTTTCCTTATAATACTATTGCTATTAAATTATTGCTTCCTTTATTAACTATCTTAGTTACTGTATTTGATAACTTAAATCTTGTATTATCTGGCATCATATTAAGTTTAGCCTGAATACCTTCTTGAACAATAACTTCTAAGCTTCTTCCAAAAATTTCACTTTTCCAAATACTACTTGGATCTGTTTCATAATCTTTCATAATATAATTTATAAGTTCTTTACTTTGAAGTTCACTACCTATTATAGGTTCAAAAGTCGATTCTACATCAACTTTCATTAGATGAATACTTGATGCATTAGCTTTTAATTTAACTCCATAACGACTACCCTGCTTAACTATTTCTGGTGTTTCTAATTTCATATCTTTAAGTGTTGGATAAACTATACCATATCCAGTAGTTTTAGCTTGCTTTAAAGCATTTCTAATTAAATCAGTTTCTTCTTTTCCTTCTTTATAATTTGCAAATATTTTTAATAGTCCTGCTTTTGTAGTAGCACTTTCTCCTACAAATGATTTTAATGTTTCATTGTAAAGTTCATTTGGACTTTCTAGGTTAATTGTTACAACTCCTGATGCAGCATCAAGTTCACTAATATATGATTTAGAAATATATGGACTATCTTCAAAATGACTTATTATATAATCAACATCTTTTATCTTTTCAACACTTATAACACTTTCTTTTATTTTTTCTAAATAATGCATTTTTATTTCGTTACTATTTGGAAGTACATGTACCCATTCTGGCATATTAACTAAAATATCTAATACTGGAAACTCATATAAAGCTTCTTTTAAGATATTCATAATTTCTTTTTCATTCATTGCTTCAACATTAATTGGCATTACAGGAACATTGTAACTATCACTTAAATTTCTTGATAGTTCAACTGTTTCTGTATTAGTGGGATGAACTGTATTTAATATAACTATAAATGGCTTACCAATTTCTTTTAATTCACCAACAATTTTTTCTTCGGCTTCAACGTAATTTTCACGTTTTATTTCACCATAAGAACCATCACTCGTTACAACTATTCCTATTGTTGAGTGATCTTTAATAACTTTTTGAGTACCTATTTCTGCTGCCTCAACAAAAGGGACAGCATCTGGAAACCACGGAGTTTTTACCATACGTGGATTACCATCTTCATCTTCATAGCCATTAGACCCTGGAATTACATAACCAACGCAATCTACTAATTTAATATTCGTTTCAAAAGATTCTACTTTAATAGTAGCACCATTAGAGGGAACAAATTTAGGTTCTGTAGTCATAATAGTTTTTCCCTCAGCACTTTGAGGAATTTCATCTAAGCATTTCTTTTTATCAAATTCATCAGTAATATTTGGAACAACTAAATTCTCAATTACTCTTTTAATAAAAGTGGATTTACCTGTTCTAACTGCTCCAACTACTCCTAAATATATTTCACCATTTCCACGTTTGGCAATAGAAGATATTATTTTTTCTTTTTCCATAACTTCTCTCCTTTATCTACTTAATGCTATGAGTCAATTTTTAACTTTATACCAAAAAAAGAACACAATTTTAAATCATTGTGTTCAATGTCTTGTCCCAAATTAAATTATACCTATGTCGCCACACGTATGAAATAATGTATTACTCTTGTAGTATATAATGGGGTACCTCCCAAGAGTATAAAAATACCCCATGAAAATTTAATAAAAAAGCTCAAAAATTCTATCTAGTTAAAAATTTCTTAATAAGTTAATCGCAATCCAGACATTCCATCATATTTTTGAGAAACGCTATACGGAAACTCGAAAACTCCGCCTAATCCCGCACCACCTAATACGTAGTTTTGAGATTGTGCTAACGAAACACTACTTATTGCATGTTGATACGATGTAAAAATTTCAGGATGAGCTATGGTCGGCGATATATCGCATTCAGCCGTTAATTGTAAATCAGTAATATCACTATTTACAATATTCATAGATATTCCAAATCCATTATCATGTTTTTGAATATTAGTTCCGTTCCAAGCATAGTTTATAACAGTATATGTGTTATCTAATATGTATATTTGTTCACCTTGTTGTGAACCTTCGCGGAAATCAAAACCGTACCCACGGAACCCAATAACATCAAATGATCTTGTTTCTGGAATGTATTTCCAAGTTGCAGTAACACTTACATAATTCCAAGTTGTACCACCGACTAAAGCAAGAATCAACTCTTTAGCTGTAGTTTCTGTAGTTTGCGCTCCGTCACTAAGACGAGCATTGCTACTTCCACCAAAATTATCATATTCTTCTTTAGTTAATTCTCTTTCAGTAGTTAACATTAAACTGGAATTATATGTTGTTTCAATATATTTAGTTTCTGTTTCTACATTACTATAATCTAAACTTTTCAACTTCTCATACTTTTCTTCTGACATAGTCATTATATATTCATGAGTATGAACCTTTAAAAAGTTATTATATTCTTCTTCACTAATTACTATGCCATTTATATTAGTTATAGATTCAGCATTAGTAAATTTTGGAAAGATAGTAACCACACCAACTAACACAACAAATATTACTATCAGTTTTTTCAACCCTTTATCTCCTTTCCACGTTCCATTCTACGAGTTATGTCGAAAAAGAGCAACCTATTTTTGCGAGAACTGCAATTCTCGCAAACTGAGAATTATTCTTGATATAGTATATTTAATATATTTTCATTTAAAACTTTCATCGCATACTTATAACTTTTACAACTTCCTGTATTACAAGTAATTATTTTTTCATTTATCGTATCATAAAAATAGCTTTCAATTTCAGTTGAATTTTCATCAAAAATTATTACGTTTAATATTCCATTATTAATTTGGTAGACAAGTCTATAATTCAAATTGTTTTCTTCAAAATTATAAGTGATTTTATTTGATGAGGCAATATAACTTATTACAAACTTCTTACTTCGTTTCATCATGGTATTTGAGCTAAGTTCTTCGAATCCATTATTTAGCAAAATATTTTTAATTTCCTTTTCCGAAATTTTCAATCTACTTCTTTTCTTATTAGTGTTAAAACTATCCTCATTATGGAAAATTTTATTATTTGAAAAATCCATTAAAAATCTTAATCTACCAGTATAAGAAGTTTGATTATTTTTATTATCAATAATAGTAACTCTTAAATATAAGTTATCAAAATAATTACTTAAGTCATCAATTTTAATATAACTTTGATAATTTATAAATTGAATATGATCGAGACTAGAATAACTTTGTAAGATATGTTCTGTTCCATCTTTCAGAAAATACAAATCGACAGATATTGTATCTGTCTCGCTATATTCATAATTTCTAATTTTTAATGAATCTAAATAAAGAGAATCTTTTATTTTAGTTTCTACATAAATTCCAGTTACTGAATAAATTTCTTCACTTTCAAGATTTACATTATATACTTTGAATCTATTATAACTATTTGTAAAAATAATTGCGATAGTTAAAATTAAAACAATTATTATTGTAGCCAAAATTACTGTCCTAATTCTTTTAGAGTTTCTTTTGTTCATTTCTGAAAATTCTTGAATAATCTCTTTAACTAAATTATCATCTTTATCATCAGAAGAAACTCTTGCTGTTATTAAATCATTTAAAGGAACATTAAAAAATTGACTAATTCTAAGTAACATCTCCATATTTGGGGAACTACCACCAGTTTCCCATCTAGATACTGCTTTATCACTAATATTTAATTTATCAGCAAGATCTTTTTGAGTTAATCCCTTCTCTTTTCTAAGTTTACTTATTACTACACCTAATTTATTTTCCATCTAGCATCACAAACTCATTTTATAACATATTAGGTATAAATAACAATATTAGATTTTCTTAATTTTACATTTTCCGTTAAAAGGACATTTATCACAATCTGGTTTTTGACTTTTACAAATATATCTGCCAAATAAAACTAATTGATGATGTAATCTACTCCATTTATCTTTAGGAAATTTCTTCATAAGTTTTTGTTCTACAATTAAAACATCATCATATGGACTAGCTAATCCTAGTCTTTTAGATACTCGGTCAACATGAGTATCTACTGCAATAGCAGGTTCATTAAAAAGATTTGATATTACAACATTTGTAGTTTTTCTTCCTACTCCTGGTAAACTTTCTAAATAATCTCTATCATTTGGAACAATACCATTACATTCCTCTATTAATCTTTTGGCTATTTCTTTAACATACATAGATTTTCTTTGATATGTTCCTACTGGTCTAATAATATCTTGAATTAATTTAATATCAATTTCTTTTAAATCATTCAAATTATATTTACTAAATAAAACTTCTGTAACCATATTAACTTTTTTATCTGTTGATTGAGCAGATAATACAGTTGCAATTAATAATTCATAATCTTTATTATAATTTAATTCACATTTAGGATCTTGAATAACTTTATCTAATCCTTCTATAACTTCTTTACTACTTATCATAATCATCTAACCAATTATAATCAAATACCCCAGTTTCTTCTAATTTTTTATTTTCATATCTATTATTTAAATAGTTATCAACATCTTCTTTAGTTTTTAATCCTTTTTTATTCCATTCATATAAAATAGTATCTATATATCTTATATTAGTAGCTCCATTATAAACTGCTTCTTTTAAAGCTGCTAAAATAAGATCTTCATTATACATTTTTTCTAGCCAAGCTTTTATTATTTCAAATTCTGTTCCAGTTAGTGGTCTTCTAAACTCTGCTTCAAAAGTTGAAAAGATATTTTCTTTTAACTTTTTATTTTTTTCTTTTTTCTTACTTTCAATAACTTTTTCATAGAACCCTTCTAAAGATACTTTATCAACTCTTTTACCTGAATCACCTTTTTCGCTTGTAAGAGTAATAATTCCATTTCCAAGTAAATTATTAAACGCTACTAAAATATCTCCTCGTTCTATTTTTAATCTATCACATATTTTATCTAAATCAAAAGTTGAGTCATCAGCATTTTCAAAATAAATTAATAACAAAAATTCTGCTAAAGTTAAATTTAGTTTACAGGCTTCTTTAATAAAATTAGCTTCAACAACAAACTTTTTGTTATTTCCCATGCTTACATCTCTTTTCTTTTTAATATATATTTTTTTAACTCACTATTTCTATTTTTTAATTTACCATCTAATATTAATTCAATTAATTCTAATTTTATATCTTTTAATAATTTAGATGGTTCAATATTTAAAATTTCTATTATTTCATTGTTAGTAATTTGTAAATCTTTTTCAGATTTTATTGGCAATTTATTATAAATATTGTTAATAACTTTTTTAGGAATATTAAGTATTTCTCCTGCTACTAAAGAGTTATATAAACCATATTTATAAAGAACCTTATTATTTATTACGTTTTCATTAATAATTTGTCTAATGTTTATTATATTAGTTATTTCTTGTTTTGTAAACGCATAATTTTTTGTAGTATTTAACTGAGCCCACATTCCACAAATATCATTAACATATGAAATATCATCATATGAAATTTCTAATATATCGAGTATTTTATATTCTTTTAAAAGTTCTAATCCTTTTAAATAATTTTTATTTAACAATATTTTATTTAATTCTTGTTTTATTCGTGTATTTGATAAAGTATCTACTAATTTATAATTATCTTTTATTTCTTTTTCTAAGTCACTATTTATATTAAAGTTTAAAACACAAGAAAATCTAATTGCTCTTAAAATACGAAGTGGATCTTCAGTTAGTCTTTCTTTAATATTTCCAAGCATTCTTATTTCTTTTTTGTTTATATCTTCTATTCCACCAACTAAATCAATTATTTTTTCATCTTTATTCATACATACAGAGTTAATTGTAAAATCTCTTCTTACAATATCGTCTTCTAAGTTATTTAAATATACTATTTCTGTTGGTTTTCTATTATCATATTTTAATTCTTTTCTATACGTAGTTATATCTATATTATAATTTTTTATTTTTAATTTAAAACCACCATAAGTATTACTATTAGAATTATTAGGAAATAATTTATGTAACTCTTTAGGTAATGCATTAGTACAAATATCAACATCTAATGATTTAATACCTAAAAGATAATCTCTAACAAAACCACCAACTAAATAAGCTTCATATCCAGCATCTTCAATACACTTTAAAACATTCTTTATTATTTTATCCATAAACATCCCCTGTTCATTTTATTTTTGGCATTTTTCACAATAATAAGTACTTCTTCCTCCTACCTTTATTCTTGTTATTTTATTACCACATCTATTACAAGGTAACCCTTCTCTTTTATGTACTTGTAAATAATTTTGATAATTACCAGTTACCCCTAAACTAGAAGTGTAACTTTTAATGGTTGTTCCACCTTCTTCAATAGATTTTAATAATATACTTTTAGAAGTTTCTATTATTTTTTGACATTCTTCTTTATTTAAAGATTTAGCTTCTCTAAGTGGATTAACTCCTGATGCATATAAAACTTCATCTGCATAAATATTACCTAAACCACTAATAATTTCTTGATCAAGTAAGACACTTTTTATCGGTAATCTTTTTCCTTTAAATTTATCTAATAAATAAGTGCTATCTAAAGTATCATCCATTGGTTCTTTTCCTTGTTTTTTTATTTCTTCTGTATTCCATAAATCTTCTTTTTTAACAAGTTTCATACGGCCAAATTTTCTTGTATCGTGATATCTTAAATCAAATCCATCAGTAAATGATATGATAACATGTTCATGTTTTTGAACTTCTTCATCACTATTTTTAATAAAATATTTTCCTTCCATTCTTAAATGGCTTAATAAATAATGGTCATTAAGTTCAAAAATTAACCATTTACCTACTCGTAAAATATCTTTAAATTCATTACCAATTAATATTTCTTTAAACTCTTTTAAATCACTATCAAACATTTTTTCATAAAGCACTTTTACTTTATCAATTCTTTTATTTAAAATCCTTTTTTTTAAGACATTTCTTACTGTTTCAACTTCTGCTAATTCTGGCATACAAACCACCCTCAAATTAATTTTAACATAAAAAAAGCAAAAGTATAATCTTTTGCAAATCTATTTACATATTTATTAGCTGCGTTTAAAATTTGACTCCATTTTACTTTTTAATGGTACATATTCTGTTCTTAAAATTTCTTTTATTCTCTCAGCAGTTTCTGTCATTTTTTCTGGTTCAAAAGCCTGAGAAAACATTTCTAAATTTAGTTCATATAATTTGTTTGCTAATTCTTCTAAACTTATATAATCTTCTATTCCTAATTTATCATAGATTTCACTCTTATCATGATAAATTTGAGCATTAATAATAATATCTCTAATATCAGGTATTTTAAGTAAATTTCTCGCAACAGAATTAACTACACCATAACCACTAGATGTATATTCACTATCAACAATACTTCTAGTTATTTCTTCTTCATCAACTGAAGTTAATCCCTCTTCTAAACCAACACCTATTTCTTTAATTAATTTCTTAGTAACTTTAGTTCCATCAAATGATAATTCATAATGACTTTCTATTAAACCACTGTGAGAAATAAGTATATTACCTTCAATTGTATATTCATTATAATAAGATTTTATTAAATGACATAACTCATGAATTAATGTTGCCTTACTATGAGTTCTAGATAAATCTAAATTAACAACTGCTACACTTCTTTTTACATTGACTACATTATATGTATTAGTTTGGGGATTGTAAATAATTTCTGGAATACTTTGACAAACACCACTACTTCTTTTCATATCTGAATCTGTAACTAAAGTATCATAATCTTCCAATAAATCATTATCTTTCATATAATCATATACATTTTCAACACTTACTATTTTAGTGTTAAAAAGCGCTTCAAATACTATTTCTTCATTTTTAAAATACTTTACTAATTCATAATAAACATCTTTTAAAAATGAACTGAAAACTATATCGTAACCATGTCTTTGGACTATCTTTTCAAATTTCATAATAACACCTATTTTAATTTTAACATATTAGCAAAGCAAAAAGATGTCAATTTATGTATATATGACATCTTTTTACATTATTTAGCTTCGAACCAATTCGATCCAGTGTTAATTTCTATTTTTAATGGAACACTTATCTTAACAATATTTTCCATTGCATCTTTAATAATTTCTTTTAACTTTTCTAATTCATTTTCTTTAGCATCAATAATTATTTCATCGTGAACTTGTAAAATTAATTTACTCTCTAAGTTATTTTCTTTCATTCTTTTATAAACTTCAATCATAGCCATTTTCATTATATCTGCACTACTACCTTGAATCGGTGTATTAAGTGCCATTCTTTCACCCATTGCTCTTGTTCTGAAGTTTGTATCTTTAAGCTCATTAATTTTTCTAATTCTTCCAAACATAGTTTTAACTTCACCAGTAAGATATGCTTCTTTAACTATATTTGTCATATAATTTTTAACTCCTGGATATAATTCATAATATTTTTCAATAAATCTACTAGCTTCTGCTCTAGATATATTTAAATTTTCTCCTAAACCAAAACCACTTATACCATAGACAATACCAAATATAACAGCTTTAGCCATACTACGCATATGTTTAGTTACTTCGCTTTCATCAATACCATGAATATCTGCAGCAACTTTGGTATGAATATCTTCATCA
Organism: Bacilli bacterium; assembly: GCA_017441065.1. Taxonomy (GTDB): domain Bacteria; phylum Bacillota_I; class Bacilli_A; order RF39; family UBA660; genus SIG200. The sequence continues at coordinate 75,774 of JAFSAI010000037.1, read as the reverse complement.
TTTACAAACGCATCAATTAATTCTTGGCATTCAGAAATATGAGCTAGTATTCTAAGTTCAATTTGTGAATAATCTGCACTAAGTATTAAATCATTACTTGGAACAAATGCAAGACGTACTTTTCTACCATATTCTTCTCTTACAGGAATATTTTGTAAATTAGGTTCCATTGATGAAAGACGCCCAGTTCTAGTTAATGTTTGATTAAATATAGTGTGAATCTTACCATCTTCTAATACATAATCATTTAATCCTTCTAAATAAGTACTAAGAAGCTTTGATAAGTTACGATATTCTAGTACTTTACCTATTATTGGATGTTTATCTTCATACTTTTGTAATGTTTTAATATCTGTTTTATATCCACGATTAATTTTTTTACTCTTACCTATTTCCATTTTTTCAAATAGAACTTCACCAAGTTGTTTTGGACTTGCCACATTAAACTTAGTCCCACTTAAGTCATGAATTTCATGTGTTATTAAGTCTATTCTTTTAACTACTTCATCTTTCATTTCTGAAAGTTTTTCTTTTTCAAATTTAAATCCATTAATTTCCATGTCAGAAAGAACATAAATAAGAGGCATTTCTATTTTATTTAATATTTCTTCTTGTTTAACTTCTTTAACTTTTTCATTTATTTTTTTACTATATTCATAAATAAATTTACTTTTTAGTGTTACTTCTTCAGAAATATTTTCAAAATTATTTTTCTTTAATAACTCATATGTTGAACATTTTTCTCCAAATGCATTCATTAATGCATAAATATCTTCATTTGCTGGCATATCAATTAAATAAGATGCTACCATTAAATCAAAATCACAATTAATATTTTCTTTTGAGATTACTAAACTTTTCTTTAAATCATATGTTGAAACTTTTTTGCCATCTAATAATTTAAAAGCATCTTTAATTAATTCTTCTTTTATATAATAAGTATTATTTTTATCTGTAATACTCATAGCAATACTTTTACCTTTATGATAATTAATATCATCTACTTCAAGATAAAACGAAACTTCATCTTCTAATTTTATTTCATTTAAATCATTTACAATTATATACTTATTCTCTTTTTTTTCTTTTTTTACTGGCATATTTTTAATCATTGAATAAAACTCTAATTCTTCATACATTTCTTTTAATTTAATTAAATCAGGTCCATTATACTTAAATTCTTCAAAATCTATATTTATTGGTACTTCTCTATATATAGTAGCTATTTCATAACTCATATAGGCATTATCTTTATCTGCTAATAACTTTTCTTGAGTTTTTCCCTTAATATTATCTATATTTTCATAGATTCCATCTAAAGAACCATATTCTTGTAATAGTTTTAATGCTGTTTTTTCACCGATTCCTTTTACACCTGGAATATTATCCGATGCATCACCCATTAATGATTTTAAATCTATAATTCTAATTGGATCTATTCCATACTCTTTTTTAAAAGATTCTTCATTGTATCTAATAAATCCACTTTGTTTTAATAACTTTATTTCTGTTTCAAAACTTATAAGTTGTAATAAATCTTTATCACTTGAAACAATTAATGAATAATAATCTTCATGGCTTTCTGCGCATTTTGCAATTGTCCCGATTATATCATCAGCTTCGTATGGTGCAAGTTCTCTATATGCGATACCCATGGCATTTAGAATAGTTCTTGCAATCGGCATTTGCAACTTCAAATCGTCTGGAGTTTGGCTTCTTCCATCCTTATAAAAATCATATTTTTCTTTACGAAAGTTCTTTCCAATATCAAAAGCTACAACCATGTATTCGGGTTCTTCTTCTGTTACTATTTTATTAATCATTCCAACAAAGCCATATAGCGCATTCGTAGGAAATCCCTTACTATTTCTCATAATTGTACCAGTATATGCTGTTGCATAATAAGAACGAAATAAAAGATTATTTCCATCTACTAATACTACTTTTTTCATACTACCACCTAAATTTATTATATCTAAAAAAGCACACATTTAAAAGCTTATTTTAAAATGCGTAAAAACGTTATATTAGAAATTTCTAGTTTATCTTTTATTTTTTTAATATAATAAAATTTTTGTAAAGGAGGGGTCAAAAAAATGAGTTTTGTTCCAAAGAAAACTAAAGACAAGATACCCGCGACATATAAGACCCTTTATTTGAAGGAAAATCACGTCAAAGAGATTGAAAAAATAGCTAAAGAAAACAATACTTCATTTAATAATGTTGTCGTCAGTATGATTGAAACTTGTCTTAACAAAAAGTAAAGAGCTTATGCTCTTTTTATTTTTGATAATTTAAAAAATTAGACATATAGTTTACTAGGATGTGGTTAGTATTATGTTTTTCAATTTTATTTCAATAATTAAAAGTATGATTTTCTTTACTGGTAGTTATGGAAATAACGTTTTTCCTCCACCATTGTCTAATGAAGAGGAAGAAATGTATGTTGATAAAATGTTAAATGGTGATAATAATGCCAGAAGTATTTTAATTGAACATAATTTAAGATTAGTAGCACATATTGTAAAAAAGTTCGATAGTAAAAATACTGATACAGATGATTTAATTTCTATTGGTACTATTGGATTAATTAAAGGAATAGATACTTATAAAAAAACACCTAAAGTAAAAATTACTACTTATGCTGCTAGGTGTATACAAAATGAAATATTAATGTATTACAGAAGTAATAAGAAAAATCAAAATACTGTTTCTTTAAATGATTCAATTGGTTATGATAAAGAAGGAAATGAAATTAACTTAGCAGATTTACTTGAAGATAAACAAGAAGATATTTTAGATACAATTCAAGCAAAAGATAATATTAATTTATTAAATAAATATTTAAAAATATTAAATAAAAGAGAAAAAGAAATAATTGTAAAAAGATATGGTTTAAATAATGAAAAAGACTTAACTCAGAAAGAAATTGCTGAATCTTTAGGAATATCTAGAAGTTATGTATCTAGAATTGAAAAAAGAGCTTTAACTAAAATACTTAGAGAATTTATAAAAAATAAAAACATTAATAAGTAATTACCTTATTAATGTTTCTTTTTTATTTATTACAATCTGTACATACTTCATTAGCATTTTTTATTTGTATCATTAATTGTTTTAGTTTTGTTTTTAAATCTTTTACTTCATCTTCATTCCAATAATCTTCTGGATTGTCAAAATCATGTGTATCTTTAGAAGTTTCATAATCATTTCCTATTACACTTCCATTTATATGAAATGATACATTAGGAACAAAAATTCTTTCTTTACCTTCCTCATCAAATTGTAAATTTCCAGTTAACAATTCAATAATTTTTTTATATTCATCAGTATTGTTTTGTCTATCTTCTAAAATATTAAAATAATATATTTTTTCTATTCCTACTTCTTTAGCTACTTCATTTAAATATTTTACATAAGTTTGGCACCAAGGACATTCAGGAAATCCCAAATATACAATACCTGTACCATGTTCCATAATATTAATTATTTCTTCAATATCACGATAAACAAAAACATTATTTTCTGTAATAGTTGTATATTCTTTACTAAATTTTTCTGCATCAGTTAATTTATCATCTTTATTTAAAAACAAAAAACCTCCAACAATTATAGCTATGATTAAAATGATAATTGCTATTCCAATAAATAATTTCTTTTTCATATATATCCACCTCGATAATATTTTACTTAAGTTTAGTTACAAAATAAATAAAGCTGTGGTTGAAAAAACTCAACTATAAGTTGAGTAATATTTATTTGCAATTATCTTCTATTTTTAATGGAACCTTATAAGTAATAATAGATTCATTTTTAGTTAAGGCATCTATTTCTAAATACAAACTATTTTCACTATATTTCTTGCACACCGCATCATAATTATCTATATTAAATTTTACATTTTTTAAAAAATCTTCTAATGATATATCATTTTCTTTTTTACATTTATCAATAATAATTTTAGAAGATTCATTTACTTCATATAAAGTACAATTAATTTCTTTATATTTAGTAAAATCTTCTTTTCCACAATATGTAATATGAGAAATATAAATTGAAGATTTATCTTTGTTATAGGCCATACTACCTGTAACCGTAAAATCACTACAATTTGTTGTAATTGTTTTAAATTCAAAATCGTTATTTTTTATAATTAAACACATTAATAAAATTAAAATAACGAGAAGTGATATTGTAATAATACCAATTATCTTCTTATTATGATTATTAACTTTTTTATTTAATAAAACATCATCTAAACTTATTTCATATTCTTCTGATATTTCTTTTAATATTGATATATCAGGGATATTTTTACCATTTTCCCATTTTGATACTGCTTGATAAGTTACCCCAAATTTATCAGCAAAATCTTTTTGACTCATATTGTATTTTTGTCTTATATCTTTTATTATTTTTCCTATTTCTTCTGGATTCATTTTCAAACACCAAATCTATTCTATCATAATATCAAGCTTAGTTTAAATATTATTATGAATATGATATAAAATATGATTATCTATATCATAAAAATTGCTGTATACTAATTTTTCATCATATGAAATATTATTTCCATTAATATATAATAATGAACAAAATATAAGTGCAATAGCAATAATTATAAAATACTTAGCAAAATAATTAACAAATTTTTTCATACTAATTAAAAGGTTCCTGTAGTTGATCCAAACCTGTTTTATCTGTTTCTTTAATTTTTATCAAAGTACTATTTTTAAATATTGAATCAATATTATCATCCATTGAAGTGTTAGTTGTACTTAAAGTAAATTCATAGTTTTTACCTTCTTTTAATTTTTCATTTGTTCTAACTAAAACTGTATCAGCTTCAGCCTGAAATAATTTTAGTGTTACCCAGAATAAATTTTCTTCTTCTCCTTGTAATACTTTTTCTACTTTGTATGTTCTAGTAAATTCTTTAACAACTTTATTTGTATCTTCACATAAATTTACTGACATCTTATTGTTGTCAAACATATCTTTAGTTCCTATGTAAATATTTTTATTTCCAAGTAATGTTTGACATTTAATTATTGCAATATCATCATTAGTATATACTTTTGTTCCACCATCATCATATGTTGTTTCTTCTAACTTTAAACCATCCATAATTCCATCGAAGTTATAATCTTTTAATGATTTATTAGAGTTAATTACAATATCTTGTAAACAAAATAAATAAACATCACTACCATCTATATTTGTGTATTTCTTTACTTCATTACTACAATTTTCTAAGTTCTTTAACTCTATTCCATTATTAACTTTTAATTCTATTCTTCCAATTATTAAGCCAATAATAACACCAAGTAAAAATAATATTATAAAACTCATTATATTACTCATTTTTTCAGCTTTATTTATTTTTTTCTTTTTCATAAACACCATACTTTCTAACAATATTTTAACATAAAAAAAGCAAATCTAAAATGATTTACTTCTCTCTTATATTAATATATATAAGTAATCCTTTTAATATATCTTTTCCTTCTTCACTAAATTCTAATTTATCAATACTATTTAAACAATCATTATAAATATTGTTTAAATAATTCACTGCATAGTCATAGCTACCACTTTTCATTAAAAGTTCTCTAATTTTATTTAATTTTTTCTCATTAATATTATTTTTTCCATATATTTTTAAGAATTCTTTCTTATAATCTGTATTCATTATATGAGAATATAAAATAGTTTGTTTAAATTCTTCTATATCAGATACATTAGATTTACCTATTACTTTAGAATCAGCATATATTCCTAAAATATCATCTTTCAATTGAAATGCTATGCCAATTTTATTAAGCGTTTCTTCAAGTTCAGCATAAGTATCTTTCCCTCCAAGAATATAACCTAAAATAAATGGACCTATAATTGTATACCAGCTTGTTTTTAAATGATATATATCTAGTACATCTTGTTCTTTTGGATTAATTAAATTATATTTACCATAGAATGGCAATGTTACATCAATTATCTCGCCTTTTATTGTTTTTAATATTATTTCATTATATGTATCCATTAATTTAGCAAAATTTTTATTTTTACCATAACTATTAATTAATAGTTTGTTAGCTTCATAAAATCCAAAATCACCAGCACATATACCAATTGAATTAGCAAGTTTTAATACGTCGCTTTGATATTTTTTATTTTGTCCTTTATAAAATAATTTTTGGCATATTCTTCTAGGTATTGTTTCTTTACCTCTTCTTATTTTTGCATTATCAATTATATCATCATGAATTAAAACTGAGGTTTGAAACATTTCATAAGCATATGCTAAATTTAAGTAATTTTTCTTTTTGCTATTTGAAAGATACTCACCTAAGGCAATTAATGTTCCTCTTACATATTTTCCATCACTATTTAAATCAATAAAATCATTAACAACATCTTTAACTAATTCATTATCTGAATCATCAAATAAATCATTATTAACTTTCTGTTGATTTTTTCTAAGTTCTTTTAATGTTTCTTTATAAAAAAGAATGAAAGATAATAAATATTTATAGTTATTAATTTCACTAACTGGAGTTGATGCTCCACCAGTTATGCCAATATTCTCATAAGAATTAATGTCTTCTGTTAAAATAAATTTATAAAAATCAAAGATATCAGAAAATTTATATGCTTTAACATATTCACTTATGCAATTATATAATTCATTTGTATTACTACTATTTTCTCCACCAATAACAAACATTAAATCACATTGTTGAGATACATTTACACTACTTTCACATATTTGTTTTACTGCGCTACATAAAGAATTATCTATTTCAATAGTACAGCCTTCAAATATTTCTTCTATCTTTGATGTTAAAATATTAAATTTTTCTTTATTAAATGTTGTTTGACAAGTTATAAATTTTTTATTGTTTCGACTTATTTTATTAAAATCTTCTTCATCACTTATGATAACAGCTTCATTATTACACCATCCATTAGTACCAATAACTTCTGGATGAGTAGATTTTCCAATAATAATTATTTCATAACCTTCTTTATATTTCTTTTCTACTTTATTATGTATTTTTTTTACATTTGGACATGTTGCATCATAATATTCTATGTTATTTGCTTCTAAATAATCATAAACATCTTTTCCTTCGCCATGAGCTCTTATTATTAAGATATCATTTTCTGTTACTTTTTCTAAAGATTCTATTGTTTCAATACCTAATTTTTTAAATTCTTCAATTACTTTTGGATTGTGTAAAATTTCTTTATAAATATAAATTTTTTTAGGATTTTCTTTCTTCGATTCTTTTTCAAAAACATCATAAACTGTTTTTAAAGCTTTTTCTGAGCCTTTACATGTTCCACATATTTTAGGAATATAAATCATATTTAACCTCCATTTCAAAAAAAGAAATAGTTTTATCTATTTCTTAAAATGAATCAATATTAATTTTTACTTTTGGCATATTATTAACTGCTGCAAAAGCTTGAATTAATGTTCTAATTGATGTAGACATTTTTCCATTTTTACCAATTACTCTTCCCATATCTGATTCAGGTACAAGTATTTCTAAAATTTTAATGTCATCATCAGCTTGAAATTCAGATACTTTTACAAGTTCTTTTTCTTTTACAATACTTTTTACTATGTATTCTGCAAATTCTACTACACTCATAAAATCCTACCTATTTAGTTTTCTTTTTTGAATCAGCATATTTTGCCATAACACCAGCATGAGATAAAATATTTTTAACTGTATCTGTTGGTTGTGCACCATTTCTTAACCAAGTTAATGCTTTTTCTTCATCAATAGTAATTTTATCAGCACCTTTAATTGGATCATAAGTTCCAACTACTTCGATAAAACGACCATCTCTTGGACTACGAGAATCTGCTGCAACTATTCTATAAAATGGTTTTTGTTTAGAACCCATTCTTTTTAATCTTAATTTAACTGCCATAACATTGCCTCCTTTTTTTACTACAAATAGTATAACAAACCATATTACAATCGTCAACACTTTTTCGTTGACACAATTAAATTTCTTCTGTATCTAAATATTCTTCATTAATTTCTTCAATTGCATTATCAAGTTCTTCGTCAATTAGTTCTTCGTAATCATCATCTACATCTTCGACAGAAATTTTTACTTTTGTATTACCAACAATTTCTACTCCTAATTCTTTTTCTATTGTAAGTTCTACTAAGCCATTATTTATTTCAACATTTGTAACTGTTGGTTGTTTTAAACTTCTTACTATAATTTCCGAATTATTATCAAGTACTGTATCATTTTTAAGCGGAACATTCATTTTATCAGTATATGTAAATCTTTGTGTTGATACTGCAGTCTTTGTATCATTATCATATGAATACCAAACATTTACATCAAATGCTCCATTAATAAGTACACTACCTCTATTATTTGTACCATTAAAAGTATTATTAATTACCCAACACCCTAAAACCGTATCAGGTCTTTCTTCTGTTTGAACATTAAATTTATTTCCACTAGTTTTTTTAGCTTTTCCTATAACAGCTTTAGTTACAATTTCTCTATAATTAGACAAATTTATCACTCCCTAATTTAATTTATGCAATAACTAGGGAAAAAGAACACACTTTTATATTAAATATATTTATCTAAAGCTTTTTCGATTTTTTGGAAGTTCTTGAAATTCTATTACAATCATATCTGAATTCAAATATTCAGCTGATATTATATTGCATCCTTGCTCAACTAATTCTTGTAATTTAGAAAAAGATACAACCATCATGCCGCCACCTAAAGAACCCTCTATTTTTTCACCACTTACAACTCTTTCTAAATATTGTTTTATATCTTCATCACTTATTTTTTCTTCATATGGAAGATCTCCTGCTGGTTTAAAAAAGTTATTCATAACAAAATCCTTCTTTCTACTCTAATTGAAGTATAAAACTAAATAACAAACATAGTCAACATTTAATTATTAACTAATATGCTTTATAATATTTTTAGGTGATTTTATGAATATTTCTGATTACTTAAATCCATATATAGATAAAAATTATAAACTATTTCATGAAAGAATTTGTCAAACTGAATATGAGATTATAGGTATTAAAATTCCAATCTTAAGAAAGATTAGTAAATTATTATTAAAAGATTATAATACCTATGAAATATTAAATTCTTTAAATGAAAATTATTATGAATATGTTATGTTACAAGGATTAATCATAGCTAATGCTAAAGTTAACTTTGAAGAAAAATTAAATTTAATAAATAAATTTATTCCTAAAATAGATAATTGGGCAATCTGTGATATATTTTGTGGAGAATTAAAATTTATAAAAAATAATGAAGAAAAATTTCTTAAATATATATTGTCATATTTGGAAAGTGATAAAGAATATTATAAAAGATTTTCAATTGTTATTTTACTTAATTATTATATTAATGATGAATACATAGATTTCGTTTTAAATAAAATGTTAGGAATTAAAAGTGATTATTACTATGTTAAAATGGCTATTTCTTGGTGTTTATCAATTTGTTTAATTAAGTATTTTGATAAAACTATTGAATTTATGAATACAAATAAAAACAATTTTGATAAATGGACTTATAATAAAGCATTACAAAAAGGAATTGAGTCTTTTAGAATTAGTAAAGAAAACAAAAAAACTTTACAAAATATGAAAATAAAATAGTTAACCAAAAATACTATTATGTTATAATATAAATGGTGGTAAAAATGGAATGCTTATTTTGTAAAATTATTAAAGGTGAAGTACCTAGTTATAAGTTATATGAAGATGATTTAGTAATGGTAATTATGGATGCTTATCCTAATGTTGATGGACATACATTAATTATTCCTAAACAACATTATGATACATTTATGGATTTACCTGATGAACTTGTCACTCATATAAATAAAGTAGCCAAAAAATATACAAATCATATTATGGAAAGACTTAATGCTAAAGAATTAAGTGTACATATAAATTATGGTAATTCTCAAAAAATAAAACATTATCATATGCATTTACTTCCTAATTTTGGTTTAAGAAGTGAAAAAGACGTAAAAGATGTTTATGAGGTTCTAAAATAATGGCTAAGTTAAGAAAAAAAGCTAAAAGAAGAATTATATTATTATTTGCTTTAGTTATACTTTTATTTGGAATATTTGGAATAAAATATGTTTTAAATCAAAATCCAGAAAATCCTAGTGGTGGATTATTAACTCCAAGTGAACCAGAAGATCCAATTAAAACATATACAGCGAAATTAATTGCTACAGGAGATGGTTTAGTTCACTCTACTGTTTATAAAGCTGCATATCAAAGTTCTACATCATCTTATGATTTTAGTGATATGTTAACTTATACAAAAGAAAAATTAAAAGATTATGATATTAAATATTATAATCAAGAAACTGTATTTGATGATACAGAATCTTATGGAGGATATCCAAGATTTAATACTCCTAGTGACTTTGGTAAAAGTATGATTGAAGCTGGATTTAATGTTGTAAGTCTTGCTACTAACCATTCAATGGACCGAGGTGCTGATAGTGCTAAAAGAAGTACTACTTGGTGGAAAGAACAAGATAATGTTTTAACTCACGGTATGGCTACTAGTGAGGAAGAAAGAAATAATTATCAAATAATGGAAGCTAATGGCATTACTTATACAATGCTTTCTTATACTTATGGAACTAATGGTTTAGGAAAAAGTGAAATAGCTAAAGAACCTTATTTAGTAAATTTATATGATGAAGAAGTTATAAAAAAGGATATAGCTGCTGTTAGAGATAAAGTTGATATCTTAATTGTAGCAATGCATTGGGGAAATGAATATCAACAAAATGCAAGTGAAACTCAAAGAAAACAAGCACAATTTTTAGCAGAAAATGGTGTTGATATTGTACTTGGAACTCACTCACATTGTATTCAACCCTGGGAAATGATTAGCGATACTGTAGTATTCTATTCATTTGGTAATTTTATTTCTAATCAAATGGGAGCTGAACAAGCTTTAGTAAGAAAAGTTGGTGTCATTGGAATGTTTGCAACACTTGATATAACAAAAGTTGTTGATACAGAAAAAGATACTACTACTATTACTATTGATAATATTGGTGCAGATTTAAATTATAGTTATAGATTTTATAATAAAGAAAAAGGAAAGAATGATTATTTAGTTATTCCTTTTAGTAAAATGGAATCAAAATATTTAAATAATTATGAAAGCGTTTATAATGAATTTAGCGCGGTATTAAAAAAATATGATGATACAATAAAAATTGAACCATTACCAGAAGTTATGGCAAATTAAAAGAGTTATATTAGTAACTCTTTTTTTATAATTTAAAACTTACAATTCTAGGTAATGTCTTATCTTCATCAACGCTATTAACTGCTCTACTTACTACACTTTCAATTATTTTATTATCTTCCTCTGAATCTTTTAATTCACAAAGAATAAAATTTCTAAAATTTTTTATTGTTTCATCAGTTGAAAATAATAAGCTAGCTCTTATAATTATTTCTGATATTACTGCACTTCCAAAATTTGTTATATTACTTAAATCTTCAAATATTAATCTTGTTAAGTTATCACTTTGTTCGTATATAATATCTTCTGAAAATCCTTCATTACTCTTTTTTAAATCATTAATATTACCATTATGAACATCAACAACAAGCTTAGCACCCCAATATAAATCTGAATTAATTTCAAAATTATTTTCTAACAAATCTTGTTCAATTTTTTGAAATGCAAATGATAACATATATTTAAATCTTATTAAAAACAATCTAATAGTTTGATAGTTAGGATCATTTATATATTTATTTAGTATTGCTAATATTGTATTTAAAACATCTAATTCTGCATAGTCTTCTAATGAAGACATATATCTAAATTGTTTTTCAACATCTTCCATATCCATTATTGGACTTATTCCATCTTCATCACTTGATAATACTTCTACAACATCATAATCAAGATAAGAAAGTTCTTCATCAACTTCTTCATCTTCAATAAAATCCGCATCAGTCACGGTTTTTTCTAACCTAAATCCAATTCTAGACTTAATCAATTCCTGAACATTATTATCTCTAGCATAATTAAATGTATCTACTGCATTTGGTTGCTCACAATCAAATAATTTAAACAATAATTCACTTAACTTAACCGGATTATCACCAATTTTCAAATATAATTTATTTTCTATACTTAATGCACTTCTTAATTCATCTAATACTTTTTTATACTCATCAGTATATTTTCTTAAGCCACATTCTAATAAAATTAATTTATCATAAAGATATTTTATTCTTTGGGTAATTTTTAATAATTCTTCTATATCTTTAATATCTTCATTTGTTAATTTATATCCTGCCATAATTATCCTCTTTGCTTTAAACTAACTACTAAAGGAATTTCTTTATCTTTTGCAATATCATTTAATAAATCTTTAATATTTTCAGGATATTTTTGCTTAATAGCTGATAATTCATCCATATTACAAAACAATAATGATACTCTTAATATAAGTTGCCAAAAGTCACTATTTGGAAATTGACAAACAACATTTGCAATATCATAACCATATATCTTTTTAGTATCCATATATGCCTCATCACTAATACATTTTAATTCCGCAACTATCTTTGATGACCAAAATAATCTTTCATCACTATAATTAGATAAAAAATCTTGTTCTAAAAATTCGTATAAAAATGATAAGGTATATGTTATATGAAATGACTGTTGACTTATATCATCATCTATTTGTTTTTTTATAAGCGTTAATAAAGTTCTTAAAAAGTCTTGTTTTAAAATACTACTTAATAATAACAAATTAGATAAACCATAATAGGCATAATTTTTTTCTTTTTTTGTTTCTAATCCTGTTTCTTCTAAATCTTTATCTAGTTCTTCTCCCATTTGATATAATTTATTCTTTTCTAATTCTAATTTCTTTGCTAGTAATTTAATAACTATTCTTCTTTTAATAATTTCATCATTTTCACCATCTACCAAAACTTTTAAATCTTCCAAAAAATTATTAATTTTATTTTTTTCAATAAAATATTCTATTAAAGCTTGTAATCTATTAGTATCAATTCCTAATTTTAAATAAATAGTTCTTTCTTCTTCTATTTTTTGATTTAATATATTCTTAATACTTGTAAATTCAATTGTATCTTTTTGACCATTTATTTCCAGCATCATCAAGTTATCATAAAACTCTTTTAATTCATTAGTCACTCTCAGTAAATAGTTAATTAATTCATAATCTTCGGTTGTTAATACATATTTTTCCATTATCTATTTACTCCCAAAGTAACTATCTTTGGTAAACTTCTATCACTAGAATGTAAGTTTATTGCTTCCATTACTAATTTTTCAGCAGAATTATCACCATTCATCATTTGATTAATTCCAATAAATTGTTGAAATTTATTTGCTAATTCATTAACTACTTCTTCACCACTAAATAGTAATCCTGCTCTTATTAAAATCTGAGATATAATTGCATTAGCATAATCATCTTTATTTCTCAATGAATATCGATCATGATTTAACGCATCTTGTAAAACTCTTTCTAATAATTCACTTGCATAACTTTTTCTGTATGCATCAACTGCTTGAATTGGTGTTCTTTTTATATTGGCCATAAAGTTTGCCACCCAGTAAAGTTCTGGATTGATTGCAAAGTTATTAGCTAAAAAGTCCTCTTCAACAAATTGATATAAAAAAGCAAAATTATATTTCATATTTTCTAAATTACCATTAATAGTTTGAAACTTAAAATCTTGTAAATACAAATTTAAAATACATAATATAGAATTAATAACATCTTTCTTAACAGTCAAACTTATTTCCATTGCATTATTAAAAATTTGACCATCTAAAGAAGGAATCTTTCTTTTGATATGACACATTTTATCTACTAATCGTAAAATGATTCTTCTTTTAACTAATTCTTCTCTATTACTTGAGTTAGCAATTTGTAAGTCTTTATTAATATCCCAAGCCTTATCGGGAGTTACAAATTCATTTAATATTGCTTGTAGTTTTAAGGGATGATTGCCAAATCTATTATAAAAAGATTCTTCTAATGCTAACGTTGATTTTAAACATTCAATTGTACTTTTATATTCCTCACTATCATAACCACCATTTATTTCTAAATCTCTTAATTTTATAAAATTATCTAATAATGAATATGAAATATTCATTAAACTTGTTATATCTTCATGATCACTTTTTGTTAAATTAAAATTTTCCATAACATCCCTCAAATATGTATGATATATCCTATAAAAATTTAAAATAAAAGTCAATATAAAAAGAAGCCTTTTAGCTTCCTTTAATAAAATAAGCTTCCGCCTATTATTATAGCGAGTAATATATATAATATTAAAACTATAAATACATAGTTTGAATTATTATTATGTCCTTGACATTTATTATCTTTTTCACATTTTGAACAAGCCATAATTATTATACCTCCTTAAAAAACTTAAATATATGCTCCTACAATTATAATAAGTAAGATAAATAATACTAAAATAATAGCAGCGCCTATTCCGTTATTTCCACAGTTCATAATTCACTCCTCCTTTATATCTATTCATTTATAATTTATGGTTAATCTTTTTAAATGTGAGTGCTTAATTTATTTGTATTTAAGTATTCTCTTTGTTATAATAATATTATTGGGAGGAATATATGAAAAAAGGATTAATATTAAGTTTAATATGTCTTCTTACATTATGTGGATGTGGTAAAATTCCTACTCTACAAAATGGTGAAGAAGCCGTTATAACATTTGCTAAAGATGAAAAGGAACATAAAATTAGTGCTGAAGAACTATTTGAAGAATTAAAAACTAACTTTGGTTTAGAAGCAACTTTAAAATTAATTGATACTTATATATTAGAAACTGAGTTTGAAGATTATAAGGAAGAAGCTACAACTAATGCAGAAAATTACATTGAAGCTATGATCGAATCATATGGAGATGAAAAAACATTACTTGAAGCAATTCAATATAACACAAATTATTCTACTATTGAAGCTTATCAAGAATATTTATATATAAGCTTTATGCAATCACATGCTTTAGAAGAATATGCTAAAAATCAAGTTACTGATAAAGAAATTGAAACATATTATAATGATGAAGCTAAAGGTGATGTTGAAGTATATCATATTTTAATTACACCAGATGTTACTGATGATATGAAATCTGATGAAAAAACAAAAGCTGAAGATGAAGCAATGACTAAAGCTAAAGATATTATAAAAAAATTAAATAAAGCAGATAACAAATTAGAAGAATTTAAAAAATTAGTTAAAGAATTTTCTGAAGATGAAGCTACAAAGAAAAAAGATGGTAATTTAGGATATATAAATTATGGTGACTTAGATAAAACTTACGATGAATTACTTGATGCTGTTTATAAATTAAAAGATGGTAATTATAGTAAAGAAGTAGTTACTACTGAACTTGGATATCATGTAATTTATAGAAATGCATCTAAAGAAAAAGCATCATTAAAAGATTTAAAAGAAGAAATTATTGAAACTTTAGCAAATAGAAAAATGGAAAAAGATAGCGAAATATCATTAAATTCAATGAAATACTATCGTGAATTATATAATATGAAAATTATAGATTCTACTTTAGATAGACAATATGGTATTTACTTAAACAACTTAGCAAATCAATCAACAACAAAAACAGAAAAATAATTACTAAAAGCTAGTTATAATTAACTAGCTTTTTTATTTAATATTTTTCATTATACATATAATATTAATGTAATGATGCTTACATTGACTTTTAAGTTTAACTGTTGTATCATTATGTTACCGGAGAAGATTCTCGTCAGGTCGATAGTTAGAATGCGATTTTTTCAAATTAAACGTACTTTTAAGTACGTCGCCCTAACTGGGAAAAAGCCACATATGTGGCTTTTTTTCTATGGTAAAATAATTTTTAAATCAACAAATTTTGATAACTCTTTTGATATATTATTGGAATTATTTAGAGATTTTCTTCTAATGGTGCCAGCTAATAAATCTGCAGCTTGGATAACAAAACTCTTACCAGAATTTTGATATGAAATTCTAATATCTAGTTCTGAATAAATTATAGGTTTTATCTTTGCAGAATAATTATAATTTATGATACCATATTTTAATTCTTCAAATAGTCCATCTTTCAAATTATAATAGCCATTACTTTTAGTACTTTGTTCATCAATATTCACTATTAATTTAACAGGTTTGTGTGCATCAACCAATTTATTTTCTATTAACGATTTTATTATATCTTTTATTAATCTTCTAATAGAGTAATCAATAAACCTTCCTTTTGCAGCTTTATTTTCTTTAATATGTTCATATACTTTATCATTTTCAATAACTAAAGCTACTACAAAATATTTTTTTATATAGTTCATAATTCTTCTTTTATCATTACTTTTTATGTTAGTATTTTTAATCTCAGGACAATTATGATTACATTTATTCTGTACTTTACAATAGTCACATTTTATATCATCAACAATATTTCTGTATTGAGTTATAAATTTATCTTTTTCTTTTTTTGATAAAAATACTAAACCTCCATATACACTAATATGCTCTTTGGTTGTCAGTTTTCCTGAGTCATCTAAATTTATATATATTTCTTGCTTTTCACCTTCCATTTTCCCTCCTGAATTTTAAAAAGAGATTTAAAACTATTCCCTTTTAAATCCCTTTTTTAATAAATTAATTTTTATTCTATATTCTAATTCTTCTCCACTATACTTTCTGGATAATTTCTTTTTTTGTTTTTGATATTCTTTTTCATAAATATCTTGATCATCATTAAAATTAAATTCATTTAATATAATGTTGATATGTTCTTTATAAAAACCTTTATTTTGTAAATCTTGCATTAATTTTTGCTTTAATATTAATCCAGATAAACTATGATTACTATTAACTTTTTTTAATGCATATTTATTTATTTTGTTTAACCATATTTCATTATCAAAAGCATTTAAATAATTTAATATTTCATCATCTTTAAATCCTAATTTTTTTAAATCAAATAGTATTTTATTAGGACCAATTATTTTTAAATTAACTTCATCATTAATATAAGATTTAATATATAATTCATTATTTATATATCCTTCTTTAACTAATCTATCAATGGTATAATCTATTGCTTGTTTTTCATAATTTGCTAGTTTTTTCCTAATTTCTTTTTCTGTACGAAGTTTAATATTAATATATTTAAGTGCTACATTATAACTTTCTATAAAACTATTGTAATTAATTACTTCTTTTAAATCAGAATCTGTAATTTCTTTTTTTAATAGAAGTTCATATTTTAAAATAACGTCATCATATAAAGATATTTTCTCATTATTTGACAACGTTATTTCATATATATTAGTTTTCTTTTTCTTGTAACTTTTGATTTTCATATTCATGACAAGCATCACTTAAATCTTTAATTAAAGCATCTACTTCTTCCATTGTTTTAAGTCTAGAACCACAAGCAAATTTATGTCCACCACCATTATAATTATTAGCTATTTTATTAATTATTGGACCTCTGCTTCTAATACTTATTTTATATTGTTTATTTTTAACATCTTCAGTAATAAAAGTCCATACTAATAATTCTTCAATAAAATTATAATTATTAATTAGGTTAGATGGTGTTGCTACATCAACATTAAATTTTTTTAAATCTTCATCACTTATTTTTATATATCCCATTTTATTTTCATCAATTACTAAATTATTAGTAATATGTGCAATAAATTTATATTCACTAAATGGTCTTGTATATAAAATATCATATAATGATGTAAAATCGATTCCACTTTGTTTTAACAAAGCATGTACTGTATCAAATGTTTCATAAGTAGTATTCTTTAAAGAGAATCTTTCACTATCTGAAACCATACCTAAAAATAAATTTTCTGCTATTTTTTGATTTAATTTAAGTCTAGTATTAAGTATAAATTCAGTTATCATTTGACATGTACTAGATTTCTTTTCATCAATCCATTCTACTATTGCTTCAATATCTTCTTTTGGATGATGGTCAATTTTAATAATATTATCATAATTTAAATTATCGATTCCATCTATTCTAGACATATTTGGTACATCTAAAACAATTAATAATGGTTTAGTTAATTCTTCATAATTTGGATGATTTAAATTCCCATATGATTTAAACTTAGCTACTCCTGCTCCGACTGCATAAACATTCTTCTTAGGAAATGTTAAAAGAATTGAATCCCTTAAAGCTATTTGAGAAGCTATAGCATCAGGATCTGGTCCAACATGACGTGCTATAACTATCTCATCATACTTTTTTATTTCTCTATATAATTTATTTAATATACTTTTGTTTATTATGGTCTCCACCCTCTAACTAATTAGTTCCATTGTATCAAGGGCAATCATTAATTCTTCATTTGTTGGTACAACATAAACTGGTATTTTAGAATCATCAGTACTTATTAATCTAAATTCACCTCTAAAATCATTCTTTTCATCATCGATTTTAACACCTAAACTTTGAATACGATCAATAATCATTTTTCTCATATTTTTAGAGTTTTCACCAACACCAGCAGTTAATGTAATAACATCTGCTCCATTAAGTAAGTTATTATACATAGCTATATAATTAGCAATTTTTTGAGCATACATTTCTTGAGCTAATATTGCTCTTTCATTTCCTTCAAAAGCAGCATTTTCAACATCTCTGCTATCAGAAGAAATACCACTTACACCAAGAAGTCCACTCTTCTTATTAAGTTCATTTACAATTTCTTCAGCAGAATGTCCAGTTTTTTTCATAATAAATGGAATAATTGATGGATCGATATCTCCTGAACGAGTACCCATCATAATACCTGCAAGTGGAGTGAATCCCATTGTAGTATCTACTACTTTACCACTATCAATTGCACATAAGCTTCCACCATTTCCGATATGGCAAGAAATTATTTTTAAATCATCTCTTTTTAAATATTCAGAAATACTTCTATTAATGAATCTATGACTTGTTCCATGGAAACCATATTTTCTAATTCCATATTTTGTATACCATTCATATGGAACTGGATATAAATATTCAGTTTCTTTCATACTTTGATGGAATGTTGTATCAAATACACCTACATTTTTTACATTAGGTAAAACTTTCATAAAAGCTTTAACACCCATAATATTAGCAGGATTATGTAATGGTCCTAATTCATTATATTTAGAAATTCTTGTTAGTATATTATCATCTAAAACAAGAGATTCTGTGAATTCTGAACCACCATGAAGAATTCTATGTCCTACTCCTTCAATTTCTTCTAAAGATTCAACAATACCATTAGAAACTAGTTCTTCAATTAATTTTGAAACAGCAAATGAATGGTCTGCTAAATAACACTCTTTAGTTATTTTTTCTCCATTAAATTTAATTGTGTACATACTACCAGTTATACCAATTTTTTCAAATAAACCACTAGCAAGTACTTCTCTACTTGGAAGTTCAATTAAAGTAAATTTTAAAGATGAACTACCAGCATTTACAGATAATATTTTCATATTTTTTACACCTCTACTTACAATTATAAAGGACTAAAAGGTTTTTGTAAACAAAAGAAAACATGTTTGATTACATGTTTTTCCTATTTTTTTATTTGTTTTCTTTCAATATGACTTTTACTCTTTTGTGAAGTTATATCACTATTTTCATTATCTTTTATATTGCTTTCAAAATTATATTCATATGGGTTAAAATAATTATTCATCCTTACTCTAAAACTCTCATTTAATATATCTTGTCCTTTATAAAAACTATTTTTATTTATCATATTATCCACCATTATTATTATGGTGTTTTTAATAAATTTAATACATTATAATAAATCTTGATATTCTAATTTATCTTCACTAGTTATCTTAATAGTTGTTTTATTTTTTACTGCAGTGTAAATCATATCTTCATAATTAATTAATTTTTCATATTCTACACATTTTTCTTTTTCAGGATTAATAACTGGATGATCTGGCACAAATATTGTACAGCAATCTTCAAATGGTAAAATACTAGTTTCATAAGTATCTATTTTTTTGGCTAAATCAATAATTTCTAATTTATCAAAACACGCTACAGGTCTTATAACTGGAATTTTAACAACTTCATTTATTGCACTCATACTTGTTAATGTTTGACTTGCTACTTGACCAATAGATTCTCCATTAACTATAATTTTAGCATTACTTCTTGCTGCTACTATAGCACTTATTCTATACATCATTCTTCTCATAATTGTTATTAAATATTCATGAGGTATATTTTTATAAATTTCTTCTTGAATTTCAGTAAAATTAATAATGTGTAATTTAATATCATTATTGTATACAGCTAATTTTTTTGCTAATTCTTTTACTTTGTTAAGTGCAGCTTCACTTGTATGAGGAGGACTTTCAAAATAAATTCCCTCTAATTTAATTCCTCTTTTCATTGCTAAGTATCCTGCTACTGGGGAATCTATCCCACCACTTAACATAAGTATACCTTTACCAAGAGTTCCTACTGGATATCCTCCAATACCTTTAATACTATCAAAATAAATTAATACTTCTTTATTTCTAATTTCTACATGGACAGTAATATCTGGATTATTAACATCTACTTTAATATCACTTATATTTTTTAAAATACAACCACCAAATATTTTTCTTAAACTCATGCCATCTATTGGATAGTTTTTATCACTTCTTTTAACATCTACTTTAAATGTTTTAAATTTTTTTTCTTTTAGGAGTTCTACTATAGTATTTCCTATAAATTCAACATCTCTATCATTTACTTTATAAGCTACTATTATTTCATGGATTCCAAAAATATTTTTTAGTTTGTTAATTACGTTGTCAAAATTATTATCATTTGGAATTATAAACATTCTTCCTAAATCATATTTTATTTCTACACTATCTTTTAAGTTTTTCTTTATATCATCACTAAGAAATTTTATAAAGAATCCTCTATTATCTTTCTTTGTAGATAGCTCTCCATATTTTAAGAATATTAACTTTTCCATTTAATCACCTGCCAATTAAATTATATAACGCTCTATATTCTACCTCAAAAGTTTCTAAAAATCTATTAATTTCTAATACTGTTGTTAAATGAGACAGACTAATTCTCATTGTTTGTCTACTTCTTTTTAAATCATTATATATAGCCATAACACTACTAGATATTTCATTATTTAAATTATTACTTACATATATTTCTTTACTAGATAATATGTTAGATAAAGTTTCTGATAATATACTATCAAAACTAATATTTAAAATATGGGGTATTGAATACTTTGTTTTATTTATTTTTATTCCTTCAATTTTTTCTAATTTAGATACAATTCTATCATTTAATAAATTAACATATCTATCTCTTTTATCAATATCTTTTATAGATGCTTTTATACATTCTTTCATACTAACAATTAAAGGTAATGGTGGCATTCCTGGTTTATAATTACTATTTTTATTTCCATAAAGTAATGGTGCTATTTTTACAGAATTATTTTTGTATAGAAATCCTATACCTTTTGGACCATATATTTTATGAGCACTTACACTTCCTAAATCTATATCTCTAAAACTTACTGATGTTTTACCAATAGCTTGGGATAAATCAGAATGGAATAATGTTTGTTCATTTTCTTTTTTTATAATCTGTCTAAGCATTTTAAGTGGTTGTCTTACACCAGTTTCATAATTAACTGCACTTATACTTACAAGAATAGTATCTTCTCTAATTAAATTTTTTAAATCATCAAATATTATTAATCCATCTTGATCATTATTTACATAACTTATTTCAAATCCAATGCTTTCTAAATAATTACATATTTCGTAAATTGATGAATGTTCTAATTTTGAAACTATTATGTGTTTACCCTTTTTATGACTAGCAAGTGCCACTCCAATTAAAGCCATATTATTGGCTTCTGTTGCTCCATTAGTATAAATAATTTCACTATCCATGATATTTAACATATCGCTGATTTCTTTAGTTGTAGTATCAAGTAAATTTTTAGCTTTTCTTCCTATTTCATTATTAGAATATATAGCTCCAATATATTCTTTAGATATTTTTGTATAAGTATCAATTGCATCTAAAGACATTGGTGTAGTTGCACTATAATCAAGATATGTCATTTAATCACTTCCATTTTATAACAAAATTATATCAAAAAAAGATGGTATGGTCTACATAGGCAAATAAAAAATGTGCTAAGCACACTCTTTTAAATTCCTATTTCACAAGTTGTAATTGATCTATTATGAACCATCTGAAGCGTAAATTCAATAACTGTTGGTAATAAAAATATTACGGCACAAAATATTGCTCTTTTCATCATTTTAGAAACAACCTTTTTTATCATATCATTATCTTGTGAGGTTACTGCTCCTAGAAAATCCATTGAGGATGTAACTATTAACACTATAATAGCTATATATTTCATTGTATTAAAAGTAATTGTTAAATAAAATGCTGGACTTCCATCTGTTTTGGGACTTCCTAATAACGATTCACAAGTTTGAGTTATTACTTCCCCCTCAGCTGCATTATTAATATTTGTTGAAGGAGTAACTTTATCATCATCACTTCCTCCAGCATACACCATACAAGGAAATATTAATATTATTAACATAAATAATATATATTTTTTCATAAAAAACCACCTTTTTGTAAAGATGGTTTCTATTATATCACATTTTTTTATTTTGTTAAGTATTTATTTTCCAATGTCACATGTTGTTATTGTTCTATTATGAACAAATTGCAATACAAATTCTATTATTGTTGGTAGTAAGAATATCGCTACACATAACATTGCTCTTTTTAATAGTTTATTAACTGCCTTTTTTATTATTTCATTATCATGTGATGATACTGCTCCAACAAAATCTAGTGTAGTCATTACTATAATTATTGCTATTGCTACATATCTTAAAACACTAAATATAGTTGCTAAGTAAAATGCTGGACTTCCTTTTGTTGTTACACTACCTAATAGTGAATCACATGTTTGAGTTATGATTTCTACTTCTGGTAATTCAACTCTGTGTAAATTTTCTTCTTCTACTAAATCTGAATTTTGATCTTTTATATCATCAACAGAATCATTTAAAGCTCTACATTTATCTTCGTCATAGTGTTCACTTTCTTTATCGCATACAACATCAATATCATCCAAAATTTCATTATAAGTATCATTAATATTTGTATGAGATGAACTTTCTTGGTTTAAATTGTTAAATGCAGTTGATGTTGTAAATGTATGTTTTACTATTGATGGATTAGTACCAAACTTATCGGTATTTTTCAAAAAATTTTCTGCATTAGCACAAGTATCTTGGCCTAAATCAGAATTATAACCATTACATAAAAAGTAAGAATTTTTTTTATTGTTTTTCTTATCTAAATATGTAATTTCAAAAACTGTACTTGGGCAAGCTTCGTGGTTATCATTATCTAAAAGATCTGCTTCACCTTCACTAATGCGCATTGAAATTATTGAAAAATGATTATTTAAAGCAAAGTAAGTATCATAATGATGCATATAATTATATATATAATCTTGGCCATCAAAATTATTAACATCTAAAGTAACATGTTTTTCACCATTACCTTGATTATCATAAAAATATGATTCAACGGCAACTGACTGACTCATTGCTGGTCCTAATCCATATAAAGTCAAATGGACATATGATGTTTGTCGTTCATTTTTTGAAACATAATAACAATTTTTTGTTCCCATTGTGGCACCTGTAACTCCATTATTATCATCATCACTACCTCCGGCATAAACAATACAGGGAACTACTAATAATATTATTAATAGTAATGTTATCATTCTATTCTTCATCATAACATTAACCTCCTATTCCACAAGTTGTAATTGATCTATTATGAACAAATTGTAATATAAATTCTATTATTGTTGGTAGTAAGAATATTATTACACATAATATCGCTCTTTTTAATAGTTTATTAACTGCCTTTTTTATTATTTCATTATCTTGTGATGATACTGCACTAACAAAATCAAGTGAAGTCATTACTATAATTATTGCTATTGCTACATATCTTAAAACACTAAATATAGCTGCTAAATAAAAGGCTGGACTTCCTTTTGTTGTTACACTACCTAAAAGTGAATCGCATGTCTGCGTGATAATATCAGGATTTAAAATTATTGGTTTATCTCCTACTGGTTTATCAACATCTGAATTCCAAAATGACTTTTCCATTGAAAAATTTACATAACAAAAGGTATTTCCAATATTTGCATAACAATCATTTTTGGCATATAAAGTTGGACATGTACCACCCATCTTATCATAATGTTCTAAAACATCATATAAAGAAAAATCTGTTGATACTTTTGAAATTAAACTACTAGTTTCAGAAAAAATCATTTTTTCACGATTAAAGTACATTTTTATATCAGAGCCACCGTCTCCATCACTATATGTACATACTTTTAACCATTCATTTTTTTCTATTTCTTCTTTATTTTCGCCTTCGAAACTTTGACCATAATTATTTTCATCTACTTCTTCTTCATATTTTTTGTATAATTCATAGTCTAATCTAAAGGCTCCTTTAGAATCATGAAATACTAATTCATAAAGACTAAAGCCCGGATGTTGAACATATTTAGGACAATCAGTTAGTTTTGTACCATCAAATTTATTTGTATCTTCAAATTTTAATGTCCATTTATTGTCTTTTGTTGAATCGTACCATTCCGAATCTTCTTTATCGGTGTAATCACCGTAATAATTTATTTTAACTGAGAAACTCCCATCTGCATGTTGAACTAACATTGTAGGACTATTCTGAGTACCACCTTCATAAATACAAATTAAAGGTTTAGCTTTGGCTTCTTCATTTTTATTATCCGATGATACAACATCATCTTCTTCACCACCAGCATACACGAAATAAGGAAACATTAGCATTATTAATAATATCAAAATTTTTTTCATAAATGTCACCTTATTTTCCTATCCCACATGTTGTTATTGTTCTATTATGAACAAATTGCAATATAAATTCTATTATCGTTGGTAATAAGAATATTGCTACACACAATATCGCTCTTTTTAATAGTTTATTAACTGCTTTTTTTATTATTTCATTATCATGCGATGCCACGGCACCCACAAAATCTAGTGTAGTCATTACTATAATTATTGCTATTGCTACATATCTTAAAACACTAAATACCGTTGCTAAGTAAAAAGCTGGACTTCCTTTAGTGTTTGGACTTCCAAGTAATGAATCGCAGGTTTGAGTTATTACTTCTGGTTCTGGTAAAATGGTATCACAATCTGTTCCTTTTTCGCATCTGCATCCATAACCTTTATATGTTGTTCCTTCATCACTTTTAAAGGTTAAGGTAAATAATTCATATTTTGAATTTAAACAAGTAACCTCATACTTTTCAAAATTATAACCTGCTGCTTTAGAACCACAAAAAGTATATCCTTGAAAACCAACTTTTCCACCATATGTATACCCTTTTTCGCCCAAACGGCATTTATCAACGCTACCATACCTATATTTATCATCTAATTCATCTATGCTTGATGTTGGACTAATAACTTCATATTCATAATATGTAGCCATTCCTGTTGCTTCACTTACAACTTTTACTTTAGAAACTCCTACTTTTACTGCGTCGATATAACAACTATTCCATTTATTTATTTGAACTGAATTTCCTTCTAATATTGTACATTTGTGAGTATGTTCATAAGCAAGTTGTGCTCCATAACCTAGATATAATTGTTTTTTTACATATTCAATTTTCTCTTCTTGTTTGATTTTTCTACATCCATATCCTTTATAATGAGTTCCGTTAGAATCAAAAGTTAGTTTAAAAGTATCATATCCTTCATCTTTACATGATATTTCATAACTTTCATAATTGTATCCAGCTGCAGATGAGCCACAAAAAGTTAAACCATCAAAAGTAACAGTACCACCATACGTATAACCCTTAGAACCTAAATGACATTTATCAACACTTCCGTAAACATATTTATCATCTAGTTCAGAAACTTTCTGAGTACCTTTTATAACTTCATATTCATAATATGATGCCGTTTGATTATCATTGTTAACAACCTTTACTTTAGCTTTACCAGCTTTTACCGCATCAACCCAACATGCATTATGCTTATTAAACTGAACTGCATCACCTTCTAATATTGTACATTTATTTGAATATTGCGATGCTACTTGTTCCCCATAACCTACATATAATGTTTTTTTTATATATTCTATTTTACTAGGATCTGCTTTTCTACAACCATATCCCCAATATTCAGTTCCGTGATTATCTGTTACTTTGCCCAAAGTAAATCTTTCCATTGAACTATCTTCACATTTAAACCTATCAGTTCCTACTTTATCTTTAACATTCCATAGACATACTTTATAACCACTGGCTGTTTCAATTCCTTCAAACCAGGCAATCCCAGAACTAGTATTGCAATCTTTAACATTTCCATAAGTATATCCTTGTTCATAAGTAGTTGTATAAACTCTATCATCTTCACTACCACCGGCTAAAACAATGCTTGGTAACAATATTGTAATCAAAGATAAATATAATATTTTTTTCATTATTATTCTCCTTTAAATTAAAATGCAAAAAGGAATACAAACTATTTGTATTCATCAAGTAATCTTTTATGTATTCCTGGTTCTATAATATTAATTGCATTAATTGCATTTTCTAAACTATTTTTAAAATTACCTTTATAAAAAGAATTTTCTGCTTTAGTAAGACCTAAATCTACATCTTTATTTACTACTCGATATCTATTACCATAAACAATTGCAGTTTCAGCCATTTTAGCTGTCTTAATTGTTTCATTAATTGTATTATAAACTTTTAATACTAAATCTCTTGCTGTATCTACTCTTAAATTAAGCGTTTTAATTGAAATTGGTCTTTTATCAAGTTCTTTAACCATTTCATTTATAGCAAGTGTTGCTTCACTTAATTCAACATAATAATTTTTAGGTATTACCGGAAGTTTATAACTTCTTACCTTTTCTTTAGCTTGTATTAAGATATCTTTAATTTCATCTAATTGATCTCTTGCTCTTAATTCATCTTCTTTTAAACTTCCTAAAGTTCTAAGAGCAATATTTAATTTTTCTTCCGCTTTAGTTAATTTATTGTTTAATATTTCCATTTCTTTAGAAAGACGAGAATAAGCTAGTGTTTTATTTCTTTCCATTTCAACTACTCTATCATAACTAGCTCTTATATTATTAAATTCTTCTTTTATTTCACTTATAACTAGTACTTCATCATCAGATAAATCATAACTATACTTTATATCATCAATTTTACGATATAATTCATTATTAATTTTTTCTAATTTACTTACTTTTATCAAAATACTTCTTTTATATTCTTCATATAATTTTTTAGTAATTCTTTCTTTATCAAAATCATTATATAAAGAATCAAAATAATCTAACATAGTTTTAAGTTCAAATACTGAATCTACTACATTTAAAACATTTAATCTACTAAATACATCTTGAATCTTTTTGTTAGCTTCATCAATATTATATTCAATATTTAAATATTCTAAATTATAACCTTCTAATTTCATCTTATGATATACATTATTAATATCATCAATTCTTTTAGGTATTAATACACTTCCTAAATTAACAATAATTTTTGTTTCATTAATTACTACTTTTAAGTTACCAATTAAATCATCAATTGCTTTAACTATTTTTCCAACTTCTAAATATTCATTTTTTTCCATCGCATCTTCAAAAGCACTAAATAGTTTATCAACATTTTCAAATTGTAATTCAATTGGATTTTTAACTATTTCAAAATCATTAATATTTGTATTATATAAATTTCTAATTTCTCTATAATCTGCTTTTAATTTAATTATTGTTTCTCTATTTCTTTCTTCACTTAATGTTATTTCTTTTATTTCATCAAGTAAAAAATCTGCTTTTGTTTTTAAATAATTAATATTAAGTTCTACATCTACTAAACCTTTTTTTAATTTATCATAATCTCTTTCATTAAAATCATCTTGCAATTCAATAATTTCATCAGTTATCTTAGGTATTTCTTCATCTCTAATTGATTCAAATCTTTTTTGCCAATTCTCATATCTTTTCTTAAGTTCATCATTATTAACTAAAGCTTCCACTTTATTTAATTCCGACATAATACTACTAGATATAATTAAATTTTTATCTCTTTCTAATGAATTAATTTCATTAGTTATATTCTTACGATATTTTTTATTCATCAATACTAAAACAATCACAACTATAATCATTGTAACTGCATAATACGCTACTGCAATAAGTAAAAAAGTTTCTCTTGTCATCTTTTTTCACCCTACTATAATCATTTTAACATATTATTTTCTATTTTAGAATAAGAGATTATTTAATTTTTAAAAATTGTTAATATTTGTCACTTTTATAACAAAAAAGAACTTACTATTAATTAAGTTCTTAAATTTCTAGGAAGAAAGATATGTGTGTTATCTTTCATATTTATTTTAACGTCTTCATTGACGATCATTTACTTGAAAAAAGTAAAAAATCAAAGTTTTTATTTCCTTTGATTTTAATTTTCAATTCGGTATAATTTTAACTAATGATTAACAATTTTTACAAAAAAATGTTGGTAATTTTATATTTTATCCCAAGAAAAAAAAAGCTTAAGCTCTTTCTTTTAATTCTCCTATTTTCATATTATAATCATCACTCATACATACAAATGAACCACTTATAATATTATCTATTTTATAGTTCTTCAAATATGTTATTGATTCAGAATTAATACCACCATCAATACCTATAAGAATATTTTTATTTTCTAGTTGTTTTATCTTATCAAGAACATCTTTTATGAATGGTTGTCCGCCTTTACCAGGAACAACGCTCATAACAAGAACATAATCAATTAATTCTAAATAACCATCTAAGATACTAATATTTTCATCAGGATTAATAGCAATTCCTACTTTTATATTGTAATCTTTGATTTGGTTAATTACATCATCTTTTTTATTTGTAGAATCTAAATGAAATGTGATTGCAAATGGTTTTAATTTTGCTAATTCATCAATATATATTTCTGGATTATTTACCATTAAATGAATATCTAATGGCTTTATGGTATCTTTCAAATCATCTATTACTTCATCTATAGTAAAATTTTTATTTTCCACATATAGTCCATCCATTAAATCAACATGAATCATATCTGCAATACTTTCATCAATTTTTTTAATAGTATCTTTTTTATTATAAATACTTTTTAAGTAACTAACTGAAATCATATTTACTCCTTAATAAATCTTAAATAATTTTCATATCTAGACTTTAAAATATTTCCATTATTTACTTCTTCAATTACTTTACATCCAATTTCTTTTTCATGTTTACAATCTTTGAACTTACATTCTAGATTATTAAATTCTATAAAACTTGTTTTTATTTCATCAAGAGAATAAGTATTAATATCTACTGAAGAAAATCCTGGAGTATCAACAATATAGAAATTTTCTATTTCAAATAATTCTACTATTCTGGTAGTATGTACTCCTCTACCTAAAGCATCTGATATTTCTTTAGTTTCTAAATTAAGATGTTTATCTAATTTATTAATTAATGTACTTTTACCAGCACCCGTTTGACCACATACTGTAACTATTTTGTTTTTTAAATATTTTTTTAATTTTCTTACCTTTTTATTATTAAATACTTTTATTCCAATACTTTCATAGTATTTAGTTAATTTTTTTAAATCTTTTAAATCAACACGAGTTGCTAAATCCATTTTAGTAAATACTATTACTGGTTCTATTTTATTTATTGTAACTATACTTATTAATCTATCAAGTAATGATAAACTTAGTTCTGGTTTTTTTAAACTAGTTACAATTAAGGCAATATCAATATTAGCTACTGGTGGCCTAGAAAGACTATTACGTCTTTCTAAAACACTTTCAATAACACTTTTTTCTATGTCTACTAAAACTTTATCTCCTACTATTGGTTTAATTTTTTCAAATCTATTTTTCCCTCTAGCTTTAGTATCGATATACTTATCATCTACTTTAACAGTAAATGTATCACTATTAACTTTTATTATTAATCCTTCACTTAACATAATCCATCTTCACATGTTTCATCAGTTGGTTCTTCTTCAACTGGTTCAGAATTTTTATAAACTTTTATTTTGAATGTTGCCCCACTTTTAGCTGGAGTACCTGCTGCTCTACTTTGATAATAGATAGTACCTGCTAAATTAGTATCACTTACTGTATAAGTTACATCTAATCTAACATTATTTTCTGAACAGAATTCTTCAACATCCGCTACTGTATAAGAACCATCTGTAAAATCTGGATAAGCAACACCAACACTAGCAACATATAAAGTTATATTTTCACCTTTTTTAATGCTAGTCCCTGCTTCTACTGATTGTCTTACTACTTGATTATTTTCAAATTCACTATCATTTTCTATAACTTCTTCTTCAATATTTACAACAATACCTCTAGCTTCTAAAGCACCTTTTACTTCTAAATAATTTTTACCAGTATAATCTTCTATTTCAATAGTTGCATCCCCAGTAGAAATATAAATTTTAATTGATGATCCTTTTTTACGTTTAGTTCCTGCTAAAGGAGAAGTTTTAACTACATCACCAACTTCTATATCTTTTGATGATATTCCTTCTTGTTCATCAGTAACTGTAAATCCAGCATCTTGTAAAATATCTATTGCTTCACTGACAGTTTTATTTGATACATCTGGAACTTTAATTGTAGCTCTTTTACTTGTTACCATTATCATAACAAATACAAGTGTAACTACAATAACTAGTCCAGTAAATATTGAAGCAAGTCTTATTAATGTTTTGTTTTGTTTTTTCAAATCATCACCTGTTATTTTCTTTGCTATAACTTCTTCTGTTTCTTTTTTCTTAGTATTAGCATTTTTAGTCTCACTATTCTTTTTAGTATCATCTTTTACTTGTTTAATCATTCTTGTATCATCAGATACTTCTTGATATTTAAGTTTTATTTTAGCTTCATCACTTCTAGTTGCATCTAAACAAGTCTTTAAATCTTCATGCATTTCTCTAGCATCAGCATATCTATTTTTTGGATTCTTAGCTGTTGCTTTGATAATAATATTTTCAACACTTTGAGGAATATTTGGAACTTCTTCTCTAATACTTGGAAGAGATTCTTTTAAATGTTTAAGTGCAATTTCAACTGCATTTTCTCCCTTAAATGGAAGTTTACCAGTTAAAAGTTCATAAAATAATATACCTATTGAGTAAATATCACTTTGAAGTGTTGATCCTTTACCACTAGCTTGTTCTGGTGGTAAATAATGAACACTACCCATTACTGAATTCGTTTGAGTGAGTTGAGTTGAATTCATTGCCATCGCAATACCAAAGTCAGTAATTTTTACTAAACCATTTTCTAAAATCATTATATTTTGTGGTTTAATATCTCTATGTATTATATAAGAATCATGTGCAACAGATAAACCATCAGTAATTTGCATTACTATATCTACTGCTTCTGATACTGTTAATTTTCCTCTTTTTTTAATAAGTTGTTTTAAATGTTTTCCTTCGATGTATTCCATTACAATGTAGTATTCGCCATTATCTTCACCAACATCATAAACTTCAACTATATTAGGATTAGAAAGACTACTTGCTGCTAAAGCTTCTCTTTGAAATCTTCTAACAAATTTCTCATCATTTGCAAGATCTCCTCTTAAAACTTTAATGGCTACATCTCTATCCAAAATGGTATCATATGCAAGATACACATTTGCCATTCCACCTTCACCGACACTTTTAATTATCTGGTAACGGTCACTAATCTTTTGCCCTTTCATTATCATATTTATTCACCATTCCTTGTAAGATATGCAATAGAAATATTATCATTTCCACCTCTAGCATTACATTTCATAATAAGTTTTTCAACTTTTTCTTCAGCTTCTAGTTCTTCATCAATTAAAACTTTTTCTATTTGTTCTTCAGTTAACATATTAGTAAGTCCATCACTACATAACATTATAGCTTCACTTTCCATATCAACATCAAATATATCAAGCTCTGCTTTTTCTGAAGCTCCTAAAGCTTTCATTAAAACATTTTTCTTTGGATGAGTTTTTGCTTCATCTTCAGTTAAGTTTCCAGCATCTACAAGTAAATTAACTAATGTATGATCTTTAGTAACTTTATGTAATTTGTTGTTTTTGATTACAAATCCAGAAGAATCTCCTATGTTACCAAAAATCAAATAATTTTTAGTAAGCAAAGAAACAACTACTGTAGTTCCAAGACCTTTAGAATCGACATTTCTTTCACCATATTCTAATATTTCTTTATTTATTTCATTTATATTATCATTTAACCAATTAACTGCATCTAATTTTGAACCAATACTTGGAGTATCATTAAA
Organism: Bacilli bacterium; assembly: GCA_017441065.1. Classification (GTDB taxonomy): domain Bacteria; phylum Bacillota_I; class Bacilli_A; order RF39; family UBA660; genus SIG200. The sequence goes on along the minus strand of JAFSAI010000037.1, from coordinate 43,158 downwards.
TCTTTTTCCTAAACGAGATACCGCTATGCTTGATGCTACTTCACCTTTTCTATGTCCACCCATACCATCTGCTACTATTAATAAATATTCATCACTAGCATTTTTAAGTATTGTAACACTATCTTCATTATGGCTTCTTACACGCCCTGAATCAGTCATATAACATGCTTTCATTTTTACACCTCTTTGCTTCTAAGTTGTCCACAAGCAGCACTAATATTACCGCCAAATTCACGTCTTACAGTAACATTAATTCCACAGTTTAATAATGTATCTTTGAATTCTTTTATTCTTTCGCTTTTCTTAAAATCTAAATTATTAGTTTCATTATATGGTATCAAATTAACGTAAACATTCATGCCTCTTAAAAGATTTGCTAATTCTTTGGCATTATCTACACTATCATTTACCATATTAAGCATAACATATTCTATAGTAACACGTCTATTAGTTTTACTAATATATGCCTTTATTGCTTTCATTACTTCACCTATATTATACGCTTTGTTTACAGGCATAATTCTATTTCTTATTTCATCATTCGGAGCATGCAAAGAAAGTGCCAAATTAACTTGTAAATCTAAATTACTAAACTCATTTATTTTCGGAACTAATCCACAAGTTGAAACTGTAATATGTCTTGCTCCAATAGATAATCCTTTAGCGTGATTAATTACTTTTATAAAATTTATAACATTATCATAATTATCAAAAGGTTCACCAATACCCATTATTACTACACTTTGAATTTTTTTACCTATGTCTTCTTCAATTAAAATTATTTGTTGAACCATTTCGTGTGTTTCTAAGTTTCTTACCTTTTTAAGTCTTCCACTTTCACAGAATTTGCACCCCATATTACAACCAACTTGACTAGATACACAAACACTTAAACCATAATCATGTTCCATCAAAACAGCTTCAACATAATTATTATCTTTTAGTTCAAACAAATATTTTTTTACTAAATGACCTTCTTCTTTTCTTTTAATTGATATAAAATCTAAATTAAAGTTTTCATTTAATTTATCTCTCAACTCTTTTTTTAAATTTGTAAAATTAGTTATATCTCTTTCTTTATGTATATATAACCATTCAAAAACTTGTATAGCTTTAAATTTTTTCTCGCCTATACTTATAAAATAATTTTCTAAATCACTAATACTTAAATCCATTAAATTTCTCATAACTTAATTTTACTATAATTTTGTTAAATTGTAACAAAAATCATTAATTAATTGACAAAATTCCTATAAAAAATAAAAAAGAGCCCGAAGACTCTTATGTAAAAATCTATCAGACATGCGACAAAATGTCTGAAGTGGTCATGTTTTAATGTCTTTATCATCTGACTTCAGCGAAGTTAAGTAACAAATTACTTAACAAAAAAAAGTATAGCATACAAAATTTTCCTAATCAAGAAAAATGTCCGAATATATACACATTTTAAAATCTAATATATTTTAACATTTATAATAACCTTCAGAAAGGATAATTGAGTATGGAACACTTAAGAAACATCCGTGAAGAAAGGAATTTAAGACAAATTGATATTGCTAATATTTTAGGTATTAATCGTTCCACGTACACATCTTATGAAATAGAAAGAGATACTATACCAATTAACCATTTAAATAACTTATGTAATTATTTTGATATATCTATTGATTATGCCATGGGTTTAAGTTCTAAAAAAAAGTATGATAATTCTAAAATTAATATTAATAAAAATCTATTAAAAGAAAGATTAAAAAATTGTCGCAAAGAAAATAAATTAACTCAAAAGGAAATTGCTAAAATATTAAATACATCTAGAAGTACTTGGACAGGTTATGAGTATGGAAAATATCAAATACCTACTCTACTTTTATATGAACTTGCTAAAAGATATAATTACTCAATGGATTATCTTTTGGGAAAAATAGATGAAAATAATAAAATATAAGTTTTAAATTACACCAAAAGCCTTCAGCTCTCATAAAATACTATGAAAGTATGAAAGGAAGAGATAATGACTAAGGGAATATTAACTAATCGCGAACAAGAAGTCTTTGAATTACTAGTGTTAAATAAAAGTACAAAAGAAATTGCAGAATTTTTAGGCATTAGTGAAAAAACAGTACGAAATCACATTTCAAATACAATGCAGAAATTAGGAGTTAAAAGCCGAGCTCAAGCTGTAGTCGAATTATTAAAATTAGGTGAATTAGAAATTTAAAAGCCAATAAGGCTTTTTTTGTATTATTAAATTTGTTTTGAAATATAATTAATTAGGTGGTTTCAATGATTAAGAGATTAGCTCTTAAAAAGATTATTATTACATCACTTTCTTTTCTTATTCTTTTAATTATTTACTTTTTTCCTACTACAGAAAATTATAATATTAACACTACTCTTACTTATAGTAATCCTAAAACTATTCCTATTTACCTCGTTGATAATAATAATTTAGTTTCTAGATTTGAAATTATTCAAAAAAGCAAAAACTCATTAGAGCTTGTTGATGAAGTAATAAATAATTTAACAATTGATAATAATAGTACTAGTCATATTCCAAATAATTTTAAAAAAATAATACCTAAGAACACTAAGATTATTAATAAAGATTTAAATGACGGATTATTAAAAATAAATTTTACTAAAGAATTATTAAATATTAATAAAGATAATGAAGAAAAAATGATTGAATCAATTATCTATTCTCTTACAGAAATAAAAGATGTTAAAAAAATTATGATTTTTGTTGAGGGAGAAAATTTAAAAGAACTTCCTAATAGTAAAAAAACTCTTCCGCTTACATTAGATAGATCATATGGGATAAATAAAGTTTATGAACTTGAAAGTATGAAAGACATAACTAAAATAACCACTTATTATGTAAGTAAAATTGAAGGTTACTCTTATTTTACACCAGTAACAACAATAACAAATACAAAAAACGAAAAAGTTGAAGTTATTATTGAAAAATTAAAAACATCCCCAACATATCAAACAAATCTGATAAGTTACCTGGCTACATCCGCAGAATTATTAGATTATGAAATACTTGAAAATTCAGTTAATTTAAGTTTTAATAATGAAGTTTTAAGTTTAGAAGAAGATAAAATTATTGAAGAAGTTAAATACTCGATTGCCCTATCTATTAGAGATACTTATAACATAAATGAAACCATTTTTTATGTTGATAATATGTTAATTGATGTATTTTTTCTTTAAACAGCTAGTTATTTAGCTGTTTTTTGTTGAATTTTTTTAAATATTGTTATATAATTTTAATTGTTCAAGTTGTCCCCGTAGCTCAGCTGGATAGAGCAATCGCCTTCTAAGCGATCGGTCAGGTGTTCGAATCACCTCGGAGACACCATTGATAATTAAAGCGACTTGTTAATAAGTCGCTTTTATGTTATTATGAATATGAAGAAAAAATCTTCATAAAATAAAAAAGGAACACTTTAGTATGAAGATGCTAAGTGCTTACCGGTTTGCGGTGCACTATCCTATAGGGATGGTGCTTTTTTTATAATCTCTAATATAATAAGAATAAGAGAAAATATTATTATGAATAGTAATAGGATTATAAAATCTTTCTTACTCATAGCCACCTCCAATCCACTTTAATAAATTAAAGCTGGTAAGCACCTAGCTACTAAAACGTTCCAAAATTATTATACCAAACATTTGTTTTGATAACAACTTTTTTATCCAAGAAATTAATGCAAGTTCTTATCATATGTGTTACAATTTAAATATATAATAAAGGAGTAATGATTATGGGAAAACTCAAAATAAAAAAAGGAGTAAAAAAATTATTTGGAATAGTTATTTTATTAGCACTTCTACTTTGTATTGGAATATTTTCATATATAAAGATATATAATCAAAAACAATACGAAAAAACTTATGAATATAAGTTAACAAATATTGGTTATAATGAAAATGAAATAGATACTATTCTCGATAAATTCAAAGAAACTGAAATTGAATATATATTACAAAATGAAAAAAACGATAACTATTTAAATTTAGTTAATGAAAAGTATTTTATATATGATAATTTTTATGAATATATAGATTATCAAAAAGAACATTTAGATAAACCTCTTACTAATATAGTAGAAATTATTAATACAGAAACTGATAAAGAATATTATACTGAAACAACTAAGACTAGTATTTCAGATAAAGAATTGATGTTAGTTAATAAATATCATTATTTAGATGAATCATATAAGCCAGAAACTTTAGTTAGTATTTCTACTACTTACGCTTGGGGTGAATATGGAAGTAAAAAAGTTACTCAAGAAACTTATGATGCATTCATGAATTTATGGAATGATTCACATGAACAAGGATATTATTTAATGGTTAGTTCTGCTTATAGAGATTATAACCATCAACAATCTGTATATAATGATTATAAAGATTCTAGAGGAACTGAATATGCTGATTCAATTGCTGCTCGAGCTGGTTATTCAGAACACCAAACAGGATATGTTATTGATATGTTTGAAAAAGGAAGTACTCAAAAAACTTTTCATGAGACAGAATCTTATGCTTGGCTTTTAGATAATGCTCATAAATATGGATTTATTTTAAGATATCCAGAAGATAAAGAAGACGTAACTGGCTACTCTTTTGAATCTTGGCATTATCGTTATGTTGGGATTGAAGCTGCAACATATATTTATGAAAACCATATTACTTTTGATGAATATTATGCTTACTTTGTAAAGTAAGCTTTTTTAATAGTCAAATAGTTTAAAAATAAGCGAATATTTGATATAATAATTAATAGGTGAAATGTGTGAATTATCCTAATAAAATAAATCGGGAATATCATAAAACAATAAGCTATGCTAATAGAGGTATGGACTTAGAAAATATTATAAATGATACAAATGAATATTTGCTTTCAAAAGATATTGCTCTAATATATAAAAAACCTACTCCTATTGGTGTGGTTAAAGTAAATTATGAAAATAATAAACAAATAATAGAAAAAGCATATTTTGCTAGTCCATCAACTTTAGACTATAATGGGCTTTATAAAGGAAAATATATAGAATTTGATGCCAAAAACACCGAATCTAAAACATCTTTCCCTTTAAGTAATGTTCACGAACATCAAATAAAACATATTAGAAATGTAATAAAACATGACGGGATTGTATTTTTAATAATTAGAATTAATGGAATATGTTATTTATTGAATGGTCCTGATTTTATATCATTTATAGATAACAATACAAGAAAAAGTATTCCATATGATTATATAAAAGAATTTGGTTATGAATTAGAATATAATTATACTAAAGGTTTAAATTATCTAAAGTATGTCGATATAATTGGAGGTTATAAAAATGAAGAAAATTAAATTAAAAAAGAGACCAACAAAGGCAAAAAAAATAAAGTCAAAAAAATCAACTTGGAAAACAATACTTAGTATTATATTAGCAATAGCTATTGTAGTAATAAGTATTTGCCTAGTATTTGCATTATATATAGTAATATCTAGTCCTGATTTTGAAAAAAATGAATTATATCAAACTGAACCAACAGTTTTATATGATAAGTATGGTAAAGAATTTGCTAGAGTCGGGGCTGAAGATAGTGCTATTGTAACATATGATGAACTTCCCGATGTATTAGTTGATTCACTAGTAGCAACAGAAGATTCAAGATTCTTCCAACACAACGGATTAGACTTGTTCAGATTTTTAAAAGCATCTGTTTTACAATTAGTTGGTTCTGATACCGCAGGTGGAGCTTCTACTCTATCAATGCAAGTTATAAAAAACACTTATACAAAAAAAGGTGAACGAGAAAATACAGTTCAAAGCTTTATAAGAAAATTTAGAGACATTTATATGTCAGTATTTAAATTAGAAGCTAATTATACTAAAGAAGAAATTATTGAATTCTACTTAAACAGTCAATGGTTTGCTAACTCTGGTAGTGTTAATACATCTGGTATTGAAGGTGTTGAACGAGCTAGTCAATATTACTTTGGTAAATCTGTTAAAGACATAAATTTAGCTGAAGCTTCTCTAATGGCCGGTATGTTCCAAAATCCATATTTATATAATCCATATAGGAATCCTGAAGGATGCCGTAATAGACAAACTACAGTATTAAAATTGTTAGTAAGACACGGATATATTACTGAAGAACAAAAAGAAGCTGTTTTAGATATTCCAATAGATAGTATGTTAGTTACTAAAGAAAATAGTGGTATTACTGTAGAAAGTAACCAAGCATTTATTGATTATGTTTTAAATGAAGTTACAGAAAAAACAGGTATGAATCCAAGACAAGTATCATTATCAATTTACACAACATTTGATCCAAAAATTCAAAATGTATTAGAACAAGTTGAAAATGGTGAAATATACGAATTTCCAAATGATAAAGTTCAAGAAAGTATTGCTGTAACAAGTACAGATGACGGTTCTTTAGTAGCAATATCAGGTGGTAGAAATTATGCTGCTCAAGGTTTAAATAGAGCTACTGTTAGAAATCAACCTGGTTCTACAGCTAAACCACTACTCGATTATGCGATGTATATCGAACATATTAGCCAAAGTAGTTATGATATGTTCTTAGATGAACCTACAACGTATTCAAACGGTGCTAGTATTTCAAACTATGATAGAAATTATAAAGGATTAATTTCAATGCGTTACGCATTAGATGATTCAAGAAATATTCCTGCACTACTTGCATTTAAAAAGGTTTATGCATTAGATCCTGATATCATAAAAGATTTTGTTCATAGTGTTGGAATAGATTATGGTAGAGATTTATATGAATCTGCTGCTATAGGTGGTTTTGATGGAACATCACCAATTGAATTATCAGCAGCTTACGGAACATTTGCAAGAGGTGGATATTATATAGAACCTTATGCATATACTAAAGTTGTTAATAATGTCACTGGAGATGAAACAAATTATAGTTATACTAAAAAACAAGTAATGGAAGAATCTACTGCTTATATGATTAATAATATATTACTTGATGCTTATGGTGGTAAAGGTCCTGGTGGTACTACCGTTGCTGGTAAAACAGGTACAACTAACTTAGATAAAAAGACTAAAGAGAAATATAATCTTCCTGGTGGAGCATTAATGGATGTATGGATTGTTAGTTATTCTCCATCATACTCTATATCTCTATGGTATGGTTATGATCAAATAGAAAAAAATGCAAAAGAAAATAAATATTATTTAACTAGTGATACTGGTGGTACAGCAAGAAGAAGAATAATGAATGGTCTTGCAACAAAGATACATGAAAAGAATGAATCATTTAAAGTTCCTAAAACATTAACAAAAATAAGTGTTGAACTTGAAACATTCCCTGCACAATTATGTAGTGAACATACTCCTAGTACAATGTGTGTAGAAGAATATTTTGTAAAAGGAACAGAACCTACAGAAATTTCTAAAAGATATGCAACATTAGATAATCCAACTAATGGAAGTTATACTTATAGTGGTAATACAATCAATCTAAAATGGGATGGTATAAAAACTCCTGAAGCAATTGATAATAATTATTTAACAAATCATTTTAATGAATATTATGGTGATTATGCAACTAAATATTATGATGCAAGAATTGCATATAATAGTACTACTCTTGGTACTTTAGGATATGAAATATATCTAAAAAATAATGGTGTTGAAACTTATATTGGATTTACTAATATGCCAACATTTACTTATATAGTACCTTCCGGTGGCGAATATGAATTTGTTGTTAAAACAGCTTATTCACTATTTAAATCTAATAGAAGTACTGGACATACAATATCTGCTAAGACTATAGATAATAATGTAAATGACTTTGTTGAAGATAATCAAGACAATGATAATAGTGATGATTCTACAGAATTAAATTAAAACATAAAAAAACTGATAAAATAAAAATTATCAGTTTTTTTAATTTATTTTTTCAAATTTATCTTTTGATACTCCACAAACTGGACATTTCCAATCATCAGGTAAATCTTCAAATTTTACTTGTTCTTTAGAATCATCATAAATATGACCACATATAATACAACGATATTTATTAGAACTGCTATTCTCTACTTTTTCTTCAATAAATGTTGGTGCATTTATAGATGACTTACCTTTTAAATTAGTTTGATAATATTCATATGTCATTGGATTTTTATCGCTTATATTTTTGCTATTTGTTAATCTCATTAAAAATATATCATGAGATTCAGCTTCTATTATATCTATAATATCACCTATTAAATAGCCACATAAATTATCTTTAATAATTGGCACTTCATTAATTAATTCATAATTATCTTTAAATTTATTAACATTTCTTTGTGAATAAAATCCAAAGTTAGTAATTGTTTCTTTACTGGTTTCTGTAGATAAAATTGATATTGCCATTCTTTTGCTTTGCTTTAATATTGTATTTGTATAATTATTTTTATTAACACTTACTGCAATAATTGGATTAGAAGAAGTTATTTGAACTACAGTGTTAACAACACATCCTGCTAATTCATTATTAAAGGATGTACTTATAATATACATCCCATACGATAAATTTCTTAAAACTTGTAAATCCATTATCTTATTGAACTTAGACTAATTATCTTTTCTACTTCTTCTCTTACATTATCAAATGTAAATGGTTTAGCAAGCACATCAACAATATCATAATTAAATGCACGATCAATTCTATCTTTTTGAACATCTCCAGTTATTATACATACTGGAATTCTTTTAAATAAATTATTCTCTTTGAAATAATCTAATACTGCAAATCCATCAACTTCTGGCATATTTAAATCTAGTAATACACCTAAAATTGAATCATCAACATTATTTCTTATAATATCTATTGCTTCTCTACCATTATATGCTACAACTACTTCATAGTCATCTCTAAAAGCACGATCAACAATGTTACTAATAATTTTTGAATCATCTGCAACTAATATTTTTTTCTTCATTTTGTATTCTCCTTATCCCAAATATTTTTTAGCTATTTCTGTTACTTTTTCTACTTCTTTAACTAATTCATCATATTTTTTATTTACTTCATCAACATTATTTGCTTTACTAGCAAGTTCATGAGCATAAGCAATATCTGCTAAAGATTTGAATCCTAAATATTTCGAATCACTTTTTAATGCATGAACTAATATAGCATAATCTTCCATATTTTGTTCTTTTTTATATTTTTCAATATTTGGTAGTCTAACTTCATTTTCGCTTAGGAATGCTTCTAATGTTTCATCATAAAATGATAAATCTCCTAATAATTCCAAAGCACTATTTAAATCAACACCATTATCGGTTAATATACTTACATCTCTCATAAAACCACTCCTTACTATACTAGAATTATATCATACTATTTATTTTTTTGCATTTAAATACGTTTTTAATACTCTTTCCAACTCTTTTTTATCAATTGGCTTAGAAATATAGTCATTAAATCCTTCTTTTAAATAATTTTCTTTCATCCCTGCAATAGCATTTGCGGTAAGGGCTATTACTGGAACATTAAAACCTTCAATTTGTTTTAGCTTTTTAAAAGTTTCAACTCCACTCATTTTTGGCATCATGTCATCCATTAAAATCAAATCATATTTTATTCCTTCGTTTATCTTATTTAGACATTCAAATCCACTAGATACACATTCAGTTTCTACTTTATAACCTTCTAGTAATCTTGCTGCAACTTTCAAATTAATTAAGTTATCATCAACAATTAATATTTTTTTACCTTTTATATTAACTTTTTTTACTACTTTAGCTTCAACAGGAACAACTTTTGTTTTATTAACTATTCTTTGGTCAATTGCTACAGTAAATGTAGAACCTTTTCCGTATGTTGAATCTACTACTATTTTTCCACCCATTAAATCAACTAATTTTTTAGTAATAGCTAAACCCAAACCGGTTCCTTCAATAGTCATATTTTTTTCTAAATCAAATCTTTCAAATTTAGTAAATAATTTATCTACATTTTCCTTTTTAATTCCAATACCACTATCTTTAACACTTATTATTAAACGACATACATTTTCTTTTCTTACAGTACTTACATTTAACTCAACAAAGCCATTTTTAGTGTATTTAACTGCATTTGTTAAAAGATTAACCGCAATTTGTTTAAGTCTTACATAATCACCATTTAAATATAATGGTAAATCTTCTGCTATATTAACTCTAAATTCTAGAGGCTTTTCTCCAATTCTTGCTTGTGTTAATTTTATAAGTTCATCAAATATTTTTTGTGGTTCATATTCCACATTTACAATTTCTAATTTATTAGCTTCAATTTTTGAAATATCTAATATTCCATTAACTATTTCAAGTAAATTTTGACTAGCAGTCATTATATCTCTTGCTTCTTCTTTAATCACTTTAATATCTTTTTCTTCAAGAATTAATTGACTGAAACCATCAATAGCATTTAATGGTGTTCTAATTTCGTGAGACATATTTGATAAAAAGTCTGTTTTTGCTTTATTAGCTTTTTCTGCTTGATCTTTAGCAATATTTAATTCTTTAATTAATGTTAAATCTGGATTTTCAATTGTAAAATACATTAAGAATGTTATAAATGTTTCTAATGCTGTAATTAATAATAATTCTGGATACATATTTTGAATAAGTAATACTACACCACTACTGGCTATATATATAAGTATTGGCATATATTTTGTTTTCTTAATGTTTCTAAAATTTCTAAGAAGCGCATAAACCCAAAGTATCATATAAATTGTTGATAACAATGAAATGAATTTTGTTGCTGTCCCATAAGAATATACAGCAGCTCCCTTTACATTATAATGTAAAGGTAATACGTAAACTAAAATTGCTGAAATAATATAAGCTATCCCACAATTACGAAATACACTTTTGTATTTTTTAACTAATTCTTTAGTTGATAATTTTCTAGAATTATACGCAATGATAAATACATAAATTGAAAATAGTGTTATCCAAGTTACTAAATACAATAAATATGTTTTATTAACAATGTCACAAAATATACCAAAATTTTCAGCATCGAGCATTAACATATAACTAAATATAGCTAATATCACTCCAAAGAAGTTTGTTACTATTAACCAAGAATATATTTTGTTTTCTATTGAACTCAATCTCTTTTTAGAAAAGAATACTACTAATAATAACAATATATAAAAAGCACTACAAATTGTAAAAAAATTACCACGCACTATTAACCACCTACTATCATAAAAATTATAGCATAAAAAAAAGATATTAACTATCTTTTTCTATTTCTTGTTAATGGATTATATTCATACATTGTTTCAAGTGCTAAATAGTCTACTTTTCCAGCTGGAGTCATTGGCATATTTTCGATAACAACATAGTCAAGGGCAACATCTCTTTCTGGAAGTGAATCTAAACTCATTGTTTCAAGTTCTGCAATTATTTGTTCAACTTCAGCTTCATGACCTTCTTCAATAACTATAAATGCTACTGGAGCTTGACCATTAACATGAGTTACATCTTTAACACCAACACATGTACAAGCTTTAACAGATGGATGTTTAGTACAAACATTTTCTATATAACTTGGGAATACATTATGACCATCAGGTCTTATTATGATTCTCTTTATTCTATCAACTACATATATACAACCATTTTCATCAATATGACCAATATCCCCTGTATGTAAATGACGTTCTCCATCAATTACTTCAATAACTTTATTAGTTTCTTCTGGATTATCAATATAACCTGCCATTACACCTTTTCCAGATAATAATATTTCTCCATCTTGATTATATTTTAAGTCTTCTCCAGTTTCTGGTGATACAACTCTAAATGTTGTATAGAAAGCTGGTATTCCTACTGTTTGTAAATCATTTTCAGGAGTTGATTCACCAACATGGAATTGAGAAGATGCCATACCTGTATTTTCTGAACATCCGTAACCAACTTTAATTTTACTACTACAATTATGTCTTGCTAAGAATTCATTAGTTTTTCTTTTTAATTCTGGATCAAATGCCATTCCACCTGCTGCTGGTGTTTTAATAAATGATAAATCAACACCTTCCATTTTTGGATCATCCATTAAATATTGATAATGATTTGGTACTCCTGCAAAGTGAGCTGGTTTATGTTTTCTAATTAATTTACCAAATTCTTCTGCTTTTAGAGCAGGAATAATAATGTTTTTAAGTCCTAAGATAAATGTCATATGAGTTCCAACACCAATACCATATGCTAAGAAATTTGGCATTATACCTAAGAATCCATCTCCTACTTCATATTCCATACCTGAATATAAGTAATCATATGCTACCGCATTTAAGTTTTCGTTTGTTAACATTACACCTTTTGGAGTTCCTGTTGTACCAGATGTATTTACTATAATAGCAATTTCATCTTTTCTCTTTTCTTCACAGTATAACTCTTCTGGAATTGATGTATAACTTATTCCACTTCTCTTTTTATATTCTGATACTACTTGAGTAAGAGGTACATAAGTATCATTTTTAGGACAATTAGCAAGTCCTTTTCGATGATTTTCTACAACAGTTTTAGCTCTTTGAATATAATTAAGTCCAAGCGGAAGCGAATCTGCTGCAGACACTGTATAAACAGTTTCTAACTTTGTATCTTTTATTATTCTATCAATTTTAGGATATGCTAAATCAATCATAATTAATCTTTTTGAATCAGCTTGATTTATAAATTGTTTAATTCTATCTAAATTATTTCTTGGATCAATTAAATTTGCTACAGCACCAATTTTATTAAGAGCATAGATTGCATAAAAAATCTCCGGTAAGTTTGGCGCAGCAATGCTTACTACTTCTCCTCTTTCTATTCCTATATTTTGGAAAGTATCAGCATATTCTGTAATTCTAGATAAAAATTCTCCATAAGTAATTTTTCTTCCAAAATATTCAATAGCTACTGATTCTGTACCATTTTTACAAATACTTTGATATAAAGCAGCATACATAGATGTTTCTGGTAATTCATCTAAAATAATATTATTTTCACTATAAAATTGTAAGTGACTTTTATCTAAATGAGGATATCCAGTTTTTCCTATATTATGTATAGCATTCTCTCTTAAGTGTAGTTGTTGTTCAATTTCTAATCTTGATTTCATATATTCCCCCACAATCTAATTTCCAACTATTTTTATATTAAGTTATTTTATACTTAAAGTCAAATGAAATGTTAATAATTTGTAAATAAAAAAGAAGTATATTACTTCTTTAATTCAAATGCTTCACTACTTCCATCTAGATATATTATTTTATTATTTTTCAAATCCAAAACATTTTTTAAATCATTATAATTATCTTCTACTTTTGTATATAATAAATCATAATATTCTAAATAATTGAATAAACCTATTGTATTATTATCTTTAATAAAAACAACATAATAATTATTATCTATTTCTACTTTTCTTATCTTTTCAATATCACTATCTAATTTAATTTTAAAACCTTTTAATTTATAGTTATCTATATAAATATCAAAATAAAAAGCCCTATCATATAATGTATTTAATCTATCTTTTAAATTATTATTCACTTTTAAATTATTAATTTCTTCATTATTAATTGGCTTTATATAAGCGATTCCATCACTTGTTAAATATATATCTACATAATCTAAATTTATGTTATCCACTAAAGTTATAGTTTCTTCTTGAATGTTATCTTCATCATTTTGATATTTATCAAAAATGATATAACCTATTAAACCAATAATTATTAGTATTAATATAATTATTAAACTATTTTTCTTCATATTCTTCAATTGCTTTTAAAATTCCTTTATATGGAAGTAAAACACAGTTTTTACGATTACTTTGTTTATATATTTCTGAAAAGGCAATTCCTTCATTTAATAGATTTTCATTATATTCTTCTTCATTTGTCATATTATAAAAATTATTTATATATTCTTTAGCATCAACTATATTTTTACCAATTAAATTTTTTATCATGATTGATGTTGATGCAGTTGAGATAGCACATGCTTCTCCCGTAAATTTTATATCTTTTATAATACTTTCTTCAATTAAAACATATATATCTAAATTATCTATACAATTAGGATTTCTAGTATTAATTTTATTATATTTTTTATCTAGAACTTCTTCTTTATTTACTGGATTTTGAAAATGTTCTAAAATTATTTCTCTTTTTAGTTCATTATCCATTAAAACATCTCATTTCTAATTTTATCTTTATCTTTTAATAAATCTACTAAACTGTCTATTTCACTTTCAGTATTATAGAAGTATAAACTTACTCTTAGAGAATTAGCAACTCCTAAAACATCTTTTGTAAGTTTTGCACAATGATTACCAGCACGTACACATACTCCATATTTATTTAGGTAATAAGCCACATCTTCTGAAAATATTCCTTCAATGTTGAATGCTACTATACCGGAATCTGATTCTAAATTTAAAATATCAATGTGAGGAATGCTAACTAACTTTTCAATTAAATATTCTCGTAAATTTTTTTCATATTTTTCTATATTGTCCATTCCAATTTTATTTAAATATTTAATTGCTTCACCAAAACCAATAACTCCAGCTATATTTGGTGTACCAGCTTCAAGTCTAGTTGGAACATCTTTTAATACCATTTTTTCAGGAGTATCAAATGATTCATTCATTCCTCCACCTAAATTTATTGGCTCAATATTTTGCATTAGCTCATACTTAGCATACAATACACCAACTCCAGTAGGACCTAACATTTTATGAGCAGAAAAAGCTAAGAAATCCACATCTGTATCAGTAACATTTATCTTTTTATGTGGAACGCTTTGAGCACCATCAACTACTACAAATATGTCTCTTTCATGAGCAAATTCACAAATTTCTTTAATAGGTCTAATATCTCCTACTACGTTAGTAATTTCTGCTAAACTAATTACTTTAGTATTTGGTGTTATACTCTTTTTTATATTATCTAACGTTACAAAATTATTATCATCAAGAGGAATATATTTTATTATTGCTCCAGTTTCTCCAGCCACTCTAAACCACGGCATAATATTTGAAGCATGTTCCATTTTTGTAAGTAAGATTTCATCTCCTCTTTCTAAATTATTTAAAAAGAAACCATTTACTATTAAATTAATACTATCTGTTGTACCACTAGTAAAAACTATTTCTTCTTTCATTTTTGCACCAATAAAATCTTTTACTAAATCTCTAACATTTTCGTATTCTAAATCCACTTTAAATGAAATATCATAGTCTCCCCTATGAGCATTAGCGCTATAGTTTTCATAATAATCAACAACTTTATCAATTACTGATTGTGGTTTTAAACTAGTTGCCCCATTATCTAAATAAATTATATCTTGCTTAAGCATTGGAAAGTCTTCTCTATGCATTTATTCACCTCCAAAATTCTTTTTAAAATATTCATTCATATTACTATATATAAATCCTTTTTTCAATAATATTTTTGCTATATTTAATGTAATACCTTTACTCATTAAATAATGTAATACTTCTTGATCAAAACTACCTATTGTTGTTAAATGATTTGCTATTACATCATTACTTAAACAAACTATATTAGGTTCAATATGAATGAATCCGCTATTATTGATTCCTTTTAAATCTTCTAACGCGATATTATTTATTGTATCCTTTTCGATTTCAACATTAACTATTATTTTACTTTCATTATCTTCACAAATATTTCTAATATTTATTTTTGATTCATTATTATTTCCTTTAATGTAATTATTAATTATCAAATTATTTTCTAATTCATTTATAATTGATTGATTATAATTTAACTTAGAATTATTATTCTGATTAATATTAACAATTAAGTTACTTTCCATTTTATTATTAAACTGATAAATATTTAATATACTGTTATCAGCTATTTTTATATTCAATTCATTTAATATTTGATTTTTTAAATATAATGTAACTTCTCCTTTTATATTAATATTTAATTTTTTATTTTTACATTCTAAAATATAATCACCAGTATTTAAATCTATAATATCACTCACTAATAACTTATTCATAATTCTAATTCTCACTTATAACAAATGTATTAGATAATTCTTTAAATCCTTTATTTAATACTTCGTTTGCTAGTTCCTTATTACCTGATTTAATTAATTTTTTATCGTCTAATAAATGAACTTTATAATCATCAAAAGTATTAATTAAAGTGATAGAATGAGTAATTATTAATATTCCTGGATTATATTCTTCAAAATACTCTTTAATAGAATTTGCAACTAATTTAATTGCATCAACATCAAGGCCAGAATCAACTTCATCTAAAATAATTAAACTTGGTTTTAACATCCACATATGTAATAGTTCAACTTTTTTTCTTTCTCCACCTGAACATCCAACATTAATTTCTCTATGAATAAAGCTTTTATCTAACTCTAATTTTTGACATATTATTTCTAATTCTTTATTAAATTCAAAAATATTAATACCTTTGCCTGTTTTTTCACTTAATGCCGCTCTTAACATTTCTGCATTTGTTATTCCTTCAATCTGAATAGGACTTTGATTAAGTAAATATATTCCTTTTTTTGCTCTTTCATATATATCTAAATTTGTTATATTATTTTCATCAAAAAAAATATTACCTTCTACTTGATAATTTGGATCTCCTATAATAGCTTTGGCAATACTACTTTTACCTACACCATTTTTTCCCATTAAGACATGTATTTCACCAGCATTAACTTCTAAATTCAAATTTTCAAATAAAATTTTTTCATCTATACTTAATTTTAAATTTTCTAGTTTTAGCATAAAAACCACCTGCATAAATTATACCACATACTAAATAAAAAGAACATTAAGTTCTTTTTCTCTATTATCTATTTATCATAATTATCTAAAAAACTAGTATATTCCCCATCTTTTTTATATCCTAAAATACAATTCATATTAATATTATTTAATGCTGTAAATATATTATTATCAATATTTTTTCTTTCACTTCTTAATTTCTTTATTAATTTTTTCATTTCTTGTCTTTTACTTATACCTGTTGTGTCATTATCTAATTTCTCAGTAAATTTACAAGCACAATTTAAAAAATTTAATTCATTAAAGTTTTTCCAAGAAATTATCGCATCTTCTTTAACTAAATAAAGTGGTCTAATAAGCTCTATACCTTCAAAGTTATCACTATATAACTTTGGCATCATTGTTTTTACTTCCGCACCATAGAACATTGATAAAAGTGTTGTTTCGATAACATCATCAAAGTGATGACCTAATGCTATTTTGTTACATCCCAATTCTTTTGCTTTATTATATAAATGACCTCTTCTCATTCTTGCGCACATATAACAAGGATTTTCAGAATTCAACTTGTTAGCAACTTCAAAAACATCAGTTTTAAAAACTTCAAT
Organism: Bacilli bacterium; assembly: GCA_017441065.1. Lineage (GTDB taxonomy): Bacteria > Bacillota_I > Bacilli_A > RF39 > UBA660 > SIG200. The sequence continues at coordinate 25,729 of JAFSAI010000037.1, read as the reverse complement.
TGGTATATTCAATAGTTTAGCATTTTCCATTATTTTTTCATAATTTTCTTTATTATATCCTGGATCCATTGACACATAATGAGCAGTAAATTTAACTTTACCATGTCGATGTAATTCCTGAATACATTTAGCAAGTAAAAATGAATCTTTACCTCCACTTATACAAACCATTATATTATCATTTTCTTCAATTAATTTATAATCACTTATGGAAGACATAAATCTACTCCATATATCTTTTCTAAATTTTTTTATAATGCTTCTTTCAACTTCTTTAAATTTTTCCATAGTATACCACCTAAAAATTTATCAAGTAGATTATAACATATATATTTTTTAAAGTATATTTTTTCTAAAATTTTATATATTAATATTAAGGTGATTATATGAGTCTTAAAAAAATGTTTTTTATTAATGTTATTGGTACATTTCTCTTATGTTTTTTAAGCCATTTTATATATGAGTGGTTTCCAAATCCTGTTTTTTCAATATTTTTCCCGGTTAATGAAAGTATTTGGGAACATATGAAAATGCTTTATACTACTATTTTAATGTATGGAGTAATTGAATATTTTATAATGAAAAAATTTGATATTGATAATCATAATTTTTTATTAACTTCTTTTATAAAAGCTATTGGAAGTATTCCTATATATTTATTAATGTTTTTACCACTTTACTATATATTTGGTGAAAATATGTTTATTTCTATTTCAGTTATGTTAATAACAATAGTTATAGTTAACTTAATTGGTATTAAAATGTTACAAGCTAAGGAAATAAAAAATCAACGTATTATAAGTATTATTCTTATTTTATTAACTTACATTATCATGGGTTATTTAACTTATAAAACACCCAGATTAGAACTATTTTTTGATCCTAACGAAGAAAAATATGGTATTAACGATTACTTAATAAAAGAATAAGCAATTTATTTATGTTTTGGCTTATTCTTTTTCTTTCTAACTAATTTTAGTTCATCATATTCTAAAGCCTCTATAGACTGATCACTTATTATAAAATCGTCTGATGATTTTACAGGTTCTATATTATCTGTATTTATATCAAGACTTATTAAATCATTATTTTTAGTTCTTTTCATCATTTTTTTATATTTTAGATGATTATAAATAATTCCTAATGATGTACTTTTTCTTTTAGTGTGACTTTGTTCCCAATAAGAAACTTTTTTGGTAGTTCCAATTTCTTCTACATCTTTGATTAATCCACTTTCGTTATTCATATAATTTACAGTAACTTTTAAAGACTGTAACATATTTAAAATAGGTATAATATTTATAATTATTTCTTTTAAAATAAATTTCTTTAATTTTGGATTTTTTAAATCAAACTCAACTATAAAACCACGTTTATATAATTTTTTTATAACACTATTTATTATAAGTATATTATTAATTATGCAATAAATGTATGAGACACTGAGGCCTGCTATGATATTCATAATACATCTTCTTTCGCAAGAGATAATATATCACTTAAAAATTTAAAATACAATATAAAAAGAATGATTTCTCATTCTTGAATATTTTATCTACCAAATATACTTGTATATTATTCTAACTTATAATATACTCTTCTTAGGAAGCGTGAATTTCACGTCGCCTAAATTTTTAAGCAGCGCTATTCTATTTTAATACTAGAATGGCGTTTTTTATTTCTATTACTAATACAATCAGTAACATTAATATTATTATTACTAATAAAAACTTGTTTAGGGTTTTCACTTTCATACGCTCATCACCTCCTTTTCAGGATCAATACTACCTCCCCGTTAAGTTAGTTCTTAAGCGACGCCATATTCAACACTTCCATATTCATTTAATCATAATGTATATGGATTGTAAACTTTTTTCGTAAGCTATTTTTCGACATTTATTATTGTAAAGTTCCTAATATTGAACTAACAATATCAATAGTGTTTATTGCATCATTAATTTTGTCACTTGTTCTTTCTTTATATAATTCTTTCATTTCTTTAATAAAATTTTTATATGTTTCCGGATTACGATTTAAATACTTTATATAGTTAGAATTTTCATCTAAATATTTTTTGAATTTTTTATCTTCATTATATTTTTCTTGCAAAAAATATTCCATATTAATCCTCAAAAAATTTATTTAAAGGTCTACTTGATAAAGGTCCTTTTATAGCATTATTAATAGTATTAGTACCTTTACTAGTTAGGTCTTCTACTACCCCTAAAGCTTTTTGAGCAGTATTAATATGTTTTTGTAATTCATCAACATTTATTTTTTTCATAATATCTGTTAATTTAAAATTATTTAAATTATTTGAAGTATCATTTTTTCTTTCATAGGCTTTCCAAGCATTCTCATCCGTACCATAAACATCGTAAATTTCATAAAATTTTTGCATTGTCATTTCATCATTTTTTATATATTCCACCAGTTCTGGTTTGTTTCTAATAAATTCTTTAAATTCTTCTTTTTTACTCATGAAAAATCACCTAGTATATTATATGTTACTAGGTGATTTTATTATAACTTAAAGTCTTTAGCAAAATCTTCAAAAGATACTTGTTTATCTTTTTCTTTTACTTCCTTTTTTATCTCTTTATCTTCATCTTTTTTTATTGAAGTAATAATATTATATTTTAAATCAAACTTATCAATATGACCTTTACCTATACTACTTCCATTACTAGCTAAGTCCATTATAGGTATTTCGCTATTTTTTATTTCTTTTATTTCACTATCACTTTTTATGATAATTGTATCTCTTGCATTTGTAATATAAGCATTAACAATTGAGTAAGTAACTGTTTTATTTTTCTTAATTAACATATTACCTTTTTTAGCTCTAGAAAGTGATTTTAAATCAGTAAGTTTTACTCTTTTAGCAGTATTGTTATTTGTAAATATATCTAAATATTCACTTGCTTCATTTATATTACCACCATATATTACTTCATCATCTGATAAATTAATTCCTTTAACACCACTAGCTTTTGGACCAACTACCGGTATTTCTTCAGTATTATATCTTAAATAATATCCATTTTTTGTAATAATTAATGTTTCGTTATCACTATTTGATACATTTACTAATTCATCATCTTCTTTTAATTTAATTGCAGTCATTGTTTTACTATATCTTGTAACAATTAAATCTTGCATTAAAATATTTTTAACCATACCATTTTTTGTAAATAAAGTTAATGTTGTATCTTCCTCTAAAATAAATGATGCAACTAGTCTTTCTCCTTCTTGAAGTGGCACTATATTACTAATATGTTTACCCAGTTCTTTCCATTTTGCTTCAAATATTTTATAAACTGGTATGAATAAATAATTCCCTAAATTTGTAAATAATACTAAATTATCTAAAGTAGAAGTTTCAAATAAATTAGTTATATAATCTCCAGGTTTAAGTAATGTATCTCCATCAGATGAATTAAATGATTTTGTCGATACTCTTTTTACATAACCTTCATTAGTTACTACTACATGAACATTTTCTTTTTGAATCATACTTGTTAAATCTAATTTTATTTCTGTTATTTCATCAACTATTTGTGTTTTTCTTGGAATAGCATATTCTTTCTTTAAAATTTTTAATTCTTTCTTCATAACATATTTCAATGCTTCTTCATCACTTAAAATAGCTTTAAGGCCTTCAATTAATTTACGAAGTAATTCCATTTCTTCTTCTAATGCAACTACATCTGTATTTGTAAGTCTATATAATTGTAAACTTACTATTGCTTCTGCTTGTTCTAAAGTAAAACCAAATTTATCTACTAAATTATTTTTAGCATCTCCTTTATTTTTACTTGCTCTAATAACCTTTATTACTTCATCTAATATTGAAATACATTTTATTAAACCATCTACTATATGTAATCTTTTTTCTTTAACTCTTAAATCAAATTTTGTTCTTTTAAGTATTACATCTCTTTGATGAGCAATGTATGCATCTAGTATTTCTAAAATTCCTAAAGTTTTAGGACAACGATTTACTATAGCAACCATATTGTAATTATATGATATTTGTAAATCTGTATTTTTAAGTAAATAGTTAAGTATAATTTCACTATTTGCACCACTTTTTAAATCAATTGCAATTCTTAATCCTTCACGGTCAGATTCATCTCTAACTTCAGCCATGCCATCAATTTTCTTATCAATTCTTATCGCATCAATTTTGTTAACAAGTAATGCTTTATTAACATCAAAAGGTATTTCAGAAATAATTATTTTTTCTTTTCCTTTTTCTTTAACTATTTCATATTTAGATTTAACTATTACTCTACCCTTACCAGTTTTGAAAGCTTCTCTTATACCATTTTTTCCTTCAACTATTCCACCAGTTGGAAAATCTGGTCCTATGACAATTTCTAAAATAGAATCTAAATAACAATTAGGTGAATCAATTCTTTTTATTGTAGCATCAATTATTTCACCTAAATTATGTGGAGGTATATTTGTAGCATATCCTGCACTTATTCCCATTGTTCCATTTACAAGTAAATTTGGAAATTTAGCAGGTAACACTGTTGGTTCAAGCATTCTATCATCAAAGTTAGGTGCCCATTCAACAGTTTCTTTTTCTAAGTCACATAATAATTCATTGCTTATTTTTGAAAGTCTTGCTTCAGTATAACGATATGCCGCAGCACTATCACCATCCATTGAACCATTGTTACCTTTCATATCAACAAGAATGGCATTTTGTTTCCACCATTGACTCATACGAACCATTGCATCGTAAACAGATGAATCGCCATGTGGATGGTATTTACCTAAAACATCTCCAACAGTCGCTGCACTCTTAATATATTTTTTATCATATGTATTATTTGCATTATACATTGCATAAAGAATTCTTCTTTGAACAGGTTTAAGACCATCTCTTACATCTGGTATTGCTCTATCTTGAATAATTTCTTTAGCATATGATGCAAATCTTTCACCCATTATTTCTTCTAATGCATAATCTTCTATTCTTTTTAATATTTCTTGCATATAATCACCTTAATTAACTAACTCTATAATCATCTTCCATAGTAAATTCTATGTTTTCTTCAATCCATTCTTTTCTTGGTTCTACTTTATCTCCCATTAAAACATTTACTCTTTTTTCTGCCAATGCAGCATCATAAATATTAACTCTAATTAAACTTCTTGTATCAGGATTCATTGTTGTATCCCAAAGTTCATCTGCATTCATTTCACCTAAACCTTTATTTCTTGATATATCAGGTTTTCCTGCATTTTCCGCAACAATTTTAAATCTTTCGTCATCTGAGTAAGCATAAAAATGTTTCTTACCATAATCAATTTTATATAAAGGTGGCTTTGCTATATAAAGTTTACCAGCTTCAATTAATGGACGCATAAAACGATAAAAGAATGTTAAAAGTAATATTTGAATATGAGAACCATCGACATCGGCATCAGTCATAATAATTACTTTATCATAATTAGAATCTTCTACAATAAATTCATTACCAAGACCTGCTCCTATTGTATGAATAATTGTATTTATTTCTTCATTTTTTAGTATTTCTGCTACACTAGTTTTTTCAGCATTAATAACTTTACCTCTAAGTGGTAATATAGCTTGAAATTTTCTATCTCTTCCACTTTTTGCAGATCCACCAGCAGAATCACCTTCTACTAAAAAAAGTTCATTTATTTTAGAATTTTTACTAGTAGCTGGGGCTAGTTTTCCAGATAAATTCTTTTCTATCTTATTTTTGCCTTTACCATTACGAGCATCTTCTCTTGCTTTTCTAGCTGCTTCTCTAGCTATTTTACTTTTAGCAGCTTTCTCTACTATATTAAGTGCAATTTCTTTGTTTTCTTCTAAAAAGAATTTTATATTTTCATAAGTAACACTTTCCGTAATACTTCTTGCTTCGGGAGTTCCTAATTTTCCTTTAGTTTGTCCTTCAAATTGTAACAAGTTTTCTGGAATTCTTAAGTTAATAACAACACTTAATCCTTCTCTTACATCACTACCATCAAAAGTATTGTCTTTTCCTTTAATTACATTATTTGCTTTTACATAATCATTAAAAGCTTTTGTTATACCTGTTTTAAAACCAACTTCATGAGTACCACCATCAGTAGTTTTAACATTGTTAACAAAAGAAATAATATTTTCGTTATATGTATCTGTATATTGTAATGCTACATTTACTTCAATATTATTTTTATTTCCACTAAAATTTAATACTTTATGTAATGTATTTTTATCTTCATTTATATACTCAACAAAATTAGTTAAACCTTCTTCATAATGATATTTAACTTGTCTATTACTATCTTCATCAATTACTTCAATTGTTATATTAGGAATTAAAAATGCACTTTCTTGCATTCTTTCACATATGGTTGTATACGAAAAACTGCAATTTTTAAATATTTCATAATCTGGTAAGAATGTTACTACAGTACCAGTTTTATTAGAATTTCCAATTGTTTTTAGTGGCGATTCTACTTTACCACCATCTATAAATCTAATATTTGAAATAATACCTTCACGATAAATTAAAACATCCATTTTCTTACTTAAGGCATTAACAACAGATCCACCAACACCATGAAGACCTCCACTTACTTTATAGTTTCCTTCTTCAAATTTACCGCCAGCATGCAATATTGTATAAATAACTTCAGGAGTTGACTTACCACTTTCATGCATTCCAATTGGTACACCACGACCATTGTCCGCTATTGTAATACTTCCATCTTTATGTAAAACTATTTTAATATAGTTACCATATCCATTTATAATTTCATCTATTGAATTATCAACAATTTCCCATACTAAATGATGAAGACCTCTTTTGTCTGTACTACCAATATACATACCAGGTCTTTTTCTAACTGCTTCTAATCCTTCTAAAATCTTAATTGATGATGCGTCATATTTTGTCATATCTATTCACCATACTTATTGTAACACAAGAAAAACAAGCATTCAACCGGACTTAGACAAATTTTGACATTTGTTACTTACACTTTCTTTACTAATAAAAAAATCCACAAATTGTGGATTAAATTATTTATTTATATTGTATGTTTCACCAGATAGATTATCTAAATTATAATCATTTAATACTGGCATTTCAATTTTCTCCTCTTTTACTTCTTGTACAATTTCTTCTTTAGGTTCTTCAACTGGTGTAGCCTTTTTTAATGTTGGTAATTCAAATCCTAAATCATTTTTAACTTCTTTTGGTTCTTCAACTTTAGGAAGTTCTACTTCTTTTTCTGGAACATACACTGAACTAAAAATTTCTGGTCCTTTTGTAAATGTTTGTTCTTTCTTTGTTTCTTCTACACTTTTAACTATTTCATCAAAATTAAATGCTGGAACTTCAATTTCTTTAGGTTCTTCTATTGGTGCTTCTAATTTAATATCAACAACTTCAGCTTCAACAATATCATTAAATACTAATGGTTTTTCTTCTATTTTTTCAAGTAATGGAGCAATTTCTTCAACTACTTCACTTTCTGAAGTAAGAACTGGAGTTTCATCTACTGGAACATTCATTACTGGTTCAATTACTTCTTCAACGGTTGTATCTTCAACAACTGGTAAAATTGGTTCTGGTATTTCATTTTCAGATGTTTCCATAACAGTTGGAACTTCATCTATTGTTGGAACAATAATAGTATCGTTTTCTAATTTTTCTTCGTTTGTAACTTCTAATCTTTCTTCAATACTATCTTCTTTAAATGCATCTTCATTTATTTGTTGCAATTTTTTAGTTGCAATTATTTCTCTTTCTTTTTGATCTTTCTTTCCAAAAAATAAAATAACTACAAATAGTAATATTAATACAATAATAGAAATTATTAAGTATATTCCAAAATATTCGTAGCTATATAACTTTGTTAAAAACTCTTCCATGTGAAAGCACCTCTTTATTCTATAAATAGATTAACACAAAAAATATCTTAATGCAATTATTTTACGAACAAAATTGACATTTAAAACATCTTATCTATATTACTTGGTACACTTCCATCAATTACTTTAGAAATGATTTTATCACTTTGCTCTTTTGAAACTTTTTTGCCTGTCATTTTACTTAAAGTTTCTATTATCTCTCTTAAAGTATTTTCATCTTTCATATTTCCTTTTTGTAGTTTTTCGGCTAGACCTAATATAGTATTTTTATCTACCTTAGTTTTTTTCTCTACCTTATTAAAAAAAGAATCATTTAAATTCATATAACACCTCTAATAAATTATATGATTAAATAATTCTTTTGTGATATTTAACTAATTTTTAATTCTCCTGTTGTTGGATAAATTTGAATAAATGTATTACCATCAGATACATCTATTTCAGTACCATCTAAATAAGTATATATTGTTTGACTTTTTCTATCTTTTTTAGTCCATTTAATTGGTACACTATAACCATTAGTTATATATACTCCTTCGCCTGAACCAATATTTTGTAAATCTTGTAATTTTGTTCCATTTAATGAATTATATTTAACTGAATATGCAATTATATTTTTAAAATGATATTGTTCACCAGTTACTAAATCTGTATGTTTTTGTCCACTCATGCTACGATAATATACTTTTTCATCACTATTATATTCGTACCCAACAGTTTGATAATTAGAATATTTTAAAGTAATATTATTTGCAACTTTGCTTCCATCTTTTTTAGATAAATCTACTACATCAGCAGTGTAATTTAATAAATAATCTCTATCTGTTGTTGTTCTTAATTTTAATTTTTCTATTCCTTGCTTAATAAGTTCTGATGATGAGAATCTCGTATGTTCTAATGATCGTTTTAATGTTTTATCAGTAGTAAAATATTTACCACCATATACCATTCCATCTATTCTATCTAATTTTAATTCTGCTAAATGATTATATGCCACATCAGATCCACCCCAGTGAATATAAATTGCATCATTTTCTAAAACATAATCTAAATAATTGTGTCTAGAACTTCTTATTGATCCAATTTTTTCTTCATCAAAATCTTGGGTATATAATGCCATCATTCTAGTAATGCCACCTTCAACCATAATTTCATATATCATGTATGCATCACTAAGTCCTGATTGAGGTCTAGCATCTTTATGAGTATTAATCATAACTGCAATTGGTCTTTCATTACTATTTAAATCTACAATTTGTACTTCTTTCGGTTCTACTATAGGTTCATTTTCTTTATTGTTTTCTATCGGTTTATTTTCTTCTTTTCCGCATCCTGTACATAATAAACTTAAAACTAATAAAAATATTGATATTTTCTTTTTCATACTTTTACTCCTTCTACTTCTATTCTAACATAATTTATTTCCATAAATGAAGCTTAGTTAATATTCTCTTAATAATTTTTTTGACTTTCTTAAAAAAACTATATCCTGTATATTTTTTTATAATACCTTTAAATCCTTTTTTATCATATATTTTCCAAAATTCATCTCTTTTTTTAGAATTAGGCCTACTAGTTTTTAATCTAGGATTATATACTATATAATCCTCAATATCTTGTTCTAAATAAGATATTGTATTTTTAATTTGATTAAATAATTTATTTCCTTTTTCACTATTTATCAAAATTAAACTTGTTCCTAAATTGTCATCAAATTCGGGTTTTATTTTTTCTAATCCCCACGCATCACCCATGGTAATATCTCCTAATCTATTTAAAGAAGTAAATTGACAATGATAACATGCTTCTCTTAATGATAGACCTAGGTGGAACAATTCTTTATTTAAACTAGAGTCTAATGTATCGTATTCTTTTATACCACTTTCATATTCAATTACTTCTGTATGACTATGCCATCCATTTAATTTTGTTCTAAAGTGATAATCTTTTATTTTGCCGTTTTTTTCTGTTAAAAAATTTATGTATTCTGACCAAATCAATGGAGATTGAGGACCATGACAAATAAAATCAATTATATACAAATTATCATAATCTTTGCCTAAATATGTTTTTAAACCAGCACATTGACATGGACTTCCGGTAAATAAAACTAATTTGTTATCTAACAAATCTTTTTTTATTTCCGCAAAAGTATTTCCTAAATCACTTTGAACATATTTGGATCCACGCATTCTACTGTAATCACACTCTGTTCTTATGTGTTTTATCTTCAAATCTTCATCAACTATACATCCATATATTACACCATTATTTTCAATAAAATAATCTGCTATACTTGAGAAAAAGCCACCTGATGTACTTATATTACGTATTTCTTTGCTCTTGTTTTTTAAAATATAAGTTTTTGGGTTTTTTAAAACTTCTTTTCTATATTCTTTCATTCTAGGACAAATTCTTATACAAGCGCCGCAATTTATACATTTTTCATAATCAATAACTGGCTCTAAAAAACCTCTTTTATTAGGTTTCATGCTAATACATTTTGTTGGACAAATATTAAAACACGCTGAACATCCATAACATTTTTCTACTTTTTCAACATTATTTTTCACTAATTCCTCCTAAAAATTCTTTTTATTCTAGTTAAAACATTTTTTAAATCTTTTCTAAAGAAAATAAATTCTCCTAACAAGACAACTAATACACTATATATTCCAACTAATATTGCATACTTAAACCATTCCAAATATGAACTAATATTTATTTTATAAAATATAAATGGTAAACAAATTAAAATGGTATAAATAAATATTTTTCCAAAATTTATTAAAGTATTTTTTATTTTATCTCCACCTATATGTTTTGGAACATAAATAATTAAATCAATAGTACGATAAATATTTGAAATAATCAAAGCTATTAAAATTCCTTCAATTCCACAATAAATTGTTAAAGGAATTCCTATAATAGCAATTATTAAACCTTGAAAAGTTGTTTGCCATTTAGTCTCTTTGTAATGCCCAGCTGCTATCACTAGCATTCCTTGAGGTGTTTTTAAATTGTATAATAAGCCATTTAAAGTAAATAGAAATCCCACCAAAGGATAGTAATAATTTATATCAACAATCCCCATTGTATACACTTTTATAAATGGCATTATCATTACAAATGTTATACTAAATATAATTGTTATTAATAAATAAAAACAATATTCAAAATCTTTAACTGCATTTTCAAATGATTCTTCTTTTTTTAATACAATTAATTCCCCAAAAGATGCGTATAATGTATTTGAAAATAATCCAAGCAAATTATTAATACCACCAATAATCATATAATATACACTATAAACGCTTACTATTCCTAAATTATCACTAAATATTGTTAGATATACTATTGGCAATCCTATTTGTAATGCGCCAAGAATTTGTAAATACAAAGCATCCCATCTTTGATTCAACGCGCTATTATCAGGCTCTTCTTTGTAATTTAAATATTTGTAGTGTTTACTAACATAAATCTTTAAAATCAATGATCTACTTATTACAGCAAATAGTGCTACAAATTTTGTTATTGTTATATTTACCCCTAAATAAGCAAAAATTAATATTATCGCTACATTTAAAATGTCATAAATTATTGATGCAATTGAAATAACATAAACTTTTTGATTAGCATTTAGCAACACCCTATATTTTGATAATGTCAAAAACTCTAATGTACCAGATAAACCCATTATAAAAATCAATAAAATTGTTTCAAACTGACTAATTGGAACCGCTACGACAAAAGAATATATTATTGAAAATACTAATACTCCAATTGTAAAAAATACTGCTATTTTTTTATAAAATTTATTTGCTGCACTTACTATTGCACTTATTTTCTTATGATCATTTTCGGCAAGTGGTTTATACAAAGCATACGTTGCTGCAGCAGATAGTCCTGCTTCCATTAATTTTAAATATACTAAAAATTGTGTTATCGATGAAACTAATCCATTAATTTCTGAACCATAATATTTAATTATTACTAATGGCAAAATAATGCCAGATATTGTCGAAAATACTTGCAATAATATTGTATAAAATGAATTTTTAAAAAATAATTTCGTTCTATTCATAATCTTTTATTTTTTCAATAAACTTAATTGAACCTTCTCTTAACTTATCCATATTAACTTCTTTATAATTGTTTTTTAATACTTCTACATTTGTAGTTAAATGTTCTTTTAAATTTACCCTTTCTAATAAGTTTTCTTGTCTTACGCTTCTAGTAGTATGAGGTACAGAAATGAAATTTTTGTTAAAAATTATCGAAAACACTGTGCCATGAAAAGAATTTGTTACTACATATTTTGCATTTTTCAAAAGTGTTATAAACTCATTTGGGCTTGCTTTATAATTATTTAATAATACATTTTCAAATAATTTTTTATTTCCTAAATGAACAATTGGCAAATTATATTTATTTGAAGCCGCATTTACTACATTAATAAATTCTTTTGTTTCTTCTAAAGCATAAACAAAAATATAATCTTTACTTATTTCATTTTTAGAAGCAATTTCTTCCCATTCGTTTTTTGTTAATAATAAAGTAGGATCTACAACTACCTCTGATTTTATTTTTAAGTCGCTTAAAATTGTTTGCAATCTTTCTTCTCTAACAGTAATACTATGATATTCTTGAGATATTTTTTTTAAGATTTTTTCTTCATTAATATTAATACTATTTTTACCTATACTTGCAGCATATGAATATTTTTTAGCTTCGGTTTGAAAATTTAAATAATATATATCACAATCTTCTTTCGTAATATCACTATTCCACACTTGATCGCTACCAGTAACTAAACATTTATAATTATTTGAATAATTTTCCAACTCTCTTTTGTTATAAATTCTTTCACTACTTGGCAAATATTTATATCTAAAATCATTAAATACAAATAATCTAATCAAATTATATGGTAGTTTATAAATCGTTTTTAAAATATTCTTTAAACTTAATCCACCATATTTTTTTACACTGAAAGGCGAATAATAATCGTAAACTGGTTTACTATAATAATTAATAATTTCACATTTACTACCTAATTTTTTGTTCAGCGCATAAGCTTGTAGCACTGCTCCATAATTTTGCGAAGCATGAAAAGTTAAAATTCCTATTTCTTTTTTTTGTTTGTTACTATTTTCTATTATTCCAAATAAGAAAGCTATCATTATGAAATAAAAATTTCTTTGATTAAAATCATGAAATGGATTTCCAGTTAATGAATAAGTCAATATTAATAATTCCCCAATAAATGCATATAAATAAATATAATTGTATTCTTTATCATCTTTGTATTTTTTTATATTTATTAATGTTATAAATAAAACATAACATAATACTGTGATTATTGACATAGTTCCAATAATGCCTGTTTCTGATAACAGTTGTAAAATTGAATTGTGTGTTTGAATATTATTAATATGAGTATAATTATCCAATCCAATTCCTACAACTGGATTTTCTTTAAATATTATAATAGCTTCTTCATATAATTCTATTCTACCATTTAATACATTATCAATTATATCTTCAGATTCTAATTCTAAAATACCATTTTCTTCATTCTTATCATTATTTTGATTAGAATTTCCCAAGTTTTGGGAATTTTCGTTTTGAACATATCCTAAAGATCTAGAGACTAAAGCAAAAGTATCGCTAAAACAAATTAATAAAAATGCAGCATATAAAAGAGTCATAGTATACACTAAAAATACTTTTATATTCTCTTTTTTATTTTTATTTTTGGAATAAATAAAAATAATTAATAATGATAAAAACACAACAATAATTGTTATGAATCTCTTATTACTCAATAATAATCCCGCAATAAGTATTAATAAAGAAAAATATCGATAAAGGTTTCTCCCTATTTTATTACTCTTTTTGTATAAAATCAAAACAATTATTGCTAATAATCCTATCGTTATTAATACAGAATTGCTTCCGGTTTGTCCAGCAATTCCCGAAAAACACTTTTGATTATATAACCCTGTTATAATTTCTACTCTATTATCAGAAAATAAAAAATTGATTAAAGAAAAATATTGTTCTTTAAAAAAAACAGATAATATTGTAATATAAGCATATATATTACTAAAAAAAACTATTAACTTAAGAAAAAAATCATATAATTTAATTTTGTCATTTAAATAGCCAAAAATAAATATAGCGCTAGAAAATAAAATTATAAATTTAAATGATATAAATATATTTTGAGAAAATAAAGACAAAATTATCAAGATAATATCTAATATAACAAAATATTTTAAGCCTTTTGCTTTATAATTATAACTTTCTTTAAATATAAATATGTTGACTAAACACAAACAAATTGCTAATAACCATATTGTTGTTGTTTTTAATAATACATGTTCAAATGAAATAAAATAAATGCTAATTACCATTAGCAATAAAATTATTTTATTTAAAATATTATTTATTTCTTTTCTTTCCATATTTAATCCCTAACTTCAATTTTTCTACTATATATATTAAACAATACATATTATGCTTAACTGCAAAATTAATTATTTTGAAATATACTTTCTTAGGAAATGTAAAATTATTCACAAATCCATTTATATCGTAACTTAAATAATTACATATATTTTTATAATCTTTAATTTTATAAATTCCTTTTTTTAATAATTTTGAATTACTTAGATACAAATTAAATAAATATTCTTGATAAATTCGATAAGTAAAGAAAATATATTCATCTTCTTTTGAAAGTTCATTTAATACCTCATTTAATTCATCTAACAAATCTTTTCTTAAGCTATTTGTAAGAGAATTTGGATTACATCTATAATAGTAATAATTCTTATCCAGAGTAACTATTTTATTATTTTCTTTTATATAATTTAAGTTAAATAAAGCATCTTCGCCTATTGATAATTTTAAAAATTTTTTATCTTTAACTTTATTACGTTTATATAATTTTCCACAAATTGCCGACCCATTAAGATTATTTAAAAATTTCAAATAATCATTACTATTTTCTAACAAATATTCTTTTAATTTCAAATTATAAGATTCATATACTTTATAATTATCAGTAAACTTTTGGAAACCCATTACACATAAATCCACAGAATATTTTTCTATATTTGTGACTAAATATTCTAAATATTTTGGTCCAATATAATCATCACTATCTACAAACGTTATATATTCTCCTTTTGCTCTTTTTAAACCATTGTTTCTAGCTACAGCAACTCCTTGATTTTTTTGATCAATTATTATAAATCTTTCATCATCAACTTTTTTTAAAATACTTAGAGAATTATCTTTAGATCCATCATTTATAAAAATAACTTCAAAATTTTTATATGTTTGATTTTTTAATGAATCAATTAATTTCTTTAAAAATTTTGAACAATTATATACAGGAATTATAATCGAAACTTTATTATTTTTCATTTTTACACCTTTTTTTATGATATTTATACATTATTTTTCCAGGAACAATTCCAGCAACAAAATTTTTTAATTTTAATTTCAAAGTTTGTTTTTTTGTTGGATTTAATTTTTGATAATTTTCATTCAAAAGTTTGAATAGTCCTTTTCTAGTTTTTAAAGTTCTTTTTATATAATCTTCTTCTCTAATTGTATATCTAATGCCCACTTCATCCATCACATACCCTCGGTATCCTTCAACAATTAAATTAATCCATAAAGCAAAATCTTCGCATCTTTGATAATCTGGATACATTCCAATTTTTTCTATAACTTCTTTTTTCATAATTACAGAAGGATGAATGAATAAAGTTTGATTAATTAAATCTATTTTTGTTAATTCTCCACTTTTATGTGATTTACCATAGATTTCTTTTCCATCATAAAATTCACATTGCATCCCAACAACAGCATATTCTGGATGTTTTTTTATAAAATTATATTCTAATTCTATTCTGTTTGGATAAGAATAATCATCAGTATCCATTCTAACTAAATAATCTGAATTAGATGCTTTTATCGCCTTATTTAAAGAAGCTACTAACCCCATATTTTTTTTGTTCTTTAAAACTATTATTCTATCATCATTAAATTCTTTTACCACTTTGCTTAAATCATTTTTTCCACAATCATCTACTATAATAAGTTCGAAATTTTTAAATGTTTGATTTAATAAACTTTGAATTGATTCTTTTAACAATTCTACTGGAGTATTATATTCTGACATAATTATAGAAACTTCTACTTTATTTTTTTTCATAATTTTCCTACTTTCTTAAATATACTTTGATTATTTTATTTAAAACATTTTTTAACAAATACTTTTCAATGATTTTTTTATCTTTCTCTTTAATTTTTTCTTTTTCTTCTTTGGTAAGATTATAAACTTTTAACACTTTTTCACAAAAACTTGCTCTATCATCTATATCAATAATATACCCATTTTTATTGTTTTGAATTAAATCTCTATTACCACGACAAGCAGTTGCCACTACAGGTACTCCCACATATATAGCTTCCATAACATTAACAGGCAATCCTTCTTGCTTAGATGAAGTTACTGCTACATCTGAAATATGTATTAATTTAGGAATATCATTTCTAAAACCAAGAAAATGAATTTGAGTTTCTAAGTTGTATTTTTTTGCTAAATCTTGGCAAAAACCATTTAAAGAATCTTTTCCTGGCAATAGCAAATGAAAGGTTTCATTTTCATTTAACATATCCTTTAACGTTTCAATTAACCATTCTTGTCTTTTTCTTTTTGTGATTTCAGCAGGATAAATCATCACAAAATCTTTTTCTTTTATTCCTAAACTTTCTCTTAGTTCTTTCTTTTCTTTTTTAGTCATTTTAAATTTAAATTTATTTTCATCTAACCCTACACCAGGAATATAAACAACCTTTGTTTTAAACTTTTCTTTTGCAATCTCATAATCATCTAAATTGATTGTTATTAATTCATCAGTATACTTTGCTAAATATTTTTCTGCTATGTAAAATAACATATATTTTAATTTTGGTTGTCCTTTATAAAAATGAAAACCATGAGCCATATATACTACTTTTGTATTTTTTAATTTCATGGATTTTGTAGCAAGTCTTGTAATTGCACCGCCAAAAGGAGTGTGACAACTTATAATATCATAATGTTCTTTTTTTAATATCTCTTTCATTTGTTTATAAGAATTTATATTTTGTTTTAGATTAAAACTTCTAGCAAAATCTACATCAAATTTTTTGTCGCAAAAAGGAATTTCTTTATCTTCGCTTTTTGCTGCAATGTGAACTTCATAACCATTATTTTTAAACCATTCTAATTGAGGTATTAAAAATTTTGTAAAAAAGGATTCTAAGTTTGCTGTAAATAATATTTTTTTCATATGAAACTCCTAACTTATTTCTTTAAAAATTATAACATAATATCTACTTCATATCTACAAAATAGCCTATTTATAAGAAAAAACAGTAAAAAAATTACTGTTTTTTCTAATTTGCTGATGCGGTTTTAATTGATTCTTCAATCATATTTTTATACGTTTCGTCTAATATTTTACCATTCTTTAAATCTTCAAAAGCATCACCTGATATTTCAATTGTTTTTTCATTTGGAACCATAACATATAATTCTTGACCTGGATAAGTGTAAGTGTAGTTATAACTATCACTTCCATTAAGCCCAAGAGATGTAATATTCCACCTTGGCATTTTATCAAGTTGCATTTTTACAAGCTCCATAATTTTTTCTGAAGATATATTAGTAGTAAAACAATCTTCCAAAGAATTTAATATATCATCATATTTAGTTAAAATTGCTGGTGAACAAGCTTTATCAATTATAGCTTGAATCATAGCTTCTTGATTTTCTCCTCTTACACGATCACCATCTAAGAAAGCTTTTCTAGTTCTAACAAAATCTAATGCTAATTCACCATCAACTGTATTATAGCCTTTTTTAAAATGATGACTATACTCTGTACTATAGAAATCGTAATTCGAATAAACATCTACTCCACCTAAAGCATCAACCGTTTTAATCACCGCATTAAAATTAAGTT
This sequence comes from Bacilli bacterium, assembly GCA_017441065.1. Classification (GTDB taxonomy): domain Bacteria; phylum Bacillota_I; class Bacilli_A; order RF39; family UBA660; genus SIG200. The sequence goes on along the minus strand of JAFSAI010000037.1, from coordinate 7,789 downwards.
TTACATAATAATTTATTTCAATGCCAAGTAAATTTTCGATTGTTTTAGTACTCATTTCCACACCATAAATACCAGCATGAGTTAACTTGTCTTTCTGATTAATTCCAAATAGATTAACATAATAGTCTCGAGGAATATTAATCATCATAATTTGATAAGTTTTAGGATTTATTCCCATTACAATATTAACATCGCTTCTAGTTTTTTCAGTAACGCTTCCAAAAGTATCTATACCAGATATATAAACAAAGAATGTGTCATTCAAAACATCTCTTTCTTTAATTATAGAATTTACTTTTTCTTTAATTGAAAATTCATATATTATTTTAGTTCTCTCCTTAATGGTTTCATCACCTTCAACCATTAAGTCATAATAACTTTGTACAATTAAAACACCATCAATTTCATCGTTATATAATTTATCTATTATAGTGCTAAATCCTTCAACCTCTTCATGTTGTAAGCTAACTTCATCGTCTATTTTTTCTAAAGCTGTATTAATACTGCTATCCAAAGAACTAAAATATCCTATTTTTTTATTTTCTAAATTCTTAAGTTCGTTATATTCACTATCCTTGTTAACCAATACATAATAATTTTTAGTTTCATAATCAAATCCATCAGTAAAATCATCTAAGAAAGAAAATGTTTTATTTAAATAGAAAAATACTAAGCATAATATAATTATATATATTATTTCAATTCCAATAAAAATTCTTCTTATATATGGTTTTAATTTTTTAAAGACAGTAAAAAAAGTAAGTAGTATTGGTATTAATCCTACCAATAAGAAATAAATCATTAAATATTTAAATGGTAATACATTATATTTAAGTAATAAATATGTATTTAAAAATACAGATAACATAAGTATTACTGAAATAATAATGTAAAATATTTTTCTGATTTTTCTTTTACTTACCTTCATAATTCTAACCTCTTTTTTAATTATATAATAAATTGGCTAGATATTCAAATTTACTAAATTTCTTACTGTAAAGTTATTTATTTTTCTTTTCTAATTCTTTTTTTAAAATTGATAATTCTTGAGCCATAATCTTATTATTCTCAATTATTTTAGATATACTCGTATAAATATTAAATACTATATAAAATAGTAAGAAAATTGCTATTAAAAATAACATATTTGGAGCTTCTTTAAAACCACAGATGTTAGCTAACCATTCAATAATATTAGGAAATATTACTAACATTAACATAAATAATCCAACTAGAGTCCAATACATACCATATTTCATTGATAATTTCTTTTTCTTAATAGTAGAAAAAATCATATATATTCCTAAAACTATTAAACAAATTAAAAATACTTTTAGATTACTTGCCATTATTTATTCCTACTCTCAATTATGCTTCTTACAATCATTGCATAAGAAACCTTTACCATATAATATATGCTTTTAAGTGGAGTTATTGAAGATTTTCCATGTTCTCTTTCATGCATTTTTACTGCCACTTCTTTTACTTTATAACCTCTTTTTATAACCGCAACTAAAGTTTCAGGTTCTGGGTAATCATTAGGATAATCACTTGCAAATATTTTAATTATATCTTTATTAACAGCCCTAAATCCTGATGTCATATCATAGATTTTTTTCTTAGTTGTTAATTTTAAAATCATTGATAAAAATTTAATTCCTAGTTGTCTTAGTTTTGTTGATTTAAATTCACTTAGTTCTTCTATATATCTCGAACCAATTGTCATTTCAAATTCTTTACTTTGAATTGGTTCAACTAAGTTTTTAATAAATCCGGCATCATGTTGACCATCACCATCAAATTGAATAGCTATATCATAATTATTCTTTTGAGCATATTTATATCCAGTTTGAACTGCTCCACCAATTCCTAAATTATGAACTAAATTTATTACCGGAAAATTATTTTCTTTACAAATTTTTCCTGTATTATCTACTGAACCATCATTAATTACAATATAATCTAATGTAAAATCAACATTGTTCTTTTCTTTTTCTAAATCTGTACAAACCTTAACTATACTCTTTTCTTCATTATAAGCTGGTATAATTACCAAAACTTTCATAAAAACACCTCTAATACTTTTTTAAACTGAAATTGTAAGCATCCCTGCACATTTCATCTAATCCTAATTCAGCTTTCCAATTCAACTCCTTGTTTGCTTTAGTTGAATCTGCAAAACATTCCGCAATATCACCTTCACGTCTTGGTGCTATTTTATAATTTACTTTTACATTATTTACTCTTTCAAAAGCTTTAATCATTTCAAGAACACTATAACCAACGCCTGTTCCTAAATTATATATTAATAATCCGCCATCACTATTATTTAGTTTTTCTACTCCACTTATATGAGCTTTAGCTAAATCAACAATATGAATATAATCTCTTACACCAGTACCATCTTTTGTATCATAGTCATTACCAAATACACTTAAACATTCTAATTCACCAGTTGCAACTTTTGAAATAAAAGGCATTAAATTAGCAGGAATTCCATTTGGATCTTCTCCAATTAAACCACTTTGATGTGCACCTACTGGATTAAAATATCTAAACACACAAATTTTAAATTCAGGATCTGATATGCATAAATCTTTAAGTATACCTTCTACATATAACTTACTTGTACCATATGGATTCGTAGTACCACCAATTTCAGCTTCTTCTGTTATTGGAACAATTTTTGGTACGCCATAAACAGTAGCGCTACTACTAAATACAAGTGATTTTACATTATATTCTTGCATTACACTCAAAAGAGTTAAAACACTACTTACATTATTAGTATAATATTCAACTGGTTTTTTTACACTATCGCCTACCGCTTTATAAGCAGCAAAATCAATAACCATATCAATATCATTTTCAGTAAATATTTTTTTTAACATATTTCTATCTAGCATATCGCCTTCATAGAATTTGATTTCTTTGTTAGTAATTTGTTTAATTCTATCTAATACACTTCTTTTACTATTACTAAAATTATCAAGACCAATTACTTCATAACCTTTTTCTAATAATTCTACACAAGTATGACTACCTATGTATCCACAACACCCTGTCACAAAAATTTTCATATTATCACCTCTATTTTTCCCTTTTATTTTTATCTTTGTGATTATGATTATATAAAATATCTGTTTTTAAAATAACAAATAATAATGCTAACATAAGAATCAAATATAAAACTATAGCTTGTCTATTATATCCAATTACATAAAATATAGATACTGCAGAAAATAATATATTTATTGAATATATTATAATAATACTTACTCTAGGAGAAAACTTTAATTTTAATAATTGATGATGAAAATGTTCCTTATCTGGAGAACCTATACTTTCGCCTTTTAATAATCTTCTTACTATAGCTAAACCTGTATCAAAGATTGGAATAGCAAGTACTATTAATGGAATTATTAAAGATGTAAATGTTGCAACTTTAAAACTAACTAAAGCAATTACTGAAATCATAAATCCTAAGAATAAACTTCCTGAATCTCCCATAAATATTTTTGCTGGAGGAAAATTGTGAAATAAAAATCCTAAAGTAGACCCTAACATTATTAATGATAATAGAAAATCAAGACCAGTTGTTTTTGATAAAAGTATTGCTATTAAACTAATAGTTAAAAAGTATATAGAACTTACTCCTCCGGCTAAACCATCTAATCCATCAATTAAATTTATTGCATTTGAGATTGCCACTATAAAGAATATTGATAATATATAACTTACTATTGTACTAAATTCTAAATGTAATCCTAAAAACGATATTTGACTAAAATAAACTTGTCCATAAATTACAACAATTGAAGCTGCTATTATTTGTACTAAAAATTTATGGCTTGCTCTTAAAGGTTTTATATCATCAATCATTCCTAAAATAACAATTATAAAAGAACCAATTAATATTGATAACATTTGAGTTGTTAATTGACCATATAAAATGTACCCTAGTAAAAATGCGCCATATATTGCAAGACCACCCATTCTTGGCATCGCACCTTTATGAACTTTTCTTTCATTAGGCATATCAATTGCACCTACATGATGAGCAATTTTTTTTGCAATAGGCACTAAAAATACACTAACTAAAAATGTAACTAAAACTATTTCTAAGACACTATGTCCATTTATTATCCAATTCATAAAAACACCTACAAACATTATAACTTATAAATATTAAAAAGAAAAGAATATGTAATTTTTAACATATTCTTTTCTCTATTTTTTCTTTTTCTTCTTTGATTTTTTATCATCTTCAAATAAATTATATATAGCAGTATCTTCATCTTCAGATACAATTTCATTTAGTTCATTAATATCTTCTTTTATTATTGCTTCTTCTAATTCTTCTTTTTCTTTCTTCTTTTTATCTTTTTTGCTTTTTTTATTTATTTCGTCTTTTTGTTCTTCAACTTGTTGTTTATGTTTTTTCTTTAATTTTCTTTTACTTCTACTTAAAGAAATTACACATACAAGTGATAAAAACAATCCCATGCCAAATGCTATAATTACATAAAGATAAGTTTCATTTTGTTCTTTTAAATAATCAATATATTCAGTATCATAAAAACTAAATGTTTTATTTGATACATCATATACATAAAAATCTTTTTCTCCTGTTTCAACATTCATGCCATATACAACATAAAATTTTTCTGAATTATTAAATTTAAATACTTGATATTCAATATCATTTATTTTTTCCGTTGTCTTTTCTAAGCCATCAAGTTTTCCATCATAATCTAAAGCAATTATTTTGAGAGATGTTCCTACTACTTCATTATATTTAATATATTTACCATTATCATAAATAAAATGTTCTATTGTTCCATCTTCTCTTTTTAAACCAACTAAAGTATATTTTATTTTCTCATTTACACAAGCTGGTATTTGAAATCCATTAATTGTAACTTCACTATTTTCAAATAGTTCAGGACAAACATAATTATTTCTAAGTTTTATTACAGTGTAACTAATATTATCAATTTCTACATTAATTGGATTTTGGTCTATAACATTAATTACTAAACTATATGTTTTTTCACTACCATTTTCTGCTCTTACAACTATATTTACATTATTAATACCTTCAGTAACAGTAATAGTTCCATCGCCACTAACACTTGCTTTACTATCATTTTCTAAAGCATTTATTGTAACATTTGTTGTTCCCTCTGGTACATTTACTGTATAGCTTAAAGTGTCTTTATCAAATGCTGGAGATATTTCATAACCTTCAACATTTAAACCCTTTAAATTGTTGTCTTTAGAGTAGCTTGCTTCCAATTCAGCTTGAGTTATTATATTTATTTTTTTACTTCCTGCTGATAATGACATTTCACTTAAATCATCAAAAGCATAAGCTAAATAGCTTCCAACTGATACTGTAGTAGATCCTGTCTTCAATGTTTTAAAAGTAAATGTGTATTTTTTTGACTTTACTCCAGTAGCACTTGAGGATGCCATCACTGTTCCACCAGCTTCAGCACTTGAGCTTGTTAATTGTAAATACTTTTTATCATAATTAAGTTGCATCTGCCAACTACCTATTTTAGTACTACTTGATAAAGTAACTGTAACAGTAACTTTATTTCCTACAACTGATGTTGTTGTACCACTAACAGTAATTTTACCAGATGCAGCTGACACTATACTTGGTAGTATTATTAAACTTAATAATGCTACAATTAATAATTTGAGTTTTTTCATAAAATTCCCTTTCTATTGACCTATTGTATAAGTACCTAATATACTTTTTTGTATTTGTAATAAATCTAAAGCATTGATTTGTCCATCATCAGATGTATCACCAGCTAAAGAATAAACACCATTTAATGAATAAGTCCCTAATATTTTTTTCTGAACTTGTAATAAATCTAAGGCATTAATGATTCCATCTCCTGATGTATCACCATTAATAACTACAGTTAAAACTTCTTGCTTAGTTGAATTATTTACTACTACTTTAAAACCTGTACCAATATTACCTGTAGTTACTACTACATCATTTGCATTTTTTATAGTAACAGTTCCACTACCAGAAATACTTTCTATTGAATTTTTTATATCATTAACTGAAGTCGATGCATTAATACCAGTTATATAATTTGATGAATACTTATAACCACTACTAGTAACTATTGTACTAATATCTATAGTAGATGGAGTATTTGTGTCTGGTGTATCTACTGCTCCATTATTCTCTGAAAAGTCTGCATTTTCCATATTGTTATATACAGGAATATAAAATACAAATACATTGTTTAATAAATTTAAATTTTTATAAGTGTTATAAGTTGTCTTAGATTCACTTGATGGCGCTGCAATATTTGTCATATATTGATGTGTATATAACTTATTACTTTCTGTTGGAACAACATTATATTTTTGTAAATAACCTGTATATTGTCCTTTAGCTATATAACTATTTGCTATCTGACTAGCGCCACCTTTTAAGGCATCGTGTAATCCATACCAATTATTTTTCTTAGCATATTCAAGTCCACATACAGTTGTACCACTAGTAGTTGCACAACTATCTGTAACACCAAAATTATAAAAATTATAAAATCCTAAATAACCTTCATAAACACCACTATAAAGATTATAAAGAGATGTTCCACTACCCATTTCTTGTAGTATTCTAGATGCAACAAATATTGGGCTTACATTAGTTTCGCTACCTACTGCAGTAATAATATTACCTAAATTATTTCCTAAACCATTATGATATTTATAAAATTCAGAATGATCTATTACATCTGTTGCAGCACCAGGATAAATACTAGCTAATCCTGCATCATATTTTAAATATTCAAATTGAAATATATATTGTTCAGTAAACCAATTTCTTGGGTCCATATAATATGCTACTGCACTTGATGATGCTGGATACCAAGTCTTTGTATATTGATTTGTACAAGTGCTATCAATATTAGTTGGTATATCACTTGCTATATAACTTTTACCACAGGCACTTTCAGCATCTACTGCACTACTCCAATCAAGTCCTGTTATTATAGGTTTAAATTGCCAATTGCTATGAGACGCTTGAAGTGAACATAACCCAGGCCAATAGCTTGATGGAAATCCTAGGCTAGCCAATGTTTGTTCACATGTATTAGTGGGATTTTCATTAAATACTAACTTTGTAACGGTTACATAATCACTACATACATAACCAGTTGCAGAACCTTCATAATAAATTTTATACCAACCATTAGTACATCCACTTTCTGATTGATATTTAGTATTATTCACTAAAGTATATTCACTATTCTTACTAACTGTTTTTAAATATTCATAATTTGTTCCAGGGCCACTTCTTAAACGAACTCCAGTTCCTGTTATTTTTCCTTTGAAAACTTCAGCATAACAAATATTCATATTAATTATGAATAAAGAAATTAAAAATATTAACAAATAAAAATTTTTATTTCTCATTTTATGCCTACTTTCCTATACTATTTTACCATAAATTAAAGGTAATTTCTTTGTTTGACTATCTTTAATGTCAAATATTTTGAAATTATTGACATATTTTCACTATTATTTTTAAAAAACATATATTATAATACTCTTGAAGGAAAGATTAGACATGCAAAAGAACTTTGATGCTATTGATATATTTTTTATAGTAATCATTTCAATATACTTTGTTGTATTATTTATTTTTGTAACTATTTTCTTAATAAAATATTTTGAAGTTGGAAAAGAAGATGAACAACAAAAAATAATATTAGAGAAACAAAAAGAAATAGAAAAAAAGAAAAAGATA
>JAFSAI010000036.1 GCA_017441065.1 Bacilli bacterium | reverse complement strand
TCATAAGCCTCACTTCCTTTCGGTATACCTCCCCGTTAGTTAGCTTTTGGCAACGTTACATTCACTACTTCCATATTCATTTAATCACAATAGATATGGATTGTAAATTAATTTCGTGTGTCATTTTTCGACAAAAAAAGAGATATTCTATCTCTTAACAATATCCCTTTTAAACAATATACTAAATATTATTACAATAAGTAAAAATACACCAGTAGTAAGCAATTGTACTTTATAAGTTTCTATTTCATTATTAGCATTAGCAATTTCTAATGTTTTTTTATAGGTATCAATTCCACTTACTGTTTCACTATTTTCTTTATAAACATATAAAGTATATGTTAATAATTCATCAACATTATATACATCTAAATATACTATATTTTCACCATAATCTAGTTTATTATCTCTTATAGTTAAATAACATTCTTCATCTAGTTTATAATCTATTTCCAAACTATTTACATCGTCTGAAACAGTAATGGTGTACTCATAAGTATACTCATTAAATTTTAATTCTAAAATACCATTTAATATTTTCAAATCTTTTAACATATTATCACTAATATTTAGTTTGAATCAAAATAAATAATTTATACAATTTTTAAAAGTATTTCATTCATAACATATAATTTTTTTGGATTAATCATTACATAACCATCTTTATAAATTAAATCACCATTTTTTATTAAAGTTTTGATTGGAAATACATCTTGCATATTAACTTTATATTTATTATAAAAATCTTGTAAATTAATTCCTTCTAATTTACGAAGTCCTAATATTAATTCATACTCCATAATAGATTCATTACTAAGCAAATTATCAGTACTATTAATTTCACCATTTAAATACTTAGATAAGCTTCTAGTATTATCATATCTAACCCCAGCAATATATCCTGAAGCACCACAACCAAATCCATAATATTCTTCATTATTCCAATATACTAAATTATGATTTGATTCATAACCTTCTTTTGCAAAATTACTTACTTCATAGTGATTATATCCTGATTTTTTTAATTTCTTACAAATATATTCATACATAAACGCATCTAATTCTTCAGGAATAACATTAACTTTTTTATAACTTAAGAAAGTATTATCTTCAATCATTAAACTATAAGTACTGATATGTTCCGGATTTAAACTTAAAAGTAATTTAATATCTTTTTTTAATACTCCTATTTTTTCTCCAGGAAGCGCATAAATTAAATCTAAATTTACATTACTAAATCCTTTACTTCTAATAAGATTCATTTTTTTAACAGTATCTTTGTAGTCTACTTTTCTTTTCATAAGTAATAAATTTTCTTCGTCAAAAGATTCTATACCAATACTTAAACGATTAACGTTAAACTTAGCAAGTAAATCTAATAAATCTTCATTAATATCTTCAATATTACATTCAAAAGTAAATTCTTCCAAACTTTCAATTTTAAATAACTTTGTTAAAGTAAGTAAATACTCTATTTCTTTTAAAGATAATGCACTAGGAGTTCCTCCACCAATATAAATAGTTCTAATTGACTCTCCCATATATCTATCTTTTATTTCATCTTTTAATTTTTTTAAATATGCTACTACCCATTCTTTATTATAAAGTACTTTACAAAAATCACAATAAGCACAAATATTTTTACAAAATGGAATATGAATATAAACACTACTACTATTCATTATTTTCTACCACCAGGAAAATCACTAATTGAATCTAAAGCATTTTTTTCTTCTTCCAGCGCTTTTAATGATGAAATTCTCATTTCATATATTTTGGCATCTAACCCAAAAGTATTTGCTACTTCAGTTACAGATAAAGCATATTTTATCTGATATCTAAATAGCACTTCAACATCTTCGTCAGTAAGACTAGCAGTATTTACAGTTCCATCTTCTAAAGATTTCTTTACTAAAGATGCTTTTTCATCACTAACCATATTAATTAATCTAATTTTTTCTTCATTGTCTTTTTTACTAATTGCATATAATAATTCTCTATAATAGCTAATAATATTTTGTTTTACTAATTCTTGATCACTATTATCATGATATATTAAATTTAACAATGAATTATAACCACCCATACTTACTCCAATTAAATCTTCAAGCAACTTTTTTTCATCAATTTGGAATAAATCAGCAATAGTTTTTGGCTTAGCTTTAAATGTTAGTGCTAAATGGAATAAAAAATGTTTTTGTAATAATTCATCATCATAAATAACATCTACTCTTAATTTTGTACTTCCAGAAAATTTACCATTTTCATCTTTAACATAAACATTGTTAAGCATTGATTTTTGACCACCAATTTTCTTGCCTTTTTGTAAATTATTTTTTCTAATTCCCATTACTTGATTATATATTTCTTCACCAATTTTATATCCATAAACTTGAATAATTCTTTTTTTATTAGTAAGTCTTCTTCCAACGGTAGATGATGATATACCAGTACGTTTTTCTAAATCAATATCTGATTCTTGTGTTTTTAGAAACAAATCTACTAATAGCCTAGTTTCTTCTAACATTTTAGCTTCTTGTTCTCTACTTACCATTATCATCACTTCCTAAAATACTTAAGAATGCTTCACTTGGAACTTCAACTCTTCCCACCATTTTCATTCTCTTTTTACCTTCTTTTTGCGCTTCCAAAAGTTTACGTTTACGAGAAACATCGCCACCATAACATTTAGCAAGTACATTCTTATGCATTGCACTTATATTTTCACGAGCTATAACTTTTGAACCAATACTAGCCTGAATACTAACTTGAAACATTTGTCTTGGAATAACTTCACGTAATTTTTGTGTGATTGCTCTACCTTTTTCATATGAAAAATCTTTATGAATAATCATAGATAAAGCATCAACTTTTTCTCCATTAAGTAATATATCCATCTTAACTAAATTACTTTCTTTATAACCAATTAAATCATAATCAAATGATGCATAACCATTAGTTCTACTTTTTAATTTATCATAAAAATCATATACTACTTCTGATAAAGGAAGTTCATAATGAATGTTAACTCTTGTATCATTTATATATTCAATTGATTTATATATACCTCTTTTATTTTGACATAATTCCATAATACTTCCAACATAGTTAGATGGAGCAATAATATTTGTATAAATAAATGGTTCTAATACCCTACTTAATTTTTCTCTAGGTGGCATTCTATTTGGATTATCTACTATTACTTTAGTACCATCAGTAAGGTATGCTTCATATACAACTGTTGGACTAGTAACAACTATATCTAGGTTAAATTCTCTTTCTAATCTAGTTGTAATTATTTCTGAATGTAGTAATCCTAAGAACCCTGTATGAAAACCAAACCCTAAAGCTTCACTTGTAACCGGTTCAAATATTAATGAAGCATCATTTAATTTTAACTTATTTAAGGCTTCTCTTAACATTTCATATTTACTTGCCTCTATTGGATAAATACCAGAATATACCATTGGTTTCATTGGTTGATATCCATCTAATGGAGTATCTGCTTCGTTGCCAATAACAGTTATTGTATCTCCTACATGAACACTAGAAATATCTTTAATTGCACCCGCTAAAAATCCAACTTCACCACTAGATAATGATTTAACTTGAACTTCCTTAGGATTTTTAACTCCTAGTTCAGTAACTTCAAATATTTTATCTGATTCAAACATTTTAATTTTATCTTTAACCTTAATTTCGCCATCAACAACTTTAATTAATAAAACAACGCCTTTGTAGTTATCAAAATAAGAATCATATATTAAAGCTCTAGTTGGACTTTCTTTATCAATTTTAGGGGCTGGAACTTTTTCTACTACACGATCTAGTAATTTATCTACCCCAACACCTGTTTTACCACTACACAAAATAATATCTTCTTCATTAAATCCTAAAACATCATGTAGTTCTTTTGTTACTTTTGGAATATCAGCGTTAGGTAAATCTATTTTATTAATAACAGGAATTATTTCTAGGTCATTTGACATAGCTAAATAAAGATTAGCTAGTGTTTGTGCTTCAATTCCTTGAGCGGCATCCACTACTAAAATTGCACCTTCACAAGCTGCTAAACTTCTTGAAACTTCATAAGAAAAATCTACATGACCTGGAGTATCAATTAAATTTAAAATATATTCTTCTCCATTATATGTATGTTTTAATTTTACTGTATTTAACTTAATAGTAATTCCACGTTCTCTTTCAATATCCATACTATCAAGTAATTGTTCTTTCATCTCTCTTTGAGTAACTGCACCAGTTAACTCCAAAATACGATCTGCTAAAGTACTCTTACCATGATCAATATGAGCAATTATTGAAAAATTTCTGATATTCTTTCCATTCATATAAAACACCAAAATAATAATAACATAAATTCTTATATTTTCAAAGAATTTACACTATACTATAAAAGGCAAAAGTTTATACCCTATTATTATATTTGACACTTTTTGACAATTAGAAGAAAATATGATATAATTATTCATATATAAGGGGGATATTTATGAAATATGGTTTAGTTGTTTACTTAAAAAATGAATGCTACAAAATTGAAGGAATATCAAAAATTCCTGGTTTTGAGTATATTAACGAAAGTAAATTAAAAGATATAGTTGAATTTACAAATGAATTTGAACATGAACAAGAACTAATATGCTACCTAATAGATGAAGGATTATTACCTAAAAAATTTTTTAAAGGTTCTTTAGGAATCAATTTTTATAAAGGAAAAAACAATCCTCCAAAAACATTACAATATGGTGTATCTTTTAAAGAAGATAAAAAGTTCTTTGATACAATATTTTTAAAATACTATTTTAGAGAAAAATTAACTAACCCAACATTCATGAAAGCTTTCATTGATAAATACTATACTTATTTAAGAGAAACTCCTATTTTTAGAGAAGAAATGGGACATATTAGATATGGATATGAATTTTATCTAAGAAATAATTATTTACCAGAAGGTACTGAACAATCTATGGCAACATTTATTGAAATATATTGTCGTAAGAAAAGTAAAGATGGTTATTATAAAGCCGACTTTACAAGAATTAGAGACTTAGCAATGTTTGCTATTAATTACGAAAGAACTTATGAAAGAGAAATGATTGAAAGACCTAATAATACAGTAGAAGATTTAGAGTTAATGATTGATCACTACTACACTTTAATGAGAAATGATATGTTATCAGAAGAAGAAATGGAAGCTTATACTGATGCTATTAATAATTTAGAACAAGAATTGGAATATACAAAAGCAGTAACATTGAATAGGAGTAAGAAAAATGAAACTACCGGAAATTAATATATTAGATGAAAAAAATAAAATATTAAGAACTCAAAGTAAAGAAGTTACATTTCCTCTATCGAAAGAAGATAAAAAATTAATTCATGATGCAATTGATTACCTTACAATGAGTCAAATTCCAGAATATTATGAAAAATATAATTTAAGACCAGGCATGGGACTAGCATTTATTCAACTTGGGATACCTAAAAATATATTTGTAATAGTAGAAGAAGTTGATGAAGGCGAATTTGAACATTATATAATTATAAATCCAAAAATTGTTAGTCATAGCGAAGAACTAATATATGTTGGTGAAGGCGAAGGATGTCTAAGTGTTAATCGTGAAGTTGATGGTATTGTTCCAAGATTTGCAAGAATGAAAGTACAATATCAAAATGAAGATGGCGAAACAGAAACAATTAGAGTTCGTGAAGACATTTCTGTAGCGTTCCAACATGAAATGGATCACTTAAACGGAATATTATTTATTGATAAAATAGATAAGAAAAATCCATTTAAAGATAAAGAAAAAATGAGAGAAATATAAAAATACCGATTGCTCGGTATTTTTTCTTTTGGAAGAAAGATATGTGTGTTATCTTTCTTGTTTATTTTAACGTCTTCATTAACGATTAGTAGCCTTCTTGACATGTCATCTCATCATAACTAGTCCTTTCTCCAAAAGATGTTCATCTTACTTCACCACCGATTCCAAAAGGACAAAACCCTCTTAAAATGATAATTTGGCGGCGCCACATTCAACACTTCCATACTCATTTAATCATGATTGGTATGGATTGTAAATTGTTTTCGGGTGTCATAAATCGACAAAAAAAGAAGATAATAAATTAATTATCTTCTAACTTAACTCCTACAACTTTACTAATACCAGCATTTTGCATTGTAATTCCATAAAGTACATCAGCATATTCCATCATTCTCTTTTTGTGAGTAATCAAAATATATTGACTATCCATTTTCTTTTTATTTAAGAATTCTCCAAATAAATCTACATTTACTTCATCTAATGCAGCTTCTACTTCATCTAAAATGATAAATGGAACTGGAGATACATTAAGTATTGCAAACAATAAACATATGGCAGTAAGAGATTTTTCTCCACCAGATAAACTTTGTGTATTATGAATCTTCTTTCCAGGTGGAACAATTATCATATCTACACCAGTATTTAAGAAATCATTTGGATCAGTAAGTTCTAACTTACCTATACCACCTTGGAACATAATCTTAAACACTTTACTAAATTCTTCACTAACTTTATCAAAAGTAGTTTTAAATTTTTCAGTCATAATATTATCCATATCATTTATAATTTCATATAAATTATTCATAGATAATTCTAAGTCGTTCTTTTGATTTGTTAAAAATTCATACCTAGTGTTAAGTCTTTCATACTCTTTAATACTTCCAATATTAACTTCTCCTAAAGATTTGATTTCATGTTTTAATTTATGTACCTTATTTCTTACTAAATCAATTTCAATATCTAAATCATAATTTTCTTTAGCATATTCATAAGTCATATTATATTCTTCATTTAAATATAACAATAAATTATCTAATTTAACATTTAATTTTCCAACATTAACACTTACAGAATTAAGTTCATTAGATACCATCTTATATTCAGAATTACTTTTACTAACTTCTAATTCTAAAAGAGATAATTTATTAGATAATTCATCTTTATTTAATTTAAGTTCGTTAATACTAGTTTCTAATTTTTCTTTTTCAATAGTTAAAACATTTAATTTATTCATGATATCTTCTAATTTCTTATCTAAACTATTTTCTTTAATATTAGTTATTCCTTCAATATCATTTTTTACTATTTTTAATTTTTCTTCTAATTCATCTAAAGTTTTAATTTTAGTATCTTTAATAGTATTTAAATTAATTAATTCAGAACTATGTTTTAACAATGTATTATTTACTATTTCATATTCATTATTAATTTCTTTAATTTCATTATTTAACTTATCAATTTTTATTTTAATTTCATCTAATCTTATTTTATTATTTTCAAGTTCTTGTTTAGTGTTAGATAAGTTATGTTTATGAACTCCCCCACCACTTATAGAACCTCCAGCATAAACAATACTACCATCCAAAGATACTACTCTAAATTTATATTCTAATATTTTAGCTATTAAGTTCATTGAATCTATATCTTTAGCTACTATTACATTACCTAATTGATTTTCAATAACATTACTATATTTACTATCATAATTAATAAGTTCTGAAAGAATACCTACATATCCATTTATTTGAACAATTCTTTCTTTAATACTATCTTCAACATATCTAGGTTTTATAATATTAAGAGGTAAGAATGTTGCTCTACCTAATTTATTATCCTTTAAATAATTAATTGCTTCTTTAGCAGAAATTTCATTATCTACTACTAAAAAATTGGAAGATGCAGATAGCACTACATCAGTACATAACAAATAATTATCAGGGATATCTATTAAATTACCAATTGTATTATGAATACCTTTAAGTCTTGGATTATTTAAAATATTTTTAACACTTGAAGGTAATTTCTCATTATTTAATATATTTGCTTCTAAAATATCAATTCTGTTTTCGATACTAAATTTTTCCTTTATTAAACTATTTAAATCATTTGTATAAATAGTTCTTTTAGATAATATATTTTTTAGTTCCACATCACTATTATTAGTAATATCTTTTTTATTTTTTATATTATTATTTAATACATCTATCTCATTATTACTAACTTCTATTTCTTTAATTAAATTTAATTCTTCTTCTTTTAAATTTATTAAATTACTTTTTAGTTTATCATCACTATATTCATATTTAGTTCTTTCAATAGTAATTCTTTTTTCAGAAGATAACATAGATATTTCTTCTGTTAAATTTAACATTTTCTTATTATTAACTGATATTTCATCATCTAATTTATATATATCTAATTTTATTTTTTCTATTTCAGTATTATTAGATACTTTAACCATGCCATCTAACTTTTCAGTTAACTCTTCTTCTTTTTGTTTTAATTCTTTATATTCTCTATTTATATCAGTAATATCTCTTGTAGTAAGAGCAATTTCATTACTTTTTAATTCTTCTTTTATATCTACATACTTCTTAGCAACTTCAGCTTGTTCTTTTAATGGTCCTATTGTAGTTTCTAATTCACTTATAACTAAATTAACACTATTTAAATTATCTTTAGTTTTATCTAATTTTCTTAAAGATTCTTCTTTACGTTTTTTATACTTTAAAACACCTGCAGCACTTTCAAATATTACTCTTCTTTCCATTGGTTTAGAATTTACAATGTCAGTAACAGTACCTTGAGAAATAATATTAAATGCATCATTTCCTGAACCTGAATCAATAAATAAATCTTGAATATCTTTAAGTCTTACTCTTGTATTATTAATAAAATACTCTGATTCACCACTTTTATAAACACTTCTTTTAACTTCTATTTCACTAAATTCACTATTTAAATATTTATCACTATTATCAAAAGTTAATGTGACTGATGCTTTATTTAATGCATCCTTATATTCTGATCCACTAAATATAACATCACTCATTTGTGATCCACCACGAAGAGATTTTACTGATTGTTCTCCTAAAACCCAACGAACTGCATCAACTATATTCGATTTACCACTACCATTGGGGCCAACTATTGCAGTAATACCTTTATTAAGTTCAAATAAAGTTTTATCTGCAAATGATTTAAAACCTTCTAATCTAATACTTTTTAAATACATACTTCACCACTACTTTGCTGATTTTTTATAAGCATCAAATGCTGCTTTTTGTTCGGCTTCTTTCTTACTTTTACCAATACCCCTACCATAAATAATATTATTAATTTTAACTACTACTTCAAAAGTTTTATTATGTGCTTCTCCACTTTCATTAACTAGAACATATTCTAAAGATTTTTTATCTGTTTGAACATATTCTTGTAACATTGTTTTATAATCTCCAAAGAACACAAAATCTTTTTCAATATACGGAACAATTATTTCATATAAATATTCTTTTGCTGTTTCAATTCCATTAGTAAGATATATAACTCCTAGAACAGCTTCAAAAACATCAGCAATAATAGTATCATTGATATTTCCTTCTTGACCATGACCAACTCTAATATGCTTATCAAGACCTATTTCTTTGGCATAATGTGCAAGTGCTTGTTCACATACAAAACCAGCTCTTTTTTTAGTCATTTCACCTTCTTTTAAAGATGTATTTTGATAAAAATATTCACTAGTAGCTAGTTCTAAAACAGCATCACCTAAAAACTCTAATCTTTCATAATTATTGCATTCTTTATGTTCATTAGAATAACTACTATGAGTAAGTGCTTCCATAAGCAATTCTTTATTAATATCTTTGATTATTTTTCTTTCTAAAAAATTCATTATAATCACCATATTAAGATTATATCATAAAATTCCTTATTTGACATTTAAAACAATATAAAAGACTAGTTTTACTAGTCTTAATTTCTAGGAAGAAAGATATGTGTGTATCTTTCATACTTATTTTAACGTCTTCATTGACGATTACGCTGGATCGTTCCATCCGCCATATGCTGTTGTTTCATCAAATGAGGCGGGTAATATAATATAATTTATTCCGCCAGTTACTACGCCACCTCTGCCGCCAGCAAATAAACTATATGAAGTAACAGAACTTACATCCCATTTACTGCAGTCTAAAACTACCCTAGAGTGAGCAAACATACTACTCATATCTGTTACTTTACTTGTATCCCAGGAACCTATGTCTAAACTTGTTACGGAAGAGTACTCAAACATATACCCCATATCAGTTACATTACTTACATCCCATGAACCTATATCTAATGTTGTAATCGAAGAATTAGCAAACATACTTCTCATATCTGTTACTTTACTCACATTCCAAAAACCTATATCTAATGTTGTAATCGAAGAATTAGCAAACATACTACTCATATCTGTTACTTTACTTGTATCTAATTTTGCTAAGTCCATTGTTAATGATGAATTGTTAAAACGATAAAACCAAATACTTGTATCTTTAGGTGATATTTCTTCTGCAATTACTACTGATGTTATTACTGAACTATAAGAATTCCACCCTCTACTATAGCCTTCATCTTCTATTCCTGTATACACTTCGGTTGCTGTTTTGCCTTTGTATTGTTGTCCAGCTGTAACACTATCTTTATTTTTATAAAACGTTAATGATGTATCATCTGCTGAATATACTGCAAAAGCAACTCCAGGTAAACTAAAATACAAATAACAATAACTTGTATTTCCTGTATCTACTGTAGCTATATTATTTGTACTATCATATGTAAGTACTCCTTCAAGTTTGTTACCATTCAAATCAATACATCCTGACATTGATGCATTGTATGTATATCCACTTGTTGGCCAAGTACTAGTTGTATCTTCTTTATATGTTCCATCTTCTTGTTCTAACATTATCGCAAACATATTTGTATTATTTATATTTAGATTTACTTCATCTAAATTTGTGTTTTTATTACCAAAAGACTTATACATCAAGAACAATGTACAACTTTCTATTATCACTAACACTAATATTACTATCACACACATTTTTTTGTTAACAACTTGCATATTCTTTCTTCCTTTTCTATTTTATAAGGTAAGTATATATTACCCCCCCCCGAAGTCAAATTTTTCTAAAAATTTTGTT
>JAFSAI010000035.1 GCA_017441065.1 Bacilli bacterium | reverse complement strand
TATATGATATTACGTTATTTACTACTTTACCTTTATTATCTGTACAATTACTTCTTTCTTCATTAAAGTAATATTTTAATCCTATTGGATAATATTCACTATCTGTATACTCTACATAATCTCCATCTTTATTCTCTACATACATCGAAAACATTTCTTTATTTACTTTATTTTCTTCTTTAATCTTTGCTATATCTTTATTGTTAAATGACTTAATACTTAAAAACACAAATGTAAATTCAACTAATAAAAGTAATGTGATTATTACTTTAAAATACTTCTTACACATACAACTTAACCTCTCATTTATTTTCTAAATGAATTATATAAAGAAAAATTATGTCGAATTGTTATTTACATTTAGAATGTGTATGTATGATTTACTACACACATTTTAAGTGTGTGAAGCGATATTTAAATTAAATATTTGAAATAATTTTTATGAAGGGTGAAGATTATGAGTAGATATCGTTTAAAAGACATGAGAGAAGATAGGGACTTACTACAAAAAGACTTAGCTAAATTACTTAATACCACACAACAACATTATAGTAGAATTGAAAATGGAGATACAGAAATAACTGCTGATAGAGTTTGTAAATTAGCAGAATTTTACCACACTAGTACAGATTACATATTAGGTAGAACTGACGAAAGAAAACCTTATAATGTACCTAAAATAAAGCAATAAAAAAATTCTAGATTTACTAGAATTTTTTAGTTATTAAATTTTTCTTTCATTTCATCTAAGAATTTACTATTATCAAAATAATCTATTCCCATATGATTTCTAACTTTATCTAAAGTAGCATTAGCCTTTTGATTAGCTTTTTCTGTACCATTTTTTAATACATTATATACATAATCTAAATTTTGTAATAATTCTTCTCTTTTTTCTCTAATTGGTTTTATTACTTCGCAAATAATTTTTGCTAAGAATCTTTTTATAACAACATCTCCTAAACCACCTTTAGTATAATGTGCTTTTAATTCATCTAAATTTTTATATTCAGGTAAATATTCATTAAAATGTCTATCTTCACAGAAAACATCTAAATAAGTAAATACAACATTTCCTTCTACTTTACCAGGATCTGATACCTTAATATGATCTGGATCAGTATACATTTGCATTACTTTCTTATTTATTTCTTCTTCACTATCATCTAAATAAATGCAATTACCTAAAGACTTACTCATTTTAGCTTTACCATCAATTCCTGGAAGTCTCTTAGCAGATTTACTTTCCGGAAGCAATTCTTTAGGTTCTACTAAAGTATCTCCATAAATTCTATTAAACGAATGGACTATTTCTCTAGTTTGTTCAATCATTGGTAGTTGGTCGTCTCCTACTGGAACAGTTGTTGCTTCAAAAGCAGTAATATCAGCAGCCTGACTAACTGGATAATTTAAAAAACCTGATGGAATACTTTCTTCAAATCCTCGTAATTTAACTTCTGATTTTACTGTCGGATTACGATGAAGTCTAGCTACTGTTACTAAATTCATATAATAAAATGTAAGTTCAGTAAGTGCTGGAACTTGTGACTGAATAAAAATATTTGTTTTATTTGGGTCAATTCCACAAGCTAGATAAAATAATGCTACTTCTAAAACATTGTCTCTAACTTTTTTAGGATTATCAAAATTATCTGTTAATGCTTGACTATCTGCAATCATTAAATAAATATCATCATATTCTCCGCTATTTTGTAATTTTACTCTATTTCTTAAAGAACCTACATAATGTCCTAAATGAAGTTTTCCTGTTGGTCTATCTCCTGTTAATATAATTTTTTCCATAAAAATCACCTTTATGAATGTATTATAACATACATTTTTTTGATACGCACCTTTTAAAATATGTTATACTCTATTCAATGAAATATATTATGATTAAAATACTGAAGATTTATTGAGTTATTTTTTATAACATGAAAAATAATATTGATAACTATTGAATTTAATTTATAATATAATTGAATTAGGAAGTGAAAAAATGATTAAATATGAAACAAATTCAAAATTAATAAAAGAAGGGCAAATATTTGTGGCATTAGTTGGTAATACAGTTGATGGTCATGATTATATTGAAGAAGCAATAAAAAATGGAGCTTCTAAAGTTGTTGGTGAAAAAGATTTAGAATTAAGTGTACCTTACGAAAAAGTTAATGATACTAAAGAATATTTAAAAGAAGTGTTAGTTAATGAATACAGTGATATTGTTAATAAATTAAAAATAATTGGTGTTACTGGTACAAATGGTAAAACTACTAGCTGTTATTTAACTTATCAAATGTTACAAAAATTAGGAGTATCTGTAGCATACCTTGGTACTATTGGATATTATCAAAATGATAAATATATAGAACTTAATAATACTACTCCAGATATATTAACATTATATAAATTATTAATTGATGCCGTTAATAATGGTGTTGAATACTTAGTAATGGAAGTATCAAGTCATGCTCTATCATTTGAAAGAATTGCAGGTTTAAAATTTATCTGTGGTGCATTTACTAATCTTACTGAAGACCATTTAGACTATCATAAAACTATGGAAGCTTATTTAAATGAAAAAGTAAAATTAGTTAATTATTTATATGATAATGGGATAATGTTATTAAATAGTGATGATGAATCATCTGAAAAATTTAAAATATTTAAAAATTACAAAACTTATGGTATGAATGGTGATTATAAAATAGAAAAATATGACATATTACCAGATCATACTGATTTAGAGTTTAGTTATAATAACAAATCATATAAAGTTACTACAAATTTAACTAGCAAATTTAATATATATAATTATTTAACATGTTTAAGTATATTAAATAATATAGGATTTAACATTGAAGATATATTAAAAATAACTAAAGATGTATATCCACCAAAAGGAAGATGTGAAACTTATAAAGTTGGTAAAGGCTTTGCTGTAGTAGATTATGCTCATACACCTGATGCTGTTGAAAAAGTAATAATGGCATACAATGAACTTAAGAAAAACAAAGTTATTACAATTGTTGGTTGTGGTGGAGATAGAGATCCTATTAAAAGACCTATTATGGGAAATATTGCTACTAAGTTAAGTGATTATGTAATATTCACAAATGATAATCCTAGAACTGAAGATCCTAAGAAAATAATGAATGACATAATAAAAGATAATCATAGTACTAATTATGAAGTTATATATGATAGAAAAGAAGCTATTATAAAAGGAATTGATATGATGAACGAAAATGACATCTTATTAGTTCTTGGTAAAGGTCATGAAGACTACCAAATTATTGGCAGAGAAAAAATACATTTTGATGATGCTGAAATAATTAAAAATTATGAAATTGAAAAAGGAAATAATTAAATATTTCCTTTTTTTCTATCTTCTTTTAATTCAATTAGCATTTCTCTAACTACATTCTCTAAATATGCTACTTTATCTTCTGCATCTATTTCATTAACATAAATTGGTTTACCAAATTTAATTATTGGACGACATCTAAATTTAAATGTACTATCCATAGCAAACGGAATTATTGGTGCACCAGTTTTTTCAGCAAAACTTATTACTCCTGGTTTAAAAGGAAGAAGTAAATCTTCTTTGTGATAAGTACCTTCTGGAAATATACCAACTACTTTTTCTTGTTCTAAAATATCAATAGCAGCTTTTTTAGCTTCTGGATTTTTATTTTTTCTATCAACAGGTATTAAATGCATCATTTTGAAAAACCATGCCATTTTACCTTCAAATAATTCCTTTTTACCAAGAAAATGTACTGGTCTATTAGTACTAGCAAATAGCATATAAGCATCAAAATCACTTAAATGATTACCAGCTAAAATGCATCTTCCCTTTTTAGGAATATTTTCTTTACCAATAACTTTATCTCCAAACCAAACTAAACCAGCAAATCTTAATATTTTAGCAACAATATGATAACCAATATAACTACTATTTTTCATTTTGTTTATTTTCTTCTTCCAATTTAGTAAACGCAACTTTACCTACTAAAGTTTTTGGTAATTGTTTACGATATTCATATTCTGCTGGTATTGCATATTTACTTATATTCTTTTTACATAACTCTTGAATTTCTTTTTTTAGTTCAGAAGATTCTGCTACTCCTTCTTTTAATACGATATAAGCTTTTGCTACTTGTCCTTTATATTTATGTGGTATTCCAATAACTGTACAAGCAAGTACATCAGGATGACTAATAATAACATTTTCAATATAAGATGGGTATACATTATAACCTGATGATACAATCATTCTCTTTAATCTTTGTTTAAAAATAATTGTTCCTTCTTCATCCATTGAACCAATATCACCAGTATGTAACCATAATCTTCCATCATCGTGATATCTTAATACTTGATTAGTTTCTTTTTCATTATTTAAATATCCCATCATTACAGTTGGACCACTTATACATATTTCTCCATCTTCATCTATATCTGCTTCTTCGTGAGTATCTAATTTTACTATTTTAAAATATGTATCAGGAAGTGGGAAACCAATACATCCTTCAACCTCAGTATTTTCTTTTGACAAACATGTTGCTGCAGTAGCTTCAGTTAATCCATAACCAACACGTACTTTAGCTTTAGAACCATGTTCACTTAAATAAGTATCAATTTTTTTCTTTAATTCTGGTGATAAAATATCTCCACCTGAAATTACGGCTTCAACACATTCTAAATCTTTTTCTTTTAAATTTTGTTTTAATAAAGCTTCATATAATGTTGGTACACCTGCTAAGAAACTAGGTTTATTTTTCTTAATTAATTCACCAAATTTTTTGGCATTAAATTGTGGAATTAATATACATTTCATTCCTTTTAATAAAGGTGTATGAATACATACTGCTAAACCAAAACCATGGAAAATTGGTAATAATGATAACACAGAATTACCAGGTATAGCTTGTTCAATCATTTCATGAGCTTCAAATGCTAAAGCATTAAAGCATAAATTTGATAACATAATTCCTTTAGGAGTTCCTGTTGTTCCTCCACTATAAAGTATTACTGCCAAATCTTCTGCTTTTCTTGGTTCATGACATATTCCAACATAATCAGGTGCACTACTTATAAACTTATTCCATAAAACTATGTCATCATCATCTTTAGGTAATTTAACATTCTTTTTATAATTAGTTATTTTATATAATTCTCTCATAAGTGGTGGCATAGAATCACCAGCACTAGCTACTATTATTTTTTGTAACTTAGTATTTGATTTAATGTTCATAATTTTGCCAACAGTCATATCTAACGCTAACATAAATTTAGAATCAGCTTGATTAATATAATTTTCAATTTCTTTTTCACTTGATAATGGATGAATCATTGATGATACTGCTCCAATTAAGTTAACTGCATAAACCATACATATTGCTTCTGGTGTACTTGGCATACATATTGTTACACGATCATCTTTTTCAACACCATAATTTTTAAGTGCTTTAGCAACATCTTCAATTTGTCTCATAAATATTCGATATGTTACTTTATTTCCAAAGTATTCATATGCATAATATTCAGGATACTTTCTAGATGTTTCCATTAAAGCATCAACCATACTATTACTTGGATACTCTAAATTAGCTCTAGCATCTCCATATTGTTCAATCCATCTTCTTGTTTCTTTATTCTTTTTAGTTTTCAATTTTTTCATCTGCTCTTCCCTCCAATAATTCTGGTCTATTTAAAATATATTGTAATAATTGTAATGATTTTATCATATAAAATCCATCAGCAATTCTTTCATCTATAGTAACACCAAATTCACAATAATATTTAGTTACATCTTTACCATTTTCTTTTACTACTTCTTCTTTTATTTCACCCATTGTAATTAAACCTGAACAAGTACCAAAATCAGTAACATTATGATATATACCACCACATTTAAGAGTTCCTATATTAGATAATACCATACTACTATAATATAAATTATCTTCTACCAAAAATCCTGGTAATAACCCTTTTTGATCTAAAAACTTAAATAATCCTACTATCGGAACTCTTATTAGATTAGGTAACTTACCAATAATTTGAATAGCATCATTAGCGCCTTTTCCAGTATCGCCTTTTTTCCTTACCTTATTAACTTTACTTCTAATTTTATCACTTACAGTAAAAATATTGTCATCTTTCTCTACAGGAGTTATAACCATTATTTCTTCTGATTTATCATTAAATTCTGTTTTCATTACAAATGACAAAGAAACATCATTATGTTCATAAACGTGTCTATTTGCTACAAATCTATTAAGAAGTGGTCTATTATATATAACTTTTGCTACTGCAGTTACAAATGCATGAAAATAAGTTATTTTATTTTCTTCATCTCTAATTTTTTTATATTTATTAATATACTCTACTAAATTTGTAACATCATATTTTTGATTTACATACAACTCACCTAAAGACCTTTTAGGTTTTAAATCTATACATATTTGAGCCATTCCTGTTATGTCTCTACATAATTTAGCATCTCTTCGATCACCAAATTTTCTAATTTCATTACTCATATTACATTCCTTATCTCACTTTTTTCTTCAAATTCATTAATTTTTTGTTGAATTTTTAATTTTATATGTTATAATTAATTACGTGATGCAGGTGTAGTTTAATGGTAGAACTATAGCCTTCCAAGCTATTAACGTGGGTTCGATTCCCATCACCTGCTCCATTAAGTAATTAGCTAACCAATTGGTTAGTTTTTTTATTGCTTAATATTTGACTTATAATAATCACCTTTTACTTATAAATTTTCATTAATTTTTAATAATATATTACTCAATTGAATCATTTCTTCTTCAGTTAAAAATGATAAACAATCATTATACATTTTATTTAGTGTTTTACAACTATCAGCAAAATATTTTTTTACTTGTTCCGTAACTTCTATATAACATACGCGTTTATCTTTTTCAGATATACTTTTTGTTACATATCCTTTATCAATATATTTATTAATAATTTGTGTTGCTGCTGGCTTTGTGATTTTAGCAAGTTCAGCAAATTTTGTTAATGTTGTCTTTTTTAAAGAATAAATAATATCCAAATAATTTTCTTCACTACTTGTAATACTATTTTCTTTTTTTGACTTTTCATTATCATGAAAATTTTCCATAAATTTATTATAAATATCATTGAATAAAGAAACGAAATTATTCATAAGCATCCTTTCTATTGTTCATTAAATTAATTAACTTACTTAACTATTTTATAATATAATATATGTATCAGTCAATTTATTAATTATTAAAAATTATTAAAATAATAAAAAAACAGACTAAATTAGTCTATTTTTTCAAAAAAATCTTTCCACGGATCTTTTAATTTCAATCTTTTTAAAACATTTTTTATGGTTATTTCATTTGGTGTGACTTTCTCCAGTTCATTCCAAAATATTGGCATTGATACAGGCAAATTCTTTCTCGCTCTTAAAGAGTACGGAGCAACACTGGTAGCACCCTTAGTATTTCTAACCCAGTCAATAAAAATTTTGTTCTTTCTTTTTTCTTTTCTAATATTACTTGTATACTTTTCTGGCCATTTACTTTCCATTAATATAGCAATATTTTTAGCAATTAAACGAAATTCTTTCCAATCTATATTTTTCATTGGTACTACAACATGATATCCTTTTCCACCACTAGTTTTAAGATAAGATTTTAATTTTAATTCATCCAATATGCTTTTTAAATCTTTTACTCCATCACGCAACTTTTTTAAACTTAATTTTTCATCTGGATCTAAATCAAATACCATAACATCAGGTTTTTCTAAATTTTGAATATTGCTTCCCCAAGTGTGAAATTCAATACTATTCATTTGAGCTTCGCTTATCAATCCTTTAACACTAGTGATATAGTAATAATCTTCTTTCTCTTTATCTTTATTTAATATTTCTATTTTAGAGAGTCCCTCGCATTCTTTTTCAAAATGTTTTTTAAAAAAGCTTTCACCATCAATTCCATCTGGACATCTAACTGTACTAATAATTCGATTCTCTAAAAAAGGCATCATTCGTTTTGCTACAAGTTGATAATATTTGATAACATCTAACTTAGAAATATGTTTATCTATTAACTTATCTTTACTAGAAATATCTATCCCATCAACTCTATCTTTATCATTTTTCTTTTTTCTTGGCTTTCCTTTTTCGATTTCTTCCATTGTTCTACCAGTTCTAACACTTGTATTAATAACTTTTATATCCCTATATATGTAATTTTCATCTTCATCTTTTATTAATAACCAATTGTCATCTTTAAAATGCACTAGTGACCACATACCTCTTAATCTTTGACCTTTTAAAACAAATTTTATAGTACCCAATTTTAAACTTTCATTAAAATTTTCTATTGGTTCAAAATATCCTTCATCAAAAAGCATAACTGTACCACCACCATATTCTCCTTTAGGAATAGTACCTTCAAAATTACGATAACTAAGAGGATGATCTTCAACCATTATTGCAAGACGTTTATCTTTAGGATTATATGAAGGACCTTTTGGTACTGCCCAACTTTTCATAACACCTTTCCATTCTAACCTTAAATCATAATGATCTTTTCTAGCTATATGATGTTGAACAACAAATCTTAACTTTTTATTGGCTTTTTCTTTTTTGCCTTTTGGTTCTTTTGTCTTATTAAAATTCCTTTTCTTGTTATATAAAGTTAAATTCTTTTTCATAAAATACCTCATAATATTAATTTAACTTTTTTTAAAGGATTTTATACAAAATAAAAATCGTAAAATTTTTACGATTTTTATTTTATGATAAATTCATCATCTTTAACATCTATTGTAATTTTAGAACCATACTTAATTTCATCTTCAATAATTTTATTTGCCAGTAATGTTTCAATATTTCTTGTAACATATCTTTTAATTGGTCTTGCACCATATTCTGGTTCATAAGATTCTTCAATTACATAATCTTTAGCTTCTTTTGTAAGTTCAATAGTTAAATTAAGTTCTTTTAATCTACTTTCAGTTTCTTTAATTATTTTATCTAAAACACTAAAAACAACTTCCTTGTTTAATGCTTTAAAAATTATAATTTCATCAATTCGATTGATAAATTCTGGTCTAAATGTATGACGTAGTTCATTATACACTAATTTTTCAGCGTTAGCTTCATTATTTAAAATATTTTCACTTCCCAAATTAGATGTCATAATAATAATTGTGTTTTTAAAATCAACCGTTCTACCTTGTGAATCAGTAATACGTCCATCATCTAATATTTGTAACAATATATTAAATACATCAGAATGGGCTTTTTCTATTTCATCAAATAACACAATACTATAAGGATTACGTCTTACTGCTTCAGTTAATTGTCCACCTTCATCATAGCCTACATATCCTGGAGGAGCACCAACTAAGCGAGATACATTAAAGGCTTCCATATATTCTGAACAGTCAATGCGAACCATATGACGATCATCATCAAAAAGTTCATATGCTAAAGATTTAGCAACTTCGGTCTTACCTACTCCAGTAGGTCCCAAAAAAATGAATGAACCAATTGGCCTATTTGGATCTTTAATCCCGCTTCGAGCTCTAATTACTGCTTCAGATACCAACTTTAATGCTTCATCTTGACCTTTAACCCTCTTTCTTAAATTTTCTTCCAAATTCAAAAGTTTCTCTTTTTCACCACTAACTAATTTCTTTATTGGAATATTAGTCCATTTAGAAATAATAGCTGCAATTGCTTCATCATCTACCGTATCACTTAAAATAGATTGATTAATATTTAACTTTAATTCTTCTAACTCTTTTTCAAGTTTAGGTATTTCGCCATGTCTTAGTTTAGCAGCATTTTCTAAATCATAATTATTTTCAGCTAGATTTAATTGAAATTTAGCATTTTCTAATTCTTCTTTTTTCTTATTTATATTATTATTTAATGTTTTTTCTTCTTCCCAAATCTTACGCATTTCTACTTCTTTAGTTTTAAGTTCTTTTATTTCTGAAGCAATTTCTTCTTTACGTTTTTTAGATAAATCATCTTTTTCTTTCTTTAAAGCTTCACTTTCAATTTCAAGACGCATTATTTCTCGAGTTAAAGTATCAAGTTCTACTGGAACAGAATCCATTTGCATCTTAATAGTAGCACAAGCTTCATCAATTAAATCAATCGCTTTATCTGGTAAATAACGATCAGTAATATATCTATCAGAAAGAGTTGCTGCTGAAACTAAAGCATTGTCCTTTATATTAACTTTATGAAACACTTCAAATCTTTCTTTTAAGCCACGAAGTATTGTTATAGTATCCATTACATTTGGCTCTTTTACTAACACTTTTTGAAGACGACGTTCTAAGGCTCCATCTTTTTCAATATATTTACGATATTCATTTAGAGTAGTAGCACCAACAAGTCTAATTTCACCACGAGCCAACATGGGTTTTAACATATTCCCAGCATCTACAGCTCCTTCAGCTCCAGCACCAACTATCATATGTATTTCATCGATAAATAAAATGATTTCGCCATCACTTTTCTTGATTTCATTTAAAACATTTTTAAGTCTTTCCTCAAATTCGCCTCGATATTTTGCACCCGCTATTAAAGCACCCATATCTAGTTCCCAAACTTTTTTGTCCTTTAAACTATTAGGTACATCACCAGCAACTATTCTTTGGGCAAGCCCTTCAACAATAGCTGTTTTACCAACTCCAGGTTCACCTATTAAAACCGGATTGTTTTTTGTTTTTCTTGATAATATACGGGTAATACTTCTAATTTCATCATCACGTCCAATAACCGGATCAATTTTATTAGCTTTAACGCTTTCCGTAATATCACGACCATAT
This sequence comes from Bacilli bacterium, assembly GCA_017441065.1. Classification (GTDB taxonomy): domain Bacteria; phylum Bacillota_I; class Bacilli_A; order RF39; family UBA660; genus SIG200. Next base: position 14,699 of record JAFSAI010000035.1, on the reverse strand, counting down.
TTTTCAAGAACATTTACATTTTCATCTTGATTATTAAAATTCATAAATACCCTTCTTTCCTTTTTCTATTATACCACTTCATTAGCACTTGTCAATTAAGAGTGCTAATGAAATGCCTTTAAAAAAACCTAATTTTTTCTTTTGAATACATTAGGCTTTTTTTACATATATGGGGCGAAATAAGGGGATCGAACCCTTGCATACCGGAGCCACAATCCGGCGTGTTAACCACTTCACCAATTCCGCCATAACTCAAGTAAAATAATACCAAAAAAAATAGAAAAAAGCAACATTAAATAAAAAAAGGCTAAAATTTTAGCCTCTATCATTTAAATTAACATTCTCTGATACAATAAAATCAGCAAATTCTTCTTTAAATCTTTCTATCTCTTTTACTTTTACATCATCATAAACACTTTTGGCATTACATATAGCTTTATAAAAGTGTTTAGCAGATACTACTTTTTCATTATCATATAATGCATAAGTAAAAGCATTAGATACAATTGTTAAACAAATATCAGGATATCTACTAGATACTTCATATATTCTTTTATATTCATCTGTCATTTCTACAATAAATTTCATAAATTTTTCTGTTTGAAATGGTTGATAATTAATTTTAACACCAATTTGCTTTTCCAATTTTGGAATTGTTCCCATAAGTATTTTAACAGTAGTTGGTTTATCAGCTTCTAAAACTTCAATTTTTTGAAATCTTCTTAAGAAAGCTCTATCTCTTAAAATATATGTTTCGTATTCTTCGTTAGTGGTAGCACCTATCATTTTAATTTGGCCTCTATCAAGACTAGGTTTCAAAAGATTAGCAAAATCCACTCCACCACTTCTATTAACTAGTAAATGAGTTTCATCAATAAATAATATTGTATTCTCTCTATTGGCTATTTCTCTAATAATAACATCTAATTTACTTTGAGTATCATTTTCATTTGTTGCTGTTCCAATTAAACTTGCTACATTTATTTTAATTACAGTCCAACCTTTTAAAGCATCTGGAACCATTCCGTTTTGAATACGATAAGCAAGTCCTTCTACTATAGCAGTTTTACCAATACCAGCTTTACCAACTAAAAGTGCACTTTTTTCAGGTGTCAAAAGTGTTAAAATACATTGTTTTATTTCATCATCACGAGCTATAGCTGGATCAGTTATATATTCTTTGGCTGTTAAATTATCTCCATAAACATCAATTAAAGATAAAAATTCATTTTCCATAATTTCACCTAGACTAAGTATACCATACTTGACAAAAAATAAAAACAAATTATAATATTTATTACTTCGAAAGGGGATTATAATTATGGCACAACAACAATATTGCTGTGATTGTGAAGAATTAAATAGAAATGATACTTATAAAGCTTGGTTTAGTGATGAAACAAAATATAAATGTAAAATATGTTATGAATATAAAAGTTTAACTGATCCAGCATGTAGATTTATAAAACCAATTAAAAAAGACACTGGTAGTTATTCACCATCTGGATGCTTTATAACTACTATAGTATGTAATATTTTAGGGTATGAAGATAATTGTGAGTTATTAACTTTATTAAGAGGTTTTAGAGATAATACTTTAAAAACTAATCCACAATATATTCCAATATTACTTCAATATGATAAAATAGGTCCATTAATCAGTTTGGGAATCCAAAAAGAACCAAACCATGATAGATTATGTTTAGGACTCATGGAATATTTTTTACTTCCTTGTGCAAATGCTATTAAAGAAGGAAATATAGAAGAAGCCGTTGCTATTTATCAAAATATGGTAATTCAACTTAGTGGTGACTTTGAAATTCCAATTATAGATGTTCAAATGTCAGATGAATATGACTTAGACACAATTGGAAAAGGAAGAATTAGAACTCCTCAAACAAGTGATTAAATATCACTTGTTTTTTTATACAATAATTTGTCAATTCAACTAAAACAGTTAAATAATTTATCAATAAAAAAAGATTGTGATAATCACAATCCTATTTTATTATTTTTGTAGTTTATTTTTCAATCCATATATTGCTGTAGTAATAAACATACTTAAACTAAGCATAAACATCCAAATATATTTATCAATATTATCTCCTGTACTAGGTATTTTTGGTATTTCAACCATTTCCCATTGTGCAATTAAAACAATATCATTATTTGGCATGGTCATATTATCAACATAATTTTTCCAACCAATAAATTTATAACCTTCTTTTACTGGATTTTCTATTAATGTAATCTTTTCATTGTATTTTTGTTTTGTTGTTGTTTTTGTTCCATCAACATCAAATATTACATTATATTCATTTACTTTCCATTCAGCAGTTAATGTTATTCCATTAATAGGTACTGTCATATTGCTTGTATAATTTTTCCACCCAATAAATTCATAACCTTCTTTTGTTGGATTTTCTATTAACGTAATCTTTTCATTGTATTTTTGTTTTGTTGTTGTCTTTGTTCCATCAACATCAAATATTACATTATATTCATTTACTTTCCATTCAGCAATTAATGTTATTCCATTAATAGGTACTGTCATATTGCTTGTATAATTTTTCCACCCAATAAATTCATAACCTTCTTTTGTTGGATTTTCTATTAACGTAATTTTTTCATTGTATTTTTGTTTTGTTGTTTTCTTTGTTCCATCAACATCAAATATTACATTATATTCATTTGCATTCCATTTAGCATACAAAGTAACATTTTCAATTAAAGGACTATTATCATATAATATTGTTAGACTTTCATCCATATACCAATTATCAAGATTATATCCTTCTTTATGTACAGATGGAGCATCTATAAGTAAATCTAAAGTTTTACCAATGTCATAAATCTTATCTATTGATGTATATCCATAAGATAATTCTTTTCCTCCATTTACATTAAAATTAACTACAACTTTATTAGCATCATTATTAACTAAGTCTTTAACATAACTATTTTTAATAATTCCATTATTAGTTAATTGTAATGAATTTTCGTAAGCATCATCTATAGTACCATTATTAATTAATGAACCATTAATTAATTTTAAAGTTCCTTTAACAATACCATTATTAACACCTATACCAGATGCATTATCAACAATAAAATTACCTTCTATTGTTCCATTATTAATTATATTTCCAGTATCATTTGATACTACATTACCATCTATAATCATTCCAGCATCTATTGTCACATTACTTCGAGCAAAAATTGTTGCATTATGCCAACTATCAACATAGCTTGTATTATTAGAAATAGTACCATTATTTAATTCTATTCCTTTATCACCAAATCCATTGTATCCATTAGTCCAACGTGAAGCAATTGCGCCCGCAAGAATTCCGGTATTATTTGTAATAGATCCTCCGTTCATAACGAACCCTGCTCCACTTTCAACAACAATCATAGCACCAGGAGATGTATTTCCCCAGTATTTTGCTAAATTATTATTTATACTTCCGCTATTCATAGTTAATTCAGAATTACTTGATAATCCAAAAATAGAACCACTTCTAGCATCACTAACATTATTATAAATATTAGTATCATCCATTGTTGCAATAGAATTATTTTGAAAATTAAAAATTCCACCATTTCTTCCAAATCCATAATTATTTGTTATAACAGTATTATTTTTTAATTCTATATCAGAATAATTTGTACGTAAAATTACTCCTATATTATTTTTTGCTTCAACATCATTAAATACAACAACTGCTCTATCAGCATCTGTACCATTAGCATAAATTACAAAAACTTTATTATATGTTTGAGTATTATAATCTTCTTCTGTTGCAGTAGTAACAAAATTTTGAATTGTACTATTATTTAGTTCTATACTACCATTTACATTAAATGCATTTGCTGTTATTGTTTTTCCAGGTAAAGAAATAACTCCAGCTGTTGTAACATATTTATATGGATTTGCTTTATCACTTTCATTAACCCAATTCCATTCATTATTACCATCAATAGTAACATTATTTAAATTTAATTTACCAGTTGTAGAAACTTCAAATAGAGTTCCAGTATAAACTGAATTATAAGTTATTTTATAACCATTACCATTGATAGTAACATTTCCAATAATATTTTTTATATCACTTATAGTTATATTATTATTAAGATTGATAACTAAATCAGTACTTTGATCATTCAAAACACTTATTAGTTCTTCTTCATTAGAAACATTAACATCTGCTAATGCAACACTTGGAACAAGAATTAATAACATAAAAATAAGCATATAAAAGATATTCTTTTTTAAATTCATCCTAAACCTCCCTAATGTTAAACTATTCTAACATGTTTTTGACAAAAGTAAATAAAAACTAAACATTTTAAAATAATTACAGTATAAATATATGATTACAGCGTATAATATAGATATGACAATTGTTATAAGAACTAAAATATTTAAAAATATGTTGACATTTTAGTAAGTTTTATTATATACTTATAGAGCAATGCCCGATTAGTTCAGTCGGTAGAGCGCACGGCTGTTAACCGTTAGGTCGTAGGTTCGAGTCCTACATCGGGCGCCATTTAGAATTTAAAAACCTTGGAATAATATCCAAGGTTTTTTATTATAAATATTTTTTTAAATCATCAATATTTTTTTCTAATGTATTTTTTAATTTATTTGCAAGAACTGTAATTTCAGCGTCGCTATTACTATAGGCATTAATTTTTTCAACAATTTCAATGATTCCTTTATTTGTACCTTCAACCATCATTTTAGCAATTGATTGAGTAGTATTTTCTTTTAAAAGCGTCATTTCACTCATAACTTTAGTACTAACCTTTGCAACTACACCTACTTCTTCATTTTGCTTACCATATTTTTTCAAAATATTTTCAGTTTCAGTACAAATATTGACATATTCATTTTTTTGATTATTTAATAATTCTTCAAATTTTTCATCTTGAACTTTAGTAATTATATTATCAATTCCAATTACCCCCATTTCAGCATTCTTATAAATATACTGCAATAATTCTACTTCTTCACTCATATTCTTTTTCATAAAAAAATCACCCTAATCATATTATGAGTGATTTTTTATATTTTATACTTCTTGAACAACAGCAATAATCATTGGTTTACATTCAGTTTCAGCATATAAATAATTACTTAATTCTTCTCTTATTTCAACTTTAATTTTATTATAATCTACAAATGTTGGAGTTATATTTTTAATAATAATATTTTCACAAATACTTTTTATTTCTTCAATTAAATCTTTAGAATCTTTTACATAAATGAAACCTCTAGTTGTAACTTCTGGTCCTACTAATAATACTTTATCTTTTTTACTAATAGTAGCACTTATAAGAACAATACCATTTTCAGAAAGCATTTCTCTATCTTTAATAACAAGTTCACCAACATCTTCATTTGATAATCCATCAATTAATACATCATTAACTTTAACTTTAGCATGATTATCAATTAATTTACCATTTTCAAATGTTACTACTTCTCCATTTTGTTTTAAAATAATATTTTCTGCTTTGATGCCTAATCTACTAGCTAAATTTGCATTATTAACCATATAACGATACTCACCCTTAACAGGCATATAATATTTAGGTTGAATCAGCTTTATCATAAGCATTAAATCTTCACTTGATGGATGATGTAAAATAATTTTATCGTTTGGCAAATTAATAATATTACAACCAAACTTAGCAAGTTCATTTTCTAGTTTTACTAATGTTTTTTCATTACTATCATATCTAGGTTCTGCAAATACGATTGTATCAGTAGATTTTTGAGTTATATACTTATCATATCCATGTAATATCTTACTAACATTTGCATATGCATTAGCTCTTTCATCACTAACTAAAAGTATTGCATTATCATCATTAATATTTGATAAATCACCAATTATTCCTGGTTCTATTTCTAAATATTTTTCTTTAATTGCAAAATTTACAACATTTTGTAATTTTTTACCCATAATAATTATTTTTCTATGAGTATTTCTAGCGGCATTAAATATGTCATTAATTGTATATAAATGATATGGAAGTAATGAAAATATAATTCTTTTTTCATTATGCTTAATAATATCTTTAAAATATTCTTCTAAACGATGATTTGGAGATGTATGCCCTTTTCTTTCTGAAAAGCTAGATTCACATAACATACATAATACTCCTTGTTTTCCAATGTATGCTATTTTTCCTAAATCCATATCATATGCACCAAGCATAGTTGGATCTATAACAAAATCTCCTGTATAACAAATTGCTCCATCTTTAGAATTTATTACATACATAACAGCATCTGGAATGCTATGTGAAACTGAAAGTGGAAAAATTGATATATTATTATCAAAATTAATTTTCTTATGAGGTTTTATTTCAATAATATTTTTATCTTGTATACCATATTCCTCTAATACAAACTTAGTAAACTTAGTTGCATAAATTTTAATATTTGGTAAATCTTTAACTAAGTCAGCTATACTTCCCATATTCTCACTATGACCATGTGTTATAAAAATTCCTTTTATTTTCTTTTTGTTTTTTACTAAATAACTAAAATCAGGCATAATATAATCAATACCTAAAAGATTTGAATTTGCATATTTCAAGCCACAATCAAACACAAAAATATCGTTATCTATTTCAACAACGTATGAATTCTTTCCATTTTCGGCTAGTCCACCCAAACCAAAAATCTTAATCTTACTCAATTTAATCACTCTTTCTAAAAGTTCTTTGCTTGCCTAATTATAACAAAAAAAGAGACTAAAATCAATCTCTTTCTTCGGTAATAAGCTCACTCAAACCTATGATATCTAAATCTTGATAATAGATTTGTCTTATCAAAATTTTATAATCTGTAATATCTACGTTATCATTTATACTTATTATATAACCACTTTTTATATTATTCTTAACACTTGCCAAATTGTAGTTATTTAATGTTAGACTAGATTCTACTAAATATTTTTTATAATCTCTGCAAATATCTAATAAATTATTGTTTATTACACAAATATTTTTATTTAAATTGTTATTATTTAACATAGATTCAACTTTTTTATACTCTACCGCGTCATTATTAATTTGCTCATAAAAAACATTTTTTTCAAAACTATCATGATTTATCAGTCTAGAAATCTTAATATTCTTATCTTTAGAATAATTAATAATATCTATGTTATTTTCTACTATAATCGATACAGCATTTTTATTTTTATTACCATATTTTATTATCTTATCTTTATTATTTTCCAATGATATATTTGGACTAATAGTATCGTATTCTAGATAATAAGAATTAAAAGTATCTAAGAATCTCATGTTATCATAACTCTTTAAAACATTTACTGTATAACCATTTAATCCAGGGATAATATAATCATCTTCAATTATCGCACTAACTGCTTCTATATTATATTCTTTGCTATTTTCATTAATTTCATTTACTAAACTACTATTATTTATTACTATACTACTCATCTTTTCAGTATAATAGAAACTAAATAAAAGGATTGAAGTAAGTCCTATATATTTAAAAAGATTTTTCATAAATCACCTATAATAAATTATAATTTTTATAAATAAAATTATGACTTACTATTTTTTCTTTTTTCTTCAATAACTTTTTCAAATGATAAATCTATCACTCTATAACAAGAATTTATTGTACTTTCATACCAAACATCTCTTTTATTATTTGGATAAACAGATACATATATATCATCAGTATCTACCATATTTAATTTATAAGTTCCGTCTTCACAAAAACTAATTAAAAAATTATCAAAATGTGGATCAGTTGGTATAATTCCATTCGCAATTAATTCCTCAACAATTTTTAAAATTTCTTCTTTAATTTTATCTAGATCAATTTCTGAATTTTCTTTTAAAAAATTAGATAAAGTTATACAATCCTCTAAATATTCTATTGCAACACCAACTATCTTACCATTAAAAGTTAGTATATCTTGTGGTAAATTTGTTAATTTAACATCATTCTTTTTAGAAACAATATAATTTAACCTATTTCTTACTTCTATTTCTTCTAATGCATAATCCGCATTTTTAAATATATAATCAAATAACGATTTATATAACTTAAATACCACTCCTGATTTATGTTCCATAATGTAACTTGTAGTACCCTCATTTTTTATTTGACTTTCCTGTATAAACTTTTGATTAATTTCCATATTTCCACCATTTAAATTATAACATATAAAAATAAATATATTTATTCATCTTTCTTAATTCTAGCTCTAATCAAAGATTGTTCTTGATTATCAATTGAACTAATCAACCAATGGAATTCTGAAGATTGAGCTAATAAATCTGCTCTTTTTAAAGAAAATAACATCCAAAGATTATCATAACCAATTTTATTAATCATATCATTTTTTTGACTTTGAGATGCTTTTTCAATATTTATATCATGATAAAATATTAAATTAGTAATTAATATAATTTCATCAGATGACAATCCAAAATTATCTTTATACTTTTTAAATATTTCTAATGATATATTCCAATGATTATAAAAATGACCTACTCCATTTTCATCCTCAGTATATGTTTGAGGTTTTCCAATATCATGAAATAAAGCAGCCAACCTTAAGCAGAAATTATTATTAACTCCTGATACAACATGTAAAATGTGCTCAAATACATCATAAATGTGCCATTTATTATTTTGATTAAATCCATTACATATCTTCAATTCCGGAATTAGTAAAAAGATATCATCTTTATTTTGTTTTAATCCATTATATACATCATCAGATATCAATATTTCAATTAAATCACTATAAGTCATAATATCACTTTCCATAATTTATTATATCATATCAAATAATACTCTCTTGTAATTATTCTATTATCAGAACAATATTCCATAACAAATTGATTATCTTTCTTTATTATTATACCAACAGTATTATCTTCTTCTGTTGATTTAATATTCTTATCTATATAATTCATATATGCTTGTATTTGACCTATATGTTCTTTCTTTAATTCTGATATTTTTAATTCAATTACTACATAACATTTATACTTTATATTATATAAAAGTAAATCTATATAATTATATCTATCTCCTAATTTAATTTTATATTCATTTTTTATATAACAAAATCCTTCACCTAATTCAGTAAGAAAATCTTCAATATTTTCTAATATTAACTTTTTTAATATTTTTTCTGATATTTCATCATAATTAAAATTACATTTAATAATTATTGGATTTTTTACAAAATCTTTAATTTCTTGCTTTTCTTGATGCATTAATTTGTTTTTAGTTTTCTCGGATAATCTTTGATATTCTTTTACTTTTATTCTTTGCTCTAATTCTCTTTTTGATAAATTAAAGGTTAAACACTGATTAATATAATACCTTATTTCATCATAATCTTTTAAAGTCATTAAAATTAAATAATGTGTCCAAGATAATTGTGTCACCAGTGGTGACACTTTTTCATTGCAAAACACATTATAAAATTGTCTCATTCTAAACAGCGTTCTTTTGTTATATTTTTTACCAATTTCAATTACTAATTTTTTAGAATATTCATCTATAATATTATCTCCATATTTTCCGCCAGCTTCATTTAATAATTTTCCTATTTCAAAATATGTTTTGACTCTATTTCTTTCTTTTGAATAATCTTTTATTTTGGAATATAGTTCATTATCAATTAGTTTTTCTTTAATTTCATTATAATAATTCATAATTATCCTAATTTATAAAGAAAGGCTATTCACCTTTCTTATCCTTACTACTTTCATTTACTACTTCATGTTTTTTATTAGTTGATAAAAATGTAACTCTTTCTGCAATGACATCCATAACATAATGAACTTTCTTGTTTTCATCTTCGTATCTACTTGTTTGCAGTCTTCCTTTAACTCCAATTACATCCCCAACACGACAATACTCAGTTGTTGTTGAAGCCACACTATTCCATAATATACATCTTATAAAGTCTGTATCATATAATCCATCAGCATTTTTAAAGTTACGATTAACAGCCAAAATTACTGTGGTAACCTTTTTTGAACCTTCAATTTCAACAATTTCAGGATCTTGTGTTAACCTACCAACTAAAATAACATTATTCAACATAAAACCTCCTTTCGAGTTTAAAATAACATATTTTTTTAAATTCTCCTAATTACCAAATTTATAACAAAATAACATAAAGAAAGACCATTTTACTTATATTTTTAAACATAAAAAAATTACCAAATTTACATCTTTGGTAATTTTAATCTTTTATTAATCTATTTAATTCTACAGCATATTCCATAGGCAGTTCTTTTTTAAAATCAGAAATAAATCCCATGACTAATAATTCTTTTGCTTTATCCTCAGACAAACCTTTACTCATTAAATATTTTAGTTTCTCTTCACTTACTTTTGATATTGTTGCCTCATGTTCTAACACACTACTATCATTTAATACAATATTTTTAGGATATGTATTACTACTTGATTTGTTATCTAATATCAATGTATCACATTTTATTTTAGCAATACTTCCAATAGCATTTTTGGTAATTTTTACTAATCCTCTATAATTGCTAATACCAGTATTTTCTGCAATACTTTTGCTAACAATATTACTTTTAGTATTTTTACCTAGATGTATCATTTTAGCGCCAGCATCTAAAGACTGACCACATTTAGCATATGCAATTGATAAACTATTGCCAGAAGAATTATCGCCTTTTAAAATACAACTAGGATATTTCATTGTAACTTCACTACCAATATTACCATCTATCCATTCCATCTTACCAGACTCTTCTACAATAGCTCTTTTTGTTACTAAATTATATACATCAGTTGACCAATTTTGAATTGTTGAGTATCTACAACTTGCATGACGGCCAACATATATTTCAACAACACCGGCATGTAAACTTGAAGAAGAATAACTTTTTGCGGTACATCCTTCAATATACTCTAAACTACTATAATCATCTACTATAATTATTGTTCTTTCAAATTGTCCTAAAGATTCACTATCTATTCTAAAATAACTTTGAAGAGGTCTATCTAAATGTGTATGAGGAGGAATATAAATAAATGAACCTCCACTCCACAAAGCACCATTTAAAGCAGTATATTTATTTTCATCATATTTAACTAAATTATTAAAATATTTCTTAAATAAATCTGGATGTTTTTTTAAAGCATCGTCAGTACTCATAAAAATAATATCTTTTGAAGTTTTATTATTATGATATACTACTTCACTTTCATATTGATTAGATACACCATCCAAATAATTCTCTTCAGCATCTATAACCCCTAATTCATTGAAAGTACTCTTAATTTTACAATTAACATTTTCCCAATTATTTTCTACTTTTTCAGTGTCACTTTTATAATAATTGATTTTAGCAAAATCCAATTCTATTTTTGGACCAAAATCAGGATTTTCTAATTCTAAGAATTTTTCATAAGAAGCAAGACGAAAGTTTAACATATCTTGATCTTCTTGTTTTTTATTAGATAGCCAAATAATAAAATCTTTATTTAATTCTCGCTTCATTTTGTTCATCCCCTTTTAAATAATACAATAAATTATAATCAAAAACAATTGTATTTTATATATTACTTTGTTAAAATTAATATATAATAGGTGATAGTATGGATAATGAAATGTACTTAAATCAAATGAAAAATAGATATGAATCTTTAAGATATTTTTCTATTAAAGAAAATTTTTTATATTTAAACTTAGAAACAACTTATAAAGTACCAATTTCTAATGTTAATTTAGCATCTTTAAATCCAAATTTATTTATTCTAGATCCTAGCGAAATATTTCATATCCTTTATATGTTACAACTATTACCTCAACAAGAAATAACAAAAGAAGAAGAAACATTTATTAATCAATATGTTACTAGATATTTAAAATTAAATGATATCGCATTAACTGAATCTAATTTAGATACTAATCTAATATGGGGATTAAGCATTCCAATATATTCATCTTATGATCCAGATTGTATAAATAATCCAGCTTGTCAAATTATTCAACATATAATTAATAATCATAGTGAAGAAATAAAAAATAGCAAAGGAAAACATCCTCGATTAGTATTGACTAATCCAAATTTTGAAAACACTTCAAACGAAGTTGAATTAACATCATTTGAAAAGGCAGGATTTACTACTTTACTATTAATATGGTCATCAGTAGCTGCTACATGTGCATACATTGCCTACTTTATCCTAAGCTAATTTGACTTTTTATATTAAATATGCTATTATAAATCCCAATTAAAGGGGTTTTTATTATGTTTGGAGAAAAATATATTATAGGTAAAACTGATACTACTATGGAAGAAAGAAGAAGAATTTGCCTACCAAAATTTACTCATGCCGAACCTGGCGATGAAGTTGTATTAAGAGCTTTTTATTCAGAAAATGATACGTATTTAAAAATAACTGGTTATCATGAATTTTTTGAAATGATTGAAAAAGTAAGAGAATTTAGAGACACTGCTACAACAATGGATGAATATAACAAACTTAACTTAAAACTTGAATATATGTGTAGACAATTAGATGCTGCACTAACAATTGATAAACAAAGACGTTTATTAATACCAGTTCATATAACTGAACAATTAAATTGGTATCCATACGATCAATTTGATATGGAAGGTTTAGGAACATCATTATTAATCAGAAAAAGAAAACCTAATACCACAAAAAAACCATAATTACTTGTATTATGGTTTTTATTTATTATTTAGTTTCAACAATTAATTTTATAGCTGTTTTTTGCTCACCATTTATAACAATATCGTTAAATGCTGGGATAACTACTAAATTATCTCCAGTTGGTGCTACAAAACCTCTGCATATTGCAATAGCTTTAATTGCTTGATTTAATGAACCAGCTCCTATTGTTTGTAACTCAACAGTTCCTTTCTCACGATAAATATTTGCAATGGCTCCAGCTACTTTACTTGGATTTGATTTGCTAGATACTTTTAAAATTTCCATAATACATTCCTTTCTAATTCATTAAACTATATGAAATATATTAATAAAAATTCATAAAAAAAGAAGAATTATTTCTTCTCCATTATATAAGCTGCTAAAGGATCCATCAATTCTAATATTCCATTAATTAGAAAGAAAAAACCTAAAACTAGTATTTGGACATCTCCTGTATAATATAAATTTACTGAAGTAAGTACACCTGTTAAAATAAATAATATTAAATTAATTACATTCAATTCCCATAATTTATTTTTTCTATCATGATAATAATCACTTTCTTTTAATTTTGTTAATGACATTAAAATTACCCAAATAAATAGTATTAAAGCTAAATTCCATGGTGAATCATTAATATCCATAAACATCATAAGAATAAGCGCTACAATACATGATGCTGCAGTTCTAAATCCAGAGAAATCTTTTGCTTCTAATATAAAGAAATTTTTAATCAAATGAATTATTCCATAAACTGCTATTATTGCAATGAAAACCATTCTTACATTAGTAATACTAAAAATTGGTAATATTGTCATAATACCACCAGCCAAAACTAAAATCCATCCAGTAATAAATTCAACTAAAGTTCTTCTATCCATATTTTCACATCCTAAATAAATTATAATTTATTTATTGTCATTTTTCAATTAGTTTTAACACTACCAAATCTTCTATCCCTATTACTAAAATACTCAATTGATTTATCTAATTCAGTTTCTAAAAAATCAGGAAAGTAAGTATCTACAAAATATATTTCAGCATAAAATGATTGATATAACATGAAATTGCTTAATCTATGTTCTTTGCCTGTTCTAATTAATAAATCTATTGGTGGCAAATCTTGATATAAATATTTCATAAAATTTTCTCTTGTTAATTCTTCTTTTTTTATTATTCCGTTATTAATGTCATCGGCAATTTTTAATGAAGCATCAACTATTTCTTCTTGTCCACCATAATTAAGGCATATATTCAAAATGCATTCTTTATTATCTTTTGTTCTTTCAACAATATTTTCCATAGCCTCTAATACATCTTTTCTTAAAGGTTCTTTTCTTCCACTAAAGACTATTTTAATTCCTTCTTCGCAAACTCTATTTAGTTTACCATTAAAATATTGAATTAATAAATCCATCAAAAAAGATACTTCTTCATCACTTCTTTTAAAATTATCAGTTGAAAAAGCATATACTGATAAAATTTTAACGCCTAAGTTTTTGGCGTGTAATGCTAATTTTTCTAAAGTTTTTCCCCCAGCTTTATGTCCTTCACTACGTTTTTTACCTCTTTCAGTAGCCCATCTACCATTACCATCCATAATAATTCCAATATGATTTGGAATATTCATAAATATCACCTTTTAATTTATATAAATATAATTTTATAACCTTTCTCTTTTACTAATTATACCTTATATTTATATAAATTAAAAGGTGGCTTATACACGGCCACCTGATCCTTCAGTTGTCATCGTTTCAATAACACTATCTGTTATAGGAATTTTCTTAGCAACTTTATAATAACTCATCATCGTACTAAGTTCTTGTAAAGATTTAGATTTTAAAAATTTCGCAAAACCAATAACATCTTCATTATTAATAAACTCATAATATAATTCAGTTTCTCCTTCAGTAATTACTACTGGAGGATAATTTTGTTTAACAAAATT
>JAFSAI010000034.1 GCA_017441065.1 Bacilli bacterium | reverse complement strand
CAAAGTTATCGTTATTATCCAAAGTTTTTTGTTAACAACTCTCATATTATCTTACCCTTCTTTTATTTATAAGGTAAGTATATATTACCCCCCCCGGAGTCAAATTTTTTTGAAATTTTTGTTGAAAACAAAAAAGAATGATTTCTCATTCTTGAATATTTTATCTACCAAATACACTTGTATATTATTCTAACTTATAATATACTCTTCTTAGGAAGCGTGAATTTCACGTTGCCTATATTATTGTGCAACGCTGTTCTATTTTAATACTAGAATGGCGCTTTTTATTTCTGATACCAATACAATCAGTAACATTAATATTATTACTAATAAAAACTTGTTTATGATTTTTACTTTCATACGCTTATCACCTCCTTTACAGGTTCAATACTACCTCCCCGTTCATTTGGTTTAGGCGACGCCACATTCAGCACTTCTATTTATATTTAAACACAATACATATGGATTGTAAATTAATTTCGTATGTCATTTTTCGACAATATAAAAGAATAGCTTTTGCTATTCTTTATTTTATTCAAGTACTGCTTTAATTCTTCTAACACCAGCAGATGATGCTTCTTCTTTTTTTATTTTGAATGTACCTAACTCACTAGTATTTTTTACATGAGGGCCACCACAAAGTTCTTTAGATATATCACCAACAGAATAAACTGTAACTATATCAGGATATTTTTCAATAAACATACATTCTGCTCCTGATTTAATTGCTTCTTCTTTACTCATTTCAGTAACAGTAACATCTATTCCTTCTTGAATCCATTTATTTACTAATTCTTCAGTTCTTTGTTTTTCTTCATCAGTTAATTTATGATCACAAGAGAAATCAAATCTCATACGTTCACTTGTAATATTACTTCCTTTTTGATGAACATCTTTATTTACTACAACTTTTAAAGCTGCATTTAATAAATGTGTTGCAGTATGGTATTTAGTTTCAACTTCACCATTACCTGCTAATCCACCTTTAAATTTTTGTTCAGAACCAGCACGAGATTTTTCTTGATGTTCTTTAAATTTAGCTTTAAATCCATTTTCATCTACTTTTATATTTTTTTCAGTAGCAAGTTCTACAGTAAGTTCAATTGGAAAACCATAAGTATCATATAATTTAAATGCAGTCGTAGCATCAATCTCTTCTACATTACTTGCCACAACTTTCTCAAATTCTTTTAATCCTTTTTCTAAAGTTCTATTGAATTTTATTTTTTCATTAGTTAATACTTCTAATGCTATAGATTGATTTTTTTCTATTTCACTATAATATTTAGTATATTTACTAATAATAACTTTAGCTATTTCTTGTTCCCAATTACTATTTATATCAATATTTAACTTTTTAGCATGTCTTATTGCTCTTCTAATTAATCTTCTTAAAATATAGCCTTGATCAGTATTTGATGGTTTTATCATTGATTCATCAGATGAAATAAATACTGCTGTTCTTAAATGATCTGCAATAATACGCATACTAGTTTCATTACCTTCATATGGTAAATTAGATATTTCTTCTATTTTTTTAATAACATCACACCATACTGAAGTTTGATAATTATCATTTACACCTTCAAGTACTGCTACAACTCTTTCATAACCCATTCCTGTATCTACATTCTTTTTAGGTAGTTCAGTTACTTTTCCATTCTCATCTTTGTAGAATTCCATAAATACATTATTCCATATTTCTACCCAACGTTCATCTTCTGGGTCAAAAACTTCTGGAATAGGATCGTTACTACGGAAGTAAAATATTTCTGTATCTCCACCACAAGGTCCTGTTTCACCAGCAATCCAAAAATTATGTTCAGCGCTTAAATATGCAATTCTTTCATCTTTAATTCCTAATTTTTTCCATACACTAGCACTAACTTCATCACGAGGAATAGATTCATCACCTTCATACACAGTTACTGCTAATCTTTCAACTGGTATATTTAAAACTTTAGTTAGAAATTCAAAACTATAACTAATGCTTTCTTCTTTAAAATAATCTCCTAAAGACCAGTTACCTAACATCTCAAAGAATGTATGATGGGTAGCATCTCCTACACTATCTAAATCGTTTGTTCTAATACATTTTTGGTAATCTACTAATCTTGTTCCATACGGATGAGCCTCACCCATTAAATATGGGATTAAAGGTTGCATACCTGCAGTATTAAATAAAACGCTAGGATCATTTTCTGGCACAACTGGAGCACTAGGAATTATTTTGTGTCCTTTACTTTCAAAGAAACTTAAATACTTATCCTTTAGATCTGTTCCATTAAAATTTTCCATTATTTTATTCCTTCCAAATAATTAAATACTTTTTCTTTTAAAGATTCTCTAGTATCATTTGCAAGTACATAATCAAATTCCCCATAATTTTCTAAAGCAGTTTCTGTAATATGAGATTGTTCTTCAACGCTTAGTTTACTTTGACTAAATTGATTTTCTACATAAATAGCATAAACTTCATCATAATTTAATTTAATCTCTTCAATTTCTTCAGGCATTCTTACATCAGATACTACTACATTTTGAACTAATTCTTCATAAATACCTAAATCTTCAAGCATATTATTTGTAAAATAACGATTATCTAATCTTCTTATTTTATCTCCTAATTCTTGCAAAAACTTTCTTGGTTTAGTATTTGCATTACCATCCCAATCAGTTAATTCTTTTGCAAAATTCTTTAAATATTTACTATATTCAGTAATTGCACAACTTTCTAATTTGTAAATATAGAATTCTTTAATTAATTTTGCAACTTCCCCTTTTCCACTTCCAGCTTTACCAGCAACTAAAAATATTCTCATAAAATCTCCCTTTCAAAATAAAAAAGAATAGTAACCAAGGAGTCTAAAATAGACGGTACCATCCTTTATTTAACTTAATTAACTATAACGACTTAATTTGCCGATTAATCTCCAAAAGTAGCAATATTTAATTATCTTTATTAGTTCACACCAACCACTAACTCTCTTTAAAATACAATTAAATACATCTTTTTTCATCGATTACTCTTTAATTATAACACAAATTATTATTTTTAAAACAATTTATTTTATTAATGGTAATTTTTCTTTAGTAAATTCAAATAATACTCTTAATATTGTTAAACAAGGTGTTGCTAAAACCATACCTAAAATACCAAAGAAATGTCCAAACACAAGTAACGCTATTATAATTACTATTGGGTGTAAATTACTAGCTCTACTCATTACAATTGGTTGTAAGATATAACTTTCTACTACTTGAACAATAACACATATAATAAGAGTTCCAATTCCTATTAAAGGATCTTGAGTAAATCCAACTATAACCGCTGCAGCTCCTCCAATATATGGACCAATATATGGAATTAAATCTGTAATACCACAAAATACACCAAACAATAATGGAGCATTAAGTCCGACTAAAGTAAAACCAATTGAATCACATACAAGCACCATTAATGCTACCAAAAATGTTCCATTAACACATTTTCTTACTTCAGTACTCATTCTAGTTGCTAATATATAGACATCATTTTGTAATTTCTTTGGAAATATACTTTTAAAATGTTTACCAATATCTTCATAATCAATCAACATATAAATTCCAATTATAAGCCCCATTACAAATGTACCAATACCACTAAATAATGAAATAATAATATTTATAATCATTGTAGGTAATCCCTTGGCAATATCAGTTCCTAAATTTGTAATTGTTAAAACTAACTTATCTTTAAAATCACCTAGATTTAAACCATTAGAAGCAATTCCCTTAAAGAAATCATTAATATTACCAGTTATTTCTTCAACAAAGCTAGGTAAAAGTCCAACTAATTCATTTACTTCTGTATAAATAGTAGGTATAAAAGTATATAATAATACTACTAAAATAAGTACAAAAGCCGAAAATACAATAATTGAACTAAGTGTATTACTATGAGTTTTTTCATTTAATCTAATTACCAAAGGTCTAAGTAACCAAGCTACTACAAATCCTATAAAAAATGGACTTATTACTTTCAAAAACTCTAAGACAATACCTATTATATTTAATTTTTGAATAGCTATAATACCAGCTAAAACTAATACTGCAATAAAAACAAAATATAATATTTTTAATATTCTTTTGCTTAAACTTAATACTTCATTAAGTTCTGTTTTATTAACGTCTTTATCTATTTTATTCTTCACTTTATCACATCCTATACTAATTATACTATAAATTTATTAAAAAAAATATTTAATTTTTATTAAAAATGAAAAAAGCACTTTAAGTGCTTAATCCATCATATTATTCGCTGCAGTATTGGCTTTATCTAATAAATTATTAATTAGTTTATCAGCCTTATTTTTAGTTTGTTTATTTACTAATACATAAGTACCTACACCAATTAAACCAGCCATCGCCATACCACAAATAATTCCTGTTTTTTTCATGAAATCCACCTCTATCTATAGTATGGGCAAAAAAGTAAACATTTATGTATTAATAAATTCACTAACTAGTTTTTCTTTCAAAGTTGTCTTTCTCATTGTTCCGTAATCATTTAATACCCCTTTATAAAAGGATGAGGCATCACCAATTAAAATTAAACTTTTTTTAGCTCTACTTACACCAGTATAAAGAATTTTATTATATAACATACTACCATAATGATAAGTTATTGGCATTATAACATGATCAAATTCACTACCTTGACTCTTATGAATAGTTATTGCATATGCATGTCTAATATTTTTTAAATCTTTCTTTTGATATATTACTAAATTACCATCAAAATCAATTGTAATAACATCTTTTTTATATGGATTACTAATTGTAGCAATACTTTTAATAAAACCAATATCACCATTAAAAACATTGTTATCTGCATCATTTACGAGTTGCAATACTTTATCCCCTTCTTTATAAATAACCTCTCCATAAGTAACCTGTCTTTGCCCTTCATTTGGATTAAAAATATCACTCATCATTTTATTTAAACTATCGATACCAACTTCACCCTTATACATTGGAGCAAGTATTTGTAAATTATTTTCATCATATCCTTTACTTATACCAGCTTCAATAATTTTCTTTATGGTAAGTCTTATATCTTTTGTATCAGTCATTATAAAGTTATAATCGTCTCTTTTATTTGTAAATTCTTCACATAAATCTTTATTCTTTATTTCTCTAGCTAAATATGGTATATATGAATTCTCACTTTGACGATAAATATAATTAAGCGGAACATAATTGAATAAATCACTATTAATTAAGTCACTTAAAACTAGACCAGGACCAACTGAAGGAAGCTGAAAAGCATCACCAACCAAAACTAATTTTACATAACTATGGATACCTTTTAAAAGTGCTGCAAATAAATTATTATCTATCATACTTACTTCATCTACAATAATAAGTCTTTGAAAATTCTTATTATGTTCATTAATCATAAAATCATTATTATCTTTATTCCATTTTAAATAACGATGGATTGTAGAAGATGGAAGCCCAGTTGATGTACTCATTTTCTTCGCTGCTCTACCAGTTGGAGCTAAAAGTGCAATTTGTTCAATTAAATCAATATTATTTAGTTTATTTTTTTCGATATACAACTTAACAATTGCATTTATAATGGTAGTTTTACCAGTACCAGGACCACCAGATATTATTGTAATATTATTATTGAGTGCTGTAGATATTGCTCTTCTTTGATCATCATTATATGTTATATGTAATTTGTTTTCTAATTTTTCGATTTTTTCTGTATAATCATATTCTTTTATTTCTTTATTATCTATAACTTTTAATAATTTAGCAATATCGATTTCTGCTTGATAATTTTCTTGTAAATAACATTTATTATCATCTATTACAATAAATAATTCTAACTCTAATTCTTTCAAATATTCTTCATAAGTTTCATAATCTAACGATAAACTAAATAATTTATTTAGTACACTAAACACATCAGCTACATCATAATAAATATCTCCAGTATTTAAAGAGATTGTTTTCATACTTTCTAATATACAAGCTTTTATTCTTCTTTTGTCATACCTATCTTCATAATTATTTAAAAATATTCCATCTAATCTTTTAAAATCTACTAATTCATTTAATAAATAAATATTATTATCTAAAATATCTACAATATTATCTCGATATTTAGTATAAATTTTTCCCGCTTCTTCAATAGAAAAACCTAAATTTTTTAATTTCAATATTACATCAGAACTCTTTGAATAATTTACTAATGAATCATATATTTTATCTCTTTTAGATTCACTCATACCTTCAATTTTATCTAAAGCAAACTTATTTTCTTTTATTATATCTATACAATTGCTACCATAAATTTCTACTATTTTTTCCGCTGTCTTTTTTCCACAACCTTTGACAAAAGAACTACTTAAAAAATCTATAATATCATCATTTTCTTTTGGCATTACTAATTCATAACTATTTACTTTAAATTGTAGCCCAAATTTTTCATGACTGACAAATTCGCCTTCTAATTCCATAAGTGTTTCTATTTTCATATCCAAAAAAGTACCAGTAATAGTTATAGATTTTTTCAAATATTCTTCTAAAATATTATCACTAACTTGAGACACACGAAACAACGCTACTAGATAACCATTAGCTTCATTATAATATATTATACTTTTTATTTTTCCTGTTAATTTATTCATAAAAACATTATACTCTATAAAGAAAAAAATAACTAGAATAACTAGATAATTTTAAATAAAAATACCTAGGAAGCAACGTACTTAAAAATAAATTATATAATTTTAGATTTTATTCAATTAATTATTAATTATATAACTTTTTTCTTTCATTCTTTCAATTTTTCTTTTACTAACAGGATAAACACTAGCAACATAGGCATATTTATTCTTTATCAAATTTAATTTAACTACTACACAAACACTTTCGGTTAAAGTCTTAAAATATAAAAGTGAATTTCTCGGTAATTCATAATAAACAAAATCTGGGCAAGAAATAATCCAAGATAAATTTGAAACAACATAATTGTAAGTCTCTATATTTTCAAATTCATCAATATGTTTAGAAATATGTTTATATAAACCAGATGGTTGAATAATTTGGGTATTCCTAAACATACATATCTTATATTTTTCTAAAATTTCATCAGATATTTGACCAATAATTTTATTTGTTTTTACCATAAACCCTCTCTAAAAAAACAAGCCCACACTTATGTGTGGGCTTTAGAGTAATTCAGTAGTCTCCCAGTCCTACATGTATTCTTTCAGATAAATCTTACTCAAACCCTCATAAGAAGGTGTTGGTGCAAGAAGAAAATTTACACCCTTGAATTACTACACTTAATATTATGTTCAATAATATTAATAATACTTTAAAGTATCTTAAGAGATTTACATCTCTCATAATAATTTATATCACATATTTTTTTAAAAATCAAATAAAAAAGCCCGAATATTCGGACTAAATTACACTAATGGCGGAGCAGGAGAGATTTGAACTCTCGCGACAGTTACCCGTCCTACACCCTTAGCAGGGGCGCCTCTTCAGCCTCTTGAGTACTACTCCATACCAAGAATTACTTCTATAGTTTAACACACTAAAAGTCTTTAGTCAATTATTTAAAATTACTTTTTTATAAACAACTTCTCCATTAGTATTAGCAATAAATTATATATTATACTTAGATTTCTGTATACTCATTTATTTTATTTAAATTATTCGCGTATTCATTTACAACAATACTAGTTGTTGATAAAAGCATTGATGCAATGGACACTGCTGAAGTTAATGAATTAATAACAACATTCGTAGGGTCTAATATTTTAGTATTTTGGGTATTCTCATATTTTAAATTGTTTAAGTTAAATACTACTTCATAATTATTTTCTTTAATAATTTTTAATGTATCGTCTATATTTACACCTGCATTAAATAATATTTGATTAAATGGTTCTAGAAGTGCTTTTTTTAGTACTAAATTCCCCACAGTAGACTCATCCAAAGTATTACAAACTTTAAGAAAAGCTAATCCTCCTCCCGGAACTACTCCAGAAGATGCACTATCAATTGCACACAATGAATCATCACATCTCATTTTCTTTTCTTTTCGTTCAGTAATTGTTTTTTCACCAACAATAATTTCTACTATTCCACTAGTAAACATTGATATTCTTTTGTATATATCACTATTATCCTCTCCTAAAACTATTTCACTTTTTAATTCTTCTACTCTGCCTTCAACATCTTTATTACTAATGAAATTAATAATTACTTTATCATTTGTTATTTTTATTTTATTTATTAAACCTAAAAATGTTGTATCAACAACTTCTGTTTTTTCAATAACCTTTGCATTTGCTATTGAACTTAAATCTTTTAAAATACTAATTTGTTTATTTCCATATTCAGGATTTTTTAATAAAATTATTTTTATTTCATTATCTATATTCAAAGATAATATATTATTAATTACTTCATCATCGTAATCTTTGGCTATAATAATTAAAGACTTATTTTTTTCGATAATATAATTAATAACATTGCTTAAACATTCTAAATCATTTATATATTCATCAATTAATAATAAATATGCATCATTATAATTTATTTCTTTTAAATCTTTCAAAAAATAACTTGATGCTAAAATACTATCAAAAATATATCCAGATAAATGATTTACTTTTATATTAACTCCATTTCCTTCTTTGATTATTACAGAGTCTTTATTTTTTGTCTTTAAATATGCATCACTTATAATTTTTCCTAATTCAGAATCGCTTGCAGACACTTCCGCAATAAATTTTAATTCTTCATCATTTGGCACCCTAGACTCATCTTTTATTTTATTAACAATATACTCTAATGAATCATTCAGTTCTTTTTTTAATACCATTGGATTAACACCATTTCTAATAAACAATAAACCATTTTTAAATATACTTTGTAACAATACTAATGTCGTTGTAGTTCCATCACCCGAAGTTTCATTTGTCTTTATAGAAGCTTCTTTAGCAATTTCTAATATTGTATTTATGACTTTATCTTCACTTTCAATACTTTCTGCAATTGTTACTCCGTCATTAGTTATAAATGGACTAAACGTAGATTTATTAATTATCACATTAGCACCTTTTGGACCTAATGTTGTTTTTACTGTATCACAAAGCATATCAATTGCTTCTTCCATCTTATTATATAATTCATTATTTTTAACAACACATTTTATACTTCATCACTCACTTCTAATATATTTTTCCAATATTTTTTAGGCATAAAATTTCTTCTACACTGATCATTTCTTCTTGCCTCTATACCTATGGTTTTATAAAATAATTTCCATAATTTCTCTATTTGTTCTTCATTATAACTATCATTTACATCTAAAATATCAAACTGACTACACTTATATATAAATATCTTCTTTTTATTGTATATACTTATTATTTCTCTTTTTTTATCTTTTATTATCCAAAATTCATTTTTTAATCTATTTTTAAAATGCATAGACAATATTTCTAAAATATTATTTTCTGGTTCTATTTCAGCAAATAACACATTATTTTTTAACTCCCTAAATCTAGTAAAACCTTTAAATTTGTGATTCTCTCTCGATACATAATTTGAAATAGTCAGTGCTTTATTTACACAATTTAAATTTCTCATATACATTACTTTAGCTTTATATTTAAAATAATTTAATAGATAGTAATAAATAATTAATTCCTTATTTATATCGTTTGATAAATAAACATAATATATTATTTTGAAATTTTCTTTATCTACTATTTTTTTATATTTTGTTAAAATATCCTTGTTTTCAATTTTTAAATATACCAAATTATCAAATAAATCGGGATTATAATTTGTAGTTTTAATATTATAAGGTTTTACATTATTTATAAATAATTGATCAATTAAATTTAATAAATTTATAAAACTATCTTCATAAACATAAATATTGTTCATTAGAATAATTGCAACTGCCTTTCATTTAGATTATTCTCAATTTTGTTTCCTAAAACTAAATTAGTTTCAATAAAGTCTTTTTTTAAATATTGTTTATCTATAAAGTATCTATTATTACAAGTTATAAAATATTGTGCTCTTTTTAAAACTACACCCATTTTCTTTAAATCTCCAAAACTAATATTAAAAAGTTTTCTAGAAGATATTATTCTTTTGGCACTTGTAACTCCTATACCAGGAATCTTTAATAAATCTAGATAGCTACAAATATTAATTTCTTTTGGAAATTCATCTAAATGTCTTAATGCCCAATCAGCTTTAGGATCTATTAATATATTAAAATTTGGGTTCTTCTTATCCAAAATATCTTCTACTTTAAAACCATAAAATCTAAGTAACCAATCAGCTTGATATAATCTATTTTCTCTCTTTAAAGGTGGTACTGTAAGACTTGGTAATAATTTATCATTATTGACTGGAATATAAGCAGAATAAAAAACTCTTTTTAATTTATAATCAGTATATAAATTTTCACTCCTACTCATAATATCTAAATCGCTTTCTTTAGAAGCACCAATAATCATTTGCGTACTTTGACCAGCTGGAACAAATTTCTTATTTTGATTTTCTTTTACATAATTCATAATATTAGTAATCTTATTTTCTTCTTTATTGGGAGCAAGTAATTTTAGACCATCACTAGTAGGAAGTTCGATATTAGCGCTCAATCTATCAACTAATTTTCCTAGTCGTTTCAAAAGATAATTACTAGCCCCAGGAATTGCTTTAGCATGAATATATCCACCAAAATGATATTTATTTCTAAGAAGCTCTATAGTTTTAATCATTAACTCCATTGTATAATCAGCATTCTTAATAATACCGGAACTCAAAAATAATCCTTCAATATAATTTCTTTTGTAAAAATTAATTGTGATTTCACATATTTCTTCTGGAGTAAATATAGCTCTTTTTACATTATTACTTTTTCTATTAATACAATATTTACAATCATATATGCAAACATTAGTCATTAAAATTTTTAAAAGTGAGATGCATCTTCCATCAGAGGCAAAAGAATGACATATCCCTGATATCTCTGTGTTGCCAATGCCATTACCGCTTTTCCTGCTACTTCCACTTGATGAACAAGAGGCATCATATTTTGCAGAATCTGATAAAATCTCTAATTTTTCTTTTAAAGTCATTTTAATCACCATAAATATTATACAACAAACTTCGTTGTTATACAAACAAATGTTTTTGCTAATTTTTGGTATAAAAAAAGATCTTTTTAAAGACCTTTATTTTAATATTTCTCTTATTACTGCTATATTTTCATATTGAATTGATACATAATCACTAGCAGTATCTGAATTAGTTACGATATCATTAATTGTATTTACTTTAGCTTTATATTTATTAGTAAGTTCAGTAATTAAATCAGTAGTTTTCCCACTATTTAATTTAATAATATTTGTATATTTAGAATTTTTAAATTTATTTTTTATTTCATTTAATGCATTTTCACTACCAGATTCTTCTATTTCTTGCAATGATACTACATCAAATCCATAACTTTCTAAAAATTTAAATGTATTAGTAGACACTACCAAAGTGTTATTTCCATTTTCTTTAGCTTCCTTAGCTATATTTCTAAGTTCAGCATCAACCCATGAAACCTTTTCATATAATTCATCATACTTTTTATTTACTTCATCTTCTTTAATAGCATTATCTAAATATTCGTTTAATGATGTTTTTATATTTTTTGCTAGCATTAAAAAGTTATTTGGCGCTAACCATAATTCAGTTAAATTATTATTGTAATTTAGACCATAAGTTGCATCAATAATCAGTAACTCATCATTTTTGTTTAAAAATGATTTGGCTATTTCTTTTTCATTTCCTAATCCGATATAAACAAATAAATCACCATTTGCATAATTTTCTACTTGTTTATCAGTTAAACTATATTCTGCTAAATTTACTCCTGTTGGATAAATACTTTCAATTGTACTATTTTCTCCATATAAGTAATTTGTAATAAACTCTACAGGATAAATTGTAGTATATATATTTGCGTTTTCTAACTTGTTATCTTTAACTCCACAACCGCTAATTAAAAACATCCCCATAATTAATAAACATAATAATTTTATTCTTTTCATAATATCCTCTATTCACTATTTAATTTTACTATATTAATTTTTTTTAATCAAGGCATTCCTTTTAATACCATAGTACAAAAATAAATCTCACAATGTTTTATTGTGAGATTTATAAATTATATCCAATTCTTTTTGTCTATAAAGTAAATTTCTACTAAAAGTAAGATTGTAGATGCTATTATTGCCCCAATAACATCACTCATAAAATGAGCTCCAAGATATACTCTACTAAGTGCTACTAATAACGGAAGTAATCCTAAAACTATACTTAATATTACTTTTAATTTCTTGTTCATATTACTTTTTAATACAAAATATAAAAGTATTCCATAAAGTGTTGTTGCAGCCATTGTATGACCACTTGGAAATGAATAACTATGTTCAGTTACAAATGATGTTACTAACGGTCTTTCTCTAGCTATAATAATCTTTATTAAATTATTTACTAAAGTAGAAATTATTACAACACCAGCAACAATAAAACCATAATTTTTCTTTTTTAATATAATGAATAATATAAGAAAGAATACACACACCGCTATAATAAATGTAGTACTTCCTAAAAAAGTTATTACTTTATAAATATTAATCATTACATCATTTATATTAAAAGCAACTATATTATAGAAAAAATTATCAAATGATGATAAAAGATTTAATTTAACAAGAATAGTTAAAGTAAGAAAAATCATACTTAAACCCAATATTATCCATTTTCTATTTTTCATTTTCTTTCCTCTTAAATACAAATTCTCTTTGAATAACTAAATTAATAACCCAAAGTAGACAATCTACTACTATTTTAATAAGTACTACTGGTATATTTAATAATCCAAATAAATAAGTAACAGAACATCCTGATATAAACATTTGAATTACTACTAATATATAATATTTAACTAATGAAGAAATACTCATATCTTTAAATACCAAATTAGAATTAACTATATAATTGTATATTGATGACACTACTCTAGCTAAAATAGTCGCAGCTAATATCTTAGAATTAAAATCAAGTATTCCAAGTATAGCACTAAAAAGTATTATATCTAAAACAAATGATGAAAAAGCTACTACAAAATATTTCATAAATAATTTATATATCATTATTGAATCTCTTAATGGATTAAAATGACTATTAGCATTACTATTCAAATAAATAGTTTCGATTTCAACTTCTTCTAATTCAATACTTTCATTCTTACAAGCTATAAGCATATTTGTTTCATACTCATATCTTTCACCAGATAAATCCATAAACTTTTCCATTAAAGATTTACTTAATCCTCTAAGTCCTGTTTGCGTATCACTTATTTCAAGACCAATAAAAATTTTAAAAATATTTCTTGTAATCTTATTTCCAAATTTACTTTTAGGAGGAACGTTATCTCCATCAAAATTCCTTACTCCTAAAATTAGTTTATCAGGATTTTTAAGTAATGCTTTGGCACATTTTTTAATATCCTTTACACTGTGTTGTCCATCACAATCACATGTAATAACACCTTCAATTTCTGGATATTCATTTAATAAATAGTTAAATGAATTTTTAAGCCCTCTACCTTTTCCAAAATTCTTATAATGTTTAATTACTTTAATACCCGTTTTTTCTAAAGAATTAAAGAATTTATCATGAGATGTATTACTTCCATCATTTACTACTAAAATGTTTTCAAATTCTTTATGTAATTCTTTAATAAATTTTCCCATTATTTCTTCTTCTGGATCTAGTGTTGGTACCACTATAAATATATTTTTCATAATACTTCCTAACTTTCTATAGACTTCATATCTACTAATTTATATCCACCATTATAGTAAATAAAATATAATCTATCATTCATTTCATCAACTTTATCTTTACCACTAACAACCATATTCTTTTCTAATGTTACTTCACAACTAAATGCGTTTTCATTATAGATAATACAATTCTTAACTTCTTCATTAGTAAACACTGGATTTTTTAATCTATGAGAACTAACAAATGTAATATCTACATTATGACTCCATCCATAAGCCATTTCATACATATAACTATCTTCAATTAGATATGGAGTTAATTTAAAGAATCCATGATAACTACCACCTAAATCATCTGTTAAGAATAAACTCCAATTTTCTGCTAATTTTAATACATCAAAATCTTCTTTTAAATATTCTTTTGCATCTGCAAACTTTTCTACCTCTTTAAAGTTTGCTCCCACTACTATTTTATTATTTTCAATCTTATAATCTACATTTTTATTATTTGCATCAACTATTTTTATAATAGGCTTATATACTAAATTATTTATTTCATATGTTTTACTCTTACAAATTTCAATATGTTTAGTAAGTCTTTCTAATCCTTCAACATCACCTTCACGAGTTATATCACTACTAGATAACTCTTTTTCATTAACATATACTTTATAATTATTTGGAACACTTATTTCATAACTATATATTCCATCTTCAAAATAAGTTTCAATATTTTCTACTTCCCATTCATCTACTTTTAATATAGCCATTCTTGTATATGTTTTAGTACTTTTTAATGATACTGTACTAATTAATTTATCATTTATTTTTAAATCATATGCAAATACTTTATCATTACTTAATTTACTATTTTTCTTAATATTTAAATCATCACTCTTAAATATTTCTTTTACTCCATCTTTTATTTTAGCATTCTTTTTTTCATATTTACTTACTTCAAATAAATCATTATTTATACTTTCAGTAAGCTTACCAGAATCCGCTAAATATTTGATATAATTATCTACTAAATTTCTTTCATAAATAATCATACTATTAAAAACATAAACTAGAAAAGAAATAGATGCTACACTTATAAGTAATGTAAATACTATAAGTGATTTTTGATATAAACTTTTTCTTTTAAATTTTCTTAACAACTTCATTTATACTACCTCTTTTCTACTATAAATCCTGTTGGTAATCTCCAAGATGAATTTGAATAATATAACGTAACTGAAGTCATTTCATATTTACCATCATAATACATACTAGATGATGAGCCACCATCGATATTAGCAGCATTAACTGCACCATATTCACTCATTACTTCAATTAAATCCCCCGCAGTAGCACCTAAGTGACCACTTGCACCTCTTCCATCAGTTACTAGTAAAAGTACTGAACCATCTGCTCTTTGACCTATCGCAG
Organism: Bacilli bacterium; assembly: GCA_017441065.1. Classification (GTDB taxonomy): domain Bacteria; phylum Bacillota_I; class Bacilli_A; order RF39; family UBA660; genus SIG200. Next base: position 29,068 of record JAFSAI010000034.1, on the reverse strand, counting down.
TACGAGGATTAGCACCACTACCAGAACCATTAACTTCTCTTTCTTCACCATTTATTATAAGTTTTACAAAGTGATTATTCGCATCACTACTTTCTTCTTGAAATGCTACGGCATCTCTAATTTTTTCGCATTTTATTATATCTTCTACTTGACTCTTATTCTTACCACTTAAATCAATTATTCTAAGTAAATTATTTTCATCAAACCCAACTAAGTGAAGTCCAGCAATACCAGATGGACTATTATGTTCTATCTTGCCATCTCGAACAACAAGTCCCATAGGTCTTCCACCTTTATTACCATTAGATACATATAATCCACCATTAACACCAGCAAAAGCATCGTTATCATTTACTAATTTATCAAGTGTAACTCCATATTCTTTCCAACTACCATCATATATAGTAGCAAGTTTTACTCTCGATGGATCATTTACAATAATCATCTTAGCCATATATGTTCCACCAGTAATTTGGATAAGTTCAATACCATCTTTATCTTTAATCTCATCAGTATTAATTAAACTATTATCTACTTCTTCATCAAATGCTGCCATACTATTACTATTAACTATTTCTTGTACTTTATCATCACTCATAAATAGGCCAACAACAAATTTCATTTGGCCGGTTTCAAGCAATGTTGTAACAAATAAGTTTCTAGCGTGCTCACTTGGACCATAACAAAAAATAAGTCCCATACTATAAACAGTTACTAATAATAATAGTAGGAATACTCCTACAAAACTAAATATCTTTCCGATTAATTTTAATATTTTCATACTACACATCCTAACTACTAATTTATATATATTTAACAAATTACATCAACTAATTTTGTCTATCTCTTTTAACTCAATATTCATAATTTCCAAATAATCTTTTTCTGCTTTAGTCAAATGATTCTTCATATACTTGTCATACTCATCATGCGCTTTTTTTAAAGCTTCTTCAACTGTTCAATACTTGCAATTCATCAATTGTCAAATAATTCTTAGCAATTTCTGTTTCTTTTTTCGTAGGAATTTCTCCTTTAAAGTTAATTAAACCTATATTATCTTTATTACTATCGACTCTTAGGTACACAATTTCTGCTGCAGTATTATTTGAAACCGCATAATGCATTTTATTTTTTTGAAAAATTTTACTGTAATTTCATTTTTAGGATTATAGTCAATAGCAGATGAATATATATCTAATATTTTTCTCCAAAAAACTTTTTCACTTGACCTTATATCTCTAATTTTATCTAATAGTTCTTCAAAATATGGATCATTACCATTATTTTTAAATCTTTCTTCATTTATATTATAACCTTTTATTAAATAGTCTTTTAATTTTTCATTTGCCCATATTCTAAATCTAGTACCTTGATTAGACTTTACACGAAAACCTATAGCAATTATCATTTTAAGATTATAATAATTAGTATTATATGTTTTACCGTCTTTTGCAGTTATTCGGAATTTCCGAATAACTGCATCTTTATTTAATTCTTGTTCTTCTATTATATTTTTTATGTGTTCATTAATTGTTGATTTTGCTTTATCATAAAGTTTACTAATTTGCTCTTGATTCAACCAAATATTTTCGTTTTCTAAATATGCTTCAACACTTACATTGTTATCTATTTCGTAGATTACAATATTATTATTTAACATTAAATCATTCTTCAAAACATTTTCTCCTTTCTTTTTAGAATTATATATTTAAATTAATCAAACTTTTTAAACAAATTGTTTAACAACTTCATATTATCTTCTTTTGACATATACTATTCCTCATTTTTATAACTAGTTAAAGTATATCATATAAACTTCAAAATATTAATATATAATTAAATATAATTACATACTTTATCAAACAAAAAGGTGATAAGTTATTTACCTATCACCAATAAACTTAGAAATCTATTTTAATATTTCGACACCAATTTGATTTTTCATACCGGGCACATCACTTGCGCCAGCGGTATATTTTTATTATTTCGTTTTCTTACTTCCCTATTTGATATGGGTTACCTTCAGTTCCATCTCCACTTACTATGTATACTGAAGAGTCTAAATATACGACTGGTCTAACTGGAAAAGAAATGGGGGTAGTAGTCTTAGTACCGCCATTATATGAAAAACTAAACAAATTAGTATAAATTTTCGAACCAAAAGTAAAAGATGGTAACTGATTTAATGTTACTAGGGGTCTACCATTATGTAGCCAATTCGTTGCTACCGCGGATTCATTCGAACTCATCGTTGTGTCATGAAAACTACTATCTGATGCATATCCACAGTCGCTTGCTGTCGTTAACCCTACATATCCTGATACTGTTTGTGATGTTATCTCCTCTGTATATGCTGTGTTCGGTGTAATGGTATTACTTGATAATCCTCCTGTATTCCAATATACATTTTCTACCATCCTTCCATAATAACTGTCGGACATTATTCCTATTTCACTATAATCGCAAATCTGTTTTTGTTGGGAACTATAACTTGAAAAACATCCCACGTGATTTTGCCCATTCATTTCATTTTTGTTTGTTGCATAGTAATGAGTATTTAGTAAACTATATAACGTATTACTTCCCCAATCAACTGTCGGTGTACTTGATGCATCATATTCTAACATTTCTATCATTTCACTTCTTATTATTTTAACTAGGTTTTCTGTTCTACTTGCTGTCTTTGTTGGGATTAATCCTATAATTCGCCATTTTTCTCCATTAAACCATATCCAGTTATTTGGAGTTTTGCCACTATAACGTAATCCATTTGTATATTTAGAACAATCTGATATCGAAGATAAATCATCAAGGGCACTATCTTGATAACACGTTTCATCAATATCAATCCATATTTGATGTGATAACAAAAGAGGATAACGATAAAATTCTACATTACATTTTACATTACCTGTTATATCTTCAATAGCCAATTTCCATTCTTCTGCTAGCCATTTTCCTGTTGCTGTTTCTCCACAATCAACATATACTTCATATTCTCCTCTTTCAGGAAATGAAGTAATGCTTTCACCATCTAATGTAAGAGCCAACATCATCCCGTCTTGCATAATATACTTTTGGCTATTTTTACTAACAAACATAGTAGTTAATATTATTCCTAATAATATTATTATAGCTATTACTATTATTCCTTTCTTTTTCATTTCTTTTCCTCCTTTTATAATTCCTCAATCATTTTTATTAATTTATACTTTGTTAAAAATTGTTCTTGGAAACCCACAACTTCTATTACTAATATCTTATAGCCAAAAATAAGACTTAGCATATATGCATCAATGTCAAATGTGTTTCAAAAATACTCTTCATTTTTGTAAATGGTGGATACCTTCCAGACTATACATTTTATTTGCTGTAAATTTCATTATTTTATTCACCTTCATATTCATTTTTTCAAATCTCATACCGGACGCATCACTTGCGCTAGCGCTACGTTTTTTTATTTTTTCTTCTTACATCCCTATTTGATATGGATTACCTACAGTTCCATCTCCACTTACTATGTATACTGAAGAATCTAAATATACGACTGGGTGAACCGGAACTAAAGATGTTCCACTTGCGACACTTAAACCGCCATCAGAATCCACCTTAATAATTCCAGCAGAAGATCCCGAATTTTCGTAGATTATTAAATACCCTGCTCCATTAGATAGCCAATTCGTTGCTACCGCGGAGTCATACGAACTCATCGTTGTGTCATGAAAACTACTATCTGCTGCATATCCATAATCGCTTGCTGTCATTAACCCTACATATCCTGATACTGTTCGTGATGTTATCTCCTTTGTATATGCTGTGTTCGCTGTAATGCTAGTATACGGACTTATGGCGATATTCCAGTATACATTACGTACCATCTTTCCATAATAACTATTTGCTAGTATTCCTATCTCGCTATAATCACAATTAGGTTTTGCTTCCCCACCAGAAAAACATCCCGCGTGATTTTGCCCATTCATTTCATTTTTGTTTGTTGCATAATAATGAGTATTTAGTAAACTATATAACGAACTCCCTCCCCATATGGTTTCCGCTGACGAAGAATGGGAATAATAAAATCCACCTATTAATTCACTTCTTATTATTTTTACTAGATTTTCTGTTCCATTTGTTGTCTTTGTTGGTATTACTCCTATAATTCTCCATTTTTCGCCATTAAACCATACCCAGTTGTTTGGAAATTTTCCTGAATATCTATATCCATGGCTATTATAATTTTGACTTGCATTAACTGTTTCAACTTTGCTTTTTAATGTTTGATATTCAGTTGTTGCAGTATATTTTAAAGTACATTTAACTGGTGCTGTAACGCTACCTATTTCTACTCTTTGATAAATGTGATTAAATGTTCCACTACCGGTTGAACCACAATCAATCGATTTATGGTATTTACCAATTTGATTAGTTCCTGTTGTTCCACTTAATGTGATAGTTAAATCTACTGGAGGAAAACTAAAATATAAATAACACATTGATGCTTGTTGAGTTCTTAAAATAACTTTATTATTAACCGCATCATAACTTAGGGCATTATCTATACTATTACCATTAGCATCTATACAACCAGATAATTTTTGATCATATACTCTTTCTCCATCTGTTGGCCATGTATTACTACCAGATTCATCGTATGTTCCATCATCTTGTTCTAGCATTATTGCAAACATACTATTATCACCTTTGTTATTATTTAGTATTACTTCATCTAATTCTTTATTTTTATTGGAATTATAATCCCAAATTAAAAGTCCACCACTAATAACAAATATTAATAGTAAACTTCCTATGATAGTTAATATAGTTTTATTTTGATTAAATAGTTTCATAGCTAACATCACCCTTATTAATATGTACTATTTTGTATAATTTACGCATATTACAACACTTCTATTGTAATTAAATTTTACAATACATAAGTTCACTTGTCAACACATCAGTTGTAAAAAATGGTATTAGTATTTCGGTGATAAAAGATGTATTATAACGAGAAAATTCAATGGGTAAGAGATTGTAAGAATATAACACAAAAAGAAGTAGCAGACTACCTTGGAATTAAGCAACAACAATACGCTAGATATGAAAAAGGGGTAAATATTATGCCAGTGACATATTTACCAAAGATATGTAAATATTTAAATGTTTCTGCAGATTATATATTAGGTTTATCTGATGAAAAAGAATTAGCAAAAGAAAAAGTTCGTTAAAAAGTAACGAACTTTTATTTTGCTAGTTTAATTAATTCATCTAATAATTCTGAATAATTATAACCATAATGTTCCATTAATTTAGGATACATACTTATTTCAGTAAATCCAGGCATAGTATTTATTTCGTTTAAAATGATTCTATTAGTAGATTTTTCTACAAAAAAATCTACTCTAGATAAACATTTACAATCACATGCTAAATAAGCTTTAATTGCTTGTTTTCTAATATCTTCTATAATATTGGAATCTAGTGATGCTGGTATAACTGTAACTGATTCTTTATTTTTATATTTTGAATTAAATGAATAAAACTCTTCAGCAGATAATATTTCTCCAACAGAACTTGCCACTGGCAAGTCATTACCAATAACTGCACATTCCACTTCTCTACCTATTATAGTTTCTTCAACTAATACTTTTTCATCATATGTAAACGCATCTTCTAGATATGATATAAAATCATCTTTGCTTAACGATTTATGTACTCCTACTGATGAACCTGAATTTGAAGGCTTAATAAACACAGGAAAATGTAGGTACTCATCTACTTTTTCTAATAACTCTTGACTACTCATATTCACTCTATTAAATGAATCATCTATATAAACATAATTACTATTATCTTTTCTTAAATACATTGATTTAGCTTGCTCAATACCTGCTGCTCTCAATATAACTTTAGTATATACTTTATCCATACATAAAGATGATCCTAATACTCTACAACCTACATACTTTTTCCCGATTAATTCAAGCATTCCTTGAATAGTACCATCTTCTCCATAAAGTCCATGAAGAACAGGAAATACCACATCAATATCTTTCAAATATTCAAATATATTTTCTATTGGTTCTATATTATCAATTTCTTCATCTACTTTTAATATTTTTATATCATTTATATTTTTATTATATTTATAAAACAATCCATCTCTATCTATATATATAGGATATATTTCATATTTTTCTTTATCTAAATTAGCTATAATAGAAGTTCCTGAAACTACAGAAACATTATGTTCAGTAGATTTTCCACCAAAAATAACAGCAATTTTCATTTAAACATCTCCCTTATTTAATTATAATTTCTTTTAATCCATTATATACTTCAATAAAATTCATTCCCAAAGATGATTTTATAAGTATTGTATCATTCTCACAAACAATTTCTTTTAATTTATTCAAAGCCTCTTTATTAGAATCATAACTATAAATATTATTTTCTTTTCCTAATTTAATTAATTCATCTTTAATATATTTAGAAGCATTTCCTACAGTAATAACAATATCTATTTTATTATTAAATAATACATTTCCCACTTTTCTATGAAGTTCTTCTGAATATGTTCCTAACTCTAACATATCTCCTAAAACAGCAATTTTTCTAGTGTTTTTTAAACTTCCCAAGTAATTAATTGCTCCAGTCATTGAATCCAAATTAGCATTATAACAATCATTAACAATAGTTATGCCATTAATTGTTTCTACTTGCATTCTTCTTTTAGTTAAAACAAAATTTTCTATTCCTTCTGAAATATCTGAAACATTAATATCAAAAATTCTACCAATACTTAAAGCACACAATCCATTTAACACAAAATGACTACCAGGAATATTTATTTTAAAAGTATAATCTTTATTGTCTAATAAAACATTATATGAACTAGAATAAGCATCACTAACAATATTATTCGCCATATAATCACTATTATTTTCTATTCCAAATGTTACTACATTTCTATCATTGTTCAAATTCCAATTATGTAGCATATCATTATCATTATTAATAACTAATATTCCTTCATCATTCATACCATCAAGTATTTCTAACTTAGCTTTTAAAATATTCTCTCGAGACTTCAATATTCCAATATGAGCAGTACCTACATTTGTTATAACAGAAACAGTAGGGTTAGCTATCTTAGAAAGTAAACTTATTTCTCCTAAATTGTTCATCCCCATTTCTACTACTAAACAATTATGTTCTTTAAGTCTAAGAATAGTTAAAGGTACTCCAATATGATTATTATAATTTCCTTCTGTTTTTAAAACATTAAATTTCTTACTAAGAACACTAGCAATTATATCTTTGGTACTAGTTTTACCTACGCTTCCTGTTATACCAATTACTGGAATATCATATAAACTTCTTTTATAGGTTGCTAATTCTTGTAAACATTTTATAGTATCTTTTACCATAACTATAAATCTATCTTTATAATTATTTAAAATGTTTTCATCTAATTTAATAGAGTCATTCAAAATACATCCAATGGCACCCTTTTCTAAAGCTTCCTTATAAAGATTGCTACCTTCAAAAGTTTCTCCTTTAATACCAACATAAACATCTCCTGAATTAATTGTTCTAGTATCCTTAGAAAAATTTTCTAATACAGTTTCTTTATTACCTATTATTAAAGAACCGTTGCATTTATCCAGCAAATCTTTAACATATATTTTATGCATAACTACACTTCCTAACTAACCTATTAATAAATTGCAAACTTGCATATATACAAATGCAATCTACTAATAATTATATACTAAATATTCAATTTTTTAAATATTCCATATAAAAAGTGTGTATACTACACACTATTTAATACCTTTATCTTTCTTTATAATATCTAAAATAATATTATATAATTTTTCGTTAGCTTCTTCTAAATCCATATCTTCTGGTATTTTAAAAGGTTCTCCAAAAGTTATTTTTAAATCTTTAGTTCTAAATTTATAAGTACCAGTTATTGCATAAGGAACTATTGTTGCTCCAGTTTTCTTAGCCATTGATACTGCCCCAAATTTAAATGGTTGTAACAATTCTTTAGTTTTATTTCTTGTTCCTTCTGGAAATATTCCTAAAGCTAAGCCTTTATTTAATACATCTAAAGCAGCACTTTTGGCATTTTCATCTTTAATTTGTCTATTTACTGGAATACATCCAGCTAATGTAAAGAACCATTTTGTTTTCCAGTTTGTAAAGTATTCCATTTTAGCCATATAATGTACTGGTCTACTAGTACAAAGTATTGGTAAACATTGATCCATTAAATGAATATGATTACCACACAATAATACTGGTCCTTCCTTTGGTACTACTTTTTTATTTTCTGATTTAAAAGGATACCAAAATCTAAAAAACCACCCTAAAGTATATTTAACAAAATTGAAACCAAACATATTAAATTCATTCTTTTTAAATGATTTAAATGCCAAAAATATTAAATATACACAAAGTAAAATTAATAAAATATATACTACTACCATTATAATCACCTATAAATAATATAACACAAAATGTTTTTTTATTCTACTACTCTAATACTTTTTATAACTGGCTGATTTTCTAAAAGAGTCGTACCATTATCATCTTCTACTTTTACTTTTTCAACTATTTTATCAACCACTTCAATACCAGAAGTAACATGACCAAAAGCAGCATATTTACCATCTAAATGAGGACTATCTTCATGTACAATAAAGAATTGACTAGATGCACTATCGTATTCTTCTCCTCTTGCCATTGATATTACTCCTCTTTTATGAGAAATTCTATTTTTTACTCCATTGGCAGGGAACTCACCTTTTATATTGACATCTGATCCACCAGTACCATCATGTTCTGGATCTCCACCTTGAATCATAAATCCATCAATAATTCTATGAAAAGTTAATCCATCATAAAATTCTTCATTAACTAAATTAACGAAATTAGTTACTGTTATTGGTGCGGTATCCGCATCTAATTCCAAACCAATTACTCCATATTCTTCTACTTCAATTTCTACATTTACTTTCCCGCTTAAATATTCATCGTTAGAACATCCACTAATTAAAAATAAACTTAATAATAAAACAATTAATTTTTTCATTATATTCCTACTTTCTAATAATAACTATAACACAAATAAAAAGTTTAGACTATATAATCTAAACTAATCTTTTAAAAATGAAATTTGCTTTTCTTGTTCTACTAAATTAACCAATTCTTCTTTAGTAGGAAATCCTAATTTATAAATTGATGCATATATATTTTCGTTATCTTTAGGTAATGTGTATTCTACAACAGTTTCATTTTTACTCGTCCCAAGCAATATTCCTATAGTAGGATTTTCATCTTCTTTTTTTATAATTCTATCATAATAATTAACATACATTTGCATTTGACCAATATCTTGATGAGTTAGTTTATGAACTTTCAAATCTATAATTACAAAACATTTCAATAGTCTATTATAAAAAACTAAATCCGGATAGAAATGATCATCTTCTAAAGTTATTCTTACTTTTGAACCAACTAACATAAATCCTTTACCAAGTTCTAACAAGAATTCTTTTAAATGCTTTAATAAGTTTTCTTCTAAATCAGATTCCAAATACTCAGTGTTCTCTTTAATATCCAAAAATTCTAATACAAATGGATCTTTAACTAAATCTTTACCGCTTTTTATTAATGCTCCTTTATTTGCTAACTCTAACATTGCTTCTTTATCTTTTGATATTGCCAACCTTTCAAACAATAACGAGTCAACTTGTCTTTGCAGTTCTCTTACACTCCAATTAGAATTAACTGCTTCATGCATATAAAATTTTCTTTTGTTTTCTTCATTAATTTTTATTAAAATCAAATAATGTGACCAACTCAATTCGCTCAACACTGTTGAGCAAATTGGAAACAATAAATAAAATTGTCTCATTTTTTTCAAATTAGGAATCGAATAGCCCCTACCATATTCTTGAGTAAGTCGTGAAGATATTTTCTCAATTATCCCCTTTCCATATTTAGCTCTTTTGCTTCCTTCTTGAATTTCCATTAATCTTTTACCAATATTCCAATATAAATCAAGCATTTCCGTATTAACTGCGCGATATACATTATTTCTACTATTTAATATTAAACTTTTAATATCTTTGTAGATGTTTTCCTCAGAAACAATTTCATTTTTCGCTTTACACACTTCATTCATAATTTTCCTCCCTTCACTATTAATATTCGTCACTTATACCCTGGTTTCCTTCTTTTTTTGTAAATTTCTTTAAAAAAATTATAATTTGCATATAAAAACCCAACTTTCGTTGGGTTAAAACGTTATTTTTTTAATAATTCTTCTCTTAAAGCATTATAATCTGTTTTAAGTAATTTAGTTTTTGGAAATTCTTTTTTATAGATATATTCTCTTGGCAACATATAATGAGATAAATTCTTTTTAGCATAATCCATTATATTTTTCTTAACTGTATATGTTTCTTCAACACCATCTTCTAAGATAATAAATGCTTTAGCAACTTCTTGTTTATATGGATGAGGAACTCCTACTACACAAGCATCTTTAATATATTCTGAATCTCTTAAAACATTTTCAATATATTGTGGATATACATTATAACCTGATGAAATGATAATTCTTTTCATTCTTTGAACATAAAATAATACTCCATCTTCATCTAAATAACCCAAATCACCAGTATGAATATATTTTATTCCATCTTCATGTTTTCTAATTACTTTTTCTGTTTCTTCAGGATTTCCTAAATATCCTTTCATCATAGACTCGCCATTTAAACATATTTCTCCTGTTTTACCAGCTTTAACTTCTTTTCCTGTCTCAGGATCTACTATTTTTACAACATTACCAGGAAGAGGACAACCTACACTTCCAAGTTTATCACTACCCATTGAACCAAAACAGAATGGCCCAGTAGATTCAGTCATACCATATCCTTGAGTAATTGTTGCATCACTACCATGACTTTTTAAAAAGTCATTAACAGCTTTATTTCTTTGAACAGATAATGAATCTCCACCAGATATTACCATTTTTACTTGTGACATATCTATGCTATTCATGTGTTCATTTTTAAGTAAAGCTTCATACAATGTTGGCACTCCAGTAAGTACATTAGGTCTATATTTAGTAAGTAATTTGTCAAATCTCTTAGCATCAAATTGTGGTACTAAAATACAAGTTACTCCTAAACATAAAGGACCATATAATCCTACTACTAAACCAAAACAGTGGAATAATGGTAAAATTGACAATAATGTATCACCAGGATTTAATACGTTAAAACATATTTTAGCTTGTAAACTTATATTAGTAAAACATCTATTAGGAAGTACAATACTCTTTGGTACACCAGTTGTACCACCACTATGAAGTATTACTGCATCATCATCTTTTCCTTTATGGACATCTATATTACCATCATAATAATCGCCTAAATGTAAGAATTCTTTCCAAAAAATATAAAGACTATTATTCTTTGGTTTTTCTTCTTTTCTACCTTTAGTTGCATTATATAAACCATTTAATAAAAGTGGCATAGACTCAGAAGCTGATGCTATGACAACTTTATATACTTTAGTATCTTTAATAATATTTCTTAATTTACTATAAGTTTGATTAAACGCTACTAATAATACACTATTAGTTGAATTTAAATAATTTTTAATTTCTTCTTCAGCAGATAATGGATGAATCATATTAGCAATCGCACCAATCTTATTTACTGCAAAAAATGCTATTGCTGCTTCAGGAGTATTCGGCATACATATTGTAACAACGTCACCTTCTCTTACACCTAAAGATTTAAACGATCTAGCACATCTATCTATATATTCCCAAAATAACTTAAAAGTTATTTTTTTACCAAAATAATTAAGTGCATCCCCATTTTTATATTCTTTTGTAACTTCCATCATATATTCATATAATGACATATCTGGAACTTCAATTTCTAAATCTTCTTTTTTATAAAAGTGTTCCCACAAAAAGTTTTTAATTTTTTCTTTTGCTTTTTTCATTTATAATGCCTTTCTATTTACATACACTAATAATTATACACTACTATTATATGTTTATTCAAGGAAACTTTTTTGAAAGTTTTGTGTAAAAAAAGAAGATTAACTCTTCTTTTCTGATAACTTTTTAATAATCGGAAATAAACAAATCATTATGAGTAATGATGGATAAATATATCTATAATATGTATTTGCAGGACTAAGTACACAAAATAATATCGATATAATATTAGGTATTAAAAATATATAATATTTATTCTTACAAAGCATTATAAATACTAAAATACTTGTCCAAGTAATTACTCCTATATTAAGGATTATACCAACAGGGCTATACTCACTAAATACTTCATAATCATGCATAAACTCTCTAGCTTTATCTAAACTATTATAATGATAATCTATACCTACTAATGGAAGTTTAGGATTTAATTTATGATATACTTTCCAACTACTTTCAAATGGATAAAAATAACTAGTAATATTATTAATAGTAGCATCAACATACAATAATGGATATTTAACCAATCCTTTAAACCATACACCAAAGTATTCCATTAAATCTTTCATTTCAGCATCTTTATTATATTTATTTTTTACTGGATCTGCTAAATCTTCATTATAATCTTTTGCTAAATTTTCATAATCAAGAATTTTATCGATTACTTTTCTATCTTCATCACTAACCTTATTGCCATGAATTTTAACAAGTCTTGCTGTTTGTTGAAATGGTATAGACAACGTTTCTCTAATACTAGTTCCTGAAATACCTACACTAGGTAAAAAAACATTATTAAATGAAGCATAAGACATAATTATTAAAGCTATTACTCCTATAATTGCAATTTTTTCTTTTTTATAAAGCAAGAATGGTATAGTAAATATAACTATATATAATCCATTATTTCTAAATAATATAACTAACATACTTACTAAAAATAAATTTATAAAATCATGATTATTTAATTTTTCTTTCTTGATAAAATCATAAATTTCAATTGAAAATAAAACTAAAAATGCTGTATATAAAGTATCTTTTACTGCCGTAATACTATAATAACCAAATATAGGTACTAGTCCTAAAATAAGTAATATTATAAATGAATATATTGGACTTATTTTTTCTTTAATACTATAACTAACTGCATAACTATAAATTAAAATAACTATAAGCATTTGGAATAAACTATACATAAATAAACCAAAATTTGCATTACCAAGAAGTAATCCTATTTTAAACATTCCTCCTAAAAGTACGGTATGAAGTATAGGGTTAAAATTAGTAAGTGCACTACTACTTATTGGATTAATCGCATCTAAATATCTTGTATGAAAACCAAGCATTTCTTTTATTTGATTTGCATTATCATAATTAATAATACCAGGATAATAAAAAACTAAAAATATTCCATAACATATACTTAAAAATATAAATGAATATAAAAATGGATGTTCACTGAATTTTTTTATTATTTTATTGTTTACTACATACTCTTTTTGCATAAATTTAACAATATAATAAATAAGAACTTTAAAGAATAAATAATAACCAACAATCTTAATTATTGATACTAGTATATTTAATATGCTTCCCCAAAATAATTCTCCAGTACTAGTAATTTGATAACTATATCCAAGAACAAATATAAAACTCATTACTATTATAAATACTCTATACTTTTTATCTAATTTTATATTATTAGATAATTTTTTATAAAAAATAAATAATAATATTAATAATATTATATCTAGAATATAAGCCCATTTATTACTAAAATTTAAGAAAAAATATTTATAAACACTAAAGTTAGTAATTAAACTATAAATTACATATTTAAAATTATTTTTAATTATTTTCATTTTTACCTCTTTTAAATATTAATATCTTTTGTATTAAATAATTACAAATAAACAATATAAACTCAACTGGAACTTTAATTAAAGTAGCATTTATGCTTAATAATTTATATAAATTATCTACTGCAAATGCTGATACTAACATTTGTATAACTACTAATGCATAATACTTTATAATTGTTTTACTGCTCTTTTCATTACTTTTAAATACTTTATCTTTATTAAGTAAATAATTAATAAATGAAGAAATAATTCTAGCAAGAATAGTAGCTATAATAATATTACCTACAAATATAAATTTAAATATTGAAAAAAATACGATATCTATTACAAAAGATATCCCTGCTACAAAAATGTATTTAATAAACATTTCATATTTTTTTATTAATTCACTAACTTTTTTTATCATACTTCAACCTCAATAAAATAATTTTATCACGATATCAAAAAAAAGAATACAATATTATTTAATATTGTATTCTAATTTTTCTAAAGCATAAATTGTAAATGGTGATAATTCATTTTTATTAAGTTCAGAAATATTATACCAGTTACAACCTTCCGAATCTAATCCATCTGCATCTGTTTTTACTTTACTTCCGGTTATAGTAACAGTATAAAGAATTCCTATATGATGTAAATCTTCATACACTCCATCAGGCATTAACCACCTTACATTAGTAGCAGTTACATCCAATAAATCACAATTAGTAACTTCTACTTCTGCTTCTTCCATTAATTCTCTTTTTAATGTTTCAATAGGCATTTCTTTATGTTCCATACCACCACCAGGTAGATCAAGTTTTCCTTTATAACCGCCACCGGCTTTTCTTACTAAAGCAATTTTTTCATTTTGGATAATAACTCCATAAACTCCTATTCTTTTTTTCTTTATTTCCATAAATAAACCTTTCTAACACTTAAAAAGTTATTCTAGTAACCTAGAATAACTCTATATTAATCGATTTTTGTATATGTTCTAGAACTTGATTGTAATGTTTTTTCCTTAGAATTGTATTCTAGTTCCATTGTATCATCATATTTATAATAATATCCTGATTCGTAAGTAATTTCTACTTTTTTAGTGTCATTATTATAAACCCACTCACATTCTGTTACTGAACTTGAAATAATATCATCTACATCACATGTTCCATCATCAGCTAAAACAATTTGATCGGTATTATAATTATCAGAATATTCATAAGTACCTACTATTCTTCTTTCAGTCCCAAAAATAAATAATACAAATCTTAAAATACCAATAAAGCAAATAATACCTGCTAATGTAATTGCAAAATATTTTAAGAATTTAAGTTTATCTTCTGTAATAATATTTTTGTCTTCAAATTCATTTCTTATTTTCTTATCTTCTTTAACTACTAATTCATCTAATTTGTCTTTAAATTCTTGATTATTCCATGTAAAGAATATCATTGGTAATTTTCCGTATTGATGAATTATAATACTTCTAAAAATCCAAAATACATTAATAGTAGACACTCCAGTAATTTTATTTAATGGTATTGTTGTTTCACTTCTTTTAAATGGTACATAAGCTTCTTTATAAACTTCTTTTTCTGTTAAACATAACATAGTTTTTACTGCGCATTTGTAAAACCAATTTAATATTAAATATGCTATACCAGTACCAATAATAATTAATACTTCATTACCTACTTTTGCCCAAAATCCATAGTGTAAATTTGCAATATCTCCTGCAAAATTATTTGCAGTAAGTAATACAAATGATAGAATCAAGCACCATAAATAAATTTTGTCTAATATAGATACAAACAATACTCTACATGTAACTAGTGTATCTCTTTCTTTTACTTCTTTTTCTTTCATTTCTTCTTTTGCCATCTTATCCTCTAACTTCTAAGAAAGTATCACTTTCTATCTTCATTATACTTTGAAGTATATTTTTGTCAATAATTAATTTTAATCTTTTTTATTTTCTAATTTTTCTCTATTAATAAGGAAATTTTTTAACTCTTTAGCTACTGCTTCCGGTATTATTTTAGAAAGCTCTTCTACACTAGCATTTTTTATATTATTAATATTGCCATACTTTTTTATTAACTCTTTTTTTCTAACATTCCCAATACCTTCAACACTATCAAGAATACTACTAATACTTCCCTTACTTCTCAATGTTTTGTGATAATTAATAGTAAATCTATGTACTTCATCTTGAATTCGAGTCAAATAATGAAAAACATTACTATCTTTATCAATATTTATAATACTATAAGTATCTCCATCAATAAGTTCATTAGTTCTATGTTTATCATTTTTCTTTAACCCACAAACTTTTATATTTAAATTTAATAAATTTAAAGTATCTAAACAAGCATTAATTTGGTTAATTCCACCATCAACTATAATTAAGTCAGGAAGTTCAGTTCCCTCTACTAAAGCTCTTTGATATCTTCTATAGATAACTTCTTTCATAGTATTATAATCATCATTTTTTTCTAAACTTATTTTATATTTACGATATTCTTTTTTATAAGGCATTCCTTCTACAAACACAACCATTCCACTTACAGAATAACTTCCAAAAAGATTAGAATTATCAAAAGCATCAATTCTTCTTAAATTATCAATATTTAGAAGTTTTGCCAACTCTTCATTAGCAGTAGTACTTCTCATTTCGTTTCTTTCATAAGTTTTAATTTCATTTTCTAAATATATTTTAGCATTCACTTCTGCCATATTAAGAATCTTTTTCTTTATTCCTTTTTCTGGAACTACAAAATTTGTTTCTATAAGTTCACTAAGAATTTCTTTGTTAAATACATTATCAACTAAAATTTCTTTGGGAACTTCATGCCTAGTATAAAAATTTAAAACATAATCATTAAGTTCTTCATTTGGATCTATTTTTATAGTAAGAATTTCATTATGACTACCAATTAATTTATTATTTCTAACAAATAAAATATTTATTCCAATATGACCTTTATCAAGATAAAAACCAATTATATCTCTATTAACAAAGTCGTGTAACTCAACTTTCTGCTTATCTAAAACTATATTAATATAATTTAACTCTTCAGTTAATTCTTTTGCCATTTCATAATTAAGTGATTCTGAATATGTATTAATTTTTTCTAGTAGTCTATCTTTTAAAATCTTATCATTTCCTCTTAAAAAAGATAATATTTCTGCTTCCATTTCTTGTAATTTATCTTTATCAATATTTTTATTACAATATCCAAGGCATTCTCCAATATGATAATAAAGACATACATTTTTCGGCATCCCTTCACATTTTTTCAAAGGATATAATCTATTAATTAATTTTACTATTCTTCTTGCTGCATACGCATTAGGATACGGTCCAAAAATAGTCTTATTATCACGTCTTTTAATATTTAAATATCTAGAAACTTTTACTTGAGGATAAGGTTTACTTATATATTCAATATAAGGATAACTTTTATCATCTTTAAGTAAAATATTATATTTTGGATTATACTCTTTAATTAAATTAATCTCAGTTATAAAAGCTTCTGTTTCAGAGTTTGTAACAATATAAGTGAAATCTACTACTTCACTTACCATTTTTCTTGTTTTTCCAGTAACAGTACCTTTAAAATAACTATTAACCCTTTTGTATAAGTCTTTTGCTTTACCTACATATATAATTATTCCATCTTTATTACGCATTTGATAACTACCTGGTAGATGGGGAATTAATTTTAACTTCTCACTTAACATAAAAATCACTATAATTAGTATAACACAACTAATTAATGTTATGATACAATTTATGAAAGGAGTTTATTATGAAACTTATAAACACTTATACATTAGAAATAAAAAAATCAAAGTTTATTGCCTATTATTATGAAGTACATACAAAAGAAGACATAGATAATATACTTGAATATTTAAAAAAAGAACATAAAAAAGCAAGACATATACCTTATGCATATAAATTTGATAATTTAGTTAAAAAAAGTGATGATAAAGAACCAAGTAATACTGCAGGTACTCCAATATACAACATAATCATGCAAAATGATTTGAATAATGTTTTTATTGCAGTAGTTAGATATTTTGGTGGTACCCTTCTTGGAGCTGGATTACTTACAAGAAGTTATTTAAACAGTGCAAAAGAAGTCATAAAAAAAGTGGATTAATTTCCACTTATTTTTTTGTATATATCTTTTATTTCTTCTGGTGTACGATATCCTATTTCCTTTTGCATCATTAAACCATCTTTATAGAAGCATAATGTAGGAACACTCATTATTCCATATTTCATAGCAAGTTCAGGAAATTTGTCGGCATCAACTTTGATAATATCCATATAATCAATTTCTTCTAATATACTAGCAAGCATTTGACAAGGACCGCACCACTCTGTATAAAAATCTACAAGTAAAATGCCTTTCTCAACTAATGTATCGTAATCTTCAATATGTTCTAAATACTTAATCATATTATCCTCTTGTTGGTGTAGAAATTACTACATTCTTTAAACCAACTTTACCAATTTCCATTAATTCAGTAGCTTTTTCAGATGAAACTAAACCATAGTTAATTTCAATTTGTAAAATTTTTAAATTTAAATCTTCAGTTGTCTTTTCATCATCTTTAGCATAAGTTTCAATTTCTTCATATATTTCTTCAGCAGCTTTACTTGCACCACCTAAGTAATGTCCTATTACTGGTGTATTATTTAAAATAATTCCTGCTATATGGCTATCTCTAATAATTCCTGCTGAGAAGCTAAATTGCGCAAAAACAAATACTGCTAAGAATAAGAAAATCCATGATTCTAAGAACCCTACTATTGCTCCTCCTATTTTTGAAGGAATAATCCAGATAACTGTAAATTTAAGTAATGTATCTATAAATCCAGTTAATGCAATAATAATATTTAAAATACAATATAATAATATAAATATAAATACAAATGATAAAATATTATATATTAAAATATTTAAAGCTGTTAATCCTTCTAAAGCTCCACCAAAATTAAAAAATGGTAATGTATCAATTAAGAATTCTGCTAATGGAACTCTTAATGTATAACTTATGATTACTATTGCAACCAAACCTATAAAACTAACAAGTGATTTTATAAGTCCTCTTCTTACACCTGCATATGTTCCTAAAATTATAAATGCTACTAAAATAATATCTAATATTATACTCATATACTCATCTCCTATAATAGAATTATATTATATTTATAATGAAAAATAAAGCGGAATATGTTAAAATTATTTCGAGGTGTAAAATGACAATTGTATTCAAAGTTTCAGATAATTTAAAGAATAAAATTATTGATTACTATAAAGATTTAAGAAAAGATAAAACTCCACCATATGCAGTATTTCAAGCACAAGAAGCTGATACTACTATCACTTTATATGAAAGTGGAAAAATTATGTTTCAAGGCACTAGTGCCGATATTGATGCAAATATTTGGATTGATTTAGAAAAAAAATTAAATAATCGTGTAATTAACATAGATGGTACTGAAACAAAAGCCAAAGAAAAAAATAATGACCAAATGGATTTATCTACAATTGGATCAGATGAAGTTGGAACAGGAGATTTTTTTGGTCCAATCATTGTTACTGCTACTTTTGTTTCTACTAAAGATTTTGAATTTTTACAAAATTTAGGTGTTAGAGATTCAAAAAAAATAACAGATGAAAAAATATTACAAATAGCACCAGAAATAATGAAAAGGATTCCTTATGTAACTACTATACTTGATAATAAAACTTATAATGAACGTCATAGTACAAATTGTAATATGAATAAACTAAAGGCAATATTACATAATAAAGCATTATATGAATTAAAAAATAAAAATAATTTTAATTACGCAAAAATTGTCATTGATGAATTTTGTAGCAAAGAAAAATTTTATGAATATATCAAAGATGTCCCAGAAAAAGTTATGCATATAACATTTATGACTAAAGCTGAAGATAAAGTATTAAGTGTTGCCTGTGCATCAATTATAAGTAGATATATATTTTTAAGAAAAATGGATGAATTATCAGATTCAGTTCATATACCACTACCTAAAGGTGCAGGAATAAATGTTGACAAGGTTGCCAAAGAGATTAACGAACAATATGGACACGAAAAATTATATGAAATAGCTAAAATGAATTTTAGCAACGCAAATAGACTATAAAAAAATAACAATTAAATATTGTTATTTTTTTCTTACTCTCTTCATTTCATATAAAATTTCTTCAATATGGATTTGGTGAAAATTGGGTTCATATTCAATAAGTTGATGATATAAATGCATAAATAAAACGTTAAATGGTTGATGTCTACTACCACTATTACAAATTCTAACTGCAAACGTTTCTGGTAATACATCAGTTCTTCCTTTTACAAAAGTAAGTTCTATTTCTTCATCTAAATCTCTTATAATAAGTCTACTAGTGTCTTCATAAGTATAATCATCAGAATGAAAATCTACCATATCATCATGAAATAATCTTTTTGGATTATCTTTTTCACTTTCTCTTACTCTATCATTTAAATCACTAGCTACAAAATCATGTATTTCCATATCATTTTCTTCTAAATAATTATCTTCATCAAAATAAATATTACAATTTTTGATATCTTCATATATTTTTTTAAATATTGAATATAAAAAATAATTTTCTTTTGTTATTTTAAACGTTTTTACTTTAGGTTCATCTAAAATACAATTATCACATTCATAATTGAAATATAAATCTAAATTGCCACAAAATGAAATTGAAAAAACTCCTTCATCTGTAGTTATTCTAAATATATATCCTTTTTCATATTTTATTTTTTCTACTTTTACCATAAATCATAAACTCTTTCTTTTTCTATACTTAAATTTCATTCTAACTTATTTAAATAATTATTACAAGAAAAAAAGAATATATTTCTATATTCTATTTTCAATATTTAATACATTAAAATAATTATTACCTTTATTACTAAATGATTCACTATTTTTTACTTTAATATTATGTGATCTAAACGATAAATAATTATGCATTACTTCTTCTGTATACAAGAAATCTATAATCGCATCATAACCCTTACTAGTTGTATTATTTAAGTTTTTCTTGTAAGAACCATGTTGATATACTACAAACTGATTTGGAGCAATAGCTTGATAATAAATATTTTTACCTTTATCATTACCATACATATTACTTATATATCTAGTCCATGAACTACTTTTTGTTCTATTATAAATAGTATTTATAACGGCATAAGCATCTTCATAAGAATTAGATTGAGCTTCAGTTAAAACTATACCACATATTACTTTAAATTCATATTCAGTTAAATTATATTTATCTAATATAGAATTAATTTTATCTTCTTTAGTAATCGTTATAGTAGTATAAGAATCCACTGTTGTACGAGATACTT
The DNA here is from genome assembly GCA_017441065.1 of Bacilli bacterium. Taxonomy (GTDB): domain Bacteria; phylum Bacillota_I; class Bacilli_A; order RF39; family UBA660; genus SIG200. Next base: position 7,765 of record JAFSAI010000034.1, on the reverse strand, counting down.
CGTTTACTAACATATTACCACTAGGTATAACTAATGATATTACTACTAAATAAATTATAGGTAACATTAAGTATTTTATATTAAATTTATAAGTTTTACATTTTATATAACTCCACAAAATGCGGAGGGCATACGCCATATCAATTAAATTATTCATTACAATCCCCCTGAATGAACAAAATAATTATAGCATATATTCCCTTTTGTGTCAAATTATGTCAAATTTTATCAATATTAAGATACCCAATTTGGTGCGATAACTTTAGATGTAACATCTTTATTAAATGTTGAATAATTAGTTACTTTGGAAACATTCCATTTTGATAGATTTAAATAATAATTTGCTTTTTTTCCTGTTTCAGAAAACATAGATTCCATATTAGTTACGTTTCCAGTATTCCAATTAGAAATATCATCTATAACAAACGTATTACTATATCTACCTGCTTGACTGAACATGCTAGACATATCTGTCACGTTGGATGTATCCCAATTAGAAATGCCTTCAATTTTAACATTTGGAGATTCTAATCCAAACCAATAAAACATACTTCTCATATTTGTTACTTTAGAAGTATTCCACTTTTCCAAATTCCCAACACTAACTAAAGTTGTTGCAGATTCTCCAAATCCACTAAACATACCTGTCATATCCGTAACATTAGAGGTATTCCAATTATCTAATTTACCGATATTAACACTCGTAGCATTTTTTCCAAAAGCAGCAAACATCCAACTCATATCTGTAACACTTGATGTATTCCAATTATTCAAATCACCTATGTCAACAGTTGTCGCATTTCTAGCAAATCCACTAAACATACGATACATATTTGTTACTTTAGATACATTCCAACTAGATAAATCACCAACACTCAAATTTTTAGTATTATATCCAAAATTATAAAACATCTCACTCATATTTGTAACATTTGAAGTATTAAATTTTGATAAATTAATATTTATTGTTGTGGCATCTTCACCAAAATAAGAAAACATCTCATACATATTAGTAACATTTTTTGTATCAAAATTTTCTAATCCTTTTATACTTACAGCAGTATTTCCTCTTGCCATATTTCTAAACATTCCATTCATACTTGTTACATTTCTTGTATCCCAACCGGATATATCTAAATTAAAAGTTCCTCCATCAGCATCAGTCGCTGCTTGCATAAACATCCAATACATATTTGTTACATTTCTTGTATTCCAATTAGATAAATTTAGATTAATATTTCCTCCTCCATACCTATTGAAATCAGCAAACATGCTACTTGCATTTGTCAAATGTGAAGTATCCCAGCCAGATAAATTTAAAGATACACTATTGCATTCACCACAAAATCCATAAAACATTTCACTCATATTTTTAACATTTGATACATCCCAAGATGTTAAATCTAAATCTATTTCATCTACATTATGAAATGAGCTTGCAAACATATGATTCATATCAGTAACATTTGATACATCCCAATTAGATAAATTTCCTAAAGTCCATTCTGTAACATTAGAAAAAGCTAGCCAAAACATATGTGACATATTGGTAACTTTACTAGTATTCCAATTAGATATATCTGAAAAATAACTTGTCTTATCAAGTCTCATACCCGCATAATAAAACATATATGACATATCTGTTACGTTAGATGTATTTAATTTTTCTAAATCAAAATATTCACAATAAGTAAACCCGTAAAACCAATAAGCTGTACTAATCGGCTTAATTTCATCTTTAAATTCTACTTTTTTTATATTAGATCTATAATCATCCCAAGGAACAGCATATTCTCTAAAAAAAGTTTTATCTTCAAATCCAGTAAAAACTTTAGTAACATTCTTACCATCATAAGTATCTCCTTCTGATATAGTATTTTTGCTTTTAACAAAAGTTAATGAATAATCTGTAGTTGAATATATTGCATACGTAACTGGTTCTTTATCAAAAAATAATTTACAAAAAGTTTGAGTTGATGTTTTAAATGAAACTATATTATCATCTTCATCAAATTCAAGTTTTTTAGAAATTATATTATCATTATTATCCATACAAAATGACTTCTCAGCATTAAATAAATAATTCCTTGGCCAAGTATTACCATAATATTCTGTATAAGATCCATCACTTTGTTCTATCATAATTGCCAAAGAATTATTTTTTAGTTCATCTTTTTCATTAACAAAAAAATTAGGAATAATAGAAATTCCTATGAGTATTACCAAAATTATATTAATAACAACTAATATCTTTTTTAAATTCATACTCTATCCTCATAATATATTATACCAAAACATTTTAACAATTAAAAGTTATTACCCACGATAATTTTTATTTGAAGATTCTGCAATTAAAACATTATCTTCTTCTAACATTCTATTATGATATTTATTTCCACCATCAACAAATTGTTCATAATTACGTAAATCTGTATCACTTGATTTAAATGATAAATAATCGTGTTTTAATTCTTTAGTTAATAAAAAATCTATTACAGCTTGGTAAGAATCTCCTTCTCTAATGCCTAAATTCGTTTTATATCTTCCGTTTTCGTAAACAACAAATTGTCCTGGCGTTATAGCTTGATAATATAAACTTCTTCCCACATCTTTACCATGAACATCACTTATCCAATCAATCCAAGTCTTACTTATAGTTCGATTATAAATAGTGTTTATAACGGCATATGTATCTTCATAAGATCCTGTTTTAGATTCAGTCATAGCTATCGCACATATAATATTAAATTCTTCTTCAGTTAAACTATACATTTCTAAAATTTTTTCAACATCTGTTTTTTCAACTACTACCGGAGCGCGAAAATCCATATTAACAAATTCTTTTTGAGGTAAATTATTTACATATGCTAAATCATCAATATTAGGTTTTAATGAATCATCTAACACTAGTTCATCAACAAATTCATCCTCAATCAATATATCATTAGAAGCATTGGAACGAACTAAATTTGTGTACATAGTTACAAAAATTATACCGGCAAGAAATAAACATGATGCTCTAGTTCCTAACTTATGTTTTTGAGCTGTTTTTTTTATTTTTTCTTTTAATAACATTAACGAAAATTGTAAAGAAAGCATATTTTTTCTATTAATGTCACTATATTTTATATTTTTAACGTTATTAGCAAAATCCAATATTGCTTGAAAGCCATCTTCTAATTTATCTAATGGTTTAGTTTGATGAGTTCCTAATACAATTATCTTTTCTAGGTGAATTAATAATTCATTAATTGGAATTTTATTTAAATATGATTTTTCAAATTTGTATTGACCATTTACTATTTTAAAAATAATATATGATATTTCTTCTGGTTCTTTTCTTTTAAACATTTTTAACAAATCATGTTCTATATTATGTCTGCCCATTACTACCATCCTCTATAATAAAAGATTAACACATAATATTAATAGAGTCAAAAAAAAGACAATATATAATTGTCTTATCGGAAGCCGCCTCCACCTCCACCACCGAAGGAACCGCCTCCACCTCCACCAGATGAGAATCCGCCTCCACCTGATGAATAACTTTGAGCTCTTTGTTTAGCAGCGCTTGCAGCACTAACTCCATTATAAGAAATTGTATGAATAAATATAACATCATTATAATAATCGTCTGTTATAACATCTGGATATAGCTTTTTAAATTCTTTTGCAACCTTTTTAGCTATACCAAATATTTGGGCATACATTAAATATTCTTCCCATAAATTAACTTCAATTGATTCTCGTTCTTTAATATTAGAAAATTCATTTAAGAAATTTTTTAAACCAGCCATTTGTAACGCTGTTTCTTTCATGCTATCACTTACTAAATAAGTTGTTCCAAAGGTTTTCTTTTCTTCAGTTATAAGTCCCATAGATACATATTCCATAGTTACATTATCAATTACTTTATTAAACCATTTTAATATTTTATTATAATTTTTCTTACACCATTTAGTAAATTCATTACTTTCTAGTACTCCATCTTTACTAGCAAGCATCATCATATCATATATTTCAATTTCAATAGGTGTTAATCCATTACTTGTAAGCAATTTAATTGCTCTTTCTTCTTTTTTTAGAAAAGTACTATATGTCGTAACATTTTCAATATTTTTTGATTTTAACCATTTAAGAAGAATAGCTCCTAAAAAATCTGTTTGATTTTTAACTAAATCATATTGACAAGCTATCCAGTAAGCTTTAAATATATCTTTATTACAAGGTATATGTCTAAAATAGGGAGCATCTTTTATTTTTTTTGCATCTTTTCCAAATTTTAATTTTTTAGTACCATATTTAGGTGTACCATAAAGTGCTGCAAATACAACAACAAATACAATATAAGGAATAATATTTAAAATTATTTCTATTATAAATACTATTGTCATCAAAATTCCTGATTTTTCCTCACTGTAAGCTGTTGCACCTTCTTCAGCCATATCATAATAATATTCAAAATCATTATCTAACACAGTTGATGTATTAAATGTACCTTTAGGAAATTTTGCCAATACCACCATATATTCATCATAATCTAAAGCATCTTCTTGTACTAATTCAATAAATCCATCTTCATGAACATATGTATAACCACCATAATTTCCATATCCCCAAACATCCCAATTATAATCATATTTAAAATCACTATGAATTTTTATATAAACAGATTCTGGTTTATCAGATAAATCTTTGGGTATTAATTCCCAATAAATCATATCACTATCACTAGTACTAACAACGAAATTTGATATAGTATAAGACATTTTATAAGTATTAGTACCATATTTAGAAATACCAAAACATAGTTCTACACCATTATCAGTATAATTCATACCAGCTTTATAAGCTTTTTCAGAAAACGTAGCATCTAAATCCCAATTATTAAGTGTTGTATAAGAAGTACCATTCATCGAAACTTTATAATTTGATATAGAAGAAGTTCCTAAATTTCCATAAGCTTTATAACCTTCAGTTCCGCTATTTAAGCTAGCAGTCCATTCCTCATTTATATAAGCATTACCATAACTATCTACATATATATCCATAGTTATTTTTTTTATATCGTTTGCATAAACATCTATAGTAAAAAACAAACCAAATAATAAACATAAAATATATATTATTTTTTTCAAACCTAATCACCTACTTAAAAAGGCATTTAACAATGCCTTAGAATTTAACTTTTACATTTTCTCTTTCCGCACTAGATGCTTCAAAGAATTCTTTTTTCGTAAAGTTAAACATTTTTGCTACCAAGTTAGATGGGAACATTTCAACTTTATTATTTAACATTAATACAGAATCATTGTAAAATTGTCTAGCATAAACAATTTTTTCTTCAATAGCAGAAAGTTCATTTTGTAAATTCATAAAATTTTCGTTTGCTTTTAAATCAGGATAACTTTCAGTTAATGCAAATAATTTACTAATAGCATTAGTAAGTTCACCGTCTGCTTTTAATTGATCTCCTAAATTATCAGCAGAAACATAAGAATTTCTAGCTTTAACTACATTTTCTAAAGTTTCTTTTTCATGTTTTGTGTAACCTTTAACAGTTTCAACTAAATTAGGTACTAAGTCAAATCTTCTTTTTAATTCAACATCAATTTGACTAGCTTGGTCTTCAACTTTATTTTTTAAATTTACCAAACTATTATATACACTAATCACATATAAAACTAATAAAACTACAACTATAATTAATATAATCCACCAATTCATTAATACATTCCTCCTATGATTAAATATTAACATATCTTATAATTCTTTTCAATTATTTTACATTAATTAAAGTGATAATTTTCTTGAAAAATCTCTGATAGGTTCAGGCATATAAACCTTAGCTATAACCGCTGCCCTAAAAGCAATTGGAGATGCACTTAAAATTTGTTTTAATTTACTAATCTCCACTTTTTCAAATTCAGGATTTGCCATTAATATATATTTCATAAATTCATCATTAAAAGGATTTATTTTATTATTTGACCAAGGCTTAATACTTAATATTCCTGTACTATGTAATATTTTAGGATCTTTTTTAGCTTCCACTATTTCAGAATTTGAAACATTACTTTTTTTACCATAGTAATGTACTTGCAACCTAGGACCAAAAAGATAAGCATTAGCACCTAAATTATAATTAAGTGGCAAACTTTCAATTGAACCATCTAAAGCGCAATTAAGAGCATCTTGATCGGGATACATTAAAGGAACATTACAATTTTCTAAAAAATGAACTATTTTATCTTGATATCTCTCTTGTGTCCAATTGCTAACATTAAAATATAAAACCCCAGAGTTAAAATAATTACTTAAACCGCCCAATTTAGTTAAATAATTTTTAAAACAACCATCTTTTACTGCACTAATAGTATTAGTATTATATTCTTCTAAATCATTTAAATCAGAAACTACTATTGTATCAGAATCTAAATATAATAAATTGTCCATTTCATCAACACTAGCTCCTAATATATCTTGATAAAATAATCTTGCATTAGCAATTTGTGTTCCTCTCCAATCAGGTATACCATATTTTTCAATATCAAAAGTTGCTATATCATAAAAATATAATTCTACATTAGGATATTTACACAAAACATTCTCTACTTTATCATAATCTTCTAAACTAAAATTGCTAGTTATAATATGAAGTCTTATGCCATTTAAATTTCCATTTATGATTAAGGAAAGGGCAGAAGCTAACATAATATCTATATATTTATCATCAACAGTATATAAAACATCTAATTTTTCCATCTGTATCCCTCCGAGCCTTATTATTATATAAATTTTTATAAATTTACTCAAGGGAAAATTTTGGAACAATATTTATTGCAAACATCTATAAAATAATCAAATAGCTTTTTACTATATAAATCATCTAATGATTCAGGATGCCATTCTACACCTAAGAAAAACTTTTTTTCACTATCTTCTACTGCTTCTATTATGTTATCTTCTGCTCTTGAACTAATACATAAATTAGTATCAATTATTGCACTTTTATGACGACTATTTACAAATATTCTATCCGTCTTCATAATTTTACATAATAAAGTATCTTTGTAAATATTTATATAATGACCATTTGAATCACTAAGTTTATGATTTACAACATCAACTTCCTCTAAATCAGAAAAACACCTAGCCATAGTTTGCATTCCTAAACAAATGCCAAGAGTTGGAATATTATTTTTATGTAAATATTTTACTAGCAAAAAATCTTCATCTATAAAATTATCTCCACCACTTAATATTATTCCATCACACTCATTTACTAATTCAATTGTTTTTGCATAGTCATTATCTACAGGAATTCCAATCACTTTAACATTATAATCGTATAATTTTCTGAATAAATCTTTTCTTGTTCCAATAAATATTTTATTATTTTCTTGAAAATTTCTCATAATAATTCCAATAGTTTTTATAAAGATCACCATTAAAATATATATATATAAACTATTATAAATATTCATTTATAATTTTTAACCATTTGGTATCATCAATAATACTAATTGCAAAACATTTCTTTCCTAACTCTTTAAATGATGCACCACAGTGATATAAATATTTATTATCTATAATTATAAATCTATCATGAAATGTATTATTCTCTATTATTTCTACATTGCTATATTGACTACTATATTTACTTATTAATTCTTTGTCCATATTCTTACTATATATCTTTATTTTCTTATTTGTTTTTGATAATAAATCTAATAATTTTTTATCTGCATAATTATCTATTATT
>JAFSAI010000033.1 GCA_017441065.1 Bacilli bacterium | reverse complement strand
TAGACAATGTTTTTGATCCATCATTAGGTATAGATAAAATGATTAATTATTATATAAGCAAAGGATATACATTAGAATGGATAGAAGCAAGAATAAAAGCAATTATAAATAGAAAGAAATTAATGCATACTTGGAAAGATAACGGAATCAAAAATGATGTAGAATATGCAATACTTACAAATGAAATATATAAAAGTTGGTCAGGAATGAGTGCTCGAGAATATAAAATGTATAAAAATATCAGAAAAGAATCACTAAGGGATAATATGACAGACATAGAAGTAGCGCTTACTGACTTAGGAGAGATTGCTACAAGAGAATTAGTTAAAGAATATAAACCAACAAATTTTGAAGAAAATAGAAAAATAGCATCAGCTGGCGGTGGTGTTGCTAAAAGTGCAAGAAATGATTTAGAAGAGAAATTAGGACATAAAGTTATCAGTAATTCTAATACACTAAGTTACACATATGAAAATAAAGAAAAAATGCTAGATAACCACTAAAATTTTTTCTTGTGTCAGTTTATCAATTATGTTATACTAATTTTATACGAGAAACGGGGAATTTAGTATTGGAACACTATTTTACCAACAATCAAAACTTGAAAAGTGAGCTTAGAGACATAAATTTTTCTTTGAATGAAAATAATTTTACGTTTAAAAGTGACAATGGTGTTTTTTCTAAAAATAAGATAGATTATGCTAGTTTATTTTTAGTAAAAACTTTTTTAACAACTAATAAAAAAGAATTTAATAATATTTTAGATATCGGATGTGGTTATGGTTTTATTGGAATAACCTTAAGCAAATTATTAAATAAACATGTAGATATGTTTGATATAAATAAGAGGGCAATTCATTTATGTAAAATGAATATAGAAATAAATAAAGTAGATGCAACAGTGGATGAAAGTAACATCTATGAAAATGTAGTAAATAATTATGATTTAATTATTACTAATCCACCTATAAGAGCAGGTAAATCTGTACTTATGGATTTCCTTAAAGGTGGGTTAGCAAGATTAAATAAAGATGGGGAATTGTGGTTTGTAATATCCAAAGACCAAGGAGCGAAAAGCGTAAAAAAAGAATTGGAAAAGATATGTACGTGCGAATTAATTGAAAAAAGTAAAGGATTTTGGGTACTTTCAGCCAAAAATTAGTTGACTTTAACGACTTTTGTTGTTAGAATTTTAAATTGGTGACGTATTTATATTTTTCAAATTTAAATCTATGTATAGGGGTGATATCGTGGCTTATAAGACCTTAAAATTTGGTGATTATCGCGAAAGAAGAAGCTTTGCAAAATCAAAAAATACGCTAGAACTGCAAGATTTGTTAGAAATTCAAAAGAAAAGTTATCAAGACTTCTTAGAAAAAGGAATCAGAGAAGTATTTGATGATTTATTTCCTGTGGAATCATTTACTGGTAACATTTCTTTAGAATTTGGAGATTATTCATTAGAAACTCCAAGATATTCTATCAAAGAAGCAAAAGAAAGAATGGTAAACTATGCTGCACCATTAAAAGTAGAAGCAAGAGTTTTCATTCATGAAACAGGAGAAGTTAAGGAACAAGAAATATTCCTAGGCGACATGCCATTAATGACTGATGCTGGAACATTCATTATCAATGGAGCTGAAAGAGTTATTGTTTCACAACTTGTAAGAAGTCCATCTATTTATTATAAGAAAGAAATCGATAAAAATGGACGTCACATTATATCAGGAGAAATTATACCTAATAAAGGTACATGGCTAGAATTTGAAACTGATGCTAAGAATATAGTTTATGTTCGTATCGATAGAACAAGAAAAGTTCCAATTACTACATTCTTAAGAGCTATTGGTTTATCTAGTGATGAAGATATCATAAGTGTATTTGGAGAAAATGAATTCTTAACAAATACAATAGCTAAAGATAGCACAAAAAATACTGATGAAGCCTTAATTGAAATTTATGAAAAATTAAGACCAGGAGAACCAGCCACTCTAGATAGTGCTAAAAACCAATTAATAACTAGATTCTTTGATAGATTCCGTTATGATTTGGCTAAAGTTGGACGTTATAAATTTAATAAGAAATTAAATGTATGCGAAAGATTATTAGGATGTACTTTAGCAGAAAATATTAAAGTTGATGGAAAAGTTGTTGTAGAAAAAGATACTTTAATTGATAAAAAAGTACTTGCAACATTAAAAGAAGTATTTGCAAATGGTTATAACTTAAAAGAAACTATTACAAATATGGAACTTGATGATTACAACAAGATTCAAGAAGTTTTAGTATATGATAAAAATGATGCTAAGAGAGTAGTTAAAGTAATTGGTATTGATACAACTACTGATGAAAAAAGACTTACAATTCCAGATATTTATGGAGCTGTATCATACTATTTAAATTTACATGATGGAATTGGTAATACTGATGAAATCGATAACTTAGGTAATAGACGTGTTCGTCAAGTTGGTGAATTAATTCAAAACCAATTCAGAACTGGTGTTGCTAGAATGGAAAGAGTTATTCGTGAAAGAATGACTACTCAAGAAGTAGAAAACATTACACCTAAAACTCTAATTAACATTCGTCCAGTTACTGCTGCGTTAAAAGAATTCTTTGGTTCATCACAATTATCAAAATTCATGGATCAAATTAATCCAATCGCAGAACTTACTGATAAACGTCGTTTATCAAGTTTAGGGCCAGGAGGACTTTCTCGTGAACGTGCTGGTATGGATGTTCGTGACGTTAACTCATCTCACTATGGTAGAATCTGTCCAATAGAATCTCCAGAAGGACAAAATATCGGGTTAATAACAAGTTTAGCTGGTTATGCTAAAATAAATGAATATGGATTTATAATGACTCCATATCGTAAAGTAGTTGATGGAGTAGTAACACAAGAAATTGTTTACATGACTGCTGATGAAGAACAAGATTTATATATTTCACAAGCAACAGTTAATCTAGATAAAGATGGAAAAATTGTTGAAGATGAAATTCTAGTTCGTCATAATGGTGACAACGTTATGGTTAAACGTGAAGCTGTTGACTATGTAGACGTTGCTCCAAGTCAAGTAGTTTCAATTACAACAAGTTGTATTCCATTCCTAGAATTTGACGACGCAAACCGTACATTAATGGGTTCAAACATGCAACGTCAAGCAGTTCCACTTTTAAGAAGTGAAGCACCAATCGTTGGTACTGGTGTTGAATGGATTGCTGCTAGAGATTCAGGATCAACTGTAGTATGTAAAGCAGACGGTGTTGTTGAATATGCTGATGCTTTAAAAATAATTGTTAAAGTAGCTAGTGGACAAGATACTTACTACTTAGCTAACTTTGAACGTTCTAATGCATCTAGTTCAATTAATCATAGACCATTAGTTAAAAAAGGTGATAAGGTTCATAAAGGACAAGTTCTTGCTGATGGACCATCAACTGAAAATGGTGAACTTGCATTAGGTAAAAATATGACAGTAGCATTCATGACATATAATGGTTATAACTATGAAGATGCTGTAATATTAAATGAAAAATTAGTTAAAGATGATGTTTATACATCATTACACATAGATCACTATGATATAGATTGTCGTGATACAAAATTAGGACCAGAAGAAATTACAAGAGATATTCCAAATGTTGGTGAAGAAGCTCGTAAAAACTTAGATGCTGATGGAATTATTAAAATCGGTACTGAAGTAAAAGAAGGCGATATTCTAGTTGGTAAAGTTACACCTAAAGGTGTTCAAGAATTAACTAGTGAAGAAAAACTATTACATGCAATATTTGGTGAAAAAACTCGTGAAGTTAGAGATACATCTCTAAGAGTTGAACATGGTGCTGGTGGAGTAGTTCATGATGTTAAAGTTTATACAAAAGAAAATTCTGATGAACTTCCTGCTGGAGTTTCAAAAGTAATTCGTGTATATATTATTCAAAAGAGAAAAATTCAAATCGGTGATAAAATGTCAGGACGTCACGGTAACAAAGGTGTTATCTCTCTAGTATTACCAGAAGAAGATATGCCATACTTACCAGATGGTCGTCCAGTAGATGTAATGCTTAATCCATTAGGTGTTCCATCTCGTATGAACATTGGACAAATCTTAGAATTACACTTAGGAATGGCTGGTAAAAAATTAGGTGTTCATTATGCAACTCCAGTATTTGACAGTGCAACTTGGGAAGATATTCAAGAAGAAATGGCTGAAGCAGGTATGGATTCAGATGGAAAAACTATTCTATACAATGGACGTACTGGTGAACCATTTGATCATAAAATATCTGTTGGTGTAATGTACATGGTTAAACTACATCACATGGTTGATGATAAGTTACATGCTCGTGCAACAGGACCTTACTCATTAGTTACACAACAACCATTAGGTGGTAAAGCACAATTTGGTGGTCAAAGATTCGGAGAAATGGAAGTTTGGGCATTATATGCTTATGGTGCTGCTCATGTACTTCAAGAAATCTTAACAGTTAAAGCTGACGATATAGTTGGACGTGTTAAAGTTTATGAAGCACTTGTTAAAGGTAAACTTGTTAACCAAGCTGGAGTACCAGAATCATTTAGAGTATTAGTTAAAGAATTCCAAGCTTTAGGATTAGATGTTCAAGTTGTTGACAATAATGATGAAGTACAAGAATTTAATGACTTAGAAGAAGATGAAGATGGTGATGAACCATTCAGAATTGAAGAAATTGAACTTCCAAATAGTGAAGAAAATGAAGAACCATTCGAAAATGTAGAAGAACCAGAAGAGGAAGAAGATTCACTTGATGATTTAGAATTTCCTGGGGATATAGAAGAAGATATTGAGGTGGAATAATGATAGATGTAAGTAAATTTAAAGGAATTAAAGTTAGTATCGCATCACCTGAAAAGATTCGTAGTTGGTCTTATGGAGAAATCAAGAAACCAGAAACAATAAACTATCGTACTTTAAAACCAGAAAGAGATGGTTTATTCTGTGAAAAAATCTTCGGACCTACAAAAGATTTTGAATGTTCTTGTGGAAAATATAAAAGACTTAGATATAAAAACGTAGTTTGTGATAGATGTGGTGTAGAAGTTACTCGTTCTAAAGTTCGTCGTGAACGTATGGGACATATAGAGCTTGCTGCACCTTGCTCTCACATTTGGTTCTTTAAAGGTGTTCCATCTAAAATGGGATTAGTACTTGATATGAGTCCAAGAGACTTAGAAGAAGTATTATACTTTGTAAGTTATGTTGTTATTGATCCAGGAAATGTTCCACTAGAAGCAAAACAAACATTATCTGACAAAGAATATAGAGCATATTATGAAAAATATGGAAATACTTTTAAAGTAGGAATGGGAGCAGAAGCTATCCAAGAATTACTTAAAAGAGTAGATTTAGATAAAGAGATTGAAGAAGTTCGTCGTGAACTTGAAGATGCAACAAGTCAAAAGAGAATTCGTCTTGTTAAAAGACTTGATGCTTTAGTAGCATTCCAAGAATCAGGAAATAAACCTGAATGGATGATTTTAACAGTACTTCCTGTTATTCCTCCAGAATTACGTCCAATGATTCAATTAGACGGTGGAAGATTTGCTACATCAGACTTAAATGATTTATATAGAAGAATTATTAATAGAAATAATCGTTTAAAGAAATTACTTGAATTAGGTGCTCCAACAATCATCGTTCAAAACGAAAAACGTATGCTTCAAGAAGCTGTTGACTCATTATTCGATAATGGTCGTCGTGGAAGAAGTATTACAGCAGCATCTAATAGACCTTTAAAGAGTTTATCTAGTATGTTAAAAGGTAAACAAGGTCGTTTCCGTCAAAACTTATTAGGAAAACGTGTTGACTATTCAGGTCGTTCAGTTATCGTAGTTGGACCAAACCTAAAAATGTATCAATGTGGACTTCCTAAAGAGATGGCAATTGAACTATTCAAACCACATGTTATTCATGGTTTAGTTGAAAAAGGATTAGCTCATAATATTAAAGGCGCTAAAAAATTAATTGAATCAAGAGATGAATGTGTTTGGGATGTAGTAGAAGAAGTTATTACAGAATATCCAGTTATGTTAAACCGTGCTCCAACACTACATAGATTAGGTATTCAAGCATTTGAACCTAAATTAGTTGGTGGAAAAGCAATCCGTTTACATCCACTTGTTTGTACAGCATTCAACGCTGACTTCGATGGTGACCAAATGGCTGTTCACGTACCTTTATCAGAAGAAGCTAAAGCAGAAGCTAGAATTCTTATGTTAGGTGCTAATAACATCTTAAATCCAAAAGATGGAAAACCAATCGTTACACCATCACAAGACATGGTATTAGGTAACTGTTATTTAACAATTGAAAAAGCAGGAGAACCTAATGAAGGTAAAGCATACAAAGATTGTAATGAAGCTTTAATGGCATATGAAAGAAGAGAACTTAATCTTCATACAAGAATTGCCATTCCGGTAAAATCATTTAAACATAAATTATTTACTGAAGAACAACAAAATAAATATTTAGTTACTACAGTAGGTAAAATTATATTTAATGAAATATTACCAGATACTTTCCCATATTTAAATGAAGGTACTAAAGAAAATATTGAAGGTATCACTCCAAGTAAATATTTCTTAGAAATGGGTACTAATATTCCAGAAGCAGTTGCTGCTATGCCATTAGTAAAACCATTTATTAAGAAAACACTAAGTCAAATTATTGCTCAAGTATTTAAAAGATATAAAACTACTGAAACTTCAGTAATGCTTGATGCATTAAAAGATTTAGGATTTAAATATTCTACAGTAGCAGGTGTTACAGTTTCAATTTCTGACGTTGTTAGAAGTGATAAGAAACAAGAAATTATTGCTGCTGCTAAACAAAAAGTTGAAAAAATTAATAAACAATATCAAAAAGGTATTATTACTGAACAAGAAAGATATGAAAGTGTTATTACTATTTGGGAAAATGCAACTGATGAAGTTAAAGATGAATTAAGTGTAATAACTGATAACAACTATGAAAACCCAATCTTCATGATGATGAACAGTGGTGCTCGTGGTTCTATTTCAAACTTTACTCAATTATCAGGTATGCGTGGGTTAATGGCAAAACCAGATGGTTCTACCGTTGAAATTCCAATCACATCTTCATTTATTGAAGGGTTATCAGTATCTGAATTCTTCTTATCTACACACGGATCAAGAAAAGGTTCAGCCGATACAGCTCTTCGTACTGCAGACTCAGGTTACTTAACAAGAAGACTTGTAGATGTTGCTCAAGACATTATTGTTAAAGAACATGATTGTGGTTCAATGCAAGGTGTAGTTGTATATGACTTAATTAATGATAAAGATGGTTCAGTAATTGAATCACTTGCAGAAAGAATTTTAGGAAGATATTCTTCTAAAAAGATTATTGATCCTGAAACTAAAGAAACTATTCTTGAAGCTGGCGAAATGATTAACGAAAATATCGTTGCTAAAATTGTTAAAGCTGGAATTAAGAGAGTAGAAATTAGAAGTGTACTTACTTGTAAAACAGTTAATGGCGTTTGTCAAAAATGTTATGGTAGAAACTTAGCAACAGGTAACTTAGTTGAAACTGGTGAAGCAGTTGGTATTATGGCTGCTCAATCTATCGGTGAACCTGGTACTCAGTTAACAATGCGTACATTCCACAGTGGTGGTGTTGCCCATGGTGGTGATGCCGATATCACTCAAGGGTTACCAAGAGTTGAAGAATTATTTGAAGCTCGTATTCCTAAGTTTAAAGCTACAATAGCTGAAATAACAGGTAAAGTTATAAGCGTAGAAGAACAAAATGGAAAATATTCAATTGTAATTGAAAATGCATCAGGTGTTAAAGAACATATTACTAACTACAATATGAAAGTTAAAGTATTTGTTGGTGATGAAGTTAAAGCAGGAGATAAATTAACTGAAGGTGTTATTTCACCTAAAGAATTACTTGCAGTAACAGATCCATTAACTGCTCAAGAATATATCTTGAAAGAAATCCAAAATGTATATAAATTACAAGGTGTTGATATTAACGATAAACACATTGAAATTATTGTTAAGAGAATGATTAACAAAGTAAGAATTGTTGATGCTGGAGACACAGAATTTGTTGAAGGATTAACAGTTAGTCTAAGAGAATTTGCTGATGGAAATAAACCAGTAATCTTAGAAGGTGGAGTACCTGCTAAAGGAAATCCTATTATGTTAGGTATTACTAAATCTTCATTAGAAACAGATTCATTCTTATCAGCTGCATCATTCCAAGAAACTACAAGAGTTTTAACAGATGCTGCAATGCGTGGTAAAGTTGATAACTTAATTGGTTTAAAAGAAAATGTTATTATTGGTAAATTAATACCAGCTGGTACTGGTGCTAAACAATATAGTGACATCGAATTAGAACTTGAAAAAGAATTACTTGAAGATGATGCTTCTGAAGTACTTGAAGAAAAATTCTTATCTAATGATGAAGAAGTAATTACAGAAGAATAATTGAAAACTTAACCTTTTGGTTAAGTTTTTTTTAGTAAAAATATTGTAAAAATAGTTGTGATATGTTAATCTAGAAATAGAATAATAGAGGTGTGAGTTGTATGATTGAAGATAATCAAAATAATACAAATATTGAAACATTAGATGTAAGTATAAATCCTATTGAAACTTTGGATACTAATCCATCTAATTTTGATAATAATGGTATTATAATAGAAAAGAAAAATAAAAATTCTAAACTACTAATATTCATTGGTTTAATAGTAGTTTTACTAATTGGATTAGGAGTTCATTATTTATTAACAATTAATAATCCTAAAACAATATTTACAAAAATAAGTAATTCATTTTTTGAAAGTATGGAAACAGCTTTAATAGAAGCGCCAGAGTTTTTAGATAAATCATATTTATATGAAGGCAATGTAAAAATAAATACAAATATTGAAGAATATACATTTTTAAATAATGAAACATTTAACTATGCATTAGGATTAGATATAAAAAACAAGAAAGCAGAAGCAGAATTTGGACTTCTTGAAGGAAGTAATAAATTAATTAATGTTAATGCTAATGTAAAAGATAATAATGTTTATGTAGATTTACATGAATTATTTGAAAAAGTAATTTTATTTGATGATAATACCATAAAAGAAAATACTGGAATGAGTATTAATGAAATATTTACAGAATTAGAAGATTTATATTCTGAAGAAAATATAGATGATATTAAGTATATAGTTACTAAGTTTAAAGAAATTACAAATGAAGTATTAGAAAAAGTAGACTATGAAAAAGATAATACAAAAGTTGATGTAAATGGTAAATCAGTTAGTGCAAATAAAATGTCATTAAAATTTAGCAAAGACAATTTACAAGTTATAGCAAAAACTTATATAGATGGAATACTTAACGATGATAAATTAATTGATGAAATTGTTTCTTTAGGAGAAATAGAAAAATCAGAATTTGTAGAAATGTTAAATAGTGCTAAGGAACAAATAAGTTCTATTGAAGAACCATCAGGAGCATTAAGAATTTCTATATATACTAAAGGATTACTTGGTAATGTAGTTAAAGTAGCATTAGAAGAAAATTCTGTTGATGAAGCATATTTCGTTAATTATAAAGAATACAAATTAATTGCAATTGATGATATGTTTATAGAAATAAATAATACAAAATTAACAATAAAAGAAGGAGAAGAAGTAATTGCTAATGGTACTGTAAACTCTTTTGAAACAAATAACATTAATATAGATTTTGTATCTGTAGATAATGAATTATTTAAAGGTAATATTACATATGTAAATAATAATTCTAATATGAACTTTAAATTTAATCTAGAAGTAAGTGGAGATGAAAAAATAGTAGTTAATCTTGAATCTAACATCAACAATATTAGTGATACAGAAACTGAAACAAAAATAGTTGTAGATTTGTCTTACGGTAATGAATCAATTAAAGTTACTAATACAACTAAAATGACTGTTGGAGCTAATATTGCAAATATAAATACAAATAATACATTAAATTATAATAACATGACTGAAGAAGATATGAATACTATTACAAGTAATCTTGAAGCCAGATTAAAAGGAACAAAATATGGTGAATTAATGAATATTAATGGTGAATCAGATTTTATTACTGATGCGAATAACGCTATTGAAGCAGCATCACAAGCAGTAAGTTTTATAACAATTGGTTCTAGTTCAAATTACTATACAATGGAAAATGCAAATACTTATTGTTTTACTCTTCAAAACTTAGAAGATGCAGGATATCTTAAAGGTTATGATGATTATGAAGGAACAATAACAGTTACAAAAGTTGGTAATAATTATAGTTATAGAATTGAAATGCATAATGATGAATATTATGTAAGAACAAAAGATGTGGTATATGAAGATGTGATATATACTACAAAATATATGCCAAGTACAATAAAAACAAAATGTATTAGTACACCTAATTTATAAAATATAAGTCTTAAGATAAAACTTAAGACTTTTTTATTTGCGTTAAATAATTGTGTGATATAATTAAATTACATAAATATGGAGGTATAATATGAGAGAAATAAAAATAGGAAAAATATATAAACATTTTAAGGGAATGTTATGTATTGTACTTGATATAGTTAATGATTCTGAATCTAATAATGATGAAAAATATAAAAAAGTGGTAATTTATCAAGAATTATATGGAGATAATTTAAAGTGGGCAAGACCTTATGATATGTTTAACAGTGAAGTTGATCATGAAAAATATCCAGAAGTAAAACAAAAATATCGTTTTGAAGAAGTGGAAGAAGTTAATGCGAAATAAAGAAGTATATGAGAATATGAAAATAAAGGGCTTAAGCTTATATGCTTGTTCTTATGAAAAAGGTATAAGATTTAACCTTGAAGAAGATGATTTTAGGCCAAGCTTTTATCGTGATATAGATAGAATTATATATTCTTTATCATATACAAGATATTTGGATAAAACTCAAGTTTTTACTCATGGCGATAATGATCATTTAAGTAGAAGAATGACACACGTTCAATTTGTTAGTAAAATAGCAAGAACTATTGGTAGAGCATTAAATTTAAATGAAGATTTAATTGAAGCTGCAGCTTTAGGTCACGATCTTGGTCATACACCATTTGGCCATGTAGGAGAAAGAATATTAGACGAAATAAGTTTAGAACATAATGAAGGATATTTTAATCATAATATTCAGAGTGTAAGAATACTTATGAATATTGAAAATTATGGAAAAGGATATAATATTACTTTACCAGTACTAGATGCAATTATGTGTCATAATGGAGAATTTGCTCTAGGAGAATATCATCCTAAAAATAAGACTAAAGAAGAATTTCTAGAAGAATATAAATCGTCTTACTATGATAAAAATATTTTAAAAACATTAAAACCAATGACTTTAGAAGGTTGTGTAGTAAGAATAAGTGATATGATTGCATATCTAGGAAAAGATATAGAAGATGCTGTTAGACTGGGAATGATAGATTTTAAAGATATTCCAAAAAGTATATCTAATATATTAGGTACAAGTAATAGAGAAATAGTTAATAATATAATTATTGATATAATAAATAATAGTAGGAATAAAAATTATATTAAATTAAGTGATGAAGTATATAATGCAATTGTATCTTTAAAGAAATTTAATTATGAAAATATTTATAATAAAGCTTATACTAAAGAAGAACTTAATAATATAAAAGATATGTTTAATGTTTTATATAATACTTATTTAAGTGATTTAAATAATCAAAATAAAGAATCTATTATATATACAAGTTATTTAGATAGTATGAATGATGAATATAAAAACAGTAATACTAATGAAAGAATTGTTTTAGATTATTTGGCTGGAATGACTGATGATTATATAATTAAACAATATAATAAATCAAAGTAAAGTGATTATAAACACTTTGCTTTTTTATTGTAGATTACTCATAAATAAAATTAATTGTGCTATAATAACATTAGAGGTGTCCTATGGAATATAGAAAGTATGACTGTAAATCTTATAACATTCACACAATAAAAACGGATAAATTTAAAACTGTGAGAATGGAAATAATTTTTAGTAGAGAAGTAGAAAAAGAAAAAATGCCAGTCTTTACTTTTTTATGTGATTTATTAACAGATTGTTCAAAGTATTATCAAAGAAGAAAAGATATTGCAATAAGATTAGAAGAATTATATAAAGCTAATTTTTATGGAGTAACCAATAAAGTTGGTAATTTATTTACTTCATCTTTTATTATTGAATTTATTGCTCCTAAGTTTATTAATGAAAAAGATTATTTAAAAGAAGTATTAACTTTTCCTTTTCAAGTAATTAATAATCCTAAAGTGAAAACAAGAGAATTTGATATAACTAATTTTAATATTGTTAAAAGAAGAATGAAAGAAGAAATAGAAAGTATTAAAGAAAATTCTGATAAATTAGCAATAATTAATGCGCTTAAAACAATGGATGAAACATCACCATCTTCATTTAAAGTGTTGGGAACTCTAGATGATTTAGAAAGAATTACGCCAAGCAGTTTATATGATGCTTATGAAGAATTATTTAATCATTCTAATTGTGATATTTTTGTAATTGGAGATATTAATACTGATGAAGTAACTAATATTATTAAAGAAAATTTTAAGAATAGAGTTATTAAATTAAGTAGACCATCAATTGAAGTTAATAATGAGTCTAGAAAAAAAGTTATAGAACATAATGAAGATTCTAACTTTGTTCAAAGTACTTTGGTTATGATTTATAATATTAATAATTTAGATAAAAAAATAAAAAACACTTCATTCCATGTATTTAATTATATTTTAGGATCAGGTGGAATATCTTCAAAATTATATAAAAATTTAAGAACTGATAATTCCCTATGTTATGGAGTAAGAAGTCTATATTTAAAATATGATGGACTTTTAATTGTTGAAGTATCACTTGATAAAACAAATGTTAAATTAGCAGAAAAATTAATTAAAAAGTGTATTAATGAAATGGTTAAGGGAGATTATAGTGATAATGAAATCGAAGATGCTAAAAAGAACTTAACATTCTCATTAAAAATGGGATTAGATAACAATGTATCAATTTTAAATAATTATGTATTTAATGTTTTTGATAATTTACCGCTTATAGATGAAAGAATAGAATTAATAAATAAAACTACAAGAGAAGATTTAATGAAATGTGGAGAAAGTTTATCATTAAATACAGTATATGTTCAAAATGCAGGTGATGATAATGACTGAGATTAATTTAAAAGGATTAAATGAAAAAATTTATTATGATGAGTGTGATAATGGATTAAAAGTTTATATGTGGGTAAATAAAAGAGTAAATACTTTTTATGGAACATTATCTGTTAAATATGGTTCCATTCATAATGAATTTAAAGTAGGAAACAAGACATATAAAACTCCTGCTGGAGTAGCCCATTTTTTAGAACATGTCAAATTTAATGAAAGAAAAGATGTGACTGCTCATGATTATTTTAATAAAACAGGTTGTGATACCAATGCTTTTACAACTTTCAATTATACTAATTACCAAGTGTTTGGGAGTGAAAATCCAAAAGAAAATATAGTACATTTATTAGACTTTGTTCAAAATGATTATTTTACTAAAAAAATAGTAAACAGTGAAAAAGGAATAATAACTGAAGAAGCTAAAATGGGAGAAGACGATCCTTATACAGTTATGTTATTTAAACATTTAGATAATTTATTTAATGGATATGAACATAAAAAATTAATAACTGGTACTAAAGAAGATATAAAAAAGATTACTTTAGAAGATATAAAATTAGTATTTAATACTTTTTATCATCCAGAAAATATGTTTTTAATAGTTACCGGTAATTTTAACCCTTATGAAATTATGGAAGCAGTAAAAGAAAATCAAAACCAAAAAGAATTTAAAGAATATTTAAATCCAGTAAGAGTAATAAAAAAAGAAAATAAAAAAGTTAATAAAGATTATGAAGAACTAAATATAAATGTTACTAGTAAAAAAATAAAAATAGGTATAAAAATACCTAAGAATATTTTAAAAGAATATGATGACTTACATATAAGAATATTTTTATCAATATTATTAAAAGCTAATTTTGGAAATACTAGTGATTTTAAAGATAATTTATTAGAAAAAGAACTTATTAATAGTATGTCTTGTATGAATGAAATATTTGATGATTATGTAATAATAATGTTCACTATTGATAGTAGCTATAAAGAAGAAATATTAAATCTATTCAACGAAAAATTAAAGAATATCGAATTGACTGAAAAAACATTTGAAAGAATGAAGAAAGCAAATATAGCATCTCTTATTTTAGAGTATGAAGATGTAGAGTTTGTTAATAGTGTTATTCAATCTGAAATATTATTTTATGGAGATGTAATTAATAATCTTAAAGAAATATATGAAAATATAAAATATGAAGATATTTTGAAATTTATGAAATATTTAGATTTAAAAGAGAGAAGTGTATTAATTTTAAAACCATTAGAAAATTAATACAATAAAAAAAGATACTTTTATAAGTATCTTTTTTGCTACTATCTGTTGTAGAATTCAACGATTAATTGTTCATTAATTTCGCTATTTAATTCGCTTCTTTCAGGTAATCTTACATATTTACCAGTAAGTTTTTTAGCATCAAATTCTAAGTAAGCAGGAACTGCTGCTTTATCTTCTAATGATGCAATAATAGCTGGATGATTTAATGAATTTTCTTTAACGCTTACAACATCTCCAGGCATAACTCTGTATGAAGGAATGTCAACTTTTTTACCATTAACTAAAATATGTCCATGGTTAACGATTTGACGAGCTGCACGACGAGTTCTAGCCATTCCTAAACGATAAACTAAGTTATCAAGTCTAGATTCAAGTAACATAAGTAGGTTTTCACCAGCAATTCCTTGCATTTTTTGAGCTTTATCAAAAACTTTATGGAATTGTTTTTCAGTAAGACCATACATAAATCTAACTTTTTGTTTTTCTTGTAATTGAACACCATATTCACTAGATTTCTTTTTACGATCTTTTCCGTGTTGACCTGGAGCATAAGGACGACGAGCTAAGTCTTTTCCATTTTCTAGAGTAGAGAATCCTAATCTTCTAGATTTTTTATAAGCTGGACCAGTATATCTTGCCATTATAATTTCTCCTTTCCATATATTACAATATTTGTATTTTATCTTATCCGCGCTATAGGGAGTTTCTATAATTTCACTTAGGCAGTCTAAGTTACTTTATTTTTTGAAGAAACACTTTATAGTCAAATAAAATAACTGCCAAATTAATTGCATAATTATTATACTATATTTAAGAAATTTGTCAATTATGTCTTGTTTTTGTTGTCAAAATTCAAAACTTGTGTTATATTAAATATGCTTATTTGAGATGGCGATGTAGCTCAGCTGGCTAGAGCATTCGGTTCATACCCGACAGGTCGGGGGTTCGAATCCCTCCGTCGCTACCAATAGTAAATTAACTAGGTAGAAATATCTAGTTTTTTTATGTCAAAAATTTGATATAATAGTTATGAACCGAATGTGAGGTAATTTATGAAAAAAATTATAACAATCTTAATAATGACATTACTATTATGTGGATGTGGAAAATCAAATAATGAGAAAATGAAAGAATTAATGGCAGAAAATGAATATATAATAATAGATGTAAGAACTAAAGAAGAGTATAGTACTGGGCATATAAAAGATGCTATTAACATACCATATGATGAAATAAATGAAGAAACAGAATTAGATAAAACTAAATTAATATTTGTTTATTGTAAGAGTGGTAATAGAAGTAAATATGCTTATGAAATATTAAAAAATTTAGGATATGAAACATATGACTTAGGAGCATATGAAGATATAGATTTAGAAAAGGAATAATATAGGAGAAATTAATAATGGAAAGTATTATTATAGAAATAATGAATAAGTGGGGATACTTTGGAACATTCTTTTTAATAATGATTGAAAATGTATTTCCACCAATACCAAGCGAATTAATACTTACATTTAGTGGCTTTATGACTATTGATAGCAAATTAACAATATTAGGAGTTATAATAGCATCAACACTAGGTTCATTAATCGGTGCATTTATCCTATATTTTATAGGTAAATTATTAAATAAAGAAACACTTATAAAAATAGTGAAAAGTAAATATGGTAAAATGCTTAGAATAAAGCCAAAAGATATTGAATCTGCTGACAAATGGTTTGATTCAAAAGGAAACATTACAGTGTTTTTCTGTAGATTTGTACCTATTGTTAGAAGTTTAATAAGTATTCCAGCAGGGATGAGTGATATGCCAATTCTAAAGTTTTTAATATATACTTTATTTGGTAGTTTAATATGGAATACAGCACTTATATGTGTGGGAGCATTTGCTGGTGATAAAAAAGATATAATAATAAATATAATAGATCAAGCATCACATATAATACTAATACTTTTAATAGTAGCATTTATTGTTTTTGCTATATGGTTTTATAAGACAAAAATTAAAAAAAATAAGAGGTAACTCTTATTTTTTATATTCTAATTTTATAATTTCCATTATTTCTTCTGGACTTTCGGCACATTCATTATTTAGCCATTTTTGTATAATTGCATTTAATCCAGCTTTAAAAAAAGTAATGTGGTAATCAATATAATTACTATTATAATATTCTTCTGCTTGATTATAATCATAATATTTTATAATAGAACTTTTATCAAATCCTAACTTAAAATAAGTTTTATAAAATATTTGATTTTCTTTAATATGATAAAAAAGTTTCAAAAAATTATTACTATTATATTGTCTATTTATTTCATCTTTATATAAATCTTGAACGTCTTCTTCTAATTTTTCTCTAATTTTTTCTGCTAAATCATATACATCTAAATAGTTAGAGTAAAAAGTAGAGCGATTTAAATTAGCTTTTTTGCAAATATCCATAACAGTTATTTCATTTAATTCTTTAGTTTGAATCATTTCTACAAAAACTTTTTCAATTTTTTCTTGTGATTCTTTTTTTCTTTTATTATTCGCTATATTCATACATCCTCCATTATTCCAACAAAAATCATTATATTGATGATTGTTTTAAAATCTTATAAATATTATACTAAAATTGTAATAAAGCAACAAGTGTTGTTTTAATAGAGTGGAGGAAATATGTCTAAATTAACGGATGTAAACAAAAAAATTGAAAAAACTGTTGTTGGAGAATATCAAAAAATAGAAAATGCAGTTGTTGGTGGCTACAAAAAAATTGAAGATAAATTTGTAGATACTTTCTTAAAAAAAGATGGAGAAACAACTGAAGAAGCTAAAGAAAGAATAAAAAAAGAACAAGAAGAAGTAGCTTCTAAACAACAAAAATATTCAAAAACAACTGAAGAAATACAAGCTGAAATTAATAGTAAATATGGTAATAAGTAAGGAGATGAAAAAATGAAAAAAGAAACATTAATAGAAATAATATTAGGAACAATTGGAGGATTAGTATTTGCTATAGGTATGTGTATGTGTCTACTTCCTGAATGGAATTTATTTACACAAGGCGTAGTAGTATCAATAATTGGATTTATCATATTACTTTGTATTATACCTATATATAGAAAAGAACATCCAAGAAAACCTCATGGACCAATAAATTGGGGATTAGTACTTACATTTGCAGTAGGTATTGTTGGATCACTAATTATGGGATTTGGTATGAGTAAAGTTATGGTTGGTGAAGCTAGTACTACTGATATGTTAGTAGGTATCATAACTGGTGTAGTTGGACTTATAATTTGTGTGTTAAATTACCCTGTATATTCTTATATCAAAAATGATAAAAAATAGTGAAAAATTTAATTAAAAATTTTAACAATCTAGAAAAGAAAGACAAAACTATGTTTTTGCTGATAATTACAACTATCGGAAGTGTAATAATAGCATTTATTAAATTAATATTTGCATTAACAATTCCTTCATTATGGTTTTTTGTAAACTCAGGATTCTTGATAGTTTTGTCTCTATCTAGATTTTTTTCAATTAGAGATTATGGTAAACAAAGAAGTATCAAAGAAGAAAAGGAAAAACAAAAAATAGGATATAAGAATTATTTAAACAATGGAATATTATTGATTATATTAGGTATAATGTACTTCTTTGTAAGTGTGTATATGTATTATAAAGGAACTAATACTACTATGCATGAATATTTAACTTATTTAGTGGCACTCAATGCTTTCTGGTCTATAAGTTGGTCTATCTATGGTATGGTAAAATATAAAAGAAAGAGTAGTCCTATATTAAAAGCTGTTAAAATAACAAACTTTGCTAATGCAATGACATCAATTGTTCTTACCCAAGTTGTATTACTTGATACTTATGCTAAAGAATATGATTTAACACAAATTAATGGTTATACTGGTATGGGAGTATCTCTAGCCATTATAATTATGGGATTATATATGATAATAAATATTCAAAAAGTTGAAGAATAAATAATAAATGTTATAAAAAAGAAAATTGTATTTTCTTTTTTTATGGTATAATGATTTTGTAAATAGAGGTTGTTGTTATGATTATCGTAATTGAAAGTATTATATTATGTATTTTATTTACTTTAATGGTTTTAGTGATGTCTAAAAACCCTATAAAAACACTTTATAATTATCCTCCGCAAATTCAAGAAAAAGTTAAATCGTTGAAAGAATATAAAAACCAAATTCCAACTACTAAGAATATGTTAGGAGCTAAATTATTTGTATCATTATTAATTATAGTAATAATTAGTTTAATATTAAAATATATAAATGGTTATCAAACATTTTTAGAAGGATTTGGCTATTCATTTTTATTATGGACAATAGTCAATGTATATGATGTTTTAATACTTGATATTTGTTGGTTTTGCCAGTCAAAAAAATTCATATTTGAAGGTACTGAAGATATAATAGCAGAATATAAAAACTATTGGTTTCACATAAAAGAAGGACTGACAGGTGAAATTATAGGTTTAATTATAAGTTTAATAGTTGGTTTGATAATTGGATTTATTTTATAGTAGGAGTTATTATGAATTGGTGTAAAAAATTAATATATTTATTACAAACAGAAATGTATACCCCAAAACCTTTTGGTTGGTTTCATATCCTTTGGATAATACTAGTTATAATATCTTTAGTATTTTTATATTTTAAAAGAAATAAATATAATGATAAACAATTAAAAATAGTATTAGCAGTTTATGGTGTGATAGCACTTATATTAGAATTATTAAAACAAATAAGTTGGGCATTTAATTATGATCCAGTGACTAATAATATTTGGTGGAGTTACGAATGGTATGCAGCACCTTTTCAATTATGTACAACACCAATATATGTCTCATTAATTTGTTTGTTTTTGAAAAAAGGAAAAGTTAGAGATTCATTATTATCTTATATAGCTTATTTTACTATTTTAGGAAGTATAATGACAATAATATTACCAGATTCTTGTTTTACAAGCGATATACTTGTAAATATTCATACAATGTATTTACATTGTGGTAGTTTAGTTGTATCGATTTATTTATTATTTACTAAAGAAGTTCTAGTGAAATATTCAAATGTATTAAAGGGATTTTTAGTGTTTTTAATATTTGTTTTTATTGCTAATGTTTTAAATGTTGTTGTATATAATTCGGGTATTCTTAATGGCGAAACTTTCAATATGTTTTATATTAGTCCTTATTTTATAAGTCACCTACCAATTTATGGCACAGTTCAAGAAAGCATACCTTATATATTTTATTTAATGTTTTATGCAATATCTATTTATTTAGGAAGTGATATAATTTTCTTAATAAGCTATGGAATTACTAATCTTAAAAAGAGGTTAAAATGCTAGATATATTGATTGAATTCTTATTTGAATTAATTTTTGAGGGTACAATAGAAATAAGCCAAAATAGAAAAATAAGTAAATGGTTAAGATATCCATTAATCTTAATAATAATTATATTTTTTAGTTTGATTATTCTACTTATTATATATTTAGGATTGTCTCTTTTAAAAGAAAATATTTTACTTGGCTTTTTAATAATTATAGTTGCAATAATATTATTAATAGGAAGTATTATAAAATTTAAAAATGTTTATTTAGATAAATACGAAAAATAGATATAATTATCTATTTTTTTATTAGTAATTGTTTGCATTAGATAGTCTTTTGTGGTACCATTTTACTAGGTGGTAAAATAAAAATGGAAAAGAAAAATAAGATAATTTTAATATCAATAATATTGGTAACACTTTGTGTTATAGGTATATGTGTTTATGGTATCATAAATAACAATGATATTAAAGAAACTGATGCAGTTAAATTTCAAAGTGAATATATGGAATTAAATGATAAAGTTAATGAAATGAATGGTAAAGCTTATGTAAATGTTACATTAAGTGATGAAAACACTGTTAAATATGTAAGTGAAGCAAAAGCTGCACAAATTTTAGAAGAAGGAACAGGAGTAATTTATTTTGGTTTTTCAACTTGTCCTTGGTGTCGTAGTTTAGTTACAACACTTGCAAAAGTAGCAGAAGCAAAAAATGAAACTATATATTATTTAGATGTTTTAAATATTCGTTCAACATTTGAAGTAGAAGAAGGAAAATTAAATAAGACAAGAGAAGGAAGTAAAGGATATTATAAATTACTTGAATTATTAGATGAAAAATTAGAAGAATTTTATTTAGTAGATGAAGCTGGAAATAAATATGATACAAATGAAAAAAGATTATATGCTCCAACTTTAGTAGCAGTAGAAAAAGGTGAAATAACTGGATTCCATGTTGGAACAGTTGATTCACAAGAATCTGGTTATGATAAATTAACTGATGACCAAATAGTAGAATTAGAAAAAATAGTTAAAGATTTAATTGATAGTAAAAATAAAACAGAAGTATGTACTAAAGATAATTGCTAGTACATTCTTTAATTAGAAAAGAATAATTATTAGGGTGAATATATGGCGAAAAAAAAGAAAAATGAACATGTAATACTAGAAAATATTGAGTTGAAACCGCAAGTAATTGGTTATACATATCAAAAGAAAAGTAATTTAGGAAGAGTAATTTTCATTTTTATAGCTTTCTTATTAGTGGTTTATTACATAAATGATATTAGTGTTTTTATTAATAAATTAATTGGTAAAGATTCTGCTGAAACAATTGAAGGATTATCAGGAAGCAATAATGATAATAATGTTGGTGGAAATAATAATACTGAAAAAAATGAATTAATCTACAATATCTACGATGTTAATTTAGTTATTACAGAAGGTGATATGCGATTAAATAATTTTAATTATATTGATGGCAAATTAACTTTTGATGTAAATAACACTAGTAATAAACAACTAAATTTAAGTGAAAAAAAATATTTTATAGAAACTTATAGTGAAAATAAAACATTATTAGAAAGAGTTAAATTAGATGTTAATACAATAAATGAATCTTCAAAAGTTAGCTTTGAATTAGACATAACAAAACCATTTTATTATCTTGTTTTAGAAGAAAAAACAATTGAAGATTATCCTGCTATATCATTAACACCTGATGAAAATGGAGTAGCTATATTACGTTGTTTGAAAGTTACAGAAGAAATACTTTATACATTTAGAAATGATGAATTGGAAACTATAAAACATACTATTTCTGATAGTAATGTAACTGATGCAAATTACTATAATAGATATACATCATATCAAAGTAAAGCTGCAACATATAATACAATTTCTGGTATGAGTGCAACATTTAATGGAACACTTAATGGTTATACATTGGTAGTGGCAATTGATTTGGCTAATGCTAATTTAAGTACAATAGATGAAAAATATTATTACGGATATAAAGAAATTCCTGAAGTAGTTAAATTTGAAATGCAAACTTACGGATTTGGCTGTAACTAATTTATTTAAGGGGGAGTTATGAATTTACAATTACAAGATTTTGAAGGACCATTTGATTTATTACTTCATTTAGTAAGAGTATCAAAAATGGATATATATACTATTAATATTAGTGATATTATTGAACAATATTTAGAATTCATTAACTCGATTGATAAATTTGATATTGATGCAAGTAGTGAATATTTAGTAATTTCTTCAGAATTAATTCATTTAAAAAGTAAAATGTTAATTAATAAACAAATGGATGAAGAAGAGGAAGATGAAGAATATTCAATTAAAAGTGAAGAAGATTTGCGAGAAAAATTAATTGAATATGAAAGATATAAAAGTATGACTGATACTTTTAGAACTTTAGAAGAAAATAGACAAGATTATTTTACAAAGTTACCAGAAAATTTAAAGAACTATGTAGAAGAAAAAGTAGTTAATAGTGATGTATCTGTAGATGATTTAGTTAATGCATTTTTAGAAATGCAAAGAAGAATTAATTTTCAAAAGCCAATAACAACTAAAGTAACTAGAAAAGAATTTAGTGTTAAAGAAAGAATTAGTGAAATAAGAAATTTACTTAAGTCTAGAAAAAGATTAGAATTTACTGAATTGTTTGAAGATATAGTAACAAAAGAAAATATTGTTGTAACATTTTTATCACTCTTAGATATGAGTAAAAATAAGGAAATTACAATAAAACAAGATAAAATATTTAGTACAATAGTAATAGAAAGTATGTGAAACATATGAAGTTATTAGGAGTTTTAGAAGGATTACTTTTTGTTGTTGGTGATGAAGGAGTAACATTAAAAGAAATTTGTAGTACGTTAGAAATTGATGAAAGTACTGCCAGGAGTTTACTAACTGAATTAAAAAGTGAATATGAAAACGAAAATAGAGGAATTAAAATTAGTTTTTTAGGTGAAACATTTAAGTTAACTACCAAAAAAGAACATAAAGAATATTATCAAAAATTAGTTACTACTAAAGAAGCCGTACTTTCTCAAGCTCAACTAGAAGTACTTGCAATTATTGCTTATAACGAACCAATTACAAGAATTGAAATTGATGAAATAAGAGGAATTAGTAGTGCTTATGTTGTAAAAAAATTATTAAGTAGAGATTTAATAAGAGTAGTTGGAAAAAGTGAACTTCCAGGTAAACCTAACTTATATCGTACTACAAGAGAATTTTTAGATTGTTTTGGTCTATCCTCAATTAATGATCTTCCTGATTTAGTTGTTACTAAAGATGATGAAGAAAAAAACTTATTTTCTAAAAAAGAAGAAATAGAAGAATTGGTATAAATCTGATGCAAAATCAGATTTTTTTCTTCAAATGTTTAATAATTATGATATAATTAATTTGTGCCTATGCTTGTGTGGCGGAACTGGTAGACGCACAGGACTCAAAATCCTGCGGTGAATAACCATGTGGGTTCGATTCCCACCACAAGCACCATATAGATTAGAAACTCGAACAGAGATGTTCGAGTTTTATAATGCAAAAAGATGTGATACAATAGAAAAACTAAATGGAAGTGAATTATGGAAAAAGAAGTTAAATTAGAAGATGGGAATACTGTTAGTTTGAACATTACTAAAAGTTATTGTGGGCATACTTTCAGAATAACAAAAAGATATTTTAAAGATGGTGAATACATTAAAGATTTTTGTTTATCTATGTGGGATGACTATGGTTTTGACGCTTGGATAGATGACGTAGAAATTTTAAAAAATAATTCTTCTATATCTTTTGAAATTCCTCAATATGATCCATTATATTTATGTTTTTTAAATTTTTTAGGAGATTTAACAGAATTTGTTATAGATAGTGATGATATTAGTGAATTAAATATGAAGACAATGACTATTAGATTAAAAGAAGATGGAGAAATAGAAGTTGTATTTGAAAATAAATTAGATAATATTAGTGCTTGTGATAAATTTAATATATTTATTAAAAATATTGGATTTGATTTACGTAGTAAAATAGATTGTTTTAATTTGGATACTAAGAAAAGATTATATAAGTTTTTTGAAGATGCAAGAAATGCATTATTAGAAGAGTATCATCAGATAACAATTGAAGAATATATGTTAACAAGAAAAAGAGAAAAATAAGTATATTAAGTTATTTAAAGATGTGCTATAATGTTACAGAAATAAGAAAGCAGTGAATTTTTATGAAACACTATTTTGGGCTAGAAAGTAATTTTTCATTAACTTTATTTGGTCCAATACATTTAATACTAATATTATTAACTTTTTTAATAATATTAATAATTTATAAATATAAAGATAAATTAAAAAAATATAAAATAATAAGATATATAATTCCAATAATATTATTTAGTAATATGGTAATTTATATAACTGGAGCTTTACTAACTAATATATTTGATATAAATATTCATTTACCTATCCATTATTGTTATATTACAGGTTTTGCTTTTATATATATGTTGTTAAAAGAAAAAAAGAATTGGTTTAATACTTTATATTATGCAATTTTCTTTTGTACTATAACAGTTATTATATTTCAAGATCCAAATATTACTTATGATAGGTATGAATTTATACTACTTATTGTAAGTCATCATTTCTTATTAATAAGCAGTTTTTATACTTTATATGTACTAGATTATCCGGTAGATAAGAAAGGATATAAATCATTTGTAATATATAGTGTTATAGTTTATTTAGTAGTATTTGTAATAAATAGATTACTTGGAACAGACTATATATTCAATGAATCATTACCAGATTTTATTTATGAATATTTTACATTTGTAAAAATGTTTCCACCAATAGTATGGTTATTACTATTGAGTATTCCATTATTAGCATGTGCTTATTTACCAGTAAGACAAAAAATAAAAAAATCACGTAATTTATAATTTATATTATTCCGAAAATATTTTATAATTAAAATAGACAGGAGTGTTAATATGAAGCAATATAAAATTTATATAATTCAAATGCATACAAAAACAATTCCTGCAACTCTTATAAAATTTATAACTAGATATAAATATAGTCATATAGCATTATCTTTTGATAAAAGTTGTAATACAACATATAGTTTTGGAAGAAAAAAATATAATTCCATAATTGATTGTGGTTTTGTTGAAGAAAATAAAAATGGGATGTTCTTTAAAAAATTTAAAGATACAAAGTGTAGAATTTTTGAAATTAGTGTAACTAAAGAACAGTATTATAAGCTTAAAGAAAAAATTATATATATGAAAGATAATGAAGATTTATATAAATATGATTTTATTGGAATAATACTTAGATATTTTAAAGTACCAATATGTTTTAAAAATAAATATGTTTGTAGTCAATTTGTTGCTAAACTTCTAGAAGAATCAAAAATATATAAATTTAATAAAAAAATATATTTTGTCCAACCTAAAGATTTTGAAATGATGTCTAATACAAATGAAATATATACTGGAAAATACCTTTTATATAAATAATGGTATTTTTTTTGTTATATGGTATAATATTATTTCAGGTGATTTTTATGTTAATTAATATTAATGAATATAAAGAGTATTTAATAAATTATTTTATGTATCCTTGTGATAATACTCCCGAGAAAAGATTAGAAAATAAAAAATTATTAGAACAAAAATATTCAGACGAGTATTTAGAAGAAATAATCAGGAATACAGAAGATTTTATAATAAGATTTTTAGAAATATGTTTAGAAGAAGATACAACATATATAAGAATTCCTTTAGAATTTAAAGTAAATTATGTATTTACTAATTGTACTGGAGGTTGGAGTCCAGATATGTTTGTTCCTATTGATAGTATAGATGAAGGGAAAAATATAAGTAAACATTTATTGCATAGATTTTTAGGTGAAGGATTTCATATCTATTTTGATGAAAACGTAGTTGAATATTATGATGATGAAGATCCAGATATGATTATTGGTAATTCATATAGCATTCCAGAACTTGTTATTGATGGAAAAAAAGAACTTATTAAAGAAAAATATGAACAAATAAAAAAATTGAAACAAGCAGAATTAGTAAGAGCTTTAAAAAAAAGAATATAGGTATTTGTAATTAGTTTAAATAAATCTTTCTCATAGTATATAGGGAAAGGACGGTATACTATGATATATTACCCAAACAACAATTATAAAGTACAGCCTTTAAATAACAATAATAATCGTTTTATTCTACCATTCTTAGGTGGAGCTTTAATTGGAGGAGCAGCAGTAGGATTAACAAGACCAAGACCAATTTATAATGTTGCCCCATATCCATATCCACCATACGGAGGACCAATACCATATGGATATAATAATTATAACTATTATTACCCACCATATAGACCATATTAAGACTACAACGTAGTCTTTTTTTGTGGTTAGAAGTTACCAACAAAATTTTTAGAAAAATTTGACTTCGGGGGGGGTAATATATACTTACCTTATAAAATAGAAATGGAAGAAAGATTATGCAAGTTGTTAACAAAAAAATATGTGTGATAGTACTATTGGTGTTAGTGATAATAGAAAGCTGTACATTGTTTTTGATGTACAAGTCATTCAGTAATAAAAATACAAATTTAGATGAAGTAAATTTAAATATAAATAATTCAAATATGTTTGCGATAATGTTAGAACAAGAAGACGGAACATATAAAGAAGATACAACAAATACATGGCCAACTTCAGGATATACATATAATGCATCAATGTCAGGATGTATAGATATAAACGGAAATAGAATAGAAGATGCATTAACATATGACAAAGAGAATAATAAAGCAAGTGTAAATACAACAAATACAAGTTATTGTTATTTGTATTTTAGTATACCACCATATGCTTCACAAAAATCTGAAATGTGGGATAGTCCATTAGAAGGAGATGGATATAGATATGTAGGAGAAAATCCAAATAATTATATTTGTTTTGGAACAACGGATAAAACAACATGTACAGGAAATACAGACTTATATATGTACCGAATAATAGGAATCTTCGAGGATAGTGATGGAAAAGAACACTTGAAATTAATAAAAAAAGAAACATTGAATACATCATATAAGTGGCATAGTGATTATCAAACTAGTGTAGACTGGGGTGATAGCGACTTATATAAAGGGTTAAATGGCGATTATTTTTTAAATAATACATATTATAGTTATATGCAAGATACAACATGGACAGAAAAAATAGTTGAATGGGATTATATAGCCACAAATACATTAACAGATGAAAGTTTAGGAATAGATTACGTCTCTAATACACCAAAGAGTATATACCTACATGAATTAAATAGAAGTACAAAGACAAACCAAACATGTTATCGTAATGATAGTACAATAGCAGATTGTAGTGTAGGCGAATGGAAAGAAGTAAGTGCTAAAATAGGGTTGATGTATGTAAGTGATTATATGTTATCACTTGGATCAATAACATTAGATGGTAGTACCTTAAATACAGGATGGATGTATTTATATAACAATGATTTAAATCCATCAATACCTTCTGATTATACATCTTCATTAGAATTAACAATGTCTCGTTCTGGTATGGCAAGTTATGCAGATTTATCTATTATATATGGAATCGGTCCACACGGAATAGACTATAGTATGGTTCTATATGAAACTTCGGTTCGCCCAGTCTTCTATCTGACAACTGATGCAAAATTAACAGGAGGAGACGGATCCTCAAGTAATCCATATATTTTAGGATAATTCCTCGTCAATGAAGACGTTAAAATAAGCAAAGAAAGATAACACACATATCTTTCTTCCTGAAATT
Source organism: Bacilli bacterium (assembly GCA_017441065.1). Lineage (GTDB taxonomy): Bacteria > Bacillota_I > Bacilli_A > RF39 > UBA660 > SIG200. Next base: position 98,685 of record JAFSAI010000033.1, on the reverse strand, counting down.
AAAACATCTATTTTATAGATGTTTTTTCTTTGAATAATTTTAAAATAATACCTAAAAATAAATAGTTTATTAAAGTATTAGTACCACCATAAGATAAGAATGGTAATGGAATTCCCATAATTGGAAGTAAACCAACATTCATAGATATATTATAAATTTGATGGAAAATAAATATTCCTAAGTAAGAAGTGATAAACATTTTGTATTTTACATTTTTTAAGTTATTTGTTTTGTAAATTAAATATAAATCAATAATTAAAAAAGAAATTAATATTATAATGGCACTAAAAACACCATAGTTGCCTATAGAAAAAGCAAAGAAAAAGTCTGTTGGGGCTTCAGGTATATATAATAGTATTTTATTAATGCCTTCTCCGAAGAAAGAAGAAGAGCCAATAGTTATAAGTGCATTTTCTAATTGATAACTAGAACCATTTGCAAAATTTATTAATCTATCCATTCGATAAAATAGAGAAGTACCAATCAAATTAACTAGATAATCTTGAAAAAAGAAATACATAATAAAGAAAATAATTACTAAAAATATAGATATACTGAAAAAAGATATATACCACCATTTATTTAACTTAATATAAAATAATATAACTAATAAAATTATTAAATAATTAATAATAGCTCCAGTATCTGGTTCTAAAAATACTAGTATAGATGGAATTAAAGTAATAATACATAGTTTTGTAATTAATAGAAATTCATCTTTTGCGGTTTCTTTTTTTGAATTAGTAGCAATTTCTATTAAATATAATGGTAATGCCAATTTCATAATCTCACTCGGTTGAAAAGAAAAGCCAAAAATATTCAACCAACATTTAGCACCATTAATGTCATTACCTAAAAATAAAACTAATATTAGTAAAAATAAAGAGAATAAATACAAATATTTAGAGTGTTTAAAAATATTTTTAATTTTTATTCTTTGAAATAGAAAAAGAATTATATAACCTAAAACAAACCAAATTAATTGTTTAATAAAAGCATTATTATAAACAGTACTTATATATTTAGAGTTAATCATATTAAAAAGACTTATAATATTTAATATAAGTAGAGGAATAAATAAAACTAAATTATAATTTTTAATTTTTCTCATATTTTTAGTATGGTTCAAAATATAGACATTTATCATAAAATATATTGTGGAGGGATAAACTTGAAAGATTTGCCTAAAGTATTTGCTAATAAAATAGAAGGGAATATTAATAATACCCAAGACATATTTTATGGAAGTGATAGAGATATACCTAAAAAACATCAAGATAATTTAAGTTTAATTAGAAAAATTAATAATATTTTTTCTTCATCAACGCATGTTTATAAAAGTAAAGTAAAAATAGATTTTAAAGATAAAATGGAAGAAAAAATAATAGTAGGAAAAACTAATTCGCATTTAATAACTATTGATGGAGAATTAATTAAAATATCTGATATTACAGATATAGCAAAAATTTAATTGAATAGATTTTAATAATTTGTTATTATGAAATAGTGATTAGTATGAATAGTAATGATAGAAAAAATTTAATAATATTTATTTTATTAATAATAGCAATAATAGGTATAAGTATTTTTAATGTTTACAAAAATAGAGATTTAAAAGTAGATAGAAAAGTTGAATATATATTTAATAGATTCACTTATGATACTGTATTAAATGAAGGGAATAATTTGTTTTTTCAAACTATTGAGCTATTGAATAAGAAAAATTCTTTGGAATATGAAAGAAATCGTGATGAGTCATATAAATATTATTCAATCAATAATTATAATAATTATAGAAGAATAACAAATTTTATGCTTGTGACTGATACATTGAAAAAATCTGAAGTAAATGAATTTATGAAATTAAAGAAAATAATTAAATATGAAAATAGTTATTATATTGAAACATACAAAGAAGAATACAATAAAACTTATGTAGGGAGTATATTAGATATAGAATCATATGATAATAATTTTGTTTATTTTAATAGTACAAATTATTATTGTAATAATAGTGAATACATTGGTTCTTTAGAAAAAGCTCCTAATTGTGATTATACAAGTAGTAATACAAAATTTACATTAACTTTAGAAAATAATAATTTAAGAGTAAACAGTTTAGAAGAAATAAAAAATATTTTAAAATAAAAAAATATATTAGACAATTTCGTCAATATATTTTTTTAATTGCTTAGCATTTTTATCAAAAATTATTTTTAATTGATTATCAATTTCCACTATGCCTTTAGCACCTAATCTTTGAATAGCATCCTTATTAACAATAGTAACATCTCTAAGTATTACTTTGAATCTACTCATATTACATTCAGCATTTATGATATTATCTTTACCACCTAAGTAACCAATTAATTTATTTTCTTTAATAGCAAAATCTTTTCTATTAAGTTTCATTGCTACTGCTAAAATAATTAGTATTACAATGGCAATTATAATATACTGTACTGTTGTACTCAAAATTAATCACCCAAAATAATTATACTACAAAATAGCAATTATTAAAAGTGATACTCACTATTTTAAAAATTAAACATAAACTAATAATGAGAATACATGAAAGGGTGAAAATATGAATAATAATTCAAATAATTCTGGTAATTGTATTAATGAAATTTTAAGTATCATTTTAGTATTACAAGAAAATGCATGTCCAGATAATTGTTTAGACACTTGTGATAGACCAATGCTTGGTGGAGGTAGTAATTGTTTAGTTTGTAATACACGTCCAGTAATGCTTTATACTTGTTGTGGTAATGGTACTCCTTGGAGTATGCCAATAAGTAAAGATGTTACAACAAATTGTAGTGAACAACCTCTTGGTGGAACTTGCTCAACAGTATTCAGAGTAGAAAAAATAGAAGGATGTTGTGCTACATTTAGGGTACTTGCAGAAAATACTGATACAACATCACTTTATCCATATGTAGCAACTAACTCATTCTTTACAATGGATTGTAGTTGTTTATGTAGCATAAGATGTTTATCAGATACTTATGTAGATTGTGTTTGTTAGTTTAAGCAAAGTGTAAATGGAAACCATAAGAAATTATGGTTTTTATTTGTCTAGTTTTGACATCTCTTGTCGAAAGTATTGTAAGAAATTTTTTGAAATGTTTTAATAGCATATTAAAGGAGATTTTATGATATAACTTGATGAAAAAGAGTAGTAACAAAATGAAATGTTAAAATTAAAATAAAAGAAAACAGACGAGCACTGTGGGAATGCTCACATATCTTTCTTCCTTTTATAAAATTATTAAGAATTATTAAAGAAAGTGCAATCAAAAATAGTTATGTTATAATACTTTATATAAAGGATGAGTATTATGAAATATTATAAAAAATTAAAAAAAGCCTATATGGATGCTGATAAAAAGTCTTTTATAGCATATACAGTTTTAAGAATATTAGTATTATTGACTTTTGTAAGACAAATTATGTTAAAAGAATGGGACAATGCCTTTTTATGCTTGTTCTCTTTAGTATTATTTTTGATTCCTTTTTTCATAGAATCTAAATTTAAGATTTCTATACCAAGTACTTTAGAAATAATAGTGTTGTGTTTTATATTTTCGGCAGAAATACTTGGTGAAATTAATAATTTTTATGTAAGAATTCCTCATTTTGATACAATACTACATACAATAAACGGATTTATATGTGCAGGAATAGGTTTTGCCTTAATAGATTTATTAAATGGAAATATTAAAGATATAAAATTGTCGCCATTGTTTGTTTCGATTGTAGCATTTTGCTTTTCAATGACTGTAGGCGTTATGTGGGAAGTGTTTGAGTATAGTGCTGATCAGTTATTAGGATTTGATATGCAAAAAGATACTTTAATTTCTGAAATTAATACAGTGGAATTAGATGAGACAAAAACTAATAAGGTTATTAAAGTGGATGATATTTCTAAAACAATTATTTATGGAGAAAATGGTGAAATATTAACAACATTGAGTGGATATTTAGACATTGGAATTAATGATACAATGAAAGATTTGATAGTTAATTTTATTGGAGCTTTATGTTTTAGTGTATTTGGATATTTATATATATTAAATAGAGATAAATATAAATTTGTAAACAACTTTATTCCGACAAGAAAATTAAAAATAATAAGAGAAGATTAGAAGAAATATATAGTCAAATATATTTCTTTTTTCTTTAAATAATTGTACTAATTTAAAATTTAATTTATAATAATATATGATAGGTGATAATATGAAAAAAGCAATTTCAAAAAGTGAAGTGGAATTATTAGATAAATATTTTAGAACTTGTAATTATATGTCAGTTGCGATGCTTTATCTAAAAGATAATCCACTTTTAAAAAGAGAACTAAAGAGTAGTGATATAAAATCTAAATTAGTTGGTCATTGGGGAAGTGCTCCAGGACAAAATTTTATTTATACACATTTAAATAGAATTATTACTAAGAACAATTTAGAAATGATATATATATCTGGTCCAGGTCATAGTGGTCAAGCAATGATTGCTAATAGTTATATTGAAGGAACATATAGTGAAGTTTATCCTGAATATACTAAAGATGAAAAAGGATTACAAAAATTATTTAAGAAGTTTTCATTTCCTGGAGGAACATCTAGTCATGTAGCACCAGAAGTTCCTGGTTCAATTAATGAAGGTGGAGAACTTGGTTATAGTTTATCTCATGCATTTGGTGCAGTTTTAGATAATCCTGATTTAATTGCAGCTTGTGTTATAGGAGATGGAGAAGCAGAAACTGGGCCTTTAGCAACTAGCTGGCATGGTAATAAATTTATTAATCCTAAAAAAGATGGAGTAGTACTTCCAATACTTCATTTAAATGGATATAAAATAGCAAATCCAACTGTATTTGCAAGAATTACCGACGAAGAAAGAATAAATTTCTTTAAAGGATGTGGTTGGGATCCAATAGTAGTTAATGTTATTGACAATGAACACTATCATGAAGATATGGCATCTGCAATGGACGAAGTTGTTGAAAAAATCAAGAAAATAAAAGAAGATGCTAAGAAGAATAAAGAATTTGTAAGACCTAGATATCCAATGATTATATTTATATCTAGAAAAGGATGGACATGTCCAAGAGTTTTATATAATTTAGAAACAGAAGGAACTTTTAGAGCCCATCAAGTACCAGTTAACTTTAAAGATGCAGAAGAAGATTTAAATATTTTAAAAGAATGGTTAAAAAGTTATAAACCTGAAGAATTATTTGATGAAAAAGGTTCTATTAATAAAGATATATTAGCAATGTGTCCAAAAGGAACAAAAAGAATGAGTGCAAGTTTGTATGCTAATGGTGGAATGCTTTTAAAAAATATAAAAGTTCCAGATTTTACAAACTACAAAATTGATGTAGTAAGAGGAATTACTAAAGCTGAAGATATGAGAGTATTAGGTTCTTATATTAAAGACATAGTTAAGTTAAATAAAAAGAATTTTAAAATATTTGGCCCAGATGAAGCATTATCTAATAGATTAAATTATGTTTTTGAAGCAACAAAAAGAAAGTGGAATGCTGAAACTTATACAAATGATGAATTTTTAGCAAGTGATGGAGCTGTATTTGATTCATATCTTTCTGAACATATGTGTGAAGGTATGTTAGAAGGATATCTACTTACTGGAAGACATGGATTTATGCATAGTTATGAAGCATTTATTAGAATTATAGATTCAATGGCTAGTCAACATGCTAAATGGTTAAAAGTTACTAAAGAACTTCCTTGGCGTGCACCGATATCATCACTTAATTATGTACTTACAAGCCATATTTGGCAACAAGATCATAATGGATATACACATCAAGATCCTGGTTTTTTAAATCATTTGGCTACAAAAAAAGCTGACACTGTAAGAATGTATTTTCCAGTAGATGCAAATACTTTATTATCTTGTTTTGACCATATTATTCAAACTAAAAACTATATAAATGTAATAGTAGCTAGTAAACATCCAAGTATTCAATGGCTTACTATGGATGAAGCAAAAGTACATTGTAAAAATGGATTAGGTATATGGGAATGGGCATCAAATAAACCTAAAAATCCCGATGTAATTTTAGCTTGTGCTGGAGATACCCCAACACTTGAAGTGGTAGCAGCTGCCAAAATATTAAAAGAATATTGTCCAAAAATAAATACAAGAGTAGTAAATGTTATTGATCTGATGCGTTTACAAAGTAATCTTAAACATCCACATGGATTAACTGATAAAGAATATGATAAATACTTTACTAAAGATAAACCAATAATATTTGCCTTCCATGGCTATCCAAATTTAATACATGAACTTACATATAATAGAGAAAACAGAAATATGCATGTTCATGGCTATAATGAGGAAGGAACAATAACAACACCATTTGATATGCGAGTTCAAAATAAGATAGATAGATTTAATTTAGTGTTAGATGCGTTAAAATATGTCGAAGAAACCGAAGAAGTTAGAATGACTAGAAATTTAATGAATAAAAAATTAAAAGAACATAAAGAATATATTGTTGAAAAGGGAATTGATTTAGAAGAAATAAGATGCTGGCAATTAGAGGAGTAATTTATGAATATATATGATTTTGATGATACAATTTTTTCTGGAGATTCTTCTGTAGAATTTATTAAGTATTCTCTATGTAAGCATCCATTTCTAGTGTTATGGTGTGGAGTAAAAGGATTAAAAGAATGCATTAAGTATTTATTTAAGAAGAGTAATGTTGGACTTATTAAAAGTGAATTGTTTAGTTTTGTAAAATATATAAAAAACTTAGATGAATACATGAACAACTATGTTTTAAGATATCAAAATAGAATTAAACAATTTTACTTAGAACAAAAGAAAGATGATGATGTAATTATTTCGGCATCTTTTGATTTTATAGTAAGACCATTTTGTGAAAAGTTAGATATTAAACATATTATTGCAACGGAATATGATACAAAAAAAGGTTGTATAATTGGAATGAATAATAAAGGAAAAGAAAAAATAGTTAGATTTAATAAAATATTTAAAAATCCTAAAGTAAATGAAGCTTATTCAGATTCTTTAAGTGATATACCAATGTTTGAGATTGCAAAGAAAGCATATATAGTTAAAGGTGAAGAATTAATACCATATGAAAAATAAAATACAAATAAAAAATATTTGTATTTTTTTATGGAATGCATTTTTGAAAAAAATAAATTGATTGAGACAAATTTTTAGTTGTTCGAAAAAATAGGAAAGTTGAACTTAATAAAACAAAATGAAAGATATCTATAAAGAGATAATTGATAAATAACTAAATATTATAAAAAAATTAGCATAAAAATTATTAGAGGTGTTTATGAAAAGATTAATAATATTATTTAGTTGTTTCTTTTTGTTCGTTTTAAATGTACAGGGAGAAGAAATTGTAGAGTATAGTGAAAGTGCTATTTTAATTGAAACAACTACAGGTAAAGTATTATATGAAAAGGAAGCTGATTTAGAAAAAGCTCCTGCTAGTATGACTAAAATAATGAGTATGATATTAATAATGGATTCAATTCATAATGGAAATATTACACTTAATGATGATGTTGTTATAAGTGAAAATGCATCAAGTATGGGTGGTAGTCAAGTGTATTTAAATACAGGTGAAACATATAAAGTAAAAGAATTGTTAAAATCTATTGCTATAGCATCTGCTAATGATGCCGTAGTGGCAATGAGTGAAAAAGTTGCTGGTAGTACTGAAAAATTTGTTGAAATGATGAATGAAAAATGTAAGGAATTAGGGTGTACTCATACTAATTTTGTAAATCCACATGGACTGGATGCCGAAGGCCATTACAGTAGCGCTAGAGATATGGCTTTGATGGGTAATTATTTGGTCTCAAATTATCCAGAAATTCTAGATTATACAAGCATATATGAAGATTATTTACAAAGACCAGATGGTTCAAATACATGGCTTGTAAATACCAACAAGTTGGTTAGATTTTATGATGATGTAGATGGATTAAAAACCGGATTTACTTCAACTGCAGGTTATTGTTTAACATCTACAGCTAAAAAAAATAATATGCGTTTAGTTGGAGTGGTGATGGGTGTTGATTCACCAGATAATAGAACTAGTGATACAGTAAAAATGTTAAATTATGGATTTAACTCTTATAAATTATCAACAATATATGAAAAAGATAAAATAATTGATGAGGTAAGAGTAGAAAAAGGTAAAAAAGATAGTGTGAAAATCGTGTTAATGAATAATGCGACTGAGTTACTAAATATAAATGATAAAAATAAAAATTACACTATTAATGTAAAAATTGATAAAATTGAAGCACCAATAAATAAAGGAGATAAAGTAGGTGTAGCAGAAATAATAGATAACGAAGGTAATATTATAACTAAAGTAGGATTAACTGTAGAAGAAAATGTAAAAAAAGCCAATTTGTGGGATTATTTTAAAAGAAATTTAAATATAGCTTTTTCTGGTAAAAATATTATAAAATAAGTAAAATATGTGTTAAATAATTTAGCAATAAATTTTAAAATTAAATGAATTTTGCTATAAATGGTATAATAAAGGCAAAAGGAGAAGTAATTATGAATGAAGGAAAAGTTGTAAAAAAGAAGAAAAAAAGAATAATAAATAAAATAATTACTTTATTACTATTAGTTACTATTCTAATATTTTTTGGGATAATTTTTTATATAAATGTTATACCTGTACTTTATACAATAGGAGCTTTATTAATTGTTTTGTTAATAACTGGTGGTTTAACTTTATTAAATTTAAGTAAGAAAAAAGGTTGTAGAATTATTGGATATTTTTTCAGCATCCTTATAACTTTTATTTTAATATTTATCCAAATATATTTATTTAATACTTTAGGATTTTTATTTAATATTACAAATGGTGATTATGCAATAAATACATATAATTTAGTTGTGCTAAAAAATAGTCAATTTGATGATATAAAAGATTTGAAAAATGAAACTATTGGAATAAGTGATACATCATTGTCAGATTCCTTTGAAGAAGCACAAGAAAAAATAAGCGATAAAGTACAAGTTAAATACAATAATTACGAAGATACCAATTCTTTAGTTGATGGAATAATCGACGAAGAAGTTTCTGGAATAATTTTAGAAAATAGTGAATTAGAACTTTTAAAAGAACAAGATGTTACAAAATATGATTTGTTAGATTCTATATATAAAATAGAAATCAAAAATGATATTAAAACGTTAAAAGATGCAGTTAATATTAATAGGGAACCATTCAATGTATATATAAGTGGGATAGATACATATGGAAATGTTAATGCTAATTCTCGAAGTGATGTTAATATGGTAATGACAGTAAATCCTAAAGAAGAAAAAATATTAATTACATGGATACCTAGAGACTATTATGTAAATATAAATAATAGTACTTATAAAGATAAATTAACTCATGCTGGTATTTATGGCATAGATTCAAGTATTTATGCAGTTGAAAAATTATTTGACATAGATATTAACTACTATGTAAAAGTTAATTTTACATCTGTAATAAGTGTTGTAGATTTACTTGATGGAATAACTGTTAATAATGATGAAGCATTTAGAAGTTCGACTGGAATTTATTTTAAAAAAGGAAAAATTACTTTAAATGGTGAAGAAACTTTAACATACGTTAGAGAAAGAAAAACTGTTAGTGGAGGAGATTTAGGTAGAGGTAAACATCAAATAATGGTTTTAGAAGCTATAATGAATAAAGCTATGAGTCCAAGTATTATCAAAAATTATAATAGTTTACTTAATTCTTTAGAAGGTGCATTTGTTACTAATATGAGTCATACAACTATGTTAGGTTTTATAAAAAAAGAACTTCGAAGTCCAAGAAATTGGCAAATGGAAAGTTCAACGTTAACTGGAACAGACAGTTTAGAATATACTTATTCATATAAAAAGACACAACTATATGTTATGAAACCAGATCAAAATATAGTAACCGAAGCTAAAGAAAAGATAGCAAATTTAATGGTTAATTAAGAGATATATTTATCTCTTTTTATTTGTCTTGTTTTGGCATCATTTGTCGAATCTGTTTAAAATAGAAAAAAATTGTACTATATTAAAATAGCAGGTGAAAGAATGTTAAAAATGGACATGGAGTATGATAGAACAATACTTTTTATTAGGTTAAAAGGAACATTAAATAGAAGGGTTAGTTATAAAATAAATAATTATTTAGTTCCGGTTATATCTAAACACAAAATTAAAAATGTAATATTTAATTTTTGTGATTTAAAGAGTATTGATGAATCTGGAGTAGATGCAATTCTTAACACAAAATGCGCGGTTAAAAGAAATAAAGGAAAAATATACTTGTGTGAGGTAAATAACGAAGTATCTTTAAAAGTTAAAAGACTACATATCAAAAAAACTTCATCAGAATTGACTGCCTTAAAATTGATTGAGGTGTAAAAAGGGTGAATTATGAACAAATATTAAAAGATAACGAAAAAATGATATGGAAGTTAGCTAGTCATTTTTATGGAGTAGATAAAAATGATTTATATCAAGCAGGAGTTGTAGGACTATTAAAAGCATTAAAAAATTATAAAAAAAATGGTGCAACAAAGTTTTCTACATATGCTCATGATTATATATTTGGGGAAATGTATTTACTAGCTAGTAATAAAGATTTGAAGGTTAGTAAAGATATTTTAAAATTATATAAAAAAATAGAAGAAACAAGGTATGTATTAGCACAAAAACTAGCTAAAGTTCCTAGTAATTTAGAACTTTCTGAATTCTTAGGACTTAGTTTGGATGATATAGATATGGCTTGTATGAGTGCAAATATTATTATGTCACTTGATGCTGATACTGAAGATAGTAGAAATGCTTATGAGTGTATTGCAGCCAAAAGAGAAGATGTTGATACTAAAATATTAGTTGATGATAGTTTTGCAGTCTTAAATGATGATGAAAGAAACATTATAAGATCTAGATATTATGAAGATTTAACACAACAAGAAGTAGCTAAAAAACTTAATATGACGCAGGTGATGGTTTCAAGATATGAGAAAAAAGGAATCAGCAAAATGCGTGACTATTTAACTTTATAAGTATAAACTTTCCCAAAATTCATCATAATAAGAATGGTGAAATTATGAATAAAGAAGAATATCAAGAATTAGTACAAACATTAACACCAAAAGAGCCAAAACTTCGTAATGCCATAGTAGCATTTTTAGTTGGTGGTAGTATTGGTTTTATTGGAGAAATAATTGTAAAAATTCTTATGGAATCATTCGGTTTGTCTAGAGTTGATTCTTGCGCATGGTTAGCATTTATTTTAATCCTTTTTGCATCCTTAATGACTGCATTAGGCAAATTTGACAACTGGGTTACAAAAGCAAAATGTGGCCTTATAATACCTACAACTGGGTTTGCTCATAGTGTTCAAAGTGCTGCACTAGATTATAAAAAAGAAGGATTTATAACTGGTATTGGTGCTAATATGTTTAAATTAGCTGGTTCAGTTATATTATTTGGAATAGTAAGTTCATTTTTCTTGGTACTACTAAGGGTGATGTTATATGGCTAGTTTAAAATTTAATAATATTTATTTAAATGATTGGTTAACTATAGCAGGGCCTTTAGAAAGCGATAGTAAACTTAAAAAAGTAGATTTAAAAATGGACGATTACTATTATGGTGAAAAAACATTTGAACAAGCTGAAACAAAAATGCAAAGAGTAGTAATTGATAATTTACTTATGAAAAATAAGTTAAATTATAAAGATGTTAATTTAATAGTAGGTGGTGATTTACTAGATCAAATTTCTGCAACAAGTTTTGCATGTGTAGACATTCCTATCTCTCTACTTGGAATATATAGTGCATGCGCTACTTTTCCTGAAAGTTTAATTATAGGAAGTATGTTCTTACAAGATAAAGGAATAAAAAAAGTTATAGGAATTACTAGTAGTCACAATCTAACTGCTGAAAGACAATTTAGATATCCGATTGAGTATGGCTCTCCAAAACCACATACATCAACATTTACTACTACAGCAGGAATTAGTACGCTTTTAACTAAAGAAGAGGGGAAAATTAAAATCGATTCAGCAACTATCGGTAAGGTAACTGAAATGGGGATTACTGATGCAAATAATATGGGAGCAGTAATGGCTCCGGCAGCAGCTAAAACTCTATATGAACATTTAAATGATTTAAAAAGAGACTTAAATTATTATGATTTAATTTTAACTGGTGATTTAGGTTGTGTTGGTAGCGAGATATTTAAAGAATTTTGTCTAAAAACATATAATTTAAAATTAAAAAAGCATTTAGATGCTGGATGTGAACTATATTTAAAAAGTCAAGAAACATATGCGGGTGGTAGTGGCCCAGCATGTTTACCTTTAGTATTTTTTAATAAAATATTAGCAACTAATAAATATAAGAAGATTTTAATTATAGGAACAGGGGCACTTCATAGCAAAACATTTGTTAATCAAAAAAGTGCCATTCCAGCCATTGCCCACGCAGTTAGTTTGGAGGTATTATGATTTATTTTAACGCATTTTTATTTGCCGGAGTTGTTTGTTTAATTTGCCAAGTAGTACTTGATAATACTAAGCTTACTCCTGGACATATAACAAGTAGTGTAACTGTGATAGGGGCATTGCTTTCGTTTTTTGGAATATACGATAAGATAGTGCTTCATTGTGGAGCAGGAGCCACTACACTAATTTCTAATTTTGGCCATATGCTTTATTCATCTGGTATTGCTGGATATGAAGAAGCAGGTATTTTAGGATTATTTACTAAGTTGTTATGTTCTTCAGGTGTAGCTATAGTAGGTGTTGTAATATTTTCTTTTGTTTTTACTCTCCTTTTTAAAGCAAAAGATTAGTAAGAGATAGAAATATCTCTTTTTAATTGCTTAAATTTATAGATTTGATATAATTATCTTATAAATGAAATGGATGAGATAATGAATTTTAATAAATTAAGTTTAGAAGAAAAATTTGGTCAAATGTTTGTAATTGGCTTAGATATATATGATATAAATGATGAAATAATAGAGTTAATTCAAAAATATAAAATAGGAGGAGTAGTTCTTTATAAAAAGAATTATACTTCGATAGAAACAATGATTGAAGTTGTAAATAAATTAAAGAAGATAAATGAGAATAATAAAATCCCTTTATTTATTTCAATAGATCAAGAAAATGGTAGAGTAAATAGACTTCCTAAAGACATTTTAAGAATATCTAGTGCTTTAAAACAAGCAAAGACAAAAAATATGAAAGTTATAAATGCAGTAAATGAACTTACTACATATTTATTGGCATCAACTGGTGTTAATATGAATTTTGCGCCTGATTTAGATATTGTTAGAGGAGATAAAAATAAAGCTATTGGCAATAGAAGTTATGGCTCAAATGTAGAAGATGTTATTAAGTATGGATTACCTTTTATGAAAGAAATGCAAAAAAATAACATTATTTCAGTAGTTAAACATTTTCCAGGACATGGTGCTACAAATAAAGATAGTCACTTTGTAATACCTAAAATCAAAGACATTGAAACTTTAGAAAATGAGGATGTTAAGGTGTTTGAAAATGCTATAAAAGAAGGCGCTGATGCGATAATGGTCGGTCATTTAATATTAAAAGGTTATGGTTTAAAACCTGCTACAATAAATAAAAAAATAATTGATGATTACATGAAAAAGAAATATAAGTTTAAAGGATTACTTGTAACTGATGATTTACGAATGAATACATTAAGATATATTTATGGATTAAAAAGAAGTATTCAAAAGAGTATTGAGGCAGGACATAATGTGTTAATGATAAAATATAAAAAAGGCGATGCTAAAAACTTATATAAAAAATTATTAAAAATGGTTAAATTTTGCGAAATAGATCCAGAATTAATAAATGAAAGTGCGAAGAAAATAGTTGCAATCAAGAAAAAATATAAATTAACCAATGAACCAATAAGTTCTAAATTAAATATAGAATTAATTAATAATAAAATCAAAAAAATTAATGATGTTATAGATAAAGAGTTAGGAGTAAGTTTATGAAAACTAAAGACATTTTTTTAACTAATGCAAGTATAGCAGATAGTTTTATAAAAGAATATGAATATCCATTTGAGGTATTACCTAATATTAAAGAATATATTATAAAGTTAGGAAATACTTTAAGTGATGATTATCAAAAATTAGAAGATAATATTTGGATTCATAAGAATGCGATAGTAAATAAAAGTGCAGAGTTACATGGCCCTTGTATTATTGATGAAGGTGCTGAAATTAGATGTAATGCTTATATTAGAGGAAGTGTTATTATAGGTAAAAATAGTGTTTTGGGAAATTCATGTGAAATAAAAAATGCTATTTTGTATGATAATGTTCAAGTGCCTCATTTCAGTTATGTAGGTGATTCAATTTTAGGAAGTCATTCTCATATGGGTGCAAGCTCAATAATTTCTAATTTAAAAAGCGATAAGAAAAATATAGTTATTAAATTTGATGGTAAATTGATTGAAACTGGTATGAGAAAAATTGGTGCTTTTTTAGGAGATAACGTGGAAATAGGGTGCGGATGTGTGTTAAATCCAGGAACTATTGTTATGCCTAATAGTAATATTTATCCTTTAACTAGTGTAAGGGGAGTAATTAAAGAAAATAAAATTGTAAAAGATATGAATAATATTATAAATAAGGAAGTGAAATAATGGGAAAATTATTTGGTACAGATGGTGCTAGAGGTATAGTTGGAACTGAACTAGATGTTAATTTGGCATTAAAAATTGGTGCAAGTACAGCTAGAGTTTTAAAAAATGACAAAGAAAAATTAACTTTTTTAATAGCAAGTGATACAAGAATATCTAAAGATATTTTGAAATTTGCATTAACTTCAGGTGTATTATCAGAAAATGCGAATATTATTGATTTGGGAGTAATACCAACACCAGCAATATCATATTTAATAAAAAAATATAAAGCAGATGGCGGATTTGTTATATCTGCAAGCCATAATCCAAGTGAATATAATGGTATAAAGGTATTTAATAGTGAAGGGTATAAACTAGCTGATGAATTAGAAGAAAAAATCGAAGACATCATTTTAAATGATTTTCAACTAACTAAAGAAGTTAATAAAGTTGGTACATATGAAATAGCAAAAAATGCTAAGGAAGATTATGTTGAATATTTAAGAAGTACAGTTAATAGTGATTTTAATAAATTAAATATTGGTGTTGATACTGCTAATGGAGCAGCATATGAAACTGCTGATATGTTATTTAAATTATTGGGAATAAACTATCATATTATTAATAATAATCCCGATGGCTTAAATATTAACGATAATGCTGGATCAACTCACTTAGAAGGTTTACAAAAATATGTAGTAGATAATAAATTAGATTGTGGTGTGGCTTTTGATGGTGATGCAGATAGGTGTTTATTAATAGATGAACTAGGAAATGTTGTAGATGGTGATAAAATTATGGCAATCTACGGAGATTATTTGATGGCTCAAAACAAATTAAAAAATAACACTTTAGTTGGGACAGTAATGTCTAATCTAGGATTTGTAAAATTCTGTGAAAAAAATAACATTAATTTTATTGCTACTAAAGTAGGAGATAGATATGTTCTTGAAAATATGTTAGAAAATGATTACATAGTTGGTGGAGAACAAAGTGGTCATATTATTTTTAGAGAGTTTGCAAATACTGGAGATGGAGAATTAACTGCTATTCAAATTTTAAATATAATGGCCAAAAGTGGCAAAAAATTATCAGAATTAGCTAGTATTATGGAAACGTATCCACAAGTTCTTAAAAATGTAAATGTTTCAAAAGAAGGAAAAGAAACTTATCAAGAAAATAAAGTAATTAACGATTATATAAAAAATGTTGAAAAAGATTTGAATGGTGAAGGTAGGGTATTAGTAAGAGCCAGTGGAACTGAAAATCTTATCAGAGTTATGTTGGAAGGTAAAGATATAGATAGTATAACTAAACTTTGTGATGACATAGTAGAAATTATAAAAAAAGAATTAAATTAAAAAAATCCCATAATTGGGATTTTTTATTTTTAAAATGGCGTCCCCGAGTGGATTCGAACCACCGACAAACCGAACTTAGGAGGTTCGTGCTCTATCCAACTGAGCTACGAGGACATAAATATATTTTAACACACTTAACAAAATATCAAAATGATTTATTATATTAAAAGAATTATTTTCTATAATTTTTTAATATAATATTGTAAACGAAAAAAATATATGATAAAATATAATTACTTAATAAATAGAATAGAGCAATTAATAACGTTGAATCTACATTAGTTTATTTGATGTTATTTCTTATCATATTTTGTTATATGAAGATGCTGGGGAATGCCATGTGTGGTCTTATTGTTATTAAGTATATGATCATATGAAGAAAGAAAACTTCGGTAATAAGCAATTTTAGTTCGACTAAAACTAAAATTGATTCAAACTAAAATAACGTCTTGTCAACGTTATTTTTTTGTTACTTAATAATGCAGAAAGCGATAGCATAATCGTTATCATAAGATAATGACAATTCTATATTAATATTCTTGTTGTTAAGAATGGATGGTAGTGGTTTACCATTTTTTTCTTTTAATATTTCGATTTCACTAAAATCATATTCTCCATTAGTTGCTTTAATAATAGCTTCTTTGGCTGCAAATCTTGTTGCATAGAATTCTAATGAATTAGACAAGTTATTAGCTATTTCAAGTTCTTTTTTTGTATATACTTTGTTAATAAAATTAGGATTTGTTTCAATTGTTTTTTTTAATCTTGGAATATATAAAATATCAGTACCAATAGACAAATTCATAATATCACCAAGTTAAGTATATCACAATTGTCATATTTTAATAAAAATTAATAAATTTTTCATATGAATTTGAATAAATCATGTTATAATTTATATGATAGGAGGAATAGATGATGAAGGAAGAAATCCAAGGAAAATTAATTGAAAAAACAGCAAAAGTATTAGGAATTGATCCAAGCACATTATCAGGAAGTACAAATATAAGAACAGAAGTTGACTTAAAAAGTATCGAAATGGTTGGAATCATTTCTGAACTTGAAGAAGAATATGATTGCTATATCAAATATACTGAATTAATGCACTCTGATACTATAGAACAAGCTGCAGAAATTATTGCAAAAGAAGTAGAATAGAAAGGGAAAAAGAATGAAAGAGGAAAAAAAGAAAGCAGTAATTGAAAACGAATTATCTCTACCAAAAGAGATGCCACCTAGAGATGAAAAAGTGGTAAATATTACTTATCCAGACGGAAGTAATTGTGATGTAATATTTACAAAAATGACACAACCTATTCCTAAGGAGGAACTTTTAAAGGTACCAAGAGAAGAAGCAATGAATTATTGTGTTGAAGTACCAGTTGATACTAGAGACTATTATGTTGATGATGAACATAAAATTATTTGTTTACAAGATCAACCAGTAAAAATGCGTGATGGAGTTACTATTTATGCTGACATTTATATGCCAAAAACAGCATTACAAGATCCGATTCCATTAATTATTAGTTGGTCATTCTTTGGTAAACAACCATGGCATCAACCAGTTCAAATATTTAGACCAATGGGAGTGCCTACAGGTGCTGTTTCAAATGTTTGTAAATTTGAATCATCAGATCCAATGTATTGGTGTTATCAAGGATATGCAGTAGCAAATGTTGACCCTCGTGGTATTGGAAACTCAGAAGGTGACCAACAACAATTTGGTACACAAGAAGGTAGAGACGGTTATGATTTTATCGAATGGGCTGCTACACAAAAATGGTGTAATGGAAAAATAGCGATGTTTGGTAACTCAGGAGTGGCAATGAGTCAATGGCGAATTGCGGCAGAATGTCCACCTCATTTAGTATGTATTGCACCATGGGAAGCAACAGGCGACCAATATCGTGAAAGTATTATGGAAGGTGGCATTCCAGGATTCTTTGGCGGATCTATTGTTATTGCTGCTCAAGGTAAAGGTTATATTGATAACACAGTTGCAATGGCTAAAAAAGAACCATTTGTAACTAGTCCATATTGGCAAGATAAAATTCCAAAATATGAAAATATTAATATTCCAGTATATACAACATGTAACTGGAACCATTTCCATTTACGTGGATCTTGGGAAGGTTTTAAAAACATTAAATCAAGAAAAAAATGGATGCGTTGTCATCAAGTATTTGAATGGCCTGATACATACAATCCAGCAATGTTACAAGATTTAAAGTTATTCTTTGATAGATATTTAAAAAATATTTATAATGGTTGGGAATTAACACCAAAAATTCGTATGGAAGTTATGGATGCATTTGAATATCCATATCAAACAAATAGACCAGAAAATGAATGGCCACTTGCTAGAACACAATATAAAAAATTATATATGAATGCAGCAACTGGCAAATTAGGAGATGCTCCTGTTAAAAAAGAAAGTTCAGTAAGTTACGATGGCGCAACTGGTTTAACAACATTTGAATATACATTTAGAAAAGATACTGAATTAACTGGATATATGAAACTTCGTATGTGGGTTGAAGCTCAAGGACATGATGATATGGATTTATTTATTACAATAAAAAAATTGTCTACAAAAGGAGAATGGCTACCAGTAACAATATTTGGTAGTGAACGCCATCCAGGAGCTTGGGGTAAACTTAGAGTATCTCATAGACATTTAGATGAAGAAAAATCGACTGAATATCAACCAGTACATACACATGATAGAATGGAAAAATTGAAACCTGGAGAAATTGTACCAGTTGATATTGAAATTTGGCCATTATCAAGATTCTGGCATAAAGGACAAAAATTACAAGTTGAAATTGCTGGACGCTATATTCGTGACGAATGGTTTGAACCATTAGTTTGGTTCCCAGATAACAAAGGAGACCATGTAATTCATACAGGTGGTAAATACGATTCTTATTTATTAGTACCAGAAATCCCACCTAGATATGAAGATGGCGATTATATTTATAGATAGGAAAAACTACTATGAACTTAATGGAAAACGTTAAGCTTAAGGCAAAGGCAAACCCAGGCAGGGTTGCCTTTCCTGAAGCTAATGATATAAAAATGATTTTTGCTATGGATGAAGTAGCTAAAGAAGGTTATTGTAATGTAGTTGTTGTAGGAAATAATGACGAGGTTAAAACACTTTGTAAAGAAAATGGTATTTCAGATGATAAATGGGAATATATAGATGTTAATAATGAAGAATATAAAGAAAAAGTTTTAACAGAATATTTAAAACTACCTAACTTAGTTTATGGCGAAAAATCTTTAAGAAGAAGAATGAATGATCCACTATATTTAGCACTAATGATGGAAGCTATTGGAGAAGTTGATGTAACATTTGCTGGTATTACAAGTACAACAGGAGATATTATTTTAGCGGCTCAAACTATAGTTGGCTTAAAAGACAATTTAGATGTTGTTTCATCTGTTGGGATAGCAGAACTTCCAAATTATACATTTGCTGATGGTGGAAACTTAATTGCGATAGGAGATTGTGCTGTTTGTACAAATCCTAGTGCTTCAGAACTTGCGAGTATTGCCATTAGTACATGCGATACAATTAGAGCTGTTACAGATTGGGAACCAAGATGTGCGTTGCTTTCTTATTCATCTCTTGGATCTGGTCAAGGTGAATTAGTTGAAAAAGTACAAACTGCTGTAAAAATTGCAAATGAAAGAAGACCAGATTTAAAAATAGATGGTGAATTTCAACTTGATTCTGCAATAGTACCTGAAGTGGCAGCAAAAAAGGTTAAAAGACCAAGTGAAGTAGCAGGTAAAGCCAATATTTTAATATTTCCTGATTTGAATGCTGGTAATATTGGAGTAAAGCTAATCCAACAATTTGGTCATGCAGATGCATATGGACCATTATTACAAGGTTTTAGATTAATTTGTAGTGACTGTTCAAGAGGGGCTCCCGTATCAGAAATAGTTGGTAATATTTTATTTTCAATAGTAAGAGCTGGAGATTTAAAAAATGAAAAAAAATAAATATCGTATTTTAACAATTAACCCAGGTTCTACTAGTACTAAAATTGGAGTATTTGATAATGAAGACTGTGTTTTAAGAATTAGTATTGAACATAGTGCTGAAGAATTAGCTCCATATAAAGAAATTTCTGATCAAAGAGAATTTAGATTAAATACGCTGCTTAATACTTTAGAAGAAAATAATATTTCAATGGAATCAATTGATGCTTACTCAGGTCGCGGTGGTTCTTTGGAATGTTGTCAAGGTGGAACTTACAAAATTAACGATTTAATGTATGAAGATGCAAAATCAATGCGAATTGTAAAACATCCTTCCGCATTAGGAATTGTACTAGCTAAAGAACTAGGTGATATGTATGGCAAACCATCATTTTGTGTAAATCCACCGGATGTTGATGAATTTAAAGTAGAAGCAAGAATTACAGGTATACCTGGATTATATAGAGAAAGTAGAATACATGCTTTAAACCAAAAAGAAATAGCTATTAGATATGCAAAAAAAATAAAAAGCAAATATGAAGATTTAAATTTAATAATATGTCATATTGGTGGAGGTATTTCTATTGCAGCTCATAACCATGGTAAAATGATAGATTGTAATGATATTGTTAATGGTGATGGACCAATGACTCCAAATAGAAGTGGATTTGTTCCAGCAAAAGCTCTTGTAGGAATGTGTTTCAGCAATAAATATACTGAAAAAGAAATAAAATCATTAATTAACAAGAGTGGTGGTATAATGGCTTGGCTTGGAACCACTGACATGCGTGATGTTGGTGAAATGATTAAATCTGGCAATAAAAAAGCAAAAGTTGTTTATGATGCTATGATTTATCAAATAGCCAAACAAGTAGGTGCAATGTATGTGGCATTAAAATGCAATTGTAGTGCCATAATATTAACTGGTGGAATATCAAATGATCCATATTTAGTTAAAAATTTAAAAAAATATATTGGTAAATTAACAAAAGTAGTATTAATGCCTGGAGAATTTGAATTAGAGGCATTAGCTGCCGGAGCTCTAAGAGTTTTAAAAAATACAGAAACAGCTAGAAATTATATTGGCGAGCCAGTTTTTAAAGGGCTAGATTAGGAGTTTATATGAAAAAAGAAGATATTATTAAACAACTTGTTCCAGGAGTAGTGGTAGGGTTAGTGTTAGGTTTTGTGTTGACATTAGTAGTAGGAGTAAATACAGAAAATCCGATACCTAACTACATTGGTGGAGCAATGTGTTGTTTTGTTCCTACGTTACTTAATTGTATGATTGTTTTAAAAGGTACAGCTGGAGTTTTGAAAAGAAAGTTGTCGTTGGGTCAAAGTTTTTTAAAAACAATACCATATGCTTTAATCGCATTAGTCTTTGGCTTTGCTTTTGTTGCTTTAATTGTTGAAAAAATAATAGGCTTAAATACATGTGAAATAAACACATTAATAACAGCAATTTATCAAGCTATTTTAGGAGTTGTTGTATCTACTATTTCTGCATATTTTGCACTTAAACAATACGAAAAAAGCGTAAAATATAAAAGAAGAAAATAAAGCAAATTTGACCAATAATACAAAACATGATATTATATATTGCATAATTAATACTCAGGATTTTATCCTGAGTTATTTTTTTTAGAAAGGTGGTTGAAAATTATGAGAGTTATGCCAAGGGAATGTTTTGAAATAGATAATCCATTTAATTATGGCTCATTTGGAAATGTATACAAAACTGAAATAGAAGGAAAGACATATTGTTATAAAGAATTCAAAAAAGAATTTCCTTCTGATATAATTAGAAACATCTCATCATTTACAGACGAAGAGTATTCAGAAGAATTTTTAACACCTTTATATATGGTTCATACATTTGGCGATGCATCATTCAGTGGGTATTTGACAAATTATTATAAAGACCTAATAGAAATTGAAGATGTTTATGAAAGAGCGAAGAAAATCCTTTTATTAAAAAAAGCAAAATTAACAATCATGAAATTCCATAAATGTTATGGAAGAATTCATGGAGATTTAAATGGTTCAAATATGTTATTTGGTGAGAATGATTTAGCATATTTATTGGATTTTGATAGTTCCTTAAGAATTTCTCAACCGGTAGGAAGTACCAGATCATTTTCAACGTTAGTAGAAGATTATTTGAAATTGTATCCACTTGATTATTCAGTAGATGCCTATAGTTTCAATTTAAATACTTTAGCGATATTAGGAAAATCCGATCCGTTTAATGTACTAGATGCAATTAGAAAGGGAACATTTCGAATTCCTGAAGAGAATATTATGACAAGAAAATTGAGCAGAGAACTTTTGCTAGAAAATCCAAGAAAACCATACAGTGGACAATACATTATAGATTATATTGACTAATATTGTAAGAAGTTTTTATATTTGATATAATTTTCTTATTGAGGTTAGATAATATGAAGAAAATAAAAGAATTTATAATAAGTTTCATTAATGGTTTTTGTATGTCTCTTGCAGACAGTGTTCCTGGTGTATCCGGAGGTACTGTTGCATTTATATTAGGTTTTTACGATAAATTTATTACATCATTAGATGATTTATTTAGAGGAAATTTAAAGCAGAAAAAAGAATCATTTAGATACTTGTTAAAAATAGGTGTTGGTTGGATTTGTGGTTTAATATTAGCAGTATTATTTTTATCTAGTTTATTTGATAAACATATCTACGAAATGAGTTCATTATTTATTGGTTTTATTATATTAGCAATTCCAATTGTTATACGAGATGAAAAGGATTCTTTAAGAGGAAAATATCATAATATTATTTTTGCTATTTTGGGAGCATCATTAGTTATTTTAATAACTTATTTGAATAGAGTAACAGGCAATGCATTTAATATTGATAATTTTAATATTGGAACAGTAATTTATGTGTTTTTAGCAGCGATGACTGCAATATCAGCAATGATATTACCAGGAATATCTGGTTCTACATTGTTACTAATTTTTGGGATTTACATACCCATTATTACTAAAGTAAAAGCATTTTTAACATTTGATTTTTCAGTGGTTCCAATACTATTTGTATTTGGATTAGGTATAATTTTCGGTGTAATATTTTTTACTAAATTACTTAGAAAATGTTTAGAAAAAAAGAGAAGTGCAACTTTGTATGCAATATTAGGTATGATGATTGCTTCAATTTATTCAATTGTAATGGGGCCAACTACATTAGATATTCCAAGACAATTTTTAACGTTTGACACATTTAGTATTATGTGGTTTATAATTGGCGGGATAATAATCTTGGGACTAGAAGGTTTGAAAAATTTATTAAATAACAAATAAAAAGAATAATGTTACATAATTGTAATGTTATTCTTTTTAAATTCAAAAATAATTTTTTCATAGATTTCACTCTCAACATTTCTTTGTTTTTTTGGGTGAATTAAGAATCTAACTGTTAATATAATTTTGTGTTCTACTAACTTTGTGTAAATAATAGGTGTTAATTTATTGTAGTATATTCTATAATCAGAATTAGAATTTTTAATTTCTTCTTTCATTTTTCGAGGAATTTCTTTAATAATACTATTACCATTTACGATTCTAAGTAATATTTTTTTAGCTTTATTTACATCAGAATCAACTGAAATATTAATGCTGATTTCATCCCAAATATATTTGAATGCTGTATTATAATTTTTGATAGCAGAGTTAAAAATTTGGGAATTCGGAATATGGATTATTTTTCCTGTACTTTGATTCGTCTCAACATCAACCTCTAATAATTCAAAACTTAAAGCATTAATATTAATAATGTCACCAATAGTATCCCCAACTTTTATACGATCCTCTATTTTAATAGGTTTAATGAATTTAATGTAAATTCCACAGAAGTAATTATAAATAATATCTCTAGCTGCTAAAGTAATTGCTGCTGAAATAAAACTTATAAGTGTAATGATATCTTTAAGTTCGTTTCGCCAAATTATAAAAAGAGCTATAATATAAAGTATTGTAAAGATAGATTTATTTCGTCTATGGTAAAAGTAAATTTTCTTTTCGTTATGAGAATATTTTTTGTTTAAAAAGTTTATAATATGCCAAATTATTTTAATTATAACAAAAGATATAATTGAGTAAAATAAATTTACTAAATATATGTTATTAAAATTAAGAAATCCCTTTAGACTAGCAATAATATTGTTCATAAAAATCTCCTTTCTTGAGTTGTTACTATACCATTTAATTATATGTTTGAATACTAGAAAAATAATTTTTAGTGTAAAGAATTGTAAACAAAAAATATAGCTTAATATGTGATATAATATAATTAATAAAGGTGATAAAAATATGATAGATTTAGTAAAATTAGGAGATAAGACATATTGTATTAAAAATCCAGTTAATGTAGGAATATATGTTTTAGAAGACAATAATGTATGTTTAATTGATAGTGGTAGTTCAAAACAATTTGGAAAATTAATTGAAACAGTTTTAATAGAACATAATTGGAATTTGAAATTTATAATAAATACTCATAGCCATGCAGATCATATAGGAGGAAATAAATATTTACAAGATAAATATAATTGTAAAATATATGCATCTAAAATAGAAAGCTATTTCATTAATGATACTTTGTTAGAACCATCTATGTTATATGGCGCATCTCCGTTAAGAGAATTATATAATTCGTTGTTATATGCCGATGGTAGTGAATGCGAAGATATAAAAAAATTAAATGAAAACGGAATAACAATAATAAATTTAGAAGGACATTCTATTGGATTAATTGGGGTTGTGACAAGTGATGGAGTTTGTTTTGCAGGTGATGCATATACAAGTGAAAAGATAATAAATAAATATGCGATTCAGTATATATTTGATGTAGAAAAATACTTAAGAACTTTAGAAAATTTGGAAAATACAGAGTATAATGTTTATGTACCTTCTCATGGAGATATTGAAAATAATTCTAAAGAAACAATTGAAATAAATAGAAGAGTAGTATTAAATAACCTAGAAAAAGTCTATTCATTAATTAATGGTGAAATTAGCTATAACGATTTATTAAAAAGAATATTTGAAGAATATAACATTGGTATTAACATAACACAATATCATTTAATTGGAGCTACAATTAAAGCGTATTTAACAAAATTAGTAGATGACAAAAGAATTGAAATTTATTTTTCTGATAACATTATGATGTTAAGAAAAAAAATAATTATTTAAAATATTTTATCTTTAAAGATTTACTTTTTATAACTTTCTTTAGTTCTTTTATGAAAGTGGAGGGATTATTTTTATGGTACATTAAATAAGTTGTATTTTTGCACCTAGTAATAGCAACATAGAATAATCTTCTTTCTTCAGCAAATTTAATTTCGTTATTAGGAATTAATTTGTTTAAAATAGGACTGTTTTCAATTTTGTTAGGAAAACCTAAATGTTCATTATTACAATTTAGAACTATAACATGACTGGCCTCAAGTCCTTTAGAGCGATGAACTGTAAAATATTTTAAAATATGATTTTTATAAAATAACTGATTGTTTTCAAATTTAAAATCTTTATCTATGTATTCAAATATATCATTGTTATTTCGAGATAAAATCATTATGTCATTAGTAATTTTTAAAATAGTATCAATGAGTTTTTTGAAGGTGTATACTTTACTTAAATAAGGAGTAAATATAATTGGAAATTTGTTTTCTTTGGTCGAATTTAATTGTTTTTTTATTTGTAAAGGATTTTTTTGGATGAATTCTGATGCAATTGTAATTAGCTCAATGCTATTTCTATATGTATTTGAGAGCATTATTTTTTTTACTTTTGGAAATTCTTTTTCGAAATTCAAGAATATATTTAAATCGCATCCGCTAAAACGATAAATAGATTGCCAATCATCACCAACTACTATTATTTTGGAATGAGTATATTTATATAATTCTTTAATTAAGTTAAGTCTTATTAAAGATGTATCTTGAAATTCATCTATAATTATATATTTATAATTACATTTAATATCTTTTATTACATTTGTTGCATAAATAATTAAATCATCAAAATCAAGTATTTGAACACTTCTTTTTTCGGAACAATATTGATAATATATTTTGAAAATGATAATTAAAATTTTTCTTTCAATATTTGTATAATTTATGTTCTGAATATTACTATAATTAAAATTATTTGTTTTAAACAAATTTATAAATGTAATTATCAAATTACAAAAACTTATATAATTTGAACTTTTTAAGAAAGTTTCAAAATTAACATTTAACTGCAAAAAATTTAAAATATATTTTTGTTCTTTAATGGTGCAAGCTTTTATTGATTCTTCTACTATGTACTTTAAATATTTGTCGTCACAAATGCTATATTCAATATTTGCTAATTTTAAAATTTCCATAGCTAGTTTATGAAAAGTGAAAACGTTAATGTTGTATTTTATTTTTTCTTTAATATCATTTACTGACGCGTTAGTAAATGATATGATTAAAATTTCTTGTGGAGAACATAAATTGTTTTCTATTAAGTAATTTATCTTTCCGAGAATAGTAAGAGTTTTGCCGGCTCCAGCGCCAGCTATAATCAACATATTTTGATTGTTATTTATAATTTGCATTTGATTATTGTCTAACTCAAAATTGCAAACTTTATAATTTTTTTGCATATAAAAACCTTTCGTTTGGAAAAGTTTCTAGTTAATATTAACATAATTTTACTTATTTTGCTACGTTATATTATTAAATTAGTTTAAAGCTATTATATAATATACATGTGAGGTAGTATTTATGGAAAAGTTAAAAAGAGTAGTTGGAGTTGCATTTGTTGAGGATGGAAAATTATTAATAGTACGTTCTGTAAGAAGTAGTGCTACAAATTCTTGGACATTAGTTGGTGGTGGCATAGAATCTGGTGAAACAGAAATAACTGCAGCACTAAGAGAAGTAAATGAAGAAGTAGGGCAAGGGTTTGAATTTTGCGAAGAAGATTTACTGCCAATAATGTGTTTTAAAGAAGCTGCAGCTAGTGATAGTGATGTAACAATTGAGATGAATATGTTTTTAGCTTTAAAACAAATTCATGTGAGCTTAATCCCAAATGACGAAATTTTAGATTATCATTGGTATAAGTTGGGAGACGTCGAATATAATTTAGCGTCATCCATTAGAGATCATTTTTTACCTTATGCAATTCAAAAAGGATTAATTTTTTAAACAAAATTCAAAAAAATTATTGCATATTTAAAATTTGTATAGTATAATCTTAATTGTCTTGAGAAGAAGTCAAGACATTTGAGGCTAATCGGGCGATTAGCTCAGTTGGTTAGAGCACTTGCCTTACAAGCAAGGGGTCATAGGTTCGAGTCCTATATCGCCCACCATTTATTTGATGCCGACATAGCGTAATTGGTAGCGCAACTGACTTGTAATCAGTAGGTTGGGGGTTCGATTCCCTCTGTCGGCACCATTTTATTTGGAGGGATAGCGAAGTGGTCAAACGCGGCAGACTGTAAATCTGTTCCTTCGGGTTCCATGGTTCAAATCCATGTCCCTCCACCATTTTATAAAACTGCCCCGTAGCCAAGTGGTAAGGCATCAGACTTTGACTCTGACATTCCGTTGGTTCGAACCCAGCCGGGGCAGCCATCTTATTTATATATATTACGTCTCGTTAGCTCAGTAGGTAGAGCATTTGACTTTTAATCAAAGGGTCTGGAGTTCGAATCTCCAACGAGACACCATTTGAAAAATAAAAGACTAGCATTGCTAGTCTTTTTATTTTAAAAAAGTCATCTGTTATTTACAGATGACTTAAATCAACAAAAAGAGCTAACTATATATAAACCTTTTATTCTTTTTTGCGATTATCAATATTAGGCTCCCGTTTTTTTATAGCTCCTTCTATTATAATTATATATGTTTATAAAAAAATAATTAAATAAATTTGAATTTTTTTGACAATTGTTTACAACTTTTAAAAAAACTCTTTTTTTGACAATTTTTTTATTAATTTTGTGATATATAAATGTTAGGAGGTTTTGATGAATGAAGATGTAAAAGAATTGAGAATGAAATTCTCTAGAATAAAAAACATGGGGTTAATTAAAAGTTTAAGAGATGGCCCTACCGGTATAGGATACACATTTGAAACGTTGATAAATAAAAAGGAAGATCAAAAAAGTTTGCCTGACTTTAAAAGCATAGAAATAAAGTGTCGTTTAGGTTATTCAAAAAGCTCGATTACATTATTTAATTGTGTTCCTAAAAGAAAAGGTGAATCTGCAATCAAATATATATTTGAAAACTATGGACATTACAGATATAACAATAAAAATGATTGTAAAATATTTTCACGAAAGGTATTTTCTAAATATACATTAATGAGATATAATACAGAATTTAAATTATCTGTTAATTATTATGAACAAGAAGTAGTGTTAAAATCCTATTTAAATGGTAAGTTTGTGGAAGATGTGTGCTATTGGGAATTTAAAGAATTAGAAAGAAGATTAAAAATGAAATTAAGAACACTAGCGATAGTAGAAGCATTCCCGTACAGAAAAGAAAATGTATATTACAAATATGTAAAAATGAATATTTATAAATTAAGAGATTTTTTTGATTTTCTAAAATTGATTACTGAAGATAAAATATACGTTAATTTTTATATAAAAAATAAGATTGGAGATAACAGCTTGGATATTATTGAGGACCATGGGGTGGGGTTCAGGATAAAATACGATTGTATAGAAGAATTATTTTATAAATTAAGACATAAAAAAAACAGTATTTTAAATACTGTTATTTTTTAATGGTCGAGAAGACAGGATTCGAACCTGCGACCCCTTGGTCCCAAACCAAGTGCACTACCAAGCTGTGCTACTTCTCGAAAGTGGTGCGCCCAAAGGGAGTCGAACCCCTAACCTTTAGATCCGTAGTCTAACGCTCTATCCAATTGAGCTATGGGCGCGCGCTCCCAATCGCATTAATATTATATTACAGCAAATAAAAAAAATCAACAAAAAAAACTTAAATAGTTAAACAAATAATAATTTAGTGAAAAAAATGGCAACATTTGTCGAAACTATTTATTTTTAATATAATTTTGTTATTATATAAATGGTGATAAAAATGAAAGTTGATTTGGTGTTAAATGAATTGTTGAAAAAAGTTGAATACGCTAGTATTTGGGTGGATACAATAAACCTTAAAGAACTTGACAAGAAAAGTATATATCGTTTATAATTTCATTGTTAGAAGGTGGTTCAAGTGTATAACGAGCGAATTTATTTAACTGCACAAGATATTTTAGAAAAAGAGTTTAAAATTGATGCTAGGGGATATAGACCTCAAGAAGTTGATAAATTTTTAGATATGGTTATTCGTGATTACGCTGAGTACAATTCTATTATAAAAAAATTAGATAAAGATACAAAAGATCTAATAGAAGACAATAATAAGTTAAAGCAAGAAATTAGATATTTAAAAGAACAATTAGAACTGAAATCTTCAGCTGAAAACAACACAAGAACATTAACAAATGTTGATTTGCTGAAGCGTATCAGTCAATTAGAAAAAGTTGTTTTTGGAAAAGAAGAATAGTATTTAGACAAATGCTGCATTATTTTTTAGTGTAGAGGAAAGTCCATGCTCGCACAATCTGTGATGATTGTAGTGTTCGTGCTTAGGAAATAAATAACCTAAGGTAGCAAAGCTAACGGCATCGAAAGTATCTTATTGAGATATGAGTAGATATAAAGTGCCACAGAAACGCAGTTAATTGGTAACAATTAAATGAAACGAGGTAAACCCCGCGAGCGAGAAACCCAAATTTTGGTAGGGGAATCATAAAAATGGAATAAGAACTTTTTTATGGATGCTTATTGCATAGATAAATATTTGTCGCTCATATATTGAGTACAGAACATGGCTTATTAATATTATTTTTTTATTAAGGAGTGAAAGATTTTGGAAGAAATTGCTGAACTCTTAAGAGAAGCAAGAGAAGAGTCAGGTATAGAACTTGAAGAAGTTAGTAAAGATTTAGAAATAAGTGAAATAATTTTAAAAAATGTAGAAGAAGGAAAAATTGGTTCTTTCAAAGACATTTTTACCTTAAAAGAATATATTTCATCTTATGCAAAATATTTAGGGCTAGATTCAGAAAAAATAATTGATGAATTTAACGAATATCTATTTGAATACACATCTAGAATACCAATTAAAGAAATTGAAAAGACAATCGAATTAAACACAAAAGAAACTGAAGAAGAAAAAATTATTTCTCCTTATACATTAAATAGACCAAAAAACAAAAAAGGCATATATATATTTATATATATTTTGTTACTGATATTGGTGGTGTTAGCTATATTTTGGTCAGTAAATCAGATAACTGTAGATAAAAAAAGTGCTTACGTAGTAAGTTATAGAAAGTAGTGATAAAATGAAATTAAATTTACCAAACAAAATAACAATAGCAAGAATAATACTTGCAGTTCTAATGATAATTATGTTGCTTGTACCATGGTATGATTTAGGATTAAAATTTCCAGAGTTTGTAATTAATGGAGAAATATTAAGTTTAAAATATATTATTGCAGGAATTGTATTTTTGGTAGCTTCTCTTACAGATTTTATAGATGGGTATTTAGCTAGAAGTAGAAACATGGTTACAGATTTTGGAAAAGTGGCAGATGCTATAGCGGATAAAATATTAGTAAATGGTTTGTTAATTATACTTGCTTATGATAGATTAATCCCATTATTAGTTCCTGTTGTAATTATAACAAGAGACATCATTGTTGATTCTTGCAAGATGATTAGTGGAAATAAGGGAAAAGTTGTTGCTGCTAGTTGGCTAGGGAAAGCTAAAACAATGTGTATGATGATTGGATTAACATTAACTTTATTTAATAATATACCATTCACATTTATCGGATTACCTGTTGATCAATTTTTGCTATTGATAGCAACTATTTTATCTGTTGTTAGTGGATGTCAATATTATTATAATACTAAGGATTTCTTATTTCCGGAAGTTGACAAAAAATAAATTTATTACTTTATAACAAAGCCGAAAGGCTTTTTTTGTGTTAAAATATATTTATAGTTTGGTGGTAGTTTATGAGTAGTAAAGTAAAAATA
This sequence comes from Bacilli bacterium, assembly GCA_017441065.1. GTDB lineage: Bacteria > Bacillota_I > Bacilli_A > RF39 > UBA660 > SIG200. The sequence goes on along the minus strand of JAFSAI010000033.1, from coordinate 67,449 downwards.
GTATTTGTTGGATCATTATTGATATTATTAGTAATATTTTCAATAATATGTTTGTTTATACCTAAAATAGAAATTGAACTTTTAGGAGATAAAACTCAAAAAATTTCAATTGGTGAAAAATACAAAGAACTAGGTGGAATAGCATACGTAAAAAGAGGTTTTAAAAAAGAAACACTAAAATATGAAATTATAGGGAAAGTAGATACAGATAAAATAGGAAAGTATATTATAACTTATAAGACAAAATTTAATAATATTTTTCAAGAAGCTATAAGAGTTATTGAAGTTGTAGACAATATTAAACCAATTATTACATTAAACGATAATGCTAAACTTTGCAAAAAGAATAATTTGTTAGAACTTAATGTTACTGCCGTTGATAATTACGATGGTGATATTTCCAAAAGTGTAAAATATAAATTAACTGGTGATAAATTATTACTCTCAGTTACAGATAGTTCTAATAACAGAACAGAGATAGTAAAAAAAATAAAATATATTGATAGTGAAAAACCATTAATAACATTAAATGGTTCAAATATTATTTATATTAATGAAAATGAAACTTACGAAGAATTTGGGGCAACGGCTTATGACTCATGTGATGGTAATATTTCAGAAAAAATAAAAATTAGCAATAATGTTAATATAAATGTTGCTGGTACTTATAAAGTAGATTACATAGTAAAAGATAGTTCTGGATATGAAACTAAAGTTCAAAGAACTGTGATAGTAAAAAATGAAGATTTGGTAGAATATCCAGTAATTAAAGGTGCTACCATATATTTGACATTTGATGACGGTCCAAGTAAATATACTGATGAAATTTTAAATGTTTTAGATAGGTATGATGTAAAAGCTACATTTTTTGTTACCAATCAGTTTCCGGAATACCAAAATATTATAAAAAAAGAATATGAAAAAGGTCATACAATTGGAATACACACATATAGCCATAAATGGTCTATTTACGAAAATGAAGAAACATATCTAGCAGATTTTAACTTAATTAGTGAGATAGTTTATGCTCAAACAGGAATGTATTCAAAATTATTTAGATTTCCTGGTGGAAGTTCTAATACAATTAGTAGACGTTATAATAAAGGGATAATGAGTAAATTAAGCAAAATAATGGAGAATAATGGATATATTTATTTCGACTGGACATTTGATAGTGGCGATACAAACAAAAAAGATAGTTCTTCAAAAGCTATATTAAAAAATATCAAAATGAATTTAAAAGGTGATGGAGAATACATTATTCTGATGCATGATATAAAAAAGAGTACTTTAGAAGCTTTACCTAATATAATAGAATTTGCTCAAGCTAGGGGCTATAAATTTTCGGCACTTACAGAGAACTCTCCAACAGAGCACTTTAAAATCGCTAATTAATATAACCCAAACCAAAACTTAAATTTCTCATATTATACATTAGAAAGGAAATAATGTTATGGAACAAAAGAAATTTGAGTACAAAGAGACAAACTATGATCACAATATGGAATCAAACACATGTGGATGCAATATGGATATGGGGTATATGACAAATCAATCTGTGATGATGTGTCCTCCAATTCAAGAATGTCCTCAAGAAAGAGTTTGTCACAGATATATGTGTTATGAGGTGCCTCATATAATGCCTTGCAATACTAAAATAATAAATCATCATGTTTATAGACATACATATACACCATATTACACAACTTGTGAAGAAAATGTTGTATCAAATGTTTATGACAGAAATTGTTGTTATTAAAATCTCTTAACTGAGATTTTTTTCATTTTAGAAATAAGACTTGGATATTCATTCTAAATAGTATATAATATAATTGTAATTTAGTAGGTGTAATATGAAAATATTTAAAGATAAAAAAGTGATTTTTTTGGCAATAATTTTAGTTGTATTTACAATTGGTTATTTTGTAATTGTTAATAAAGTATCTTATGCTTTTTCTGATAATTATGATTTAGAAATGGCTTATGATAATACTATAAAGACAATTGAGGAATGTGCAGTGGCTTATGGTAAAAAGTATCCAGATTTATTTAACGAAGAAAATATTATTTATATAAAAGTACAAGATTTAATAGATAATGATTTTTTAGTAGCTAACAAGGATGGAAACATCCAAAATCCATTAAAAGAAAATGAAACATTAAATACAAATATTATAAAAATAAAAAAAGATCAAGATAATATAAGCGTAGAAGTAGATAGTTAATTATTTGGTAAAATAAATGTAAAATTTTCTTTAAAGATTGTATTAACAGAAAAATATTTAGTAATATATTATTGTAAGGAGTAGTGATACTATGTTATATCCATCAATTGATAAACTATTAAATATTGTAGATTCTAAGTATATGCTTGTACATGTTGCTTCAAAAAGAAGTAAACAAATGCTAGAAACTTCACATTATCAAATGAGAATAAGCAACTATATTTCTAAGAAAGACATTGGTAAATCTTTAGAAGAATTAGAAAATGGTTTAATAAAAGTAGTAAAAAAATAAAAAAAGCTTGATTATCTGAATTTTATGTGATAAGATAATCATGTCGTTTGGGGGATTAGCTCAGCTGGCTAGAGCACCTGCCCTGCACGCAGGGGGTCGCGGGTTCGAATCCCACATCCTCCACCAATTGACATTTAACTCCGTATTTACGGAGTTTTTTGTTGCTTATTTTTTAATTACATAGCATTTACCTATCATTCTCCTTATCGATTTGCAGAATAAACAGAAAATAAATATCACATACTATAAAAGACATTTTATATTTAATTGACATTGTATAAAATAAATAATATTGCTGAAAATGCAAATGCGTAGTATTATTTAAATGAAGGTAGTGAGAATAATGGCAAACAAGAAAAATGTTACAAAAAAAACAAATTATAAAGCAACTAATGGAAAATCTAATTTGAAGAAAGGAAATATTACTAGAAACACTATAATAATGAAGATATTAATATTTCTAGGCGTAGTAATATTATGTGGTATAATTATTTACTTAATGAATTACTTTTTTGTTGAAAAAAGTTATATTAAAATAAACATGTCTACAGATAAGAAGTTAGAATATGTAATGTTAAACGGAAAAGAAGAATTAGTTACAACGCAAAAATATGTTAGTGATTTATCTTATTCAATGAGATACGATGTTGATAATTTTATGGTTTTTAAATATAAATCACAAGATATCTATAAATATTTAACTGACGAAAAAATATTAATCATAGTTGAAGAAACAATGCTTCCAACTACATGTTCATCTGGTTCATTAGATATGGAATATAATAACTGCTATGTAAAAATTGATAATTATACTGAAGAACATTTTATTTCAACAAATGGTAGAACATATCGTTTAACAGTTAAAACTCCAAATAATACTACTTTAGATAAAAAATTAGAAGATAAAATTAATTATATGTTAAGTTCTTTTGAAATAAAATTATAAAATAGCTTCGGCTATTTTTTTTATGATATAATATCTTTGGAGATGATATTATGAAAATAAATTGCTTTAGCGTAACTTTTTGGTTTAATATTTTTGATAAACATTCAGATATGTTGAATTTATTACAAGAAGAAATGAAAGATGAATATAGCAAATTTAATATTTTTAATTATACTGATAATTTAGTTGCTCCTATTATAACAGCAATAAACAACAAAAAAATGACTAATATATCTTTTAGTCAAATTAATTTGCAATATAACATGGATAAAGTAAGTTTAGATGATTTTGATACTTTCCAAGAAAAAGTTTTAAAATTATTCGATATTTTAATAGAAAATGATATAGAAGTGGCTCATAGTGCTATTTTTGTTAATGGAGAAATTATTGATGATGAGGCGTTAAAAACAATTACTCAAAACACAATAAAATCAGAAATCTGTGATGATGACTTGGTAGATTTAACGTTAAAAGTCGGAAAGAAACATGAAGATTTATTTTATAAAATAATAACAATTTTAAATAAAAAACAAATTAAATTGCCACAAAAGCTTGATAAAAATGGCAAAATAGTACCAATACCTTTAATTTCTTGGAATGGTGCTTTAGTTGAAAATGAAATAATTGATATATCATATGAAATAAATGATAAATATTTATTCGATTTCACCAAAAATTATAAAACAACAGAATTTCATATAAATAAAATGTTGTACATTTTGAAAGAAGATATGCAAAATGATATTGTTTCCATCCTAAAAAATGGTGACTTCTAATAATTAATTTTTAAGATTTGTTTAAAAAATATGTATTTATGATTTAGATAAATCTTTTTTTCTTGGAAATTGATTGCAGTGATTTTCCCGTTAACATTTAAAATTTTACCAGCTAAATAATATTCTATAGTAACATTTACTTGCAGTGTATAAGCATCTTTTATTTTTTCTCCAATTAAATATAATTGATCTTCTGAAAGAGAAGGAAATGCCAATTTATTTCTTTCACTTTTTATTTCATTTAAGATATTTGCTTGTGAAATGCAAGAATTAAAAGGTTGCCATTTAATTATACCTCTATCTATCATGAATAATGCCCACCAATTTTTTTGTTTCTTTCGATAGCAGTAGATTCTTCAAGTAAATTAGTTGCTTTTAATAAACTATTTTTGCCATATTTCATTTTTATTTGATCAATAGTTATATTAATATTTGACTCATTATCATTTTCGTTACGATTTTCAAACAAATTAAGTTGAACACTTTCCTTTTTTTGAAGTAATCCACAACTTACGGTAACTTTACGAATTGGCATAGATTCATAAAATTTGTCAAAAATTATTAAACAATTATTTAATATTTCGTAAGCAGAATCTGTTGGATTGTCTAATTTAATTGTATGATAAAAACCTCCCGAAATATCTTTTGAATAACCGATTCCAAGTCCAATGTTTTTAGTTTGTTTATTGTTTTTTCTCAGTCTTGAAGCTAAAACTTCGACCATTTCAGAAATAATAATTTTTATATTATTTTCGTTATAATCTTTAAAAAGTACTTGGGAATGACTAAAAGATTCTGATTTAGCTAATTTTTTATAATCTTTTATTAAGCTTAAATCAATACCATTAGCATGATTCCATAATTCCACACCCATAACACCAAATTTATCCTTTAATTCAAATTTGTTTGTTTTCGCTAAATCGCCTATAGTGTAAATTCCTAACTTATTTAAATTTTTTTCCATTCTAGGGCCGATTCCCCACATTTTAGATAATGGAGTAATCTTCCAAAGTTTTTCCTCAATATCTTCATAATTCCATTTTGCAGTATTATTGGAGTTATGTTTAGCTTCTATATCCATAGAAACTTTTGCTAGAAGCATATTTGGACCAATTCCGCAAGTGGCGGTAAGTCCAGTTTTTATATATATGGTTTGCAGTATTTCCTCTGCTAATTCTGCATCACTTTTTTTATATAATTTTAAATAGTTGGTTACATCTAAGAAACACTCGTCAATAGAGTAGATATACAAGTCTTCTTCTGCTATAAAATCTAAATAGATATTAACTACTTGTTTGGATTTTTCCATATACAAACTCATTCTTGGTTTAGCAATCGTATATTTAATATTTGTTGGTATTTCAAAAAGTCTTCCTCTAGATTTTACTCCTTTCTCTTTTAAATAAGGAGTAACTGCTAAAGTAATTGCACCACTTCCTTGGTTGGGATTAGCTACTACAAGTGGATATTTAAAAGGATCCATTCCTCTTTCTATGCATTCACATGACGCAAAAAAACTTTTTAAATCAATGCATAAAATGTTTCTTTTAGGATATAAATCTTCCATTTTTACCTCCGAATATTTGTTTGTATAAATAAAGTATAGTACATTCAAAATCAAATAGCAATACCTTTTTCTGGTAAAAAATATTGCTAAAAAGCTAATATAAAAGTATACTAAAAATATGAAAAAAGTTTTATTAAAATTAATTGATTTATATCAAAAAATGCCGCTACGTAGTCATTCTAAATGTAGATTTTATCCAACATGCTCTAATTATGCTAAAGAAGCAATAGAGAAGTACGGTAGTATAAAAGGCAGTTATTTAACAATCAAAAGGATATTAAAGTGCAATCCGTTTCATAAAGGAGGAATAGATTTAGTTCCAAGTCGCAATAATAGTTGCAAAATAAAATAAAAAATGATAAAATTAGTCCATAAATCAATTATGAGAAACACGATTATTAGATTATGTTTTTTAGAGAGTTAACGTTTGGTGAAAGTTAATAAACAAGTTTAATGATTACTATTCTCTAGAGAGTCTAATCCACTCCGGTGAAAGCCGTTATTAAAATTAAGTTAAATAAAGGATGGTACCGTGTAAAATTCACTCCTCTAATGAGGAGTTTTTTTATTGGATTAAAATAGAAAGAAGGAGTATTATGAAAAAAATATTAGAAGATGAGCGTTTAAGTAAGTTAAATCATAGTTGTGCACATTTACTTGCTCAAGCAATAAAACATTTATATCCAGATGCTAAATTTTGGGTAGGGCCTGTTATTGAAGAAGGATTTTACTATGACATTGATTTAGGTGATAAAGTAATTACCGAAGAAGATATTCCATTAATTGAAAAAGAAATGAAAAAAATTTCTAAAGACGGAAAAAGAATCGTTAGAAAAGAAATATCTAAAGAAGAAGCAGAAGAAATGTTTAAAGATGATCCATATAAACAAGATTTAATCAGCAGAATGAATGAAGAAGAAACAGTTATTTCTTGTTATACACAAGGTGATTTTACAGACCTTTGTCGTGGACCTCATGTAGAAACAGTTAAAGAATTAAAATATTTTAAATTACTTAAATTTAGTGGTGCTTATTGGAAGGGTGACGCTAAAAATAAAATGCTTCAAAGAATTTATGGTGTTTGTTTCGATACAGAAGAAGATTTACAAGAATGCTTAAAGGAATTAGAAGAAGCAGCAATGCGCGACCATCGTAAAATTGGCAAAAATTTAAACATCTTTATGTCTCATGATTTAGTTGGTAAGGGTATGCCTTTATGGCTTCCAAATGGTGCTGTTATTCGTAAAAATTTAGAAAATTATATTTATGAAAAAGAACAAAAATTAGGATATAAGCATGTATATACGCCTTGTGTTGGTACAGTTGATTTATATAAAACATCTGGTCACTGGGATCATTATAAAGAAAATATGTTCCCATCAATGAAGGTTGATGAAGAAGAGTTTGTATTGCGTCCAATGAACTGTCCACATCATATGTTAGTTTATGGAAATGAATTACATTCTTATCGTGATTTACCAATTAGAATTGGTGAGTTTGCTACAGATTTTAGATATGAAGCTAGTGGTGCTGTAAAAGGACTTGAAAGAGTTCGCTGCATGTGTCAAAACGATGCTCATCTTTTTGTAAGGCCAGATCAAATTGGTGAAGAATTTAAAAAAGTTGTTTCTTTAATTCTTGATGTATATAATGATTTTGGTTTGAAAAATTATAAATTTAGACTATCTCTAAGAGATCCTGAAGATAAAGAAAAATATTTTGATGATGATGAAATGTGGAATGAAGCAGAAAATAAATTAAGAGAAGTTTTAAATGAATTTGGTATTGATTATTATGAAGCAATTGGTGAGGCAGCATTCTATGGCCCTAAATTAGATGTTGAGGTTAAACCTGCGGTTGGTCCAGAAGTTACACTTTCAACTTGTCAATTAGATTTTCTACTGCCAAGAAGATTTGAACTATCTTATATAGATAGAGATGGTAATAAACAAGTGCCAGTTGTTCTTCACAGAGCTATTTTTGGAACATTTGATAGATTTACTGCCTTTATTTTAGAAGAAACTAAAGGTGTACTTCCATTATGGCTTTCACCAACTCAAATTAATATAATTCCAGTAAATAATGAATATCATTTAGAATATTGCGAAAAATTATTTGAAAACTTAAAGGATAATTATCGCGTTGAACTTGATGATCGTAATGAAAAATTGGGTTATAAAATGCGCGAAAGTGTAACTAGAAAAATTCCTGTTACAGTAATTATTGGTCAAAAAGAGGTTGATAATAATTTAGTAAGTTATAGAGAAGCAGGTAGTGAAGAAACTACTACATTAAGTTATGAAAAATTTATTAAATATTTAGAAGATAAAATTTCAAATAGAAAATAATAAAAAGAGTAATCACTAATTTTGATTACTCTTTTTTGTCAATCTTCTTATTAAATTATTAATATCATTTTCAACACATTCCTCATCTTCATCATAAAAAATAGGAATTATTGGTACATCGTTTGGTTCAAAAGTTAAATCTAATTTATAATTTAGTTGGAAAATATAAAGTATAAAAAACTTCTTAGAGTTCTTGTATTTCCATCACCAAATGGTTGTACCATCCAAAAATATCCAGTTAAATTTAGAGAAAGACGCGAAATATCATTTAAATTATTAGTATTACTAATTGTATCAAAAAAAGATTTTAACTTTTCATCGAAAATCTTAAATTCATCTTCAGTTAATCCTCTCATGTTTTCTCCAATTGGAATAGAAGGGAAGAAATAACTATTTATTAATACTAATAAATCAAAATATTTGTATTTACCCAATTGATATTTATCCATAAATTCACCTAAACAGCCGTTATTATAACATATAAAATAAGATTTAGAATACATTTGAATAAAATTAATTGACAAAACATACAATATAATGATAAAATATCGGTGTTATTAAAAAGGAAAGCGATTTATATCCACCTGATTGCGTATAAGCGATAGGTCAAAAGCCAAGAAATTTAAATTATAATTTATGGTTTTTAAGTGGGTATAAAGTACTCACTTTTTAATTGTTGGAGGTGCTTTTTATAGCAAAAACAGAAGAGCTACTAATTAATGATCAAATTAGAATAGCGGAATTAATGGTAATTGGCCCAAATGGAGAAAAAATGGGTGTAAAAAGATTAGAGGATGCTAAGACTTTAGCAAACTATGCTGGATTAGATTTAGTTCTAATGAGTGAAAATACTACACCAGCTGTAGCAAAAATAATGGATTATAATAAATACCGTTATGAGCGTCAAAAGAAACTAAAAGAAGCTCAAAAGAAACAAAGAGAAAGTAACAAAGAAGTAAAAGAATATCGTTTGTCTGTAACAATTGATGTTCATGACTTTGATACTAGAAAAAGAAATGCTGCAGATTATTTGAAAAAGGGACATAAGATCAAAGCTTTTATCAGATTTAAAGGTCGTCAAATGGCGCATACTGAATTAGGAAAAGATGTATTATTGAAATTTGCAGAAGAACTTAGTGAAGTAAGTACTATTGAAGTTGAACCTAAGTTAGAAGGAAAGCAAATGTCATTGTTATTAGCACCAAAGAAATAAAGAAGTAGGAGGAAATATTTATGGGAAAACAAAAAACACATAAAGCAAGTAGTAAAGTATTTAAAGTAAAGAAAAATGGTTCATTAACTTATAAATTAAGTAATGGAAATCATAAAACAAGTAAGGATTCTTCTAAACAAGTTCGTCAAAGAAGAAATAAAGGAACATTAGCGAAAGGAGAAGCTAGCAGATTAAAATCTGTTATCTAGTTAGGGGGTATTAGAATATGGCAAGAGTTAAAGGCGGAAACGTATCAAAAAATAGAAGACGTAAAGTTTTAAAACAAGCAAAAGGATATTTTGGAAGTAAACATAGATTATATAAAACAGCTCAAGAACAAGTATTCCATAGTGGTGCATATGCATACAGAGATAGAAGACAAAATAAAAGAAACTTCCGTAAATTATGGATTACAAGAATTAATGCTGCTTGTAGATTAAATAATATTAGTTATTCTAAGTTCATTAATGGATTAACTAAAGCTGGTATTTCTATTAACCGTAAAATGTTATCAGAAATAGCTATAAATGATGCTGCATCATTTACTGAACTTGTAAATACAGCTACTAAAGCTTTAAATGGAGAAGTTATAGAAGCTCCTAAAGCTACTGCTAAAAAAGAAACAAAAAAAGTAGAAGCTAAAGAAGAAACTAAAACTGTTGAAACTGAAGATTTAAGCAAGAAAACATTAGCAGAATTAAAAGCTATTGCTAAAGAAAAAGGAATCAAAGGTTATAGTTCAATGAAAAAAGACGAATTACTATCTAACTTAAAATAGTAATTCTTTTTTTATTTGTAAAAAACTTGATAAGTAACCTATTTTTAGTTATAATTAATAGAGAAAATAGGAGTGACGTTATGCGTAAATTTATTGCAAGTTTAGATATAGGCTCTTCTCTAATTAAATTAGTAGTTGGAGAAATAGTAAAAAATAAGATAAACATATTAGCATGCGTGGAAACTCCAGCTCGAGGAATTAAAAAGGGATATGTAATTAATGGTGAAAGTGCTACTGAAGCTTTTTTAGAAGTGTTTAAAAAAGCTGAAGGCATATTAGGTATTCCTGTAAAAAAAGTAATTGCGACTGTACCTTGTACATATACCGAATGTTTTCTAAGTAGTGGTACTATTGCAGTAACAAGTGAAGATAAAGTAATTAGAAATGCTGATATAGTAAAAGCTATGCAAAAATGCGTTTATAATAAAATAATGGATAATAGAGAACTGGTTACAGTACTTCCTACAGGATTTAAAATTAATGATGAAATAGTAAATAATCCATTAAATATGATTTCAGAAAAACTAACAATGAAATCTATTGTAGTAACTGTACCAAAGAAAAATATTGAAGGCATCAATGCTTGCCTTAAAAATATTGGCGTAGAATTAGTTGATATAGTTATTTCTCCTTTAGGGGATTATTATGAACATAAAACAAAAGAATTAAATAAAAATATTGGGGCAGTAATAAATATTGGTGAAGAAACTACGACTGTATCAATATTTAATCGTGGGATTCTTACTAATTTAGAAGTAATAGATATTGGTGGAGATGCAATAAACAACGATTTATCATACGTTTATAAAATATCTAGAGAAGATGCTAGATTTTTAAAGGAACATTTAGCATTAGCACACACTAGACTTGCTCAGCCAAACGAATCATTAACATTTACTGATAAGCATGGGGAAACAGTAAAAATAAATCAATACGATGCATCAGAAATTGTTATGAGTAGGCTTACAGAGATTATTAATTTGGCTAAAAAACAAATAAATCTCTTAACAAAAAAAGAAATTAGTTATATAATACTTACAGGAGGAGTTACAGAGACTCAAGATTTTGATATTTTATCAGAAGAATTATTTGGTAATATGGGAATAATTGGTAAAGTTGAAGAAATTGGAGCAAGAAGTAACAAATATGGAACTGCAGTAGGAATTATAAAATATTATAATAGCAGATTAAAATTAAGAAATGTCGAGTTTTCAATATTTAATTTAGAAGAACAAGAAGAATTAGGTGGCATGGATAAAAGAGTAAACATTCCAGAAAATTCAGTTTTAGGTAAATTATTTGGATACTTTTTTGATAATTAAGGAGAGAAGCATATGAATGAATTACAAATGGATCAAATAGCAAAAATAAAAGTCGTTGGAGTAGGTGGCGGTGGATGTAACGCAGTTAACCGAATGATTGAAGAAGGCGTAAAAAGTGTTGAATTTTACGTAGTAAATACAGATTTACAAGTTTTAAATATATCAAAAGCAACTAATAAAATTCAAATTGGTAAATCAATTACTGGCGGAAGAGGTGCTGGTGCTAATCCTGAAATTGGAAGAGCTGCAGCATTAGAAAGCAAAAGTGAAATTGAAGAAGCACTTAAAGGTGCAGATATGGTATTTGTTGCTTGTGGTATGGGTGGAGGAACAGGTACTGGAGCTGCTCCAATTATTGCTGAAATAGCACAAGAACTTGGTGCATTAACAGTAGGTATTGTAACTAAACCATTTAGATTTGAAGGAAAAAGAAGAATGGAAAATGCCCTTCTTGGACTTGAAGATTTAAAGAAACACGTAGATACATTAATCGTTATACCAAACGATAAATTAAGAGATATAATTGATAAGACTACATCATTTGATGATGCATTTAAAGAAGTAGATAATGTATTACATAGAGGTGTACAATCAATATCAGACTTAATTGCAGTTACTGGAGTAATCAACTTAGACTTTGCTGATGTAAAAGCAGTAATGGAAAAAAGTGGAACAGCAATTATCGGTATTGGATGCAATGCTGGTGAAAATAGAGCTATTGAAGCTGCGCGTCAAGCTGTTGCTAATAGTTTACTTGAAGCTACAATTGATGGGGCAACAAATGCTATCGTTAATGTAACTGGTGGAAAGAACTTAACATTATTTGAAATTGAAGATGCAGTTGAAACAGTTAGAGAAGCAGCTAAGAGTGATGTTAATATTATCTTTGGTGCTATCAAAAATGAAAACTTATCTGATGAAGTAATTGTTACAGTTATTGCAACAGGATTTGACGAAGGTGAAGCTGAAGAATTATATAGTCCAGGAGAAGTTGTTCCAAAGAGAAGAACAGTTCAAACTGATGATGATTTAGAAATCCCACCATTCTTAAGAAATAACGATTTATTCTAAGAAAGTTGAAAAGTTTATTAAAATACGACAAGTTTTGCCGTATTTTTTTTATATAATAAATTTGGTGATAATAATGACGATATATATAGATTTATTATTTATTTTGAATTTTATATATGATGCTATTATTTTACTAACAGTAAGTATAACTTTAAAAAGAAATACTTCATTTAAAAGAATAGTTTTGGGAGCCTTAATAGGAAGTTCATCGACATTTCTAATTTTTATATCTATTAATAAATATCTACTATTTATTTTAAAGATATTGGCAGGATTTATAATGCTACTAGTTACATTTAAATATAAAAATCTAAAATACTTTATTAATAATACAATTTATTTATATATGACAAGTGTTATATTAGCCGGATTTTTATATTTTTTAAAAATAGAATTTAATAATTTATGTTATTTAATTAGTTTGTCTATAGCACCATTAATACTTTATTTATATATAAGAGAACAAAATAAATTAAAAAAAGTTGTAAATTATTATAAAAAAGTATTGATTACTTTAAAGAATAATCGAGTATTAGAACTTACTGGATTTATTGACAGTGGTAACAAATTAAGAGATCCAATTACAAATAAATATATAGTTTTAGTAAATAAAAATAAACTTAAAGGCATATATAATATAAGAAGTCCAATGTATGTCCCCATTAAAACTGTAAACAGTACTGGTTTACTTGAATGTATTAGTATTAAAAACATGATCATCGATAACCAAATATATACTGATTATTTACTAGGATTATCTGAAACATTTAATGGTTTTGATGGAATAGATTGTTTACTTAATTATCATTTATTGGAGGAATAAAATGTTTAAAAAATTAATTTTATTTTTAAAAAAGAAGTATAATGAATGTTTTTTTGTTGGTGCAACTGATAAGTTACCACCACCATTATCTAAAGAAAAAGAGCTAGAATATTTAATTAAAGCACGTCAAGGAGATATCGAATCGCGTAATATTTTAATTGAACATAATCTTCGTTTAGTAGTATTCCTAGCTAAAAAATATGAAAATACAGGATTTGATATTGAAGACTTAGTTTCAATTGGTTCAATAGGGTTAATAAAAGGTATAAATACTTACAAAATAGATAAGAATATCAAATTAGCAACTTATGCTTCTCGATGCATTGCTAATGAAATATTAATGTTTTTAAGAAAAAATAAAAAGAAAAAAGTTGAAATAAGTCTTGAAGAGACACTTAATTATGATGCAGAAGGCAATGAATTACACTTAGAAGATATCCTAGGTACTGAAGATGATGTAGTACCTAAAGAATTTGAAAATGTAATGGATAAAGAAACATTAAAAAGAGAAATAGAGATTCTTGATGAAAGAGAAAAAGAAATAATGACTTTAAGATATGGGCTTAATAATACTGAAGAATATACTCAAAAAGAAGTTGCAGAAATGCTTGGAATTAGTCAGTCTTATATTTCTAGAATTGAAAAGAAAATAGTAAAAAAATTACAAAATATAATGAGAATATAAAATATCATTTTTAATGATATTTTTATATGTAGATTTTTTGGAATTATTAAGTTATACTTAAAGTATAAAATAAGGAGGAGTAAAATGTTAAAAGATAAGAAAAAATTAATTATTATTCTTACATCAATTATTGTTTTAATTATCGGAATATTATTAGCGGTAATTTTATTGAAAAATAATGATGAAGGAAATTCTGGAAACAAAGGAAATAATCAAAACGAAGAAGTTAAAATTCCAGATGCCCCAGCAGAAAACACTGAAAATTTAGTGCAAGAATTAGAAAAAATGGAAGTTGTATCATTAAGTAATGATGTTATAAAGTTTGATGAAAAAATAACAGTCCAAAGTGGTGAAAAAGTAGCTGTTTGGGTTTATTCTAGTCCAAAGTTTTTAGGTTATTTTGAAGTTGTTGTAGAAGATGGAGTAAAAATGATTAAAGGCCTTCAAGAAGCAATGAAAGACTTAGAAGTTGAAGCTGGAAATCACAACTTAGCAATTGTTACAGAAAAAGGAGAATCTGTAGGATATATCGATATTTACATTGAGGAAAATAAGCTATTTGAAGATGAACAAGCTGCAATTGTATCTAAATATACTACAAAAGAAGTAAAAGAAGAAATTGAAGTAAAATATGAAACAATAACAACAAAAGATGCCAATAAAAAAAGTGGTACTAAAGAAGTAACTCAAAAGGGAGTTAATGGTATAAGTGAAGTCACATATAAAATAACATATGATGAAAATGGCAAAGAAATTTCTAAAGAAAAAATTTCTGTAAAAGTTATAAAAGAAGTTGTAAATGAAAAAGTTGTTGTTGGAACTGCTAATTTTAATACTAATACATCAAAAATAACTTCAAAATTTACTGGATTTATGTGTACAGAAGATCAAACAATGTTATATGAAGGAACAAAAGGATGCAATGATATGTTGGAATTATCTGGATTTAGTGCAATCAGTATTGATAACTCAGTTTATTATATAATAAAAATAAATGATAATAGCATTACACCAATTAAAGTAACAAAAAATGGGTTCCTTTATAAAGGAACATATAAAGGAACAACTTATTATTTTGATTCACGCAGTGGAGGTGGAGAAGATATTCCATTAACAAGTGAAGTTTGTAAACAATATAACTTAAACTGTGGTTCATGGTAAAAAGGGATAAAGCATACTAGAAAATAGTATGTTTTTTTATTGAATAAAAAACTAAAAAAAAGACCATAATTTTTACGAAAGGTAAGATTATGGCAAAATATAAAGTAGATATTACGGGAATTAATACTAATGAAATTAAAGTATTGAGCAATGAAGAAACCAATGAATTATTTCAAAGGTTCAAAAATGGTGATGAAAGGGCCAAAGAAGAATTAGTTAATGGTAACTTAAAATTAGTACTATCAATATTAAAACGATTTAGTAATACCAAATATAATATGGATGACTTATTTCAAGTTGGCGTTATCGGTTTAATAAAAGCAATAGATAATTTTGATATTACATTAGGACTCAGATTATCGACGTATGCAGTACCTTTAATACTTGGAGAAGTTAAAAGATATATAAGAGATAATACATCAGTTAGAGTAAGTCGAAGTGTTAAAGATTTAGCATATAAAATAATAAAATTTCAAGATGATTATTTGAGTGTTTATGGAATTTTACCTACAAATGATAAAATTTCTAAAGAACTTGGAATTGATGAATACGAAATATCATATGCTCTAGATTCTCTTAAAGATCCAATGAGTATTTTTGAACCAATTTACAATGATGGAGGAGATACAATTTATTTATCTGATCAAATTGCAGATATAAAAGATATTAATACAGATAGAGATATGTTAATTTCTTTAAGAAAAGCTTTACAAAAAATAAAGGATAGAGAAAAAGATATTTTAGTTTCAAGATTTATTGTAGGAAAAACACAAATGGAAATAGCAGATACTATGGGAATATCTCAAGCTCAAGTATCAAGAATAGAAAAAAATGCAATAGAGAATGTTAGAAAATTGATTAAATAGCATATACTTAAACTAGGTGAAGTTATGTTACTAAGCGATTTACAAACTAAAGATGTTATAAATATGAGAGATGGAAATAATTTGGGAAGAATTATTGATGCTAGAGTAGATAGTAGTGGAAAAATAAATTATTTTGTTGTTGAAGAAAAGAAAATACTTAGAAAAGTGACTAGAGGTAGTGATATGACTATTAACTTTGAAAAAATAAAAAAAATAGGTGAAGATGTAATTTTAGTAGAACTATGATATAATAAATTTGTGATTTTTATGAAGAAAAAAATTATTTTTATAGGAGTATTTTTATTATTTATAGATAGAATTACAAAATTATTAATTGATAATTGTTTTAATTTAATGGAAACAAGGTCTATTATTATTAATTTTTTTTCAGTCACAAAAGTATACAATGATGGTGCATCTTGGAATATTTTATCAGGTCATAGAGTAATACTTATAATATTAGCTATCATTATGTTAGGTATATTAATGTATTATCAGACTAAATTTAAAATGAACACTAGAAATATAATAGCATTTGGAATGCTTTATTCTGGAATAACTGGTAATTTAATTGATCGCATAATATACGGATATGTAATAGATTTTTTAGACTTTACGATTTTTAACTATGATTTTCCTGTATTTAACTTTGCAGATATATGTATAGTAATCGGAGTCTTCTTATTAATCATAGCAATTTTAAAAAAGGAAGATATAAATGAAGTTAGTAGTAGATAGAGAAGATATTAGAATAGATAAATATTTAGGAGAAAATACTGAATTTAGTAGAGAACTTATAACTAAAATGTTAAAAGAAGGATATATTTTAGTTAACGGAAAAATAACAAAACCTAGTTATAAAACAAAATTAGAAGATGTTGTAGAAATAGATGATACATACAAGATAGAACAAGATATTAATCCAGTAGAAATGACTCTAGATATTGTTTATGAAGATGATGATATAATGGTTATTAATAAACCTAGTGGTTTAGTAGTACATCCGGGTAATGGTAATACAAATAACACTTTAGTAAATGGTCTTATGTATTATACTAATGAACTTAGTGACCTAGGTGGTAATGAACGAGTAGGTATAGTACATAGATTAGATAAAGATACTAGTGGTTTAATGTTAGTAGCAAAATCTAATAGAGCTCATGAAATACTATCAGATGATTTTAAAAATAAAAGAGTATATCGTGAGTATTATGCACTTTTAATAGGTAATTTTCCAAGTGATACAGCACATATTGATGCTCCAATTGGAAGAAGTAAAACGAACTTTAATAAAATGGAAGTTAGAAGTGATGGGAAAGTAGCTAGAACTAATTTAAAAGTTTTAAAAAGATATAAAGATTATACTTTAGTAAGTTTAGTATTAGAAACTGGTAGAACCCATCAAATAAGAGTACATATGTCATATATTGGTTATCCAATATTTAATGACCCAGTTTATGTAAATAAAGAAGCAACTTCATTTGGTCAATTTTTACATTCAAAAGTTATAAGATTTACCCATCCTATAACTAAAGAACAATTAGAATTTACTAGTGAATTACCTAGAGAATTTAATGAATATTTAGAAAAATTAGATTAATACTAAAATATTACTAAATACAAATACTGAAAATATAAAATATGGAATACTTAATAATTGATAATGTCCATAAATATCTTTAATTTTTCTTATCAAACAAAATGCTGAAATCATTAAAGTAAGACTTAATAAAATACTATAAATTAAATTAGTTTGATAATTAAATATTATAGATAATAAGAATATTAAGATATAATTTGATAAGAGTAAAAAAGTTAAATCTCGATCAAGTAAGTCATTCCAAATTATTTTACAAATTGGTATAGTAATATACAAAATAACTGCAATATAAAAAGCAAAAAATAAATTCATAATTCCACCCTTTACTAATATTATGAATGGGGTTAGAATTATATTACAAAGGAGTTTAAATGAGCACAATATTAAATAATAAAGATGAAATGATTATGAGTCTTGTACATTATTTTGTAACGGAGGAGAATTATACTCCAATAAATGTGCAAGGGGTTAAAAATGAAATATGGTTAGAAAATTTAGATGCACCATATAAAATAGTAAGAATTAATTCTAAATATATTCATAATACAGAACAATATAATATGGATATGTTTAAAATGCAATTTGTAATAAAACAAATTAAGAAGAAGACATTATCATTTAAAATGAATGCATTAAATATATGTTTAGATTTAAATAAAGGAGTAGAAGTTACTGAAGAAGATAACTTAATTGCAACAGTTAATATTACTGATATAGAAGATGTAAAAAAAGATAAATTCTTAAGTAGTGTATATCCAAAGATAAAGACAAATAAATTTAAAAAGACTGATAATTTAGATAAAATTATAGATGTTACTGATGATATTAATAAGAAAACTGAAGCAGAAAATAAAAAGTTTGAAAATGTTTTCAAACCAAAGAAAATAATAGTTACTAAATTATTAATTATTGCTTGTATAGTAATGTATTTATTATCATTATTTCTTACAAATAATTTTACTGAATCATTAATTCTACTTGGAGCAAATAACAGAGGATTAGTACTAAATGGAGAAGTATTTAGATTAATTACTAATGCTTTCTTACACGGAAGTGTTATTCACTTAGCTGTTAATATGTATTCTTTATGGATAATAGGTACTCAAGTAGAAACTTATTTAGGTAAAGTAAAATTCTTTATTATTTATATATTAAGTGCTTTAATGGGAAGCTTATTTAGTATTATATTCTATGAAAATTCTTTATCAGTAGGAGCTAGTGGTGCTATATTTGGTTTAATGGGAGCTTTATTATATTTTGGCTATCATTATAGATTATATCTATCAAATGCACTAACTAGTCAAATTATACCGATTATTATTGTAAATTTATTTTTATGATTTACTATGTCAGGAATAGATAATGGTGCTCATATTGGTGGACTTATTGGTGGATACTTAGCTACTATGATAGTAGGAGTAAAATATAAAAGTACAAAAAGAGAAACTATTAATGGATTAATAGTATATACATTATTAGTAGCATTCTTATTATATACAGTGTTTTATTTAATATAATTAATTAGCCCTTTCACTTTAGGATATTTCGCATATCTTATGAGTGAAGGGGATTTTTTATAAATATAGAATATTTGGTTACATTTACACTTAGTTATTAATTTAACAAATCCACTTTGAAATATACCTCCAAAAACTAACAAACAGTTCATGTTTTCTTTTGTTCCAAAAATAATGGCTTGGCCATTATTTTTACTTTGTGATTTTAGCCCATAATCTTTTCAACAATTTTTTTGAAAAAATTTGACTTCGGGGGGGGTAATATATACTTACCTTATAAATAAAAGAAGGGTAAGATAATATGAGAGTTGTTAACAAAAAACTTTGGATAATAACGATAACTTTATTAGTAGTAATAGAATGTGTGTTTACATATTTATCAGTCAAATCATATGGTAATAAAGATATAAAAGAAATAAAAGAAGAAAATAAAGTAAATAAAGAAATGTTTTCAATGTATGTAGAGAATAAAAATGGAGAATACGAGGAATATACAGATAGTGAATACTATCCCATAGGATTAAAATATTACTTTAATGAAGAAAGAAGTAATTGTACAGATAATAAAGGAAAAGTAGTAAGTGATGTAATATCATATAACAATAATAAAATAACAGTTAGTAGTAATAAAACATTATTCTGTTATTTGTACTTTGATTTAGATAAAGTGCCACCACAAACATTTACATTTTATCTAGGAGGAAGTACTAATCCAGAATATATAAATACAACAAATACAACAGCATACCTATCATGGACAGATAATGACATAACAAGTTATTGTATAAATCCAGAAAACAATTCAAGTAGTTGTAATTGGGTAAGCACAACAGGTAATTCAGTAACACCAAGTTATACAATAAGCACACAAGGAAGTAATACAAGATATGCATTTATAAGAGATGCAGCAGAAAACATATCACCAGTAGTAAGTGACAGTGTGTTCCTTGATACCGTATCACCAGTAATAACAAGTGCAAGTGATAGTGGAGCAGGAACAGCAAATGTAATAGTAACAGAAACAGGAAGTGGAGTAACACATGTATGTGTAAATACAAGTAGTACATCAACAAGCGGATGTATATGGGATGAAGTAAGTGGAACAACATTTACAAGTACAACAGCAGTAACAGCAACAGGTAATTATTATATTCATGTTAAAGATAAAGCAGGAAACATAGGACATAGAACAAGTGCTATAAGCATCGCCAAACCAGTACCAAGTTTATACACATTATGTTCATCATATACAAATATGGGAACATGTATGTCAAGTAAATATGGAAGTAGTAAATTAAAAGAAATAGCTAATATCTCAACAGCTGAATATGGTGATATGTATAGATACCAAGGAACTGGTGATGTAGTTGATAATAATTACATATGTTTTGGAACAACAGACAAATCAACATGTACAAGTAATCTAGAAGTATATATGTATCGAATAATTGGTGTTGATTCATCTGGTAAGTTAAAATTAATTAAACAAAAACAAATGAGTGGTTTAAAATGGCACTCCTCAAGAAGTGATATTGCATGGTCTGCATCTTCGATATATCTAGCAATAAATGGAAGTTCATTTCTAACAAATACTACCTATGTACCAAGTGGATGGGATAGTAAAATAGCACTAGTTAATTGGAAATATGGTCAAATTGCTTTTTCGATTGTTGATATGTATTCTGGAGATGATTCCTACGATGCTGAAATCAATTTGGGAAATAGCACATCTGCGAAAATAGGATTAGGGTATCCAAGTGATTATTTATATGCTTATATAGGAGGAAATCCTGGTGCAAACAGTGCATTAAAAAACGTGTGGATGTTTCGGGGTATTGGTGCTGGTATGAAAGAGTGGATGATAGTAAAAAATGGTACAACTTTTGCATATTATATGGACCCTAGTTATGGAACAATCGCAAGTTATAGTCTTACTACTTCTTCTAATTGGTTTCGAGTATTCTTTTATTTAGAATCATCTATAAAAATTACAAGCGGAACCGGAACATCAACTGACCCATATATAATAAGTTAACAATCGTCAACGAAGACGTTAAAATAGACTTAACCCTTCGGAAAGTAGAAATACTTTCCTTTTTATTTGCTTAAATTATAAGATATTAAAAATGATAAAGATGCTATTAATAAACTTAAAATAGAAAAATAATTGGGATAGATAAATAATATAGAAGAGATAACAAAACCTATGATGGCACTGTAAGTTATTCTAAAGTGATTAGATAATAAATAATCAATAAGCTTTAAAATAAATATTGAACTAACAATAAATGAAATAATAAATGGAATAAATTTAATAATAGTTGAAATTGTAAGTGATAAAGGATTAGCAATAATACTTAAAAAATATTCATAGATACCAAGAAGCATAAGTAAAGCAGCGCCACTTATGCCAGGAACAATTTTTCCAATTGCATAAAATACACCGGCAATAATCATTAATAAAAAATTGGGATTGCTAGTAGTAGCTAAAGAATTTTTTTCAATGATAAATAGAAATATACCAAATAAAAGAGAAACAATAAAAGGGATAATAGCAATACTTTTATTTGATTTTACTTTGATTTCTTTAACTAAATAGGGTAAGCATCCTAGTATTAATCCAATAAAGACATAAGATATAAAATTGAGTTTATTATTTAAAAGATAAAGGATTAATTTACTAAAAAAAAGAATACTTATAATTACACCAGTAACTAAGGGAGTTAAATAAAATATATTATCTTTAAAGTTTTTAAATAAATGATTTAATCTATATATTATTTCATCATAGATACCTAGAATAGTAGCTAAAACTCCACCAGAAACACCAGGAATAATAAAACCAATACCAAGTATTATTCCTAAAAATAAATTTTTCAAGTACATGTCAATCACTTCCTTAATAATACTTATTACTAATATTTGTGTGTTATACTTTTTATGTGATTAGTATGAAAAAATTAAAACTATTAATAATTATATGTTTAGTAATTTGTTTAATACCTTTTGGTATTAATGGTTTTGTGATTTTTAAAACAAAGAATAACATATTTGAATATAATGAAGTAAAAGATAACTATGATATAGCATTAATATTAGGATGTAGTGTTTTAAGAAATGGAAAACCTAGCTTAATGCTTAGAGATAGACTAAATAAAGGGATAGAGTTATATGAATCTAATAAAGTTAATAAAATATTAATTAGTGGAGATCATTCTAAAGAATATAGTGAAGTAGAAGTAATGAATAATTACTTAATAGAACATGGTATAAATGAAGAAGATATTTTAATAGATTATGAAGGGTATTCTACATCAGAAAGTCTACTTAATTATAAAGAAAAATATAGTGATAAGAGTGTAATAATTGTTACACAAAAATATCATTTGTATAGAGCATTATTTATAGCAAATGATTTATCTTTAAATGGTATTGGTGTGCATGCAAAACTTATAAACTATAATGGTCAAACATTTAGAGAAATAAGAGAAATTTTAGCACGAAATAAAGATTTTGCAATTTTTACCATTTTAAAATAAGACAAAATTCGACAATTGTCTTGACAGTATTATTCACATATTAGTACAATATAATTGTTATTTTAGATAAGGCATATAATTGAGTCAGAGGGTGGATAATATGGTTGATAATAAAGAAAAAATAACAAAAAAACAAAGTGCTAAAAAGAGTAGTAAAAATATTTCTACGAAAAAAACTAGCAAGAATAAAAAAGGAAAAAAAGCAACTAATAAAAAATTGATATTTGGTCTAATTTCTATTTTAATTATAGGAATAGTATTAACCCTATCTTTAGTTTTAAATACTAAAGAAAAAGTTGTATTAACTATAGATAATATAGAATATACTGAAAGTGATTTTAATATGTATGCTTATTTAATTAAGTATGATTACTTTGGAATTAATGGTACAGAATTGAGTGAAGAAACTTTAAATACTCAAGTATCAAATGATAGTGAACAAACTATTGGTGAATATTTAAAAGAAAAAACAATTTCTAAAATTAAAGTATCAGCTGCTATTTTAAGACTTGCCGAAGAAAATAACATCACCCTTGACGAAAAAGATTTAGAAGAAATAGAAGCAGATAGAGAAGTATTTATCGAAAAATTAGGGGGTAAAGATGAATACAAGAAATTGCTAAAGAAAAATCATACAAATACAGAAGCATATATAGAAGTGGCTAAAGTAGATAAATTATATTCAAAAATATTTGATTTATTATATAAAGAAGGTAAAAGAAATGATTTAACTACTGATGAACTAGATAAGTTAGCAAAAAGTTATAAGAAAGACTATGTAAAAATAAAACAAATTATTTTACTAAAAAGAGATTTGGATACTAATAAGTATTTAAGCGATACAGTATTAAATCAAAAAGAAATACTTGCTAAAAGTTTAGTTAAAATGGCCAAAGATGATGCAAATTTTGATAGTTTAATTGAGAAGTATTCAGAAAGTTATACTGGAAAAATTGAATCAGAATATTACTTAAAATCATCATTAGTAGATGAACTAAAGACTGTAGTCAATTCTTTGGAAGTTGGAGATATTAGTGGAGTAGTAAGTTCAGACTACGCTTACCACATAGTTATCAGAGAAAAACTAGATAATGCTAAATTAGAAGACTACTATAATTCTAAGAGAGAAGAAAAACTAGTTGAAGATATAACTGATAACCTAGAAAAGATAGCAGTAATAAATAGTGACTATCTTAATGAAATAACTATTAATTAGGAGGAGTAAAAATTTTATGGCAAAGAAAGAAATAAATGCTAGAAAAATAGTTATGGATATAATATTAGTTTTAGTATTAATCATCGGAATTGTTCTATTATTTGGAGAATTTGGAAAAAGCGCTGGAGCATTAAATGATATTGATACAGCAGTTTCAAATAATAGTGATAAAATTACTAATGTAAAAGATGAACTTAATAATAAATTTAATAATGTATCAGAAAGTATTACTTATTTAGAAAATAATACTAATAAAAATTATAATAAATTAAATAATAATATTAATAATTTTGAAGAAACAACAAATAAAAATTACGAAAATTTAACAAATAGTGTTAATGAAAAAACAATAGAAATAATTAATGCAGTAGATGCTGCAAATGATAATATAAATACAAATTTAGTTAATACTCAAGAAAATTTATATAATTCTTTAGTTAATGTACAAACAAATTTATTTGACTCACTTGAAAATGTACAAGAAAATTTAGCTAATAAAATGGATAGTGAAACAGATGAAGTTATTGAAGAAATTCAAAATACAGAAGATAGATTAAATGAAAATTTAAGTAATGTTCAAGCAAATCTAAGTACTGTATTAGTAAATGTACAAACAAACTTATTTGATTCATTACAAAATGTAGAAAGTAATTTGGCTGGAAAAATTTCAACTGAAGCTGGATTAATTAATACAAATATTGATGCTTTACGTACAGATTTATTAAATGTACAAACAAATTTAAGCGGTGTAATGATAGCAGTAGAAAGTAATTTAGCTAATAAAATTACTGAAGATGTAAAATCTATTAATACAAACATAGATAATTTACGTGCTGATTTATTAAATGTACAAGGAAACTTAAGTGCAGTTATGACAACTGTTGAAGGTAATTTAGCTGCTAAAATAACAAAAGATGTAGAAACTATTAATACAAATATTGGAATGGTTTTAACAGCTCTATTAAATGTACAAGGAAATTTAGCAGGAGTTATTGATGCAGTTCAAACAAATTTGATTACAAAATTAACTACAGAAGTTGCTACAATTAATTCAAACATTGCAGAAATAAATACTGCAATAACTAATTTAGAAACTAGTTTAAATAAAACTTTAGGTGAACTTGAAACAAGCTTAGGAGATAAAATAGAAGACGAATTAGCAATATTGAATAGAAGTTTAAATGAAGTTAAAGAATCAATTGCAAAAACAGTTAAAGATGAATTAACAATTACAAATGGAAAGATTGATGCATTAAGCGAAGATGTATCAGAACTTTCAATAGCAGTAAAAGATATTGATACTGATTTAGCTGCAGCAGTAAGTTCTGTTGAAACAAAAATATCTGATTTAGAAAAATCAATTAATGAAAAATTCGGAACAACTAATGAATTAATTAAATCTGAAAATAAAGCAGTATTTGATAAATTAATAGAAGTATCTGGAAATATTGATACTAAATTAACTGAAATGGATAAAAAATTAGATGAAATTTTAGGTAAAGTTGGTGATACAACAATTACTTCAGATGAAGTAGATGATTTAGTAGATGCTTGTCAAATTTATGTATTAGGTGGACCTACAGCATATACAAATTGTGTATTAGAAGAACTTGGATATACAACTAACTAAATTGTTTTTTAACCAATAATTGGAACAAACCAATTATTGGTTTTTTAATTGTTATAAATGTGGGCACAATAATATTGATGGTGATATGTATGAAAAAATTAATATTGTTTTTAAGTATTTTATTGATGCCACTTAATGTATTTGCTTATTCAGACTATATTTATAGGGGTGGTAATACTTTAGGCATAGAAATTGAATGTGATGGAGTGCTTATTGTTGGATTTTATCAAATAGATGGAAAATATAATAAAGGAAATCCAAAGTTAAAAGTGGGCGATTATATCAAAAAGATAAATGATGTAGAAGTTTATTCTTTAAGTGAACTCTCTAAAGAAATAGAAAAACATACAACTGATGGAAGTGTTGAAATCACTTATAAAAGAGGTAAGGATGAAAAGCGTACAACACTTGAATTAATAAATGAAAATGGAATTTATAAGACTGGACTATATGTTAAAGATAGTATAACAGGAATTGGAACTCTTACTTATATAGATCCGGGAACATTAATATATGGTGCTTTAGGTCATGAAGTAATTGAAGGGAATAGTAGTAAAATAGTAGAAATAAAAAGTGGAAGTATTTTTAGAAATTCAATTACCTCAATAGATAAGTCTGAAATAGGACATGCGGGAAGTAAAAATGCAAAATATTTTTATAATACTATATATGGAAGTATTTATAAAAATACTAATCATGGTATATTTGGTAAATACGCTTATAACATAAATGATATGGAACTTGTAAAAGTAGGCGATAAAGATAATATAAAAGTAGGAAAAGCTTATATTTACACAGTGTTAGATGGAGAAAAAGTAGAAGAATTTGAAATTAATATAACTAATATTAATGAGACAAGTGATACTAAAAATATTACGTTTGAAATAACTGATGAAAAATTGATTAAAAAAACTGGTGGCGTTGTACAAGGGATGAGTGGTTCACCAATAATGCAAAATGATATGATAGTAGGAGTAGTTACTCATGTTATTGTAGATAATCCCCTAACAGGTTATGGTTTGTTTATAACTAAAATGTTGGAAGAAGGAGAAAATTAGAGGTCTAAAGACTTCTTTTTTTGTCTCTTAACTTGACTCAGTTTTACTAAGTATTATATAATTTATATATAATAGAAATGGACTTGAAATATGAAAGCAGATAAAACAACAATTGGTTTAGTAAGCGTTGCTATAGTATTATTACTAGTTTTGTTTTTTGTGACTTTTATATACGGTAACGAAAACGTTCAATGGGAAAAATTTAAATTAGATAATATTCAAGATAGCATATTTGCCATAATGATAGAGCAAGATGATGGATCATATAAAGAAGCGGATAATGCCATATGGCCTGGAGAAGGTTACAAATACAATAGTAGTATTTCTGGATGTGTTGATATTAATGGAGAAATGATACCAGGAGCATTAAAGTATGATCCTAAAACAAATATAGCTGAAGTTAATTCTGAATACACTTCATATTGTTACTTATATTTTGATATGCCAGCCACTAATCTATATGATTTGTGTAAAACATATAATAATATTGATGAATGTATAAAAGAAGAAAGTAGTAATTTAAAATTTATAAGTGATATTTGGGATAGTTCATTAGAAGATGATGGATATCGTTATATTGGAACTTATCCAGATAATTATATATGTTTTGGAACTACAGATAAAGATACTTGTATAGATAATACAGACTTATATATGTATCGTATTATTGGAATTTTTCAGGATCCGGTTGGTGGATACCATTTAAAATTAATCAAAAAAGAAGCATTAAATACAGCTTATGCATGGCATAGTGCTTATAGGGTTGATACAAATTGGGAAGCAAGTGAATTATACAATGGGATAAACGGAAATTATTTCCTAAATAATACAACATATTCATATATGCAAAAAGACTTATGGTTAAGTAAAATAATTGACTGGAATTTTGTAGCAATAAATACATTAACAAATGAAAGTAGTGGTCTAGACTACTCTGGTGTTGCTGCACAAAATATATATTTACATGAAATGAATAGAAATACAAAAACTAGCACTATAGGGGAATGGAAAAATGTTACTTCAAAAATAGGATTAATGTATGTTAGTGATTATGCGTTATCATTAGGAGAGAGAGCATTAAATTATATATCGAATTCAAATTATGGTATATTAAAAACGGGATGGATTCACTTAAGTAATAATGATGATACACCACCTGATGATTGGGCAGTAGGTTATGAGTGGACGATGTCTAGATATGGAACTGGTACAATGAGAAATCTTCAATATGCGTGGTATATAAGTGGAACAGGAGAAATAAGTTCTACAGGTCAGTATACAATGCATGCCCTTTCTATACGTCCAGCTTTCTATTTAAATAGTAGTATTAAAATTTCTGAAGGAAAAGGTACTCAAACAGAACCCTATTTAATTGGTTAAAATATTTTAAAGAATGAGAAATCATTCTTTTTTTATAAAATAAAAAAATCGATAAATTAATATCGATCTTATAATGTTTCAATATTTGGTTTAATAAATGGATTAGCAACATTTTGATTATTAGTTTGTTTACTAGTTTTTCCAATAATTGCATCTTTTAGTTCTTGATCATCTTCTCCAAAGTCATCATTTACATCAATAACTCTTACGATTTCATCCATTGAAGTAAAACCTTCCATAACTTTAATTAATCCATCTTTAAGAAGGGTACTTCCATCTTTACCATAAACAAGTCTTCTTAAATCTTCTTTTCTTAAGTTACCTACGATAGCATCTCTAATTTCTTGAGTAATTTCCAATACTTCATGAACAGCAATTCTACCTTTATAACCATTTATACATTCTGGACAACCAACTGGAGTATAAATTTGTTGAACATCCATATTTAATACTTTTTTAAAAAGATTCTTTTCATAATTATTAGTAGGTCTAGCACTTCGACACTTTGGACATAATTTCTTAACAAGTCTTTGAGAAATAATACCAGATAAAGCACTACCAAGTAAATATCTTTCTACATCCATATCTAAAAGTCTTTCAATTGTATTAAGAGAGTTATTAGTGTGGATAGTAGATAATACTAAGTGTCCAGTAATTGATGCTCTAACAGCAATACGAGCAGTTTCGTCGTCACGAATTTCCCCAATCATTATGATATCGGGGTCTTGTCTTAAGATACTTCTTAAAGAACTTCCGAATGTAAGACCGATTTCACTCATAACTTGTACTTGGTTTATACCAGCAATTTTCATTTCTACTGGATCTTCAACTGTAATAATATTTCTATCAGTAGTATTAAGTACTTGTAACATAGAGTATACAGTAGTAGATTTACCAGAACCAGTAGCACCAGTAATCATTATAATACCATTTGGTTTTTTTATAAGTTCATTTATTTTTGTAAAATTATCTTTTGTAAGTCCAATAGATTCAAGTCCATTTAAACTCATACGATAATCCAAAATACGGATAACGACTTTTTCACCATCAACAATAGGTAAGCTAGATACACGAAGGTCAACATCCATATTTTCAATTAAACCTTTGATAGCACCATCTTGTGGAAGTCTTGTTTCAGTAATATTCATTCCTGAAATGATTTTTATACGAGTAATTAAATTCTTTTTTACAGTTGCTGGTACTTTAGCATATTCTAAAAGTGAACCATCAACTCTGATACGAACCATTAATTCATCTTCAGTAGGATCGAAGTGAATATCGGATCCACCATTTTTAACAGCATCTATAATCATTTCGTTAACAATATCTACAATAGGTTTATTATCGTAATCAAATTCTCTAAACACTTAGTATCACCGTTATTCCCTTTTACTATAAATTATTATACAATATTCCTGAAAATTATACAACCAATTAAAATTAAAAAATTAAATTTAAAGTTAGTTTACAGAGTAAAGACATTTTGTTAAAATATAAATGGAATTAAGGTGGAATATGATAAAGTTAGTTACATTAAAAGAAAAACATGAACTTAATATTGTCAATAAGATTTATGACTTTAAAAATCCATCAAAAATCTATATTCCAATATATACAGATACAACATTTAAAATGAATGATTATATATATAAAAATACTTATTTTGGCGATTACACAACATCTATTTCGGGATATATTAAAGGCAGCAAAGAAATAATTGTTAGTAACAAAAAAATAACTGCAATAGAAATAGATAATGATTTCAAAGAAAATGTAAGTAATAGAAAAAGAAAGAAAAAAATAACTTCAAAAGAAGATCTAATAAATATTTTAGATGAATATAATTTAAAATATATAAGTAATAAATTAAAAGAAATAAATAACATTAATAATATAATAGTAGTTTCAATTGATGAAGAAAGCTATTCTGTTAAAGAATTAATGCGCTTATCTCACAATTATCCTGAAATTTTAGAAACTTTTGATTTTTTATTAAACATTTTAAATTTATCTCAAGGTATTTTAGCTACTAAAAATACTAATTTTAAAAGCATAAAAAATGTAAAATCAATTATTGGTACATATCCAAATATAAAAATATCTTTATTACCAGATAAATATTTAATCAGTTATAAAGAATTTATTTGTGAATATCTAAATCAAAAGAAAGAAGAAACATTATTATTAACTACGAATGAAATATATGCTATTTATAATGTGATAAAAAAAGCTAAAGATATTACTGAACAACTAATTACTATAAGTGGAAACGCAATTAAGAAATCTTTAGTAATTAATATAAGAATTGGTACACTTTTAGAAGAAGTAATTAAAGAATTTATAGAAATAATTGATAATAATTATGAAATATATATAAATGGTTATTTACAGGGTATAAAGATAAGTGATGTTAGTAAAGTAATTATTGATAGAAATATAGATTCAGTTATTATTAATAAAATGGAAGAAGATAACGAAACTGAGTGTATTAATTGTGGAGCTTGTAAAAAAATATGTCCGTTTAATATTAATGTTAAAAATTGCTATTTTGATAAAATGAAACATAAAAATTGTATTGGATGTGGATTATGTAATTATATATGTCCTGCCAAAATAAATTTGAAAAAAGTAGTATGGGGTAGAAAATATGAAAAATAGTAAAACAAGTGATTTAGTTTTAAATAATATTTATTTATTAATACCTCTTATAATTTATGGAATATTTAAAAATGGATATTTAATATATGAAAAAGGCTTGATAAATATATTTATGATATTAAAACCATTATATTTAGTATTGATTGGTTTTATTGTAAAGATTATTATTGATTTAATAAAATATAAAAAAGTAAAAATTGATTATAATTTAATTTATGTAATTGTAATAGGTATGATTATGCCATATAACATAAATATTCTACTATATATA
Organism: Bacilli bacterium; assembly: GCA_017441065.1. Classification (GTDB taxonomy): domain Bacteria; phylum Bacillota_I; class Bacilli_A; order RF39; family UBA660; genus SIG200. The sequence goes on along the minus strand of JAFSAI010000033.1, from coordinate 36,507 downwards.
GCAACATTTACTTTAACATATATATTTTCTTTGTTTTTAGAAAAATATATTAAAGTTAATAAAGTATGTTTAATGTATTTAATTATTGTTTTAGTAAATGTTTTATTTAATGAGTTTACTTTTATGAGTATACTTGAGCAAAATTATGTTTATCGTTTTGATTTTTTTGATTTATTAATAGGAAGATGTATTGGTGGAATATCATCTACTAGTATATTATTTAGTTTAATTGCTTATACAATTTTAATTAATAATTACTATTATAAAAAAGAGATTCCATTTGTTATAAATATAACTTATTTAGCTCTAGCTTTTATTTATTTTATTATTACTAATAATAGTAATTTGTTATTAAATAGTGAATTAATATTTGCAAGTGTTTTTGTATGTACTTTGCCAGAATATAGTCCATATAAAGAAAAAAATCAAATTGTATATGGAATAATGATTGCACTCATCGCATTTATTATTTCAATGTTTTTTAATAGTATTTTAAGTATTTATATTGCAACACTTATCTTGTCTTTAATGCAAAATATAACGATTCGACAAAAGAAGACAAAACTTCCTATTGCTGATAAATAAAACAATATGTTAAATTATTACTAACACAGGAAAAGGTAACAAGATTTTTTCCTGTGTTTTTTTATTGGAAAGGAATTGTTTGTGATAAAATTAATTATTATATTAGTTAGTTTTTTTGTTAATTTAAATATAGTAAATGCTAATATTTTTATAAAAGATACTGTATATAGTGTTAGTATAAATAATGAAATAATAAATATTAAAGAAATTAGTTATAATGGAAATATGTTATTTAATATAGATATTAATAATTATGATATAAATGATGCATTAGAAGAATATGTTGAAGAAAACAAAGATATAAATAAATTTTCGACGATAGTTTATTATGGTTATTTAGAAAATCCCACTATAGAAAATTATGTTATAACTCAACTTATAGTATGGAATTTAATAGGTAATTTTGATATTGAATTTATAAATATATCTTCTGATATGTTAAATCAATATAATGTATTATTGGAAAAAATAAATAATCATTATTTAAAGTCAAATATATTTGATAAGGTATATAATGATTTTATATGGACAACTAGTAAATTTGAATATGATGAAGGAGCTATTATTTTAGATAATCCTAAATTAGATGAAATAGATATTAAAACTGTAGGTAATAAAATTAGTTTATATCCAAAAAAAGTTGGAAAATATACTCTTAACTTTAGTAAGGATTATGATAATGAAATTAGAACATATAAAGTAGGCAATAATATATATTGGCAAAGTTTAAAAGGTCCTGAAGATATTAATTATTCTTTTGATTATCATGTTTTTGGTGGTAAGTTAAATATTATTGAAAATTTAATTGGAGTTAATGGACGTACTGGTGATGCATCACTTAATAGTACGTATCAAATTATTTATAATAAAAAAGAATTATTTACTACTAATGATCTAGATAATATTTATTTGGTTCCAGAATGGACTTATAAAGTAAAAGATATTTCTAATGTGGAAGGCATAAATAATATAGAGGAATTTTCTGTCAAAATTTCTGGTAATAGTTTAGATGTTAATGTTGATAAATATGTAATATCTAAAAATATTAGTATTAATGTTTTAGATAATTATGAATACAATATTCATTTGAAAAGCAACAACGAAATATATGAAAAAGTAAATATTCAAACTGATGTCATAACATTACCTTATGGTACTTATTATATAGAAAATAAAGATACTGATTATTATCAAGAGATAATTGTTAAAGATTCGATTGATGAAGAAATTACTGTTAAAAGCGAAATTAAAGAAGTAGTAGTTCCAGATGATATAAATAAGGAAGAAGTAATGGAAGAGTTACAAGAGACTAGTAAAGATGAAATAAGTAATGTTTTACCAGAAATAAATGATACTATTATAGATAATATTGAAAATCCCAGAACGTTTGATAATATTGATATTTATGTATGTGAATTTATAATTTCATTAGTATTAATAAAAAAATTAATAAGAAAAATAAAGAAGGAAAGCTATTAAGCTTTCCTTGATTAATTATTATGATCCAAATTGATGAAAAAAAAGCAGTAACAAAAGAAATATTCCTATAAATAATAATCGTCAATGAAGACGTTAAAATAAACCAGAAAGATAACACACATATCTTTCTTCCTAAGAAATAGATGCTAGTTTTATGTAACTAGCTTTTTTGTTGATTATTTTTAAAAATTTGGTATAATAATCACTCAAAAGAGGGGATTTTATGACTAAAGCAGATATTTATGCGTTATATGTTGAAGTTTGTCATAGATTTTTTAATGTTTTTGAGGAAGTTATTCGTTCTGAAAGCGTTTCGCTATATAAAGAAGAAGTTTTTAGAGAAAAAATTAAAATTAGTGAATTAGATATAAAAAGCACCTTGTTTGAAATAGAATGTTATGAGAATTCTCGAGATGAAAAAAATAGAACATTTAAAATAAAATTATTTTTACTTTTCTTATTGAGTGTTGTTTCATTTATTTTGAATCCTTTTTTAGGAATAGGAGTTACCTATTTTTCGTTCATCAAAGCAAGAAATTTGTATGAAGATGCTAAATTTGATTGTCAAGGACCTAATTTAAAAAAAGTAAAATGGCATTTGAATAATTCTCTTAGTTCTTTAAATGATTGTAAAAAACATATTGATACATTAGCAGAAGAAAGAGATTTACAATTAGAACAAGAAAGAATTAAAAATAAGGGAGTGTTAGATATTGATTCAGCAAATATGGTTCTTGGAGAATATCTACTAACGGAAGAACTTCCAGAAATGTCAGATGAAGTAAGATGGACTTTGATTAAAATGTTAAGAGAAGATCTAAAAACTGATGAATGGAATTTAGATAGATTGCTTGATATGGCAATGGATGCTACACCTATAGGATTAATAGAAAAAGGTGAAAGTAGACGTCGTAAGAAAAGGAGTAGTTTATGAATAAAATAGAATTATATAAAGAAATAGATAGTGTTGAACAACAAATAAGTAGAATATATTTTGAAATAATGGATCAAAATGAAATTTCTCCATATAGAAGAGGTTTAATAGAAGAAAAATTAAACTTACTTGCTATGAAATTAGAAGCAATAGTGGGTTCAATTGGAATTATAAATCATATTGAAATAACTGAAATAAAAAAGAAAATGAAAAGAACAGGAATATTATCAATATTAGTTTTAGTTCTTATGTTTATTAATCCATTACTTGCATTACCAGTTAATTTGTACACAATGCATAGACTTATGAAGTTAAGAGGATTATTATTTAACAAAAAAGAAGATGAACAAGCTGAAGAAGTTGAAAAGCAATTAAAAACTATTAGTATAATGGTTCAAAATTGTGACACATTTATGAATGCTAAGTATAAGAAAAGAGAAGAAAGAATTATATCTGAATCTAGTGATAGAGACCAAGAAATTAGCAAGATAAATGCTGCCAATGAGGCATTAGGATATATCTTATTTGGAGGTAATGTTACTGAATTACCTGAAGAACTTAAATTTTACATAACAAAAATGTTACAAGAAGATTTAGAAACAGATGAAGAAACTTTAGAAGTGTTAGTCAATATGGCACGAGAAAAAATTTCTATTGAAACTTTAAATAATGAATTAGATTTAAAAATGCAATTAATAAAAATTGAAGAAAAAAAGTAAAAAATGCAATTTTTTGCAAAAATTTGCTTTAAAAAAAAGGAAATTGGCACCTAGTTGACAATATATATAATAGAGGGGACAAAAATGCAATTAATTAGTGAAGATAAAATTAATGACATTAGAAATTCTGCTGATATTGTAAGTATAGTTTCTGATTATATACCACTAAAGATGCAAGGCAAGAATTATTTTGGCGTGTGTCCTTTTCATGACGATCATTCGCCAAGTATGTCTGTTTCTAAAGAAAGACAATTATTTAAATGCTTTGTATGTAATAAAGGTGGTAATGTTTTCACTTTTGTAAAAGAGTATGAAAATATTAGTTATATTGAAGCAGTAAAAAAGGTTGCAGATAAAGTTGGAATCCCTTTAGATTTTGTTCCGACAACACAAAAAGATAGTAAATTTAAGTTAGAATATGAAATAATGGATTTTACTACTAAAATATTACAAAACAATTTAAATAGTAAAGAAGGGGTAAAAGCCAAAGAATATTTAGAACAAAGAAATATTACGGATGAAATTATCAAAGATTTTAAAATAGGACTTACCCTTAATGATTCAACTTATTTATATAATGTACTTACAAAAAAAGGATATGATATAAATAAATTAGATGAGTTAGGTCTCATTACTAAAGATGGCATAACAGGTTATGATAAATTTGTTAATAGAATAATGATTCCAATATGTAATTTAGATGGTAGTGTAGTTGGTTATACAGGAAGAATATTTAATAATGAAGATAGTGCTAAATATATAAATACCAAAGAAACTAGTATTTATAAAAAAGGAAATATATTATTTAACTATCACAATGCCAAAAATTATATAAGAGAAGCTAAATGTGCTATTTTAGTTGAAGGAAATATGGATGCTATTAGAATGTATTCTAGTGGTGTTAGAAATGTTTTAGCATTAATGGGTACAGCAATGACTAAAGAACAAGTTAATATTTTGAAAAAACTTAGAGTACCAATAATATTAATGCTTGATAATGATAATGCAGGAGAACTTGCAACAGTTAACATTGGTAATGAACTAGTCAAGAATAACATTGATACCAAAGTAGTTAGATTACATGGAGCTAAAGATCCAGATGAGTATATTGTTAAATATGGCATTGAAGCATTTAATGATACAATAAAACATAGTTTAAATTATTTTGATTACAAATTAAATTATTTAAAAGAAAATAAAAATTTAAATAATACAGAAGAGTTAATAAATTATGTTAAATCAGTATTAAAGATGTTAGATGGTGCGGATAATTTAACTAAAGAGATTACTTTAAAAAAATTAAGTGATGAATATAACATAGATTATGAAGTATTAAAACAAGAAATTACTTTTGAAGAAGTGAAAGAAATTAATCAAGCTGTTATTCCTACTATCAAAATAGGAAAAGATAAATATCAGATATGTGTTAATAAAATACTTTATTATATGATGAGTGATGCGAAGTATTTGAAGATTTTTAATACTAAGTTAGGTTTTTTAAAAAATCCTGAAGAAAGAAATTTAGTTAGAGAAATTGAGTATTATATTGAAAAATATGGTAAAATAAATCTTGCGGATTTTATTAGTTATAGCGAAAATGACAATAATATTAGAGATTTAGTTAATAATATAAGTGGTAGTATTGATTTTGAAGATTTAGAAGAAACTACTTTTATGCAATATATTAATGCTATAAAAGATATATTGAATAAAGAAGAAATAAAAAAATTAAAAGAAGAATTAAAAAGGGAAACAGATATTAACAAACAAGTTGAGATATCAAATAAAATATTAGAATTAAAAAAAGGAAGTGTAAAAAATGGTAGAAATTAAAACATTTGAAGAAAGAAAAGAAAGTTTAATTAAGAAAGGTGAAGAACAAGGCTATATTACTTTTGAAGAACTAGCAGCAGCTTTAAAAGGTTTAGAAATTGATAGTGATACATTAGATGAATTATATAATTCATTTGTAGATGCAGGAATTTCTGTAGTAACTGAAGAAGATGCTGAAGCTTCAGGAGAAGATCCAACTAAAATTCAAGAAGAAGAACCAATAATTTTAGATGATGCTGAAATTACTAAGGATGTAAATATTAACGATCCAGTAAGAATGTATTTAAAAGAAATTGGTAGAATTAGTCTTTTATCAAGTGAAGATGAAATGAATATTAGTATTCGTATTGCTGATGGTGATGAAGAAGCTAAAAGAATTTTAGCAGAAAGTAATTTACGTTTAGTTGTAAGTATTGCTAAAAGATATGTAGGTCGTGGACTTTTATTCTTAGATTTAATCCAAGAAGGAAATATTGGGCTTATGAAAGCAGTAGAAAAATTTGATTATGATAAAGGTTATAAATTTTCTACATATGCTACATGGTGGATTAGACAAGCAATAACAAGAGCTTTAGCAGATCAAGCAAGAACTATTCGTGTACCAGTTCATATGGTTGAAACAATCAATAAAATGGTTAGAGTTCAAAGACAAATGACTCTTGAATTAAATAGAGAACCCTCTGATGAAGAAATTGCTAAGAAAATGGGTATTTCTGTTGATAAGGTAAGAGAAGTTATTAAAATTAGTCAAGAACCAGTATCTTTAGAAACTCCGATTGGAGAAGAAGATGATTCACATTTAGGAGATTTTCTAAAAGATGAAAGTAGTTTATCACCAGAAGAATATACAGAAAATGAAATATTAAAAGAAGAAATAAAAGACGTATTACAAACATTACAACCTAGAGAACAAGAAGTATTAGAACTTCGTTTTGGACTTACTGATGGAACTTGTCATACATTAGAAGATGTTGGAAAAAGATTTAATGTAACAAGAGAAAGAATCAGACAAATTGAAGCTAAAGCATTAAGAAAATTACGTCATCCATCTAGAGCTAAAAAATTAAGAGATTTCTTAGATAATTAATGAATAGTGAACGAATTAAAGTTTTAGCTAAAGAAATATCTGAAAACGATACTGTGCTAGATGTAGGTTGTGACCATGGATATTTAAGTATTTATTTAAAACAAAATAATTTGTGTAAAGAAGTTTATGCAAGTGATGTATCAGAGAATGCTTTAAATGTTGCCAGAAATAATTTTAAAAAATATAATTTAGATATCAAAACTTATGTAAGTGATGGTTTTAAAGATGTTCCTGTATATTTTGATACTGCTGTAATAGCAGGTATGGGAACTAGTACTATTTTAAAAATTCTAGACAATGAAAAAACTCCCAACAAATTAGTTTTAGCTAGTAATAATGATTACTATAAACTAAGAAAAAAAATAAATGAAATTGGTTATAAAATAGTAGATGAACAAGCAATATATGAAAATAATCATTACTATATAATACTTTTATGTATTAAACAAAAACAAAAGTTAACTAAAAAAGAATTAAAATATGGTATAAGTAATAATGAAGATTATTATAAATATTTATTAAACAAAAATAAGGATTTAATAAAAAAAGTACCACTTAAAAAGAAAATAAAATTATTGTATGAATGTCTTATATTAAAAGGTCTTATTGAAAAAAAGTAGGACCTTTTTGATTGCCATAATTTATTTTGTTGTCATTTATTTTAGTTATTGATTCTTTAATTTGTTTTACGTTCTTTTCAGTATTATTTATAATTTTATTTGTAGTCGTTGAACCCATTTCTTTGATAAGACTAAAAGCTGTTTTGGCATTTTGAATAATTGGTTTTGCTTCTTTATATAGAGGTATTACTTGATTGACAACACCTAGAGTTTTAGATAGTCCTCCAAGTATTTTTCCAAATGAAAAAGTAGAAGTTCCTAACCGTGGTCCAAACATAAAATCACCTATTAATAATTTATGCAACTAAGTACTAGAATCGTACAATTATTTATGTTATAATTTAAAAGAATAGTAAGGAGCGCTCATAGTTATGGATAATGTTGCAACACCTAACGAAAAAAAAGTGTGGTATGTTTTATTTTTAGAGTTTTTAAAAAATATTTGTTTAGTAATATTTTCAATTTTTTCTTATGCTTTTATTGGATTAAAAGCTTGTACTTATGATTTGTTTGTATATTTATATAATAGTACTAGTTGGAAATTAGATAAAGCATATAAAAGAACTAAAGAAGCTTTAGGACCTCATGAAGATGATGGTTACGATAATAAAAAGAAAAAAGAAAAAGTTTATAATTATAGTGCTAAAACATTAGCAAAATTAGAACAAGAATATCAAGCATTATTACAAGATTTACAAACTACAGGAGCGACTCGTAGTAAAGAAGTTAATGTTTATTATTTTAAAGTTAGAGATAAACAAGGAAAAATAATTACTGGTACTATGAATGGTTTATCTAAATTAGATATAAATTCATTCTTAGTAAATGAAGGTTATACAGTATATAGTATTAAAACTAGCCCAATGATTAATTTCTTATTTAAAGAATCTTCATTTGGTAGTCCAAAAATGTCTACTAAAGAATTAATATTCTGGTTAACTCAATTATCTACATATTTAAAAGCTGGAATCACTTTAAACGATGCAGTTAAAATATTGTCAAAACAAATGGCTAGTAAGAAAAGTAAAGCCAGAGCATTCCAATCAATGTCTTATGAACTTACATTAGGAGCGTCTTTCTCATCTGCTTTAGAAAAACAAGGAAATATGTTCCCACCGCTTCTTATTAATATGATTAAAGCTGCAGAAGCTAGTGGTACTTTAATTGAAACACTAGAAGATATGGCTAACTATTATACTGAAGTTGATGAAACTAAGAAACAAATGAAAAGTGCAATGACATATCCATTGATAATTAGTATTTTTGCCTTTGCAGTTGTAGCATTTATCCTAGTATTTATAATTCCAAAATTCGTTGAAATATATGAAAAGAATAATATTGAATTAAATGGTATTACGGCATTCATAATTAATTTAAGTCACTTCTTACAAAACAATATCTTTACAATCTTATTACTAATAGTAATAGCAGTAATAGTATTAATTGTTGCTTATAAAAATGTAAAAGCATTTAGAAGAAGTATGCAAACAATGATGATGAAAATACCTGTTGTAAAAGACATTATCATTTATAATGAATTAGCCATATTTACAAAAACATTTGCATCTCTTTTAAGAAATAACGTATTTATTACAGAAAGTATTGATATTTTAAGTAAAATTACAAATAATGAAATTTATAAATCTATATTATATAGAACAATTAATAATATAGTTAAAGGTGAAAAAATCAGCGAAGCATTCAAAGATCACTGGGCAGTACCTGATGTTGCCTATTTCATGATTGTAACTGGTGAATCAACTGGTGAACTTGATAATATGATGCAAAAGGTTAGTGAATACTATCAAGGATTACATCGTAATGTAGTAAATAATTTAAAATCATTTATTGAACCGATACTTATTAGTTTCTTAGCTATAGTAGTAGGTGGTATAATAATTGCTGTTATTGTTCCAATGTTCGGAATGTATGAACAAGTAATGTAGGGGGATTAAAAAAATGGGAGTTTGTGTGTTTATTATAGGAGCCATTTTAGGCTCCTTCTATTTAGTAATAGGAACAAGATTACCTTTAAAAGAAAATGTAATTACAGGAAGAAGTAGATGTGATTCTTGTAAAAAAGAATTAAAATGGTATGAATTGATACCTTTGGTATCTTATATAATTCAATTAGGTAAGTGTCGTAACTGTGGTAAAAAAATTAGTAAAGAACATTTAATAATGGAACTTGCTACAGGAATTCTTTTCTTAGTAGGTTATTTGTACTTTGATATTTCTTTAAAATTAGGAATTTACTTAATAATAATATCTGTGGCATTAATAATATTTGTAAGTGATTTTAAATATATGATTATATTAGATTCGCCATTAGTAATAGGAAGTATTTTAATAATTATAATAAGATATTTTGAAGTAGGATTAACAAATACAATTTATTCTGTTCTTTATGGTATAGCTTTATTTTTAGTTATGTATTTGATAAAAATAATAGGCGATAAAATATATAAAAGAGAATCTCTTGGTGGAGGAGATATTAAATTATGTTTCTTAATCGGATTAACTTTAGGATATCCTGGAATAGGATTTAGACTTAGTTTAATATCACTTGTGTTTGCAGCATTTTTAGCATTACCATATGCTATGGCAACACTTTATTTCAATAAAAAAAATGAACTTCCTTTTGGTCCATTTTTAATATCATCAATGATTATAATGTTTGTTTTCATTGAAAAGTTTACTAATTTATTGGTTTTCTTTTCATTAAGCTAGTGCATATATTGCAATACTTGCTACGAAAGATGCAACCATAAGGAATAGCATTACCCATACTAGAATTTTTCTAGTTTTTTTATTCATAAAAAATCCCACCTTCAATATATCTAAAATATATCATATTTAAGTAATTTTTAAAAGAGTTTTTGCATATTCTTAAATGGTGATAAGAATATGCAGCAAATATTAAAGAAAAATAAAAAATATTTAATGTTTATATTTATTGTAGTCCTAATTGGTATAGCATGTGGTTTTATATATTATCATTTTTTGAGTACCGAAACACAAATTCAAATTGCTGATACTTTAAAGAATTATAATAATTTCCGATATAATTTTATTATTAAATATTTAGTAATCATGTCTTTATTATTAGTATTATCGTTCTTTATTATAGGAGTGCCTTTAAGTATATTATTTTTATTTTATGAAAGTTTATCTATTGGATTTTTAATAAATATTTTTTTAGTATCATTTGGTATAAGTGGTTTAATTTATTCAAGTTTATTTATACTTATAAATAAACTTATATCCTTTATATTAATTATCTGTTTTATTCAAAAAACAATTAATATAGGCCGATTTATTATAGGAATGTTTATATATAAAAAAGATGAAGTAATATTTGATAAATTGATATTTAATTTCAAAAATAGTTTATATATTATATTATTTGTCCTTTTAACCAATATAATTCTTTATTTTATATCTCCATTTATATTTGAATATTTTTCATTTTTATTAAAATAATATTTACTATTTAATTTTTGTGGATTATAATATTATTCACAGAAAAGAGAGAAGATTTATGGCAATTATGTCAGACGAAAAATGTAGGCAGATAAGCTTAGAGCCTGTTAATAGGGTAATAGATGAAATAAAGAGTAAAAAGAAAAGTAAAGTATTCTTAGTTGGAGATACGGCTTGTGGAAAATCAGTAGTACTTAAAGAATACATAAATGGTTATAATGACCCAGAACATGCATTAATTGATGCTACAGTTAGATATGGTGAATTTGTTCAAATTCCTGATTCTGAATTAATTAGATTATTCCAAACATGTTTAATTATTAAAAAGATGTTATTATTCATAAAACAAAATCATCCACAAAAATATATGGAATGTTTTGTTGGACTTGAAAGTAGAGTAGATGTTATCTATAGAAAAGTTGATTTAATATATTTGGTTGGTAATTATAATAAAAAACCAGAAAGAATTGATAAAGTATTATTAGAACATCCTGAAATATTATTAGAAGAATTTTTGAGTATAGCTACCAATGTACTAGATTATAAAACAATAACTTTAGCTATAGATGATTTTGATTCTATTGGTTCATCAAGTCAAACTTATCAAAAATACATATACAATGTATTGTCACAATATGTAGGATTACTTGCAACTATTTCTGATAAAAAAGTAGTATATAGTCAAGAAAGACAAAATGAACTTAGTGAAGATAATGATCTTGTTATGGTAGATTACACTAAGGATGTTGAAGTAGTAAAAGAATTAATGGATAGAATGAATTTAAGAGAGATGATTTTCTCTGGAAAAATGAAATATAGAATGCCAATTTCATTGGTAATTAAAGATGAAACAATTGCTTCAATGATAGAAAAAACTAACGGTAGTATGTTTGATATGGCTCATGCTGTAAGAGAGTTATATAGAAAAATGGATGAATTAACACCAGCAGAATATGATCAATATTTATTACATTTTATAGATACTGAAATAAATAAAAATCCAATATTTACTGGTTTCATAGTACCAGAAAGAAAATTGCATATATAAAAATATCACTTTATAGTGATATTTTTTTGTCGATTTATGACATACGAAATTAATTTACAATACATATCTATTGTGATTAAATGAATATGGAAGTGTTGAATGTGGCGTCGCTTAAAAGCTAACTTAACGGGGAGGTAGTATTGGTCCTGAGAAGGAGGTGATGAGCGTATGAAATTAAAAACTCTAAACAAGTTTTTATTAGTAATAATAATATTGCTATTATTGATTGTATTGGTAATAGAAATAAAAAACGTCATTCTAGTATTAGAATAACGTCATCTAATTAAACAGGCGACGTGAAATTCACGCTTCCTAAGAAAAGTATATTATAAGTTAGAATAATATACAAGTGTATTTGGTAGATAAAATATTCAAAGAATAGTAATCTATTCTTTTTTTGTGGTTAGAAGTTAATAACAAAATATTCCAAAAAATTTGACTTCGGGGGGGGGTAATATATACTTACCTTATAAAATAGATAAGGAAGAAAGAATATGCAAGTTGTTAACAAAAAAATGTGTGTGATAGTAATATTAGTGTTAGTGATAATAGAAAGTTGTACATTGTTTCTAATGTACAAATCATATGGTAATAAGAATAATACATTAGATGAAGTAAATCTAAATATAAATAATACAAATATGTTTGCAATAATGTTAGAGCAAGAAGACGGAACATATAAAGAAGATACAACGAGTACATGGCCAACAAGTGGATATACATATAATGATTCTATGTCAGGGTGTATAGATATAAATGGAAATAAGTTAGATGGTGTACTTAGCTATGATAGTACCAATAATATAGCTACAGTAGATACAGGAAATACTAGTTATTGCTATTTGTATTTTAGTAGGCCTAATGCTAGTGAATACCTTTTGCAGAATCCATCTAGTGGATTAAACACTACAATAGAAGCAGGGATGTATAGATATCAAGGAACTGACAATGTAGATAATCATATATGTTTTGGAACAAACAATAAGTTGGATTGTACAAATAATACAGCTACATATATGTATAGAATAATAGGAATTGCTGAAGAGGGGCAAATGAAACTAATAAAGAAAGAAATCTTAAATACATCAGTAGCATGGTGGAGTGACGATACAACAGATGTAATATGGCCAAATAGTTTAATATATATAGCATTAAACGGAAATGATTACTTATTAAATAATACATATGTTCCGACAGGATGGGAAAGTAAAATAGCAACAACAACGTGGAAGTATGGGGATGCAACAAGTAATGGTGGTTATGATGGCCCAACAATATATGCAATTGAAGATAGTTGGGCGAATACCATAAGTGCAAAAATAGGTTTGATGTATATACACGATTATTACTACGCCTATGCTAGCGGAGGATCGCCAGAAAATCCTAGTAATGCAAAAACTGCTTGGATACATTTATCCAATAATGTTCCACTTACAAATGTTCTAGAGTGGTTAATGAGTCGTTTAGGTGGTTCTAGTAGTTTTCGCGGATGGACTTTGGCATCGAGTGATGGAATTCCCACACTTAATTATTTGGACAGCGCTCGTTTGGTTCGTCCAGTATTCTATTTGAAATCTGATGTAAAAATAACAGGTGGAACCGGAACATCAACTGATCCATATATTATAAATTAATCGTCAATGAAGACGTTAAAATAAATTTGAAAGATACACACATATCTTTCTTCCTAAAGTATTAACTCGCAAAAGCGAGTTTTTCTTATTTAGTAATTTTTGGTTAATATTGAAATGAAAGGTGTTATTTGATAAAATTATTAAAGAAGCGATGAGGTATTTTTATGGACAGAACTAGTATTTTTAATGTAGCTGCTTTGAGACAAGAAATGATTTTACTTACATTAAATGAAGTAATCGAATCATTAAATAGAAAAGGTTATAAAGCAGAAAATCAATTAGTAGGTTACCTAATGACTGGAGATCCTACATATATATCAAATTATGAGGGTGCAAGAGAAAAAATAAAAACTTTAAAGAGAGAAGAAGTATTACTTGCATTGATTAATAATTATCAAGGAAGATAAATGAGATATTTAGGTTTAGATTTAGGTACTAAAACTTTAGGAATTAGTATAACTGATAAAACAAACACTTTAGTTAGTCCATTAAAAGTAATAAAGTTTAATTTTGAAGATTATAATGCTGCATTAAATGAATTAAAAAAAATTATTAATGATTATGATATTAAGTTAGTGGTATTAGGACTTCCTAAAAATATGGATGGAAGTATTGGCTTTGCTGGTAATAGAAGTATGCAATTTAAAAGTATGTTAGAAAATGAAAATATCCAAGTAGAATTAGTTGATGAAAGACTAACTACAAAAACTGCTGAAGATATAGTACATTTAAATAATGATAATGTAAGGAATACAAAGAATAGAATAGATAGTATAGCAGCATGTATTATTTTAGAAAGTTATTTAAAAAGGTGTCAAAATGATATTAAGGAATAATAAGGGTACAGAAAGAGATTTTGATATATTATTTGAAGTAGAAAAGAATAATAAAAAATATGTTATATACAAAGATCGATTAACTGAAAATATATATGGTGGTAGATTAGAAGAAGATAAATTAAAAGTGCTAGATGATAGTGAATTTGAATTTATCAATAATATGATAGAAAAGTTAAAAGGATAGAAGTGATGGTATGAAGAAAAAAGGAATTATTTTAGTTGTGATAGGCATTTTAGTAGTAATATTATTAATGATTGGCTTATATTTTTATGGGCTTACAAGTGTTAGTAATAAATCAGAAAAAGTAACATTTAAAGTAGAAAGTGGAACAAGCACAAAATTTGTTATTAATAATTTATATGAAGCTAAGCTTTTAAAAAGTAAAATATCTAGTATGATATATGTAAAACTTAATAATGATATTATGATACAAGCTGGTACATATGAATTAGATAGAAAATATGATACTAAAGAAATTTTTGAAATACTTAGTGGTGGTAGAGTAATAAATGATACTGTAACAGTTACATTTATTGAAGGAAAAAGATTAACTGATTATGTTAAAACAATAAGTGATAAATTTGGTTATAGCGAAAAAGATGTTTTAGAAGTATTAAATGATAATAATTATTTGAAAGAGTTAATTAAAAAATATGACTTTTTAGATGATACTATTTTAAATAGTAGTATCTATTATCCATTAGAAGGATACTTATTTCCAGCTACATATGAGTTCTATAAAGATGCTAGTATAAAGACAATAATTGAAAAAATGCTTGATAAAACTAAAAATGTATTAGATAATTATAGTACTTCTTTGGAAGAATCAGATTATAATATTCATGAAATACTTACAATGGCAAGTATAATTGAAAATGAAACAATGGTTCCCGAAGACAGAAGCATAGCTAGTCAAGTTATATATAAAAGATTATCAATTAATATGAGTTTAGGAATGGATGTAACAACATATTATGGTGTTCAAAAAGCATTAAGTGAAACTTTAACTAAGAGTGACTTAGAAAGTGAAAATGCATATAATACAAGGAGAACTTCATTTTTGGGTTTACCTGTAGGTCCAATATGTAATCCAAGTGAAGCTTCAATAAAAGCAGCGCTAAATCCTAGTGATACAGATTATATATATTTCTATGCTGATATAAAAACAGGCAAATTACATTTTGCCAAAACTTATAGTGAGTTTCAAAATTTAATTCAAATATATGGTTAGGTGGTAATATGAAAGAATTAATATTAGAAATGGAAGATTATGCCCAGGAGAAGAATGTTCCTATAATTGAAAAGAAATCAATTGCATTTATTATGAAATATATTAAAGATAATAATGTAAAAAATATATTAGAAATAGGAGCAGCTATTGGGTATTCTGCAATCCTTATGGCAAGTGCAACTAATGATGCATTTGTTACAACAATTGAACGTGATGAAGAAAGGTATATGGAATGTCTAAAAAACGTTAAGAAATGTGGTTTAGATAAAAAAATTAATGTTGTATTCCAAGATGCTTTAGATGTAAATTTATCAGAAGATTTAAAGTATGATTTAATTTTCATTGATGCAGCAAAAGGACAATATGAAAGATTTTTTGAAAAGTATAAATATTTCTTAAAAGAAGATGGTGCCATAATTACTGACAATTTAAAATTTCATGGTTACGTTGGTAAATCTGATAAAATTGAAAGTAAGAACTTAAAAGGATTAGTACAAAAAATAGAAAATTATATAGATTTCTTAAAAGAAAACGAAGAATTTGATACTACATTCTATGATATTGGTGATGGACTTTCTGTAAGTACATGGAAAGATGAAAAATAATAAGATTTTAATTACAATTAACAACTTAGAAGATATAGATAAATTAAAAGAATTAGGTATAACAAAATATGTTTTTCCTTTAAAAGGATTTTGTGTAGGCATACCTAATACTTTTTTAATTTCTGAAATACCTTGTGATGGTTATATATTTATTAATAGAATTTTAGATAATAAAGGAATTGATGATTTAAGAGAAATTCTTCATAATATGCCGGAAAATATTAAAGGAATTATTTTTGATGATTTAGGAATTATGGAATTAATTAAAGATTTAGATATTGAAAAAATACTTTATTTAAGTCATTTCAATACTAATAGCAAGTCAGTTAATATTTATTTGGATATGGTTGATTCAGTAATATTATCAACTGATATAACTAAAGAAGAAATAGAAGTTATTATTAAAAATGCTAAAAAAGGAATTACTTTATTTACTTTAGGTTATACAGGAGTAATGTATTCTAGAAGATTATTAATAGATAATTATAGTAAGTTTTATAATATTGAAAAAGAAAATCCATTAGTAATAGATAATACAGGTCATAAATTTATAGTATATGAAAATGATTATGGAACTTATTTTTATCATAATAAAATATTTAATGGTTTAGAATTAATGGAATTAGATGCTAAATATTATTTTGTTAATAGTGTATTTATGAATATGGATGATATTATAAAAATGTTAAATAAAGAAGATACTGAAATAGATAGTGATAAAGGTTTCTTGTATACTGAAACTATTTATAAATTAAAAGGAGGTTCTAATGACTGAGTTATTAGCTCCTGCTGGAGACTTAGAAAGATTAAAAATGGCTCTTTTATATGGTGCTGATGCTGTATATGTAGGTGGTAGAGATTATAGCCTAAGAGCTAATGCTAAAAACTTTAGTATTGAAGAATTAAATGAAGCTTGTGAATTTGCTCATAATTTAGGAAAAAAAGTATATGTTACAGTTAATATAGTTTTTCATGATAAAAATTTATTGAATTTAAAAGAATATTTACAAAAACTAAAAGAAATAAATGTTGATGCTGTAATAGTAAGTGATATAGTTGGGGTAAAACTAGCTAAAGAAGTAGGTTTAGATATAATTTTATCTACGCAAGCAAGTACACTTAATTATGAAGCTGTAAACTTTTGGAAGAATCTAGGAGTTACTAGAATTGTTCTAGGTAGAGAAGCAACAAGAGAAGACATAATTAGAATTAAAGAAGAAACTGGTGTAGAATTAGAATGTTTTATTCATGGAGCTATGTGTACTTCAATAAGTGGTAAATGTGTTTTATCTAATTATTGTACAAATAGAGATTCAAATCGTGGTGGATGTGCTCAAATATGTCGTTGGGTATTTGAAAATAAAGATAAACCAGACTTTACTTTTATGAGTAAAGATTTAAATATGGTTGAATATTTAGAAGATATGATAAATATGGGGGTAAATTCTTTTAAAGTAGAAGGAAGAATGCGTTCTGTTTATTATATTGCCACAGTTATTATGTGTTATCGTAAAATGATTGATGGCATTTTAAATAAGACATTAACTGAAGAAGATAAAATTTATTATAGTAAGATATTAGATCGCGTAGCTAATCGTGATACTAAACCACAATTTTATAATAAATTTCCGGGAGTAAATGAAAGTTATTTTTCGGATAGAGTAGAAATTTCTAATCAAGATTTCTTAGGTATAGTAATGGATTATGATAAGAATAATAAAATGATTACATTAGAACAAAGAAATTATTTCAAAGTTGGTGATGTAGTTGAATTTATTGGTCCTAATATGGAAACATTTACATATACTATAAGTACAATTAAGAATGAAGATGGCGATGATATTGACATAGCTAGACATCCAAAAATGATTGTTAAATTACCTATTGATACTGAAGTTGAAAAATACTCAATGATGCGCATAAAAGTATTTGACAAAAAATGTGTTTTATAGTATCATTTTGTACGTTGATTAAAAAGGAGAGATTTTTGATATGAGAAATGAAGATTTTTTCGAACTAACTGCTGAAGGATATTTAGAGTTAGAAACTGAAGTAAATGAACTTAAAAACGTAAGAAGACCAGAAATTATAAATGCTTTAAAAGAAGCTAGAGCTCAAGGCGATTTATCAGAAAATGCTGATTATGATGCAGCTAGAAATGAACAAGCTCAAATTGAAGCAAGAATAAAAGAATTAGAATATAAATTAGAACATAGTAAGATTGTAGATCCTGCTAAAAAAGGTGGTAGTGCTGGAATTGGTTCAGTAGTTACTATCCAAGATGAAGATGGAGATGAAGAAGAATATAAATTAGTTTCTTCTGTAGAAGCAGATCCATTTAATAATAAAATATCTGTTGAATCACCAATTGGTTTAGCTATTAAGGGACATAAAACTGGTGATACAGTATTAGTTGAAAGCCCAAATGGTGGATACAATATTAAAATATTAAAAGTAGCCTAAATTAAAGGCTTTTTTAATTTTTATAAAAGTTTATAAGGGTTGTAAAAAAAGATTAAATATATTATAATATCTAATTGAAAGAAGGAGTTTTAATGAAAAACGTACACGAAATAGAAATTAAATTAGAAGGCGAAAAATGGACTAAATGTTTAGATAATGCTTTTAAAAAAGTAAATAAAGATATCGAAATAGATGGTTTTAGAAAAGGTGCTGCACCTAAAGATGTTTATTTAAAAAAATATGGTGTTGAATCTTTATATGGTGAAGCTATTAATGAAGCAATAAATGTAGCTTATAAAGAATTATTAGAAACTAATGATTTACATCCAATTATTGAACCAGCAGTAGATGTTACTGGAATTAGTGATGGATCTGTTATTTTTAAATTTACTATTATTACTAAACCTGAAGTTAAATTAGCTAGTTATAAAGATTTAGGAGTAAAGAAAGAAAAAGCTAAAGTTTCTAAAGAAGAATTAAATGCCGAAATCGAAACTTTAAGAACTCAACTTGCAGAAGTAGTTGTTAAAGAAGACGGCGTTGTAGCAAATGGCGATACTGTAGTAATTGATTTTGATGGTTATGTTGATGGCAGAGCATTAGATGGCGGAAAAGGTGAAAATTATCCTTTAGAAATTGGTTCTCATACATTTATTCCTGGATTTGAAGAAGGATTAGTTGGAAAGAAAACTGGAGAAGAAGTTGAACTTAATTTAACATTCCCAGAAAACTATGTTGAAGATTTAAAAAATAAACCAGTTACTTTCAAAGTTACTATTCATGAAATCAAAACAAGAGTATTACCAGAAATTAATGAAGATTTCTATGCTGATTTAGGATTAGAAGTTAAAACTAAAGAAGAATTTGAAAAAGAAGTTGAAAAAACTATTAAACAAAGAAAAGAAGCAGAAATTGAAGATAAATTTGTAGAAGATTTACTTGCTGCAGCTTCAGAAAAATTAGAAGTTGAAATTAATCCAGAAATTATTTCTGAAGAAGTTCATAGAATGATTGATGGTTATGCACAACAATTAAGAGCTCAAGGTATTGATATGGAACAATACTTCCAATTAACTGGAACATCTCATGAAGACTTACATAAACAAATGGAACCAGAAGCAACTAAGAGAATTAAATATCGTTATGTAATTGAAGAAATTGCAGAACAAGAAAAAATTGACTTTACTGAAAAAGAAGTTGAAGCTAAAGCTAAAGAAATGGCTGATAACTATGGAATTAAAGTTGAAGAATTAATTGGTGCTTATGGAACATTAGACGTTGTTAAATACGATATGAAAATGCATAGAGCATTAGAAATTTTAAAAGAAAATAATAAATAATAGAAATTATAATTATTTAAACTAAAGTACTAAACTAAGTACTTTAGTTTTTTTTTGTGATAAAAATTATAAAATTGGTTTTTGCAGTGGACAAAAGTAAAATAATTCTATATAATAAAATTTGTATTTTCGGAGGTGCAATATGGACTACACACTACTAGTAATGATGCTTAAAGATTTAGTGATTTTGCCCTTTCAAGAGATAAAACTTGAATTAAAAGATGAAATAAGCAAAAAAATAATTAAAGTTAGTAGTAAGAAATATGATAATCGTGTCCTTATTCTTTCACCTCGTAATTCTAAAAATAATGATCCTTCGATTGAAGATTTACCGAATGTTGGTGTAGTAGCATATATAAAAAATAAAATAGAGCTTTCTAATGGAAATTTAAGAGTAACTTTAAAAGGAGAAAAAAGAGTTAAAATACTAGATTATGAATCTTTTAGTAGCGAAATAATTGATGCAGTAGTAACAGATATCATTCTTCCTAAATTAGAAGAAGCGGGAGAAAAAATCATTAGAAAAAAATTAAAAGAAATATTAAATGATTATATTAATTCAGCACCAAATATTTCAAATAGTATTTTAAAAACTGTTAATGAAAATGATGATTTAAATTTACTTACTGATGCAATTACTACATTCTTGCCTTTAAGTACTTCTAAAAAATTAGATTATATGCAACAAATCAATTGTGAGAAAAGAGCGTTATCTTTAATTAGAGATATAAAATTAGAAATTAAATATGCAAAATTAGAAGCGAAAATTGATAATAATGTTCAAGTTAGATTATCCTTAGAGCAAGAAGAATATTATTTAAAAGAAAAAATTAAAGAAATAGAAAATACTTTAGGGTTAAAAGATAATTCTAATGAAGAAATTAAAAATTATTATGATAAATTAGATAAATTAAAATTATCAGATAAAACTCATAATAAATTGTTAACAGAAATTAAAAAATTAGAAAATGCTTCAATAAATTCTCCGGAAAATTCTGTTATAAGAAGTTACTTGGATTGGGTATTAAATTTACCATGGAATAATAGTAGTAAAGAAACATTAACTGTTAAACCGGTTTTAAATAGTTTAAATAAAAGTCATTATGGACTTGATATAGTTAAAGAAAGAATAGAAGACTATATTAATGTTAAAAATATTAATCCGAATATCAGCAGTCCAATAATATGCTTAGTAGGTCCTCCAGGTGTTGGTAAAACTACTATTACTAAAAGTATTGCTGAAGCTTTAAATAGAGAGTTTTATAAAGTAAGCGTTGGAGGATTAAACGATTCAACTGAACTTGTAGGTAATCGTCGTACTTACCTAGGAGCACTTCCTGGTAAAATTATTCAAGGATTAAAAAAATGTAATACAAATAATCCAGTAATCTTAATTGATGAAGTAGATAAAATGGTTAAAGATTACAAAGGTGATCCTGCTAGTACATTATTAGATATTTTAGATAGTACTCAAAATAAACAATTTGTAGATAATTATATTGAAGAACCATTTGATTTAAGCAATGTATTCTTTGTGTTAACTGCTAATAACATTGAAAATATACCATATACTTTATATGATAGATTAGAAATAATTGAATTATCTAGTTATACTGTATTTGAAAAAATTGATATAGCAAAAAAATACATTTTGCCTAAAATATATGAAGAATTTGGTTTAAGCAAAAAATTAGTGATGAAAGATGAAACTTTAATATATTTAATTAATAATTATACTAAAGAATCTGGTGTCAGAAATTTAACTAGAGTGCTTAGAACATTAGTTACTAAAGTAGTTACTAGTAAAAGTGATAGTTATACAGTAAGTAATATTGATTTAATGAAATATTTAAAAGATCCAATTGTTAATATTGAAAATAAAGAGATTAGTGAATCTGGTATTGTTAATGCCCTTGCTTATACACCTTTAGGTGGTATTAATTTACAAATTGAGTGTTCAATCTATAATGGAGAAGAGAAAATACTTGTAACAGGTTCTTTAGGTGATGTGTTAAAAGAAAGTATTCATGTAGCAACTTCTTTTATTAAAGAAAAGAATTATGTAAGCAATACAATGTTTTATAATCATACAATCCATATTCATTTATTGGATGGTGCGACAAAAAAAGAAGGACCATCTTGTGGGGTAGCAATAACTACAGTTATTCTATCTAAACTATTAGATATAAAAGTAAGTGAAAAAATAGCGTTTACTGGTGAAATATCATTAAAAGGGAATATCTTAAGAGTTGGTGGTTTAAAAGAAAAATTAATTGCTGCTTATAATGCGGGAATAGAAACAGTATATGTTCCTGAAGATAATAGTGTTGATTTAAAAGATATTCCAAAACAAATAATTGAAAATGTAGATATAAAATTAGTTAATAATTTTGATACTATATATAATGATTTATTTAAAATAAATGAAGAAGAAAATAATATAGCATAAGTTATATTATTTTTTTTATAACATATTATTTTTTAGGAGATGATAATATGTTTATTAAAATACCTTTTGAAAGTGAAATTGAATTTAAAACAAATATTAGTGAAATAACAAAAATGTCTTTAGAACATGAATTTAATGTTAATGATGGAGTTGTTCTTGGTAATTTTTATATAAGTGGTGAATATCGTGTTCATGAAGTGAGTATTAATAGAGAACCATTTAATTATACTTTGCCATTTACTGTTGAATTAAGAGATGATATTAAGAAAGATACTTTAGAATTTAATATTGAAGATTTTTCTTATGATGTTTCAGGAAAATTATTAAAAGTAAATATTGAGTATTCATTAAAAGCGGAAGTAGAAGAAGATAATGATACGTTATTTGAAAGAGTTGATGAAGAAGAATTAGAAAGTGAACTTGCTTATATAGATTCTTTTTTAGAAACATCTGTAGAAGAAGATAAAGAAGATGTATGTGAAGAAGTTGAGTTAGAAGAAAGAAAAGATGCCCCAGTAACTTTAATCGATGAAGTTAAAATTGAAGAAAAGAAGGAAATGGTACAAAAAGAAGAACCTGAAAAAATAAATGAAGAAGTAATTCTTGAAGAAAGGGTTTCAATGGAAGAAGAAAAAACAATTATGGATACAATAAAAGATAGTGATGATACGTTTGTTACATATCACATTCATATAGTAAAAGAAAATGAAACAATTGAAAGTATTTGTTCAATGTATAATGCATCACTTAATCTAGTTCAAGAATATAATAATATTGATAATATGACTATGGGAGATAAAATATTAATTCCTAAATTAGATGAATAAATTAGAATCTTTAAAATCTTTATATAAACCATATAGATATACAATTAAAGGTAGTTGTACTATTTTAGAAACAACCAGTGGTAATTTTGTAGTAAAAAAGAAACCTAAAAATAAAGATTTACCTAGTATATTTAATTATCTTAAATCAAGAAATTTTGACTACTTTCCAAACATATATGGAGATAGTAGAGATGATGCTTATGTATATGAATATGTGGAAGATGAAGACGTTATAAATCCGCAAAAGAGTGAAGATTTAATTAATTTGGTTGGTCTTTTACATTCAAAAACATCTTTTAATAAAGAAGTAAGTGAAGAAACTTATAAAGCAATTTATGAAGATATAAAAAATAATATTCTTTATTTAAAAGATTACTATTTAAGATATTATGAATTATTTATAAAAGAAATATATATGTCACCATCTAAATATCAATTTGTAAGGAACTATTCAAAGATAATTTCTGCTTTGAATTTTAGTGAAAATGAACTTGATAATTGGTATTCATTAGTAAGTAGTAAAAAGAATGAGAGGATATCTCTCATTCATAATAATTTAAGTTTAGATCATTATATTAGAAGTGATAAAGATTATTTAATTAGTTGGGATAAAGCGAAATTTGATACTCCTGTTTTAGATTTAGTTAAACTATATCAAAATAATTTTTGGGAATTAGAATTTTCGACGATATTTCAAAAATATTTGGGAGTGGCATCTCTTTCTGAACATGAACAAAAACTATTTTTTGTTTTGATATCTTTAGTGCCAGAAATTAAATTTACAGATAATGAATTTGAATGTTGTAAGGAAATGAGAAAACAATTAGATTATATATATAAAACAGAAGCTTTTTTAGCACCATATTATTCTAGCAACACAACTGATGAATAATATGATTTCGACGGTTAATATAAAAATATTGTATCTAAATGGTAAAATGAAAGTTATAAGTAATTGATAGCAAATAAGTATAGCTAAACCAATTGCAAATAAAATAAATATAGTTGGATTGTTTTTGAAAGGCATAAATATAATCACCTATAATAATATATTGAAATAAAACAAATTGTGTGAACAAACTCTACAGGTAAGTAGAGTTTTTGATTTTCTCAACAAAATTTTCTCAAAAATTTGACTTCGGGGGGGGTAATATATACTTACCTTATAAAATAGATAAGGAAGAAAGATTATGCAAGTTGTTAACAAAAAAATATGTGTGATAGTAATACTAGTGTTAGTGATAATAGAAAGCTGTACATTGTTTTTGATGTATAAATCATATGGTAATAAAAATACAAATTTAGATGAAGTAAATTTAAATATAAATAATTCAAATATGTTTGCGATAATGTTAGAACAAGAAGACGGAACATATAAAGAAGATACAACTAGTACGTGGCCAACAAGTGGATATACATATAATGAGTCTATGTCAGGATGTATAGATATAAATGGAAATAAGTTAGATGGAGTACTTAGTTATGATAGCACAAATAATATAGCAACAGTAGATACAGGAAATACAAGCTATTGTTATTTGTATTTTAGTATACCTAAGTGGTGTAATGAAGATGAAACAGCATCTGAATGTTTACTAAGAAATCCAACATCAGGTTTAAACACTACGAATATGGAAGGTGAAATGTATAGATATCATGGTAATAGTAACAATAATGATATAGTAAATAACTATGTGTGTTTTGGAACTAATAATAAGTCGACGTGCACAAACAATACAGATAAGTATATGTATCGAATATTAGGTGTGAATTCAAGTGGACAATTGAAATTAATCAAAAGGGAACCTATAAATAATACTGCGTACGCATGGCACAAAACCGAAGAAAAAGCTTTGTGGGCTGATAGTGATATTTTTAAAGGGCTAAATGGTATAAGCGGCGGTGGATATAGTAATCTTTTTGTAAATAGTTCTAATTATGATTATATGAACACAAGTAGTGTTTGGTATAATAAAGTTTCTAATACAATTTGGAAATATGGTGAAATTTCAAATCGTAATTCAGCAAATGTTACTCCAGATGAAATATATGCTTTAGAGAATTCTTTTTCCAATAGTGTAAATGCCAAAGTTGGAGTAATGTATATACACGATTACTATTATTTAAGCGGAGCCAATTGTTTTAGTTCATGTGATGGCAGTTGGGTGTTAACAACACCTAGAGTAGACGAACTATTAATGGACTTTAGTTCCTATGTAAATGGTGGAGTTTATTTTGAATTAAATACTCCGCTTTACACTAGTGGTAAAGTATTTTCTTCTTGGATTATAGGTGTAGTTACTTTAGGCGGTGTAGGACCTGCTAGTTATTACAAAGAAGGTTCGTTGCGTGAAGGAACTTATGTTAAGCCAGTCTTCTATCTAGAATCAACAATACATATAACAGGTGGAACAGGAACAGAAACAGATCCATTCCTAATAAATTAATAATCGTCAATGAAGACGTTAAAATAAACATGAAAGATAACACACATATCTTTCTTCCTTGATAATATAAGACTAGATTGCTAGTCTTTTTTATGTTATATGAAAATGAAAAAAATGTGAAATTAGCACTCATAACTTGACAAGTGCTAAGCATAATATTATAATAGGGTTAGCATTAAAGAAAGAAGAGTGCTAAATGGTGGTGATAAAGTGTTCATGGATGACAGGAAGAAAGAACTATTAAAAGAAATAGTAGAAAACTATGTAAAAACTGTTAAACCAGTAGGAAGTAAATCTTTATGTAAAAAATTAAACTGTTCAAGTGCTACGATTAGAAATGAAATGGCAGTTCTAGAAAATATGGGGTATATCGAAAAGAATCATATTTCTAGTGGTCGAATTCCTAGTGAGTTAGGTTATAGATATTATGTTGAGAATTTGATGAAGCCAAAAGATTTAACTGGTGAAGATATGTTAAAATTACAGACAATATTTTCTAATACAGAGTTGCAAGTTAGTGACGCAGTTACTAAGTGTATGGAAATTATTAGTGATTTAACAAATTATACTTCAGTAGTGCTAGGTAAAAATAGTAATGATAATTTATTACAACAAATAAATATTATTACATTAGCTCCTAATAAAGTAGTAGCAATAGTATGTACTGATAAAGGTATAGTTGAAAACAAACAGTTTATGTTGCCAATAGATACAGATGTGTCAGAGATAGTTAGAACAAGCGAAATGATTAATAAAATGTTAGTAGGAACACCTATTAATAAAGTTGCTGAAAAACTAGAGTTTGAAATAAAACCAGTTATAGCAAAATATATAAAAAATTATGAAACTGTATATAACATTTTCTATGATGCATTTAATGATTTCTTATTACATAATACAAATATACATGTATCAGGAAGAGTTAATTTATTAAAAGAACCTGAGTATGATAATACGGAAGATATTAAAAGAATAGCCTCAAAATTAGAAGATGAATCATTTAAAGAAATGGTTAGCAGTATAGATGGTAGTGAAGAATTACAAATTTATATTGGTGAGGAAACTAATTTTGATGATAATGTTACAGTTATTAAAAGAAAATATAAATCAGGTGGAGAAGAAGGAACAATTGCAATCATTGGCCCTAAACGAATGGAATATGAAAGAGTTGTATCACTTCTTAACTATATGGTAGATAAAATAGAGGGAAAATAATGGAAGAAACAGAAAAGATAACAGATGAACTTCAGGAAGAAGTAAAAGAAGAAAAAACTTGTAAAAAAGATAAAAAATGTAATAAAGAAATAGAAAAATTACAAGAAGAAAAAAATGTGCTTAATGATAAATTATTAAGAGTTAGTGCAGAAATGCAAAATATGAAAAGAAGATATGAAGAAGAAATATCTAAAATATATAGATATGAAGGAGAATCTTTTATTAAAAAGACTTTAGGAGTTCTTGATAATTTTGAAAGAGCGATAAATATGGATAATGATAATCCTGAAGATGAAGTGTCTAAGTTCTTAAGTGGATTTAAATTAATCTATAATGAATTAAAAAATAATTTAGAATCAGTTGGGGTTGAAGAAATAAAATGTTTAGATGAACCTTTTAATCCAGAAACAATGGAAGCAGTAATGACTGAAAGTGTTGAAGGTAAAGAATCAGGTATAGTTACTTGTGTAATGTTAAAAGGTTATAAATATAATGATAAAGTTATAAGACCAGCCATGGTCAAAGTTAATGAATAGAGGAGATGATTTAAATGGCAAAAATTATAGGTATAGATTTAGGTACAACAAATAGTTGTGTATCAGTATTAGAAGGTGGAGAACCAAAAGTTATTCCAAATAGTGAAGGTAATCGTACTACTCCTTCAGTAGTAGCTTTCAAAGGTGATGATGAATTAGTTGGAGAAACTGCGAAAAGACAAGCGGTAACTAATGTAAAAAATACTATTTCATCTATTAAAAGAAAAATGGGAACTAGTGAAAGAGTAGAAGCTAACGATAAAAAATATACTCCAGAAGAAATAAGTGCAAAAATTTTAGCTAAATTAAAAGCTGATGCAGAGGCTTATTTAGGAGAAAAAGTTACAAAAGCAGTTATTACAGTTCCAGCATATTTTAACGATGCTGAAAGACAAGCAACAAAGAATGCTGGTAAAATTGCTGGACTTGAAGTAGAAAGGATTATTAATGAACCAACAGCAGCTGCGCTTGCTTATGGTTTAGATAAACAAGATAAATTACAAACAATTTTAGTTTATGACCTAGGTGGAGGTACATTTGACGTATCTATCCTTGAATTAGGTGATGGTGTATTCGAAGTTAAATCTACAAGTGGAAATAATCGTTTAGGTGGAGATGACTTTGATGAAAGAGTTTCAGAATATTTAGTAAGTGAATTTAAAAAAGAACATGGTTTAGATTTATCTAAAGATAAAATGGCAATGCAAAGAATTAAAGATGCTGCTGAAAAGGCTAAAAAAGATTTATCTGGTATGACTAATGCTCAAATTAGTTTACCATTTATTGCTCAAAGTGATGAAGGACCATTACATATGGAAATGAGCTTATCAAAAGCTAAATTTGAAGACTTATGTCGTGACTTATTTGATTCAACTATGGAACCAGTAAGAAAAGCTCTTAAAGATGCTAAACTTACAAATAAAGATATTGATAAAGTTATTTTAGTTGGTGGATCAACAAGAATTCCTTACATTCAAGAATTAGTTAAAAAAGAATTAGGACAAGAACCAAATAAAGGTGTTAACCCAGATGAAGTAGTTGCTATGGGTGCTGCTATTCAAGGTGGAGTATTAACTGGTGAAGTTGATGATATCGTATTATTAGATGTTACTCCATTATCTCTAGGTATTGAAACATTAGGTAATGTTATGACAGTATTAATTCCAAGAAATACAACAATTCCTACAAGTAAGAGTCAAGTGTTCAGTACAGCAGTTGATAATCAACCAGCAGTAGATATTCATGTATTACAAGGTGAAAGACCAATGGCTAGCGATAACAAAACTTTAGGTAACTTCCAATTAACAAATTTACCTCCAGCAAAAAGAGGTGTACCTCAAATTGAAGTAACATTTGATATTGATGCTAATGGTATAGTTAATGTTAAAGCAAAAGACTTAGGTACTGGAAAAGAACAATCAATCACAATTACATCTAGCACAAACCTTTCTGATGATGAAATTGAAAAGATGGTAAAAGAAGCAGAAGCTAATAAAGAAGCAGACGAAAAGAAAAAGAATGAAGCAGAAGTTAGAAATAATGCTGATTCAATGGTATTCCAAACTGAAAAAGCTTTAGAAGATTTAGGAGATAAAGTTGATTCTAAAGATAAAGAAAAAGCTGAAGAATTAATTAAAGAATTAAAAGAATTACTTGCAGGTAGTGATATAGATAAAATAAAAGAAAAAACTGAAGAACTATCAAAAGTAGCAATGGATTTAGCAGCTAAAGTTTATCAAAATGTAAATCCAGAAAATTCTAATTCAGAAACAACTACAGAAACATCTAAAAAAGATGATAATGTAGAAGAAGCTGCATTTGAAGAAAAATAATAAAAGAAATTTAAGGCTCTAGGTTTCTAGAGCCTAACTTTTAGTTAGAAAGGGATTTATGGCAAAGAAAAGAACTGATTTTGATATTAAATATAAATGGAATGTAAAAGATTTGTATGCTAGTGATACAGAATGCGGAAATGAATTAAAAGAAATAGAGAAAGAATTAAATAAATTTGAAAACTATAAAGGAAAAATTTTAGAAAGTGCAAATAGTTTGCTAAATTTATTAGAATTAGATACAGAAATATCTAAAAGAATAGAAAAAGCTTTTATTTATGCACATATTAATAATGATGCAGATACTTTAGATACTAATTATCAAGAATTATTTGGTAAAGCTAAAAATGTTTATACAAAATATTTAGAAGCAACATCTTATATAGTTCCTGAATTATTACAAAGTGAATATTCTAAGATTGAAAACTATATTAAATCTTGTGATAAATTAAAAGAATATGAAAGAAATTTAAAACATATTTTTAGAAATAAAGAACACATTTTAAGTAGTGAAGTTGAAGCTTGCCTATCATCATTGTCAAATTTAATGGATGCTCCAGATGAAATAATGGGTGCTCTTACCGATAGTGATTTTAAATTTGGGAATATTGTTGTAGATGGCAAAGAAGTAGAACTTACTGAAAGTAATTATTCAGTTTATATTAGACATAGTGACAAAATGGTTAGAAAATCTGCGTTTGAAACATTATATAAAACTTATGCGAATTTTAAAACTACACTTGCAACAATACTTAGAAGCGAAGTTAATAAAAACGTAGTTAATGCAAAACTTAGAAAATTTAATAATAGTTTAGAAGCATCATTATTTGCGAATGAAATAGATCCAAAAGTATATGTTAATTTAATTGAATCTGTACATAAAAATTTGAAATCTTTATATAAGTATTGGGATTTAAAGAAAAAGTTGCTAGGTTTAGATGAATTACATGTATATGATACATATGCTGATATTGATGTTGGTTTTTCTAAAAAATATAATTTTGATGATGCGAAAAAATTAGTGCTAAAAGCAGTAGAACCATTAGGAGAAACTTATTTAAATGATATAAAAAAATCATTTGATGAAGGCTGGATTGATTCATGTAATAATGAAGGAAAAAGAGGTGGCGCTTATTGTACTTCTTGTTATTCAGTACATCCATATGTTTTAATGAGTTATGAAGGAACGATTAATGATATTTCAACACTAGCTCATGAACTTGGACATGCAATGCATTATTACTATGCTTGCAAATATCAAAATTATCAAGATTATGGTTATAGTATTTTTGTGGCAGAAGTTGCAAGTCAAGTAAACGAAATTCTATTATGTAGGTATTTACTTGATAATACTAAATCAAAAAAAGAAAAAATCAAAATTATCGATGATTTATTACAAAAATATAAATCTACAATTTATCGTCAAACTATGTTTGCTGAATTTGAATTGTTTATTCATGAATATGCTGAACAAGGCGGAATCCTAACTAGTCAAAATATGTGTGAAAAATATTACGATTTAAATAAACTATATTTTGGAGAAAATGTTATAATTGATGAAGAAATCAAATACGAATGGGAAAGAATACCACATTTTTATATGAATTTTTATGTGTATCAATATGCAACTGGATTTACTGTGGCAGTAAAAATTGCTAATGCGATTTATGAAGGAGATAAAACAATTCGAGATAAATATTTAGAGTTTTTGAAATTAGGTTGTACTAAAAATCCAATAGATTCATTAAAAGTTGCTGGAATTGATATAACAAGTTCTGATGTTTTTGATGATACAATGACATTTATGGATAAACTAATTGAGGATTATGAAGAATTACAAGGAAGTGTGTTAGATGAACAATAAAAGAGATTATTATGAAGTCTTAGGAGTTTCTAAAACTGCTACTGATGAAGAAATAAAAAGAGCGTTTAGAGTTTTAGCAAAAAAATATCATCCAGATGTAAATAAAGAAGAAGGTGCTGCTGAAAAATTTAAAGAAATAGGTGAAGCATATTCAGTACTATCAGATAAAAATAAAAGAGCTCAATATGATCAATTTGGTCATGCAGCATTTGATGGAAATCCTGGTGGAGCTGGATTTGATATGGGAGATATCAATTTAGATGATATTCTTTCAAATATCTTTGGTGGCGGTTTTGGAGGGTTTTCTAGTTCTTTCTCTGGCTTTGGAGGAAGTAGAAATAGCAGCCGTGCTCGTAGAGGCGAAGATATGTTGATGCATATTAGACTTTCATTTGAAGAGGCAGTTAATGGCTGTAAAAAAGATATTAAAGTAAATGTTACAGAGTCTTGTGATGAATGTAATGGAAAAGGTGGTTTTGGCGAAACAACATGTTCTACTTGTGGTGGTAGAGGTGTTATTCGTGAACAACAAAGTACTTTATTTGGAATAATGCAAACACAAAAGACTTGTCCAGATTGTCGTGGTGAAGGGAAAACTTTTAAAGAAATTTGTAGACATTGTGATGGTGAAGGAAGAGTTTCTAAAAATAAAACATTGACAGTTACTGTGCCAGCAGGTATTGATACAGGTAACCAACTTCGTTTAAGTGGTAAGGGTGGTGCTGGTATTAATGGTGGTCCTAATGGTGATATTTATTTAGAATTTGTAGTTGAAGAACACAAATATTTTGAAAGACATGAAGATGACATTTATTTGGAATTACCAGTAACTATTACAGATGTTATACTAGGTTGTAAAAAAGAAATACCTACACTAACAGGTAATGGCTATGTTGAAATTAAACCAGGAACTCAAAATTATACAAAGTTAAAACTTAAAGGTAAGGGGATTAAAGGAGTAAATAGTAGAACTCCTGGTGATATGTACGTAGTTATAAATGTCATAATCCCGACTAAATTAAATAAAAAACAAAAAGAATTAATAAAAGAACTTTCAGAAACAGATTTAGAAACTGAAAGTGAATTTAAAGAATTTAAAAAATCGTTAAAAAATTAGAAAATCAAAAGATTTTCTTTTTTTATACGTCAAAAATTGACATAATTTTAATATTTAGTATATAATGGTTATTGTAAGGATGATGCCCAAGTGACAATGGTAAAATTAAAAATGCGAGCTATATATAAATCTTTTTTATCATTTATCGGTTTTTTAATCGTAATTGGGATAAGTTTGGGAGTTTTATATCTATTCTATGATAAAGTTTCTGAAATAGGTTCAGATATTGAAGTTAATGGTAACTTATCAATTAATTATATAGATGGTAAAAACTTCTTAGTGAGTGATAAAGAAATTATAAAATTTTCAGTAACAAATAGTAGTGATGAAACAAGTTTATACAATATAGGATTTGCTCAAGTAAGAGGAAATGGTAGTTATAAGTTGTTACACAATGAAATAGTTGTTACTGAAGGTGAATTAAAAAGTATTGATGAAATAACTACTGATTTTATTAGTATTGAAGCTGGTGAAACAAAATTATATACTTTAGAAATAGCTAATACCGGTGAAACACCATTAAAAGGCATTCTAAACATTCGTGTTCAAGAAGGAAAAAGTGTGACATTCGCAGATTTGATTCTTAAAAACACCCCAGCATCAGAAAGCTCTTTAACTAAAGTTGGATATGATGCAGGAATTGAAAATGAAGGATTAATAAAAAGTAGCGATGATATAGGATTATCTTATTATTTTAGAGGAAATGTAAATAATAATTATGTTTCATTTGGTGGAATGACTTGGAGAATAGTAAGAATTAATGGTGATGGTACAGTAAGAATGATTTTAAATGGAGTAACAGATACCATAGCAAGCTATTATTCATCAAGTAATGGTAGTTATAATTATAAAACATCTGCAATGAATGAGTTTTTAGAAAATTGGTTAGAAAACAATTTATACGATTATACGGATTATATTGCAAATTCTAAATTTTGTAATGATATAATATATGATGATATATATACTTATAATTCATATACAAGAATTATGACAAATAAAATACCTACCCTTAATTGTTTAGGAACTGCCTTTAATAATAATATTGGCCTTCTTACAATAGATGAAGTTGTATTAGCTGGAGCAACTCCAACATCATATAATAAAAATTATTATTTATATGATAGTAATATTACTGAACCTTGGTATACAATGAGTGGAGCTAAAGGGGATGCTTCATCAATGAACTTGTTTATGATAGATAGTAATGGAAATATTAGAAATGATATTAATGGTGATTTGTATCGTAATGTAAGACCAGTAATTAATTTAGTAAAAAATATCGAAATGGAAGGAACAGGAACAATAGAAAATCCTTATAGAATGGTGAAGTAGAATGGAAGAATTGCAAGAACAAATAACTTTAGCAACGAGTGATAAAGAAGCGAGATATTTTTATCATTTAACATCTCAAGTTGGCGATAAATTACTTGAAGAAGGAATAATCGTAGCTAATCCAGAATGGGAAAAATCATTTTTAGAATTCACTGATGAAGAATTATCAGATATTGAATCAGTTATTGATTCAAATGCGTCGACTGAATTTAAACAAAATAATACAATGATAATAGTTGGTGTATATAAAGATAGTATGAAGAGATTTATAAGACGACTTAGAGATGATGAGGCATATGATATCGATTGGGAAGGCGTTGGAACTCCAGATTTTATTGTTGATAGTGATCATATAATAGGTTATATTGATTTAAATACCTTAGAATTTGTTTATAATGAACGTTCTAATGTGTGGTCTGGTTTTTACGATTTATAAAAATTGAATAACGTAAAATGATGTGTTATAATAAGTGTCAAGATTTGCAAATTTATATGTAAAGCAAATGATAGGCACTTATTTTTATTTACAGTAAGTGATAGAATATAATTGTGGTGATAGTATTATGAATTTATTAAATGATATATATAGATTTATAGGATGTTTAAGTTTCGTTGATATTATATTTTTTGTAGCAATTATAGCTTTATTAATTTTACTTGTAACTTTAGTTTATTTTATAAGAATTAATAAGGAAGTTTTAGGAGAAGATGATTTATTCCCTCCAACTAATAGTGGTAAAAAAGAAGAAGTAGAAGAAAAGAAAGAAGTCATTGAACAAATTACTGCTGAACCATCTTTAGAAGTTGTTGAAGAATACAATGATGAAGAAGGAGAATTGTTAGATTTAGAAAGTTTAACAAAAAAATTAAAAGCAGAAGATGAAAATGGCGAAAGAATTACTTGTACTGAATATGAAAAAGATCAAGAAGAAAAAGCTATCATAAGTTATGATGAATTATTAAAGAAACACAATAGATATACACTTAATTATGAAAAAGAAGAAATAATTGACGATTTAATAGTTAAGAAAGTTAATTTAAATGATTTAGTAAATAAAAATGAAGAAGAAATTAAAGTGGAAGAAAATATAAAAGAAGAAGTAAGAGTAATAAGTTATCAAAAAGAAGAAGCATTTTTAAGTGCTTTAAAGGAACTAAATAGCTTATTAAACTAAAGGGTGGTTTTATGAAATTTTATGTAGAAACTTTTGGATGTAAAGTTAATACTTATGAGTCAAATTTTATGAAACAGTCATTACTTGCTAATGGCTTTCTTTTTTCTAATGAAATGAGTAGTGCTGATATCATAATTATTAATACTTGTACTGTAACTAATACTGCAGATAGTAAATGTAAAAAATACGTTAGAAGAGTAAGAAGAGAAAATCCTAATAGTATTTTAGTTGTGGTAGGATGTAGTGTTCAAAATAATTTCGAAGAGTATAGTAATATGAATATAGATATTCTATTAGGAAATAGAAATAAATCACAAATTGTAGAATTACTTAATAATTATATAAATACTAAAGAAAAATATAGTTTTGTGACTAATAATCGAGATTTAGATTTTGAAAATATGGACATAAACACATTTGACCATACAAGGGCATACATAAAGATTCAAGATGGATGTGATAATTTCTGTGCATATTGTATTATACCTTTTATGAGAGGTAAATGCAGAAGCAAAAATTTTAATTTAGTTATTGAAGAAGCTAATAGACTTGTATGTAATAAGCATAAAGAAATAGTTCTTACTGGTATTCATACAGGTTCATATAATGATAATGGTAAGGATTTAGTAGATTTAATAAATGAACTAAGTAAAATTGATGGATTAGAAAGAATAAGACTTTCTAGTGTTGAAATTACTGAATTAAATGAAAAGTTTATGCAAATGTTAAAAGTTAATCAAAAATTTTGCAGCCATTTACATATTCCTATACAAGCTGGAAGTAATGAAGTTTTAAAATTAATGAATAGAAAATACGATTTGAATTATTTTTTTGATAAAGTAGAAGAAATAAAAAGCATTAGACCAGATATATCTATTACTACAGATATTATTGTAGGATTTCCTGGAGAAACAGAAGAAATGTTTAATACAACTTATGAATCTGCTAAAAGAGTTGGTTTTAGTAAAATACATGTATTTCCATATTCTAAGCGAAATGGAACTGTAGCAAGTCGTATGAAAGAAGTATCTAGTATAGAAAAAACTAATCGAATTCATAAATTATTGGAGTTATCTAATATATTGGAAAAAGAATATAATAGTAAATTTTTAGATAAAAAAGTAGAAGTTCTAGTAGAAGAAATAAAAAATGGACATAGTATTGGACATACATCTAATTTCTTAAAAGTGGAAATACCAGAAGTGCTAGAGACTAATAAAATTTATGAAGTTATTTATAAATAAATTAAGAGATGTTTGTCTCTTTTTTATTGTCGAAAAATGACATACGAATTAAGTTTACATTCCATATACATTATGATTAAATGAGTATGGAAGTGTTGAATGTGGCGCCGCCAAATTATCATTTTAAGAGGGTTTTGTCCTTTTAGAATCGGTGGTGAAGTAAGATGAACTTAAGAACTGAAAATAGTTTTTTAATAGTAATTATTTTATTGTTAATATTAGCAGTAATTTTGTTAATAATAAAAGACGCCATTCTAGTAATATAGAATAGCGTCATCCAAATAAGGTGGCGTGAAATTCACGCTTCCTAAGAAAAGTATATTATAAGTTAGAATAATATACAAGTATATTTGGTAGATAAAATATTCAAAGAATAGATTACTATTCTTTTTTTATGATTAAAAGTTACCAACAAAATTTCATCAAAAATTTGACTTCGGGGGGGGTAATATATACTTACCTTATAAAATAGATAAGGAAGAAAGAATATGCAAGTTGTTAACAAAAAAATGTGTGTGATAGTAATATTAGTGTTAGTAATAATAGAAAGTTGTACATTGTTTCT
>JAFSAI010000032.1 GCA_017441065.1 Bacilli bacterium | reverse complement strand
TAGACTTGCTCCTTTCATACATCAAGTATATATTAATATAGATATTTTTAATATCAACTTTCAGTTGCATTTATGTTTTGCAACCAAAATGTTACATAAATATTATACCATAAAAAGAGCAGTTTTTTTGCTTTAACCATTAAATTGTTATTTGTAATTTTAAAATATTCCCTTATTATATTTAAACATTGCATAAAAAATTATAGTAATTCCAATTGTAATTCCTATGCTTAATACTACATTACTTATATGAGTATAATTTAAAATTGTGAATACACCTGCTAGTATTATTGTAATTCCAATAATTATGCTTCCTATTCCTACTTTTTTTCCAAAAGGTATTATATCTTCTTTTTTTACTCTTTTTCTATGATAAGAATGTAGTAAAGATATGTTTCCTTTCATATTCAATATCCCTATAATTATTATAATTAAACCTATTATTATTTGTATTATAAATTCTCCCATAATATATCTCCTTTAAAAATTGTAATTTATCGCTCATCTAAAGACTTTATTTTAGTTTTACTTCTTTCTTCTAATTGTATTTTTGCTTTTTCCAAATTATTTGTTCCTACATTACCTTCTAACTCACTTTTAATCTGCTTTTTTCTATTAGCAATAAGTTCGTTAATTGCCACAACATATTGTTGTGGATTATTTATACTGAACTCTCCATGATAATAGTTTGGTAATATTTCAATTCTGCTTTCATTTATTTTTTGATGAATTAGACTTGCTGATTTTTTCATTATTGGTCGTTCTTTATCACCTACAACAACTAAAACTTTTGCATTTGTATTTTTCAAGGAATCTTTTATTTCATATTTTGAATTTGCTTCCATAAAAGCAATCATATTTTCTTTATCAATCTCACAAGTATCTCTATAATATTCATTAAACAAATCTTTTCTTATTTTCAAAGAATTAAATTGTAATTTTGAAAACCATTTTTGAGATATTAACTCATAACTCATAGAAAAAGCTGGTCTAATCATTTTAGATGTAGATTTCATAGGAACTGCTAATGCACTTTCAATAATGGCATAATCACAAATATCATTTTTTCTTGATAAAATCTCTAAAAGAATTTGCCCCCCTAATGATAAACCTCCTATTAAACAAATATTTCCATTGTAATTATTTGTTATATACTCTATAATTTCTTGTGCATTATCTTCTATACTTGTAAATTTTCTATCACTACCTGAATGACCATCTAATATTGGAATAATAATATGATAATTCTCCTGTAACCTTTCTGCTACTTCTCTATAATTCCACCAAGAAAGTCCACCTCCGTGTAATAGCATTATTGTATCATTATTGTTATTACCATACTCTTTGAATTTCATATAATATCCCTCCATTTCCAAGCGATAAATTACTATTTGTCTGTTAGTTATATTATAACATGTTTTTTTGTTATTTTGATTTATAATAATCATTTATCTTTTGTTTTTCTTCTCGAGAAATATTTTCTATTTCTTCTCCAGATGCACGTCTTCTTTCATCATTGTATTTATCATATAAAATATATTCTTTATCATCTACTAAATATAAAATACCTCTCTTATCAAAACTAATCCAAGCAATGTTGCTCTTAGGAACATACATATAATATTCGCTATATGGTATTCTTATACAATATTCTTCCTTATTAGAACGAGATTCATCTATCATATTTTTACTAACTGATACACTTTTGATATATCCTTTTTCGCTTTCTAATGATATACCCTTTATCTTTTCTAACTCACTAGCTTTTGTTTTAAGATAAGTTAAATAAGCATAACTTTTATTTGTCTTGACTTTCAATCTATTTGCTTCTGCTAAAATATCGTTTACTTCATCTAATGATTGAACACCAAGTTGTTCTTTAACTTCTAAAAACACTTTTATTTCTTTTGATGGTTCTAAGTATGATGAAGATAATTCTTGTTGTTCCATATATGATTCATATATATCTAAATATTCTAAATATAAATTACATAATGGTACTCTTAATTGTAATGTTTCATTTTCAGAAAATAATTCTTGATATTCTGACTCTTTATTAAGTATATCCTGTTTTACTTTTCCTATTTGTTCTTCTAAAGTTTCATATCCAAATATCTTATTTTCGTTTAGAAAATTAATAGTATCCACAAGTTGATGATAACGTCTAATTTCCATATATCTTGAATTATAATATTTAAAATACTCACTATTAGCATCTAAATCTTTCATACTATATAAAATAGATTGTTTTGATCTGATTGCTAGTTCGTTATATAAAGATAAAATCTCACTATCTTCATCACCTAATTTATATTTTTCAAAATCAATTACAGTTTGATTTTTTCTTTTTTGTTTAAAGAATTCTTTTAATTCTTCTTCACTATATCCTTCACCTAATGTTTTAATACTAACAAATCTTTCTTTACCATAAGGACGGATACGAATATTTTTTCCTGGTTTAATTTGATAACCATCATACGCTAGTCTTTCTAATAATTCATTAAAAGAAAAACACCTTGTTTTTAAATAATCAATCTTCTCTATAATTTGTTGTCGCCAAGTCTTAGTTGCTTCGTTATATAAATATTTACTTCTACCGAACCTTCCAATCTTTGGTGCATCCTCAATTATCTTTAATCCATATTCTAATGCAATCTTATCACTCATATCTCTAAGTCCATACAACCCTTCAATTGGATTAGCAAGTCTATCTTCTAATTTTCTTCCCTTCATATTAACAGCATTTATTACATAATGATTATGGATATGCGACCTGTCAACGTGAGTGGTGATTAATACTTGAAATTCTGGATACAATCTTTTTACCAATTCTACTCCCATCTCATGAACTTTCTCTGGAGTTAATCCTTTTTCCTTTGGATCAAAAGATTGATAACCATGATAACAAGTTCTACTATTACCATCTTCAGTTATATGAAATTTATCATTATTAACTTTCATTTCATAAGCAGCAAATTGAGAGGAACAATTAACTCCTGTTATTAATGTTCCTTCTCTTGTCTTTTTAGAATCCTTAATATAATTAATACAATCTATTCTACCTTGCACACCATGAACTGACCATCTAGCTGTTGTTGGTATAAGTATCACCTTCTAATGAAAAAAATTGTGAATTAATTTCACTAGCGAATTCTTTAGCTGCTGTCTTATCTTGAAATTCCATAATGATTCCAAAATTCAAAATACTATCTTCTCTATAAAATGATATTAACAAATCTTTCTGCATTGCTACATCTCTACAATTATTTATCTTTTGAATTAAATTTTCTTGATTAATATCATCCAAAGAATAGGTATAAGTATGATTATTTAAATAAACTATATACACAGGTTTTTGATTAGGTCTATTTAAATTAGAAGGTCTAACTATAAAATGTTGATAATTATTATTCATAATTTTTTTATAAAAATTTTCATCAATCTTATACTTCTCAATCATACCTAATCTTTGTTGAATTCTTTTTTCTGTATTAACTGATAAAATAGATATTACCAAGTTAGATAACTTACTTATCATTTTAATTATAATGATATTTTGATTACTAATAACTTCTATATCTTCTTTATCTATCATATAATTATTTAATATCTTTTTTTGTTCTTTTAAAATTTCTCTTAATGTTTCTATAAACTTACTTATAATCTCACATAACTCTTGCTTCCCTGCTACGTCTTCTATATATATATTTTCATATATACACGCTGCTCTTATATATTCAGCTAGACAATCACCAAATCCGTATTTAATAGCTTTTTCAGTTATGATTCTTCTTTCTTCTTCGTTAAGC
This sequence comes from Bacilli bacterium, assembly GCA_017441065.1. Taxonomy (GTDB): domain Bacteria; phylum Bacillota_I; class Bacilli_A; order RF39; family UBA660; genus SIG200. The sequence goes on along the minus strand of JAFSAI010000032.1, from coordinate 10,096 downwards.
ATAACATTAATTTTTTGTCTTCTTAATTTGCTATATCTTTCTTCTGTTGAATTCATCCAACTTTATCTTTCTTTCTTGTAATTCAAGTTTATATAATTCTAAATCTTTTAAGTATGCTCTACGAAAATATTTTTCAGCCAACCATTTAACTCCTTCTTTATTAATCATAACTCTACCATCTTTTAAATACTTATATGAATTGTTAGTTTGCTTTTTCATTTCATTGACTGCTCTACCAATTGCATTTTTGCTTTTATTAAAGTATGAACGTAAATCTTTTAATGATGTGTCTTCATATTTAAATTCATAAGGAGATATATTTAATTCTGATTCTAGTCTTCTAATTTGTTTTTCAAAAAATTCTATTTCAAGATCAAGATAAAATTTTTCTTTGTTAAAATAAACTTCTTTCAACCAGTAAACAAATTCTAATTTTAAATATTCTACTACATCACCATTACGAGATACACGAAGATGCACCCAATCTTCCATTGGATGCCTTCTTCCTGCTCTTCGTATAACTTCCTCTAATTGTACTTCAGTTAAATTTAAATCTCTTTGAACTCGCCACTTCTCCATTGACTTAAATTCCATCTTAGCTCCTTTCTAAATTCAAATTTATAACTGAGGTTATTCAATAGTCTTATTTTTTCTATCAAGCATGGTGTTGACACACCCATCAGCTTGTTAGGACAAACTCCTAAGACCTGCAAATAGTCTCCGACAGTTTAGTATTATTTTTTAAAATCTTTCCATTACTTTGTCAGAATTCAAGAATGGTAAAAAGTTTAAATCATTATGAAGAACAGCAGAAATTATCTCTCCAGAAGTTGCAACTTTTAATTCTTCATCATCTATATCATCTTTCATATAATGTTCTGTCAAATAATAAGCAATAGAAAAAGGACACACTTTTTCATTCTTAATTTGTTGACAAATATTAAAAATGTATCGTGCATCCTCTTCGCTTATATTAGGTTCTGCTTTATAAATTCCATCTAATATATAATAATTTTTTATATTCTTTTTGTGCCATTCAGGCATTGATTTATATCCAAATAAAACGTCCATTATTCCATCTCCCTTTCTTCATCTAATTCTAAATCATTACCTACTTCTCTTCCATCCATATACCAATCATTAAACCTTTCAGCACTCATTTTTTTTAATTGTTTTATTGTTATAGATTTATCTTCATATACTGCATTTGCTAATGATTGTCCTACTTCAATTGGATCTGTATATTCTCCACTTAACTCAGAACATTTATCCAATAATACTATTAAATCTTTATTTTTTATATCTTCTTTTACATTTGTTAATCCTAAATAATAACAAAAATCATAAATATTACAATCATATTTTCCAAATACTTCTGCTAATTCTTTTAATGCTTTTATTTTATTCATATTCTATCTCCTTTTCTATTTCGTTTGTTTTTTCTTCATATTGATTTCTATATCCTTCTAGTCTTTTATAATCAGAATCATCTATTAATTCTACTTTTCCTTCACGATTATAAACAAATAATTCTTTGAACATGAAATCATAAAAATCTTTTCCCTTCCAGTAATTCACATCATCAAAAGCGATTAAATCTCCATTGTCGTTTGAATATAAAACAATATCATCTACTTTGTGTTTTGCTAAAATGTGATCAATTAAATTCATCTCTTCTGCTTTTTCATTTGTTATTCTTTTATCAGAAAATTCTTCATCATATAAACAATTTAATCTATTTAATATATAATCATCTGATAAATCTTTATTAAACCAACTGGCATCTTCTACCTCATTTTCCCACATATCATGAGATGTTTTTGTTCCATATTCTACTGATGCACCTGTATCACTACAATAATGTAGTTCAGCACAATAACCATTATGAACAACACGAGCAACGGTATAAGATACGCCTTTCATTATTTCTTTTGGTGAGGTCACCATTTCTTCGTATGATTCAAAATAATATCTTAATTCATACATTTTTTCCTCCGAATAAAAATGTTTTATTGATTCTGAAGGTACACGCTCTAATTGATCTAAAGTCATATATTTTTCTTTATATACAAGCGAAGTTAATGTTCTTGCTAACTTAAAGGTATCAATAAAATTATCTGAACTTTCTTTACATACATTTATTAATCTTGTTATCTCTTCTTTTGATATATCTTTATCAACGCTATTTATTCCTAAATAATATATGAAATCATAAATCATAAAATCGTCTATTTCTTCAATAGAATCAGCTAAACTTTCATAAATATCTAAAATATTATTCATATTCTATCTCCATTTCTTCTAAAGATTCTTTATTTTTTATTAATTCTTTTTCTTTATTATTAAGTTCTCTTTCAACTTTTTTATGATCAATATAATTTTCTAATTTACTCATAAAATTTAAAACATGTTCTCTATTTTCTAAATCCAGCAACCTAAATTCACAAACTAATTCTTTTGACTCTACTTCACAAGCTGGACAAGAAACATAGCCATCTATTTGACTTGAATATTTTTCACAAGTAAGTATTAATTTATCTTTTTGAATCTTTAGTGATTCTAAATGTACATTACTCATATCAATATTCCTATAATCCCAATCTCCACAAAGTTCTGTAAATCGTTTAGTCTTTTTAAACTCATACTTTCTCAATTCTAATTGTTCATGAGATGCTAACAAATTATAATTTGGTTTATATATACCTTCATTCATTCTTTTTTCAAATTCTAATATATCTAATGAATAAAACTGACTTCCTAAAGGTCTTTGAGAATCATATATATCAAAACAATTATTATTTATTCCTAAAACTAAACCTATACATTTAATATCTATATTTATATTTTTATCAGATGAAAATTGATATTCCGATTCAAACATATTTATTTTTCTTCCAACAAAATTACTAATATTTAACTCTTTTTGTTTAATTAAATTATTAATGAATCTTTGTAATCTATCCTTAAATCTACTTTTAAATGTGAAGTCAGCAAAAGCATATTCTTGTCTATTATAAACTTGTTTACCCTTGCCAAAATATAATTGATAATGGTACTTTCTATCACTATCTATTTTTACAATTTTCCAATCTTCATCTTTCATTATTTTGTTAAATTGTTCTATATTTTCCATATCAGAAAACTCATTTAAAAAATCAACTTCTATTAATTGTTCTTCAGGAACATTAATAGTAGATTTAGGTTTTCTTAAAGTTTCTAATACTTCTGGACCAAGTTTTCGTACAAAAAAGTAATCTATTCCTTTATTATAAACAGTTATATTTGTAGGTTTAGATTTTACTCTTTTTAAACTGCCAGAAGACATAGAATTAACATCAAGATCTAAATCTTCGTATGATTGATTACAATCCAACTTAATTGCTTTTTCGGTTAATGGATTATAATCATAATAATATACAGTCATTGAACAATCATATTTATTCCAATATTCTTTTAATTGTTCCCATTGTTTTACTTCATCACCATTACTATCAATCCTTAACCAATGTGTATAGACATAATGCCTACTATGAATACTACGCATACTCCATCTCCATTTCCTCTATTTCTTTAGAAAAATCTTTTTCTTTAGATAAACTTTTATCTTCTAAATATGAAACTATTTTATTAGCATCTGATATTGCTGCAAATAATTCTTGAGGTTTATCTTTGATAATTTCTAACCAACCTCTTACATACGCCTTATGATTAGTTAGATGCCTTTCATCATATTCTAAACCTAATTTTTGCATAAGAAAAGAAGAACTAATTTCTGCTCTTAGTTCTTCCTTTGCATACGATTCAGTTCTGTATTCACCAGACATATCTCTATTTAATCTAGTATTATGACCTGTTGCATGAGCTATTTCATGTAATTGTGTTGAATAGTAAGCATACGTATTTTTAAAAGTATTAGAAGGTGGTATAACTACTTCATCACCTATAACATCATAATATGCTTCTTGACCTTTTTCTTGATATTTAACATCAATATTGTTTATGATATTACTAATGTAATCATTACTAATTATTTTGTCTTTATTAACATCATTATTCTTTTCAATACCTTCTATAAGGTCAGCATTAAATACTGTGTAGTTATACCTTCTCATTGAAAACTCAGGTTCTTTCTCTGGGAATTCATTAATAATTTTTCTGTATTCTTCAAAGGTATAAAGTTTATTATCTTTTTTATTTTTCATTCCTACATATTCAATAGAAACACCTTGTCCTTTAGCATCTTTCAATTTCCATTTATTCTTTGAAACTTGCATATAAGTACACCATCTATTATCTTTATATCCTCTTTGAATTGCTACATAAGATAAAATCAAATTATTAACACCCTTATATTTTTTTCCTGTAATACCATTCTCTGGGATATTTGTTTGCCACATCTTTTCCCAGGGAATTCTACCTTCTTCCAAACTTTTAATGTACATTTTTACTAATTCATCACGAGCTTTAAAATAACTGCTCATTATTATTGTTGCTCCTTAATTTTCAAATCTAATTCTTGCTGTCTTTGATAAATTTTTTCTTGTTCTTTTCTAAAATCATATAAAACTTTTAATTGTTTATCATAATCAGAAACCACTTGGTTAATTGCAGAAATTTTTTCTAACTCTTTATTTTTTAATTGTTCCAATCTTTCTATTTTTTTCTCTAATGTTTTATTATTCATATATTTTCCTTTCTATTATCGTTTATACTAGTAAACAACGATTTTAAAAAAATATTACCTTTCTAAATCAAAATCGTCATTATCTAATTCTTTATCTTCTTTTGATATTTCATTTTGGTATATTACTTTTTTACCATAAGTAATGGATGTAATATTAGCAAATTTGAAATCATCTTCTTGATAACCTCTTTCATCTTTTATATTATTTTCTTTTAAGAAATCCCTTACTTTTTCATAACTAGAACTATATTCATAACCTTTATAATCTGCATTTTTTAATTCAGATAATAATCTATTAAAATCATATTTAAATGTTATTTCATTGTTATTATAATTAATAGTTATAGTTATATTTTTTGCATCTAAGTCTTTGATGCTCTCTAGTATTTTTTTATTAGTATAAATATAATCAAATTCATTATCCTTGTTTTCTTTGATTTTATCTAAATACTCAAGTTGATATTCATATACTAATAAATCTTTTCCTAATTCTTCTTTGTTTTCATTTATAAACTTAACTGCATAGTCTTCAACTAATTTTTTAGGATTATCTAAATAATCTATTATTATATTTTTATTATTATATTCTTCACTATATCTAATTTTATATGCACTACCTGCACTTGCCATTTTTACAATAGGAACAATATCTTCAATAAAATTACTTTCAATTTCTTTAGTTGCTCCAGCTTTTCTCCAACTATCTAGTTCTTTATATTTTTCTTGACCTAATTCTCTATATTCTTCAGCATTTTTAATAACAAAATCTGAAATATATTCATCAATTTCTTTGCATAAATTTGTAATAACATTTTCAAAATTATTTTGCAGTATAGAATTATCATTAGGAACAATATCACTTATTTGATAACTGCTATTATATAAAACATTCTCTATAATATCATAATATCCAACTATTTCATAATCATCTTGTCTTAAACCTTTTAATTCTTGTTTAGAATATAAAATAATGAATCTATCATTATATTTTTCTTTATGAACTTTTATATTTCTATATTTTGTTTCAAAACTTTGATCATTACTATCATTATCTTTTATAAACTCAACAAAATTATTTTTCATATCATTCCCTTTCTAATTCTTCTTCATATTCTCTATTTGCAACATCAGAAGTTATTTCATACTCTTCTATATAATCACCAACATATACTTCAACACATCTAGTTATATCACGAGCCGAATCACACACATATTTACCTTCCTTATAACCTTGAGAATTGATAGATAAGATACCATCTTGTGCATCATATTTTATAGAAATTTCTATATCCTTATCTAAATTTTTACTATATAAATTATTAAAAGAGTTTTCTACAAAATCAGAACTATCTAAAACTATTTCTTCGTTATCATATCTTTCTTCAACTTTATTAATAGCTTCATTTATATCTTTTGCTTCTACTCCTGTAATAACTCTTCTTAAAACTTCTTCAATTTCAATATCATATTTATTCATAATTCACCCCTAATAATCATATTCCAGATCCATATCTTCTTCTTGCTCGTAAGAATAAGATTCTGGTTGTTGAGATTGTTGTGGTTGATTATTTATTGTATCTTCTTTAATACGATTTAATTCTCTTGTTTCTTGGTTTTCTAAAAAGTTAGAAATTTCCATAGCTTCAGCTTGAATATTAGGATCGGTTATTGCTCTGTGATATTCATTAGATATATCTTGATTAAAGAAACGGAATTCTTTTTTCTCTGTTCTTTGTTTTTCTTGAATATAATCATAAGTATAGTTAATTGCTATTTGTTCTGGTATTCTTAAATCTTTTGGATTTAAATTATTATCAATACAGATTAATGCTTCATAAAATAATTTTTCATTATCCTTTTTTAACGAATTTAATTGACTATACATAATTGAAAGAAATTGTCTATTAACTGATTGAGTTATTGCTCTTTCTACTTCTTGACCTAACTCTTTTTCAAAGTGTGCTGCTGGTATTCTAGTTGGTTGTTGAGTATCTGGATTAATATACTTAAATGCCATATCTGACATTGTTTTTGACATTTCTTTTGGTTTTTGTTGAATAAAATCATCATATATATTTCTCATTTTTTTCTCCTTTTCTTTTTCTTATTTTTATTATTTACTACTAATTTTTCTATCCTAAATAAAACACAATCTTCTTCAGGACAACAAGTGTGAGAACTACATTCTCTACAAAAATTTGTTATTTCTTTTAATATTTTTGTGTTCAGCATCACCTATCCATTTCAATATATGAACTATTTTTTATAGAAGATAAATAATTATTAACCTTTAACTGAGCATTTTTATAATCTTCCATTTCTATTAATTCTAATAAACCTTCTGCTTTTTCACCTTCTAAAAACATGTATGGTTCTGTAAAATTAATTGAATCTTTAAACATGTTTATTATTTCATTTTTTACTTCTTGTGTATTAAATTTTTCCTTACTACTTTCTAATATTCCTCCATCTAAGCTATGACCTTTTGAATTGTAAAAAGTATAATCCACAGTATAACCTCTATTAAAAATATGAAGAATATTATTTTCTTGACTAATAATTAATGTGTCCATATATGCTTTCCTTTCTTTACATTATATTTTTATGAATACGAAATACTACACGAGGTTCTTCGTTTGATTTTGTTTCACAACATTCACATCCGACAACACATTCTTCATCATCAAATTCTTCATCAAAATCTTCATCAAACTCCTCATCATCTGGTTCTAATACATTTATAAAATCATAAATTGTATTTAATGCTTCTGGAGTAAAACATTCTTCATCAAACGGAACATACCCTGTTATCATTAATAATTTGATGACATCTATATTTAAAACTTCGCACAATTTAACTAATGTTAATAAACTAAAATTTTCTCTATTTCCGTTTTCTATACGTGCTAATTCAGTATGACTAATTCCAACTTCACCTGCTACTCTTCTCAAACTATCTCCAAAGATCGTTCTCTTTGCTTTTAAAATATCTGCTAATAATAAATAATTATTTTTCATTTTTTTCTCCTTTTCTTTTTTGTTTTGTTTACACTAGTAAACGATTAATGTAAAAAAATTACTTCTCTATATCCATTTCTTCATTAGATATTTCTTTAGTAATTTCTTTTGATTTATTAAATAACTTATTTACATCTGGATATATATGAAAATCATATTCCATATTTGAGATTATGATTGATTCCATAAAATTTTCTAAATCTTCTGGAGTATCAATATACAGTTCATAATCCATAAAAATCTTTTTATTTTCTTCAAATAGTTCTTTTATATATTCTTTATTCATTTATATAATTCTCTTTTCTTTACTAATTTGTTTCTAACTTCATACCCAAATAGATTCCATTTTCATCTTGTATTGGACTACAAATACCAGTTCTATTTGTTTTCTTTAATTCTGATGCACAAATCTCTGATACATTTAACATTGTATAACCATCTTTGAATAAAAAGTATTTAACAATCTTTTCAGTAGATGGATTGTTTGGTGTTTCTTCTTTTGGTGGTGTTTCTTCTTTTTGTGCTGGTGTGTTATTAGATGTATTATTGTTGTTTGATGGTTTTGATTCTTCTTTTTTTGGAGTTTCTACTTTATTAGAAGATGTATTTTCCTTTGATGGTTGTACTGGTTCTTCCTTCTTTTTGACATTAACTATAAGAACTTCTTGAGAAGTATTACCAGAAGAATCAGAAACGGTATATACTATTTTTTGTTCTCCAATTTTTGAAGTATCTATTTCTTCATAAATAATATTTTCTAAAAGATTTCCATCTTTATCATCTATAACACTTTCAATATATTTTAGATAATCCACATCACCTCCTTCAATAATTTCTATATTATTTGTACTCAATTTTATTTCAGGTGCTATTTCATCTTTTACCTCTGGAATATTAGTGATTTCCTTTGGATTCTCATCTTTTTTAGATGAAGTATTACTGATAGATAAAAATATAAATATAGAGATAATGATTATTAATAATAATGAAATAATAATTATATTTCTTTTTCTCTTATACTTACGATACATAATTAATAATTGTTCATCAGTCATATTTCATCACCTCACTTACAAATTAATTTTTAAATTTTGGTTTTTCACGAATAATTACTAATAGTCTTGCTTTAATAACATTGGATGCTGAATCACTTACTTCATAATCAATATAAAATTCTCCAATTTTAGATGTATCTATTTTTGTATATTTAACTTGATCGGTTAAATCTCCTTCTAAATTATCAGTAGCTTCTTTTATAAATGATTTGTAATTTAATTCATCACCTTGATACATTATTAATTTATCTTGTTTCAAAATTAAAACAGGGCTGATTAAATCCTGTTTTAACATAGCTTCTTTTTTTTCTTTCTCTGCTTTTTCTTCATTAGCAATTTCTATATTTCTTTTTATATCTTTATAATTAAACATTACTGATGTAAAACTACAAACAAATAATGTAATTATAAGTAATATCCATAATTTCTTCTTTTTCATAATTTCTCCTTTTTAATCTAAATATATAAATCCTATAATGGTATATCCATTATTTTTATTTATTCTTCTATACTCATCAAATGAACTATAAGTTTTAGTTCTTACTAATTCGTTAGCGTGTTCATTAGCATATTCTACTTGACTACACGTATCATCATTTCTACACGCATTACCTACATTTCCTTCTGATATAGTAATTGTTTCACCATCATACGCCTCTACAAAAGCAACATGACCAAACCTATCAGATGATAATACTACAACAGAATTATAAGATGGTTGAGAACCTGTTTCATAACCCATAGTTATTGCAGAATTAATCCATGTTTGAGCATTACCTGTTGGCATCTTTTTACCAGATACTTGTAATGCACGACCATAACTAAACCAAGTACATTGACCTTTAAATCCAGATGTCGTTAAAGTATTTTTTGAATTAAAATGCTCAGTATTTAAATCTAAAGGAACATCCGTCTTTCCATAAGTAGGCGTTCTTGTTTTAAAATCATTGCCTAAGAACTCAGCAAAAAAATCAGATTGATATAACATTTCAATCATATCCAATTGATCATTAGAAAAAAAAGTATCAGTTCCTTCTGATACCTTTTTTGTTTTATTAAATTCAGATATGTATGAATAATTACCCTTACACCAATCCATATAATCTTCATACATACTATTAGTGATGACTAATACTTTGATAGTTGATTCTACTGTATTACCTTCATCATCAGTTTCTTCTACTTTCTGTTCTAATACTTCGTGCTTTTCTAACAATCCTTCTGATTTAAATTTTTGAATTAAATCTTTTTCAGTTTGATCAAATTCTAACTCAGCACCAGTACCTTGCATAATTGATAATGGTATTCTCCAATCTATACGACCATAACTACCATCTAC
>JAFSAI010000031.1 GCA_017441065.1 Bacilli bacterium | reverse complement strand
TAAAAGTAATTTCGTATATCAAGTTTTATGTCTTTCCCAAGTGATTTGATTTTGCCTTGGCTAAGTGATGAAAACGTTTGGAGGAAAAGTCACAGCATGTAGGAATACCGTTAAAGGTTATACAGAAAGCCAAGCTTCAGGAAACTATGTAACTTTATATCACGGCAATAATGTTTATACTACATATTGTCATATGAAATATGGAAGTGTTAAAGTTAAAGTTGGAGATATAGTAGAAGCTGGATCTGTAATAGGAACCAAAGGAACTACAGGATTCTCAACAGGGGAACATCTTCACTATGGTGTAAAAGTAAATGGAAGCTGGGTGGATCCAAAACCTTACTTGCTAGGTACAAAAGATTTGCCACAATATGGTGGTACAACACCAACACCAGCACCAACAGGTAATTTAAAGTATAAAGCTGGAGATGAAGTTATATTCACCGGAACTTTATATAGAGATAGTTATGGAAATGGTGCAGGACAAAGCAGAAGTAATTTAAGAGCTAAAATATATTTAGTAAATAAAAATGGAAGCCATCCATACAATATTAATAACGGATTAGGTTGGGTTAAAGAATCAGACTTAACACCAATTAATACTACACCAGGGAACTACTATACAGTAGTAAGGGGAGATACACTATGGGCAATTGCACAGAAGTTCTACGGAAATGGTAGTAGATATCCAGAAATAGCAAAAGCTAATAACATCTCAAATCCAGATCTAATTCATGCAGGACAAAAACTATTGATACCATAATAAAAACCTAGCCAAGTGCTAGGTCTTTTTTAATTGCCTTTTAATTTTTGATAGAAATCATGTTGAAACATAACTTCGTCACCATAATCCTTATAGGCATTCATCAATTGTGTTTCTAAATCGTCCAATTCTTCTTCCCATTTTTTATGAGCTTTTTTAAATATTTTCATTGGTTCTTCGTCTTCTTTAAAAGCAATTTGTTGTTGTAAAAACTCAATTTTATGATTTAAAATTTTTAAATCGAGTTCATCTGTTTTATTGATGTAATCTAAAGAAGCCTTAAAAATTTCAACAAATGCTTCGTCAGAACTTAACTTTTTACTACTTCCTTTTTTTGCCATAAAGTCAACCTCCGGTTATATTATACCATAAGTTAGCCAAAAACTAACGGAAACTTCACTTATTTTTTAGCAATAATTTGCAATAATAATATGTGGAGTGGTATTTATGCTAAGACAATATGACTTCGATCCTAACATCAGAGAAACCATTTGTAAGAATATAAAGAAATATCGAAAAGAGAAAAATGTCAGACTTATGGATTTAGCAGAAGCCGTTGATGTCTGCCCTGATTACTTAAGAAGAATGGAATCAGAAACAGGCATTAAAAACATTTCCTTAATAACTTTATATAAAATATCAAAAGTTCTAGATGTAAGGATAGACAAATTTTTTGAAGAATAGGAAGGGTTCAGCTGTCACTGAATCTTTTCTATTCTAATTGGATTTTCACTTGTGATTCTTAGAGAATATTTTTCTTTAAGAATTTTTTTAATTCTTTTTAAGTCAAGTTTTTTGTAACCTGGAGCTTTAGAAACACGAAGATAGTCAAGAGCATCAATATACTCAAACTCAAGAGTGCTATCTTCCCAGATACAATCTTTGTTGAAAGCATCGGCTAGTACAAAAGCAAAGAAGTCATAAATCAAATCTGTACCAATATAGTCGAATACTGCTTGTTCATGTGGTCTTAATATTTTGGCAATTTCGTTGTCCGATAGAGCAGTCTCACTACGAGCTTTTCTAATCATTACACACCTCCCAAATATATTCTAAATTAAACTAACAAAAATTACAATTAATCACGAGAATAAGTATCGATAAAATTAAGTGGTTTTTCACTACAAACGATTAAGCCATATTTCATTTTTAAAATTTTTTTAGAATTATTTTTAATTTTTAAATAAACTTTTTTTTCAACATTAACTTGGTTTAACATATCCATAATTGAATTTATATGCATATTAAAATCTGATTCCCAGATAGAGGAGGATCTATATCCAGAAGCCAAATAGAAAGCAATAGCTTCTGGTACTAAAAATTCATAAACGAAGTTGCCAAAATCTTCCATGTGGGGATTTAAAAACTTTTCTACTTCTTCATCAGTAATATCACATCTTGTAACCCTAAACATAATAACCTCCTTTCTTTCAAATTGTTGTATTAATCACTCTAATTAAATAAAAATGCAAGATATTAATAAAAATTAGTGAAAATTTATTGTTTTGGCAAGAAAAACCGGTTTTTTATGTTATAATAATTACAGTTATTTAAAAGCTTTTTGGAGTAGTGATGTTATGGCAAATAATGAAAGTTTAAAAAATGCAAAGAATAAAAAAGATGATGAGTTTTATACTGAATATGCAGATATCGAAAGAGAAATGAATGCATACTTAGAATTTAATCCAGAAACATTTAAAGATAAAGTAGTGTTACTACCATGTGATGATCCAGAATGGAGTAATTTTACAAGATACTTTGCACAAAATTTTGAATTGTTAGGTTTGAAAAAGTTAATTAGTACAAGCTATGCTAATGATAAAAAATCTGCAGTATTTGTTCAGTTATCTTTATTTGAACAAGATAGTCCTAAATATGATAAAAGAAAGACTAATTCTCATGGAAAAATTTTTACCTTAGATAGAGATATTAATAAGTCTGGAAAAATAGATATAAATGATATTGAATGGGATTACCTAAAGGGTGATGGAGATTTTAGAAGCAATGAAGTAAAGAAGTTAAGAGATGAAGCAGATATCATTGTAACAAATCCACCATTTTCACTTTTTAGAGAATTTCTTGCATGGCTAATTGAATCAAATAAACAATTTATTATTATTGGTAATGAAAACGATACAACAACAAAAGAAACATTCCCATTAGTTAGAGATGGTATTATATGGCTTGGTAAATATGCCGGAGATATGGCTTTTAAAGTCCCAGCAGATTCAGAGCCGAGAGATACAAGATTTTGGATTGATCCATCAGGACAAAAGTGGAGAAGCATGGGAAATATATGCTGGTATACTAATGTTGATTTAAAAAGAAGACATACAGTATTAGATTTAATGACAATGGAAGAGAATTTAAGATACAATAAACCATTAATAAAAAAACTTGAAAAAGATTATAATGTAAGGGAGTATCCAAGATTTGAAAATTATAATGCAATTGAAGTTCCAAGATATGATGCAATCCCAAAAGACTATAGTGGAATAATGGGTGTACCAATTACATTTTTAAAGAAACATAATCCAAGACAATTTAGAATAATAGGACATACTCATTCTGGAGATACATCAGCAGAAGTAGAGAAAATAAGAACTGATGCATCTCGTAGACATAGAGGATATATAAATGGGAAACAAATTTATGATAGAATTTTAATTGAGAAAGTGGAGGAGTTCAATGGAGAAGATTGATTTAAGAACAGATATTACTATTGGAGAAATATGTGAGGGATTTCAATATAGTGAATCTGAAGAAAAAGGTTTGTTTGGATGGAATGGAAAATTAACGATACAACCAGAATATCAAAGACATTATATATATGATAACGGTAAGGATGATGTTGCTGTAATAGATTCTTTGTTGAAGGGATATCCAATAGGTTTAATTTACTTTGTAGAAACAGAGGATGGTAGATATGAAATTCTTGATGGACAACAAAGAATAACAAGTATCGGAAGATATCTCACTAATTGGTTTGCTTGGATAGATTCAAATGGAATACCTTACAAATTTAGATCGTTACCAGAAGATTTACAGGAAAAAATAAGAACAACAAAATTAACGATATATATATGTAAGGGAGAAGAATCAGAAATAAAGGAATGGTTTAAAACTATAAATATAGCTGGTAAAGAATTGAAACAACAAGAATTGTTAAATGCAATTTATTCTGGAACATTTGTAACTAAAGCAAAAGAAGTTTTTAGTAATTCTCATAATTCAAATCTTCATAAATGGCTATCTTACATTAAAGCTGATGTAAAAAGACAGGGATTATTAGAAGTAGCATTAGAATGGGTTTCTAGAAATTGGGAAAAAGAAGGCAATCTAGAAAAATATATGAGTGAGCATAGATATGATGATAACATTGCCGAATTAAATAACTATTTTAATGATGTAATTAATTGGGTGTCAACGGTTTTTATTGATGTGAAAGATGAAATGCAGACTATTAATTGGGGAAAAATGTATGAGATGTATCATAAAAATCCATATGATGCACAACAAATACATGAAAAAGTAACGAAACTATACAATGATATATTTGTACAAAATAAAAAAGGAATATTTGAATATGTATTAGGTGGATGTGAAGACCATAAATTGTTAAATGTTAGAATATTTGATGAGCCAACAAAAAGAGCTGTATATGGCAAACAAACGGAAGAAGCCAGAAACAAAGGAATTTCAAATTGTCCGTTATGTGCAGTAGGTAATAATTCTAATAAAAATAAAATATGGGAATTGAGAGAAATGGATGCCGACCATGTTACAGCATGGAGTAAAGGTGGAAGCACAGATATATCTAATTGTGAAATGCTATGTGCAACACATAATAGAGCAAAAGGGAACAGATAAAAAGACTACAAATTAGTAGCCTTTTTTTGTTTTTCAATAAAATCAAGAACAGCTTTCCCAAAATCAGGATCGTTAGAATTTTTTTGATTTTTAATAAAATCCAGGAATGCTTCTCCAATTCCACAATGTGAACATATCTTAGTTTTGTTATCTTTTCTAGAAATAGCAGGATGTCCATCATAATCTTTGCCACAGATAGGACAAACAGGGTATATTTTAAAAGCATCAGTATCAAGAGAAGAACAGGCTTCTTCAGCTTCCTCAACAGAATTAAATTTAGTGGCAGAATCAATATGAGTCGTCAAATGAACAAATGTCATTCCAGAAGGAATAGTATCATTTATATTCATATAATAAGCTGGTTCATTATCCCAGAAAGCCTTAAGAACGAACATTGTCATCACCCATATAAGTATTCAATTCATATACAAGACTAAGTTTTCTATTTAAATCAACGGAGAATTTTTCTACAGAATCATAGTCTTTTGCTTTAAAATGAAATCCAGTAGTTTTAATAGTAAATAATTTAGCTACAGAATTATAGCAAATTGTAACTAAAGAATCCTTGTTTTTATCTCGTACAAGAAGATGACTATCATCAACTTCAAAACCACAGAACTTTAATAATTCAACTTGTTTATTAGTCATTTTTAGTCACCTTAAATCCAGCATCTTCTAATTCTTCAATTGTCCTATCCATATCATTATAAGTGAAAGCTTCCATTTCATTTCTATAATAGTCTAAAAGTTTGTCCAATTCGTTATATAATTCTTCAAGTGAACCTTCAATTACAATTGAATATTCACCAGCAACATAATCAAATTTATAAGTTTTATCCATTTGTTTCATCTCCTTAATATTCATCATCATCGACATCAAATTCGATGCAATCATTATCTAAGCTCAAATAACCAGAAGAACCAAAGCTGATAAACTTATACATTCCATAAGTATTACAGCTAGTAGGAATCTCCTCGGTGTTAGTGTGCTCCATTTCATCAACACACATTTGTAATTTTTCAATTAATTTTTCTAAATCTTTTTTTGTAATTTTCATTTTTATAATTCCTCCTTTAATTCGTAATCGTAATTTTCTAAGAATTCTTCAAAAGACATATCTTTATCATCAGAACCATCTCCAGCACCTTCATAGACACCAATTCTATCTTGTCCATTAGTCCAGAAAGAAGCAACACCTTCCCAACCATTATTTTTATTTTTTGTAAATAATGCTAGTGTTTCATTAGTCCATAATTTTTTTCTAATTTCGAGTAAATTTGAAACATTCATTTTTTTATCCATAATATCAACCTTTCTATAAATACTGAACAGTATGCACCCTATAGCATTTTATACGATGCTTTACTAAGTAATCATTTAATGAAGCCATATTATCAAATACAGCTAGTGGTGTCTTAAAAGACCTTTTAAAACCAACCAACACATAACAAGTAGTACCTTTTTGCATTTTCATACCTCCTAATATATTTTTAAAGTTTCGTAGACTTTCTAAATTTTGCTGTTTAAATATTCAACAATAGCCTTAGCAATTTCTCTTCGTTTTTCATATGTGATAGGAAGAGCATTAGGATCATCAGAAGTCAGAACAAAATCGACATGCCTAACAACATACTTACCAACGAACTTACCTTTTTCACATTTATACTCGATGCAATTTTTTGGCTTAATAGTAATATTCTTATTCATAATATCCTCCTTTTCTAAGGTTGTTATATTAATCACTTATTAATACAATTAAGTCAAGTCTTATTGCAATTATTCTGCAATTAGTTGCAATTAACAGAAGGGTAGTAAAAAAAGAAAAAATGTGATATAATAATACATGTAATTGAAGCCCAGAGGCAGACCTTTAAAATCAAAAATTTCACATTAGATAAGTTTTTAGATAATTTTAGCTAGATTTCCCGGAATTTCTCGAGTATATCTCAAAAGCAAAATTAACGGATTTTAAAGGGTTTTAAAGCCTCAAGTGTAGTCGGAATTAAGAAACTGCACACCCATGTGGCTCTGGTAAGAAGTACAAACAATGTTGTGGAAAATAGTCGTTTAGCCCTTTATTTATAAGGGTTTGCGAGAAATGAGGTCGTTCTCAAAAACACAAAAAACGCCCCAAAAATAGCATTTGTCTACATTTTGTCTACATTTAAAAAAATTTAGATAAAAATACTAGAAAAGTCTTATTTTATAAGGGTTTCAAGCGTGTACAAAAACAGACAAACTTGTCTACATTTATGCAATGTAGACAAGTTTTTACTTATTAAAAGAAATTTTAGTAAGGAGAGAATTAAATGGCAAATGTACGCGTTAGAAAAAGAGGAAAATCATATGAATATCAATTTGAAATAGCACCAATAGATGGAAAAAGAAAAAGTCAAACAAAATCGGGATTTGATACAAAGCGAGAAGCTGAACTAGCAGGAATAAAAGCATATAATGAATATATAAGTGCAGGACAACCTTATAAACCAAGTGATATGTCTTATAGTGATTATTTGGATTATTGGATGAAAAATTATTGTGAAATAAATTTAAGATATAATACGATTCAAGTATATGCTAATATTATTAAAAATCATATTAAACCAAAAGTAGGAGTTTATAGATTATCTCAAATAACAACAGGAACATTGCAAGAGTTTATTAATAGTGTATATATTGAAAAAGGTGTTTCTAAAAACTTTCTCAAAAACATTTTAAAAGTATTAAAGTCTTCTTATAATTATGCAACAGATGTAGTAGAATTTGTAAAATACAATCCAGCATTAAAAGTAAAATTACCTAGATATGAGAATCCTGAATCTGATCCTGCACATATTTTTACACCAGAAGAAATATCAATAATATTTAATAGATTTAGAAATAGTCATACTATTTATTATGCTTTTTTAACTGCTTATTATACTGGATTACGTATATCTGAAGTATTTGGATTAAAATGGGAAGATATTGATTTAGAAAATAAAACTTTGACAGTAGATAGGAATATTGTAAAAAAGAATCAGGGTGGAGGAACAAAACACAGACATATTAGTGGGAATTCAACTACTGTATGGTATTATGGTCCGTGCAAAACTGATTCAAGTTATAGAACAATTGATATAGGAGATTCTTTAGTAGAAGCATTAAAAGAATTTAAACAAGAACAAGAAATATTTAAAGAACAATATGGCGATATGTATATGAAACATTATGAAAAAGAGGTAGTAAATCCTTACAATAATCAAAAAGAAATAAAAATTGTTAATGCTTATGCTGAAATAGATATTGCATTACCAGAAGCTCATTTAGTATTTGTAAAAGATAATGGAGTATTTGAAGGTAATGATACTTGTAAATATCCATTTCAAGTTATTCATTATGAATTAGGAATACCTTGCAGATTTCATGATTTTAGAGATACACATGCAACAAGATTGATAGAAGCTGGTGCAGATATAAAAGCAGTATCAAAGAGATTAGGTCATAGCACAATAGAAATTACTTATAACATTTATGTTAGGGTGACAGCTAAGATGGAAGAAGAAATAGTAAGTAAATTTGAAGATTATACAACAGCATTTGATGTACCTATTCTAAAGAAACCAAGAGAAGAAATGTTAAATTTAGATGTATGATAACAAGTGTTATTTTAATTGAACTGACAACTCAGTTCTTTTTTTATGTCGTAAAAAGAAAGGGTGATGTGAAGTGGCAGTATTTAAAGTAGAAAAACAAAAGAATTATACAGTTATGAGTAATTATCATTTACAAGATAAAAATTTATCATATAAAGCAAAAGGATTGTTATCATTTATGCTTAGTTTACCTGAGGATTGGGATTATTCATTAAATGGATTAGTCGCAGTTAGTAAAGAGAGTAAGAAAGCAATTAGAAATATAATAAATGAATTAATAGATAATGGGTATGTAGTAAGAGAACAAGGTAGAGGAGAAAAAGGATATTATAAATATGATTATATAATTAGAGAGATACCAACAAAAGAATTAGAAAAGAATCATCCAGATACCCCAAAAGGATATGCCGTTGAAGGAGATGCCGAAAAGGACACACAAATAAATACTAATAAACAAAATACTAAAGAACAAATAGATAAAATAGATAAAACCATAAATGAAGAAACAGAATCTGATTTTAATGATTTGGAAGAAATGCAAAAACATCATTCTATTACCAAAGATTTAGTAAAACGAAAGTACCTAGAAAGTGATGATGTTGAACTTTATAAATATGATAAGTTATTTAAACAGTTGTTGAAGCATTATGATTTTACAGATATTGTGACAATAACGCATTACATTACCTCTAGTGTAGTAAAAAGACATTTTTTCGACGAATACGATAATAAAATTGATAATAAATTTGGATATTTAAAAAAATCTATCACAAATAATATTGATAGATTTAACAACAATGAAATAGAATGGGATGAAGAACTTGGATGGTTTAAAGAACCTGAACCAGAATACGAAAGAGATTTTTATGATGATTATGAATTACCGTATTAAATAAAATAAAAAATATGTTATTCCATATTTTTCATATTTTTTACTATTATGTCTAAACTTTTTAGTGTCTTTTTATCAACAGCTAAAACAATACTATGTAGAATTTTTAATTCTTCAACATCTAATTTTTTAATATCTTCGGATACACGAGCAACAAGTTTATCTTTATCAGTATATGTCTTTTGTTGTATTTTGCCTTTATCAAATGCAGTCTGACATTCAATAATTTGTTCTTCTAATTCAGGTAAAGTCATACCCATACCATTTGCTATAAGTCCTAAAATTACACCTGATATTCCAATCTTACCATACTTACGATTCAATAGCTTACTTAATGTTGCTTTGTTTACTTGTGCTTTTCTACCAAACTCCGACAAGCTAATGTTATGGAGTTCAAAATAATCAATCAAAATCAGTCTTACAGCATCTTCTCTACTCATTTTCTATCTCCTCTCATAAAAAATTAACCTCAATAACATTTTACTATCTTTTTTATAAAATGTCTACTAGTACAAACAACTTTGTAGGAAATCTTATGTTACATTGTTCACACTAGTAGACATTTAAAAATTTTTTTGATAGAATAATTTTTGTATAACGTAGTTATTTTTTAGCAGTAGGAGGTAGTAAAAATGATATATATGATTAGGGTGATGTTTTCATCCTGACTTATGGTAAGGAAGGCAGGTGAAATTTTGCATAGACAACAGTCTTCAGTAGGACAAGTAAAAAGCATCAAAATTCTCGTTGTACAAGGAGAAAAGAATTTTACTTTATCTACCCAGTTGGATGATGAATCTACGATTCAAATATTAGAGGTGTGTCTAAAAAAACTAAGGGATAAGACATCACTAAATAAAGTGCCAATTATGGGAAAGGAAAGTATATATGATCAAAGAAAAAAGAAGTGAAGTAGAAGTAGTTTTAGCAGTATTTAAGGAATATCTTAATGAAGGAAAAGATATGCCTTGTGAAGTTATGCAGTATGTTGTACAAGAATTAAACAAAATAGAAGAAAATTACAATAAAACTATTAACGATTTAATGGATTGTAATTCTTTGGTAGTAAAAATGGAGCAATTATTTAATTTAATTGGCACTCTTGGTACTGTTTCAATTGAAGACGTAGAAAAATTAGATAAAACATTAATAAATTTAGAGAATCATGTTAAATCTATAAAGGATTGAAAATAGTACCTGCTGTATAGTTTTCTATACAGCAATTTATTTGTGGAAAACTTTTTTAAGAAGAGGTATTGACTTTTATAAAAATAAAGGTTATTATTTTAATAGAAAGTGTTTACTAGTGTAAACAACTTTGGAAGTGGTTTGGAGGTGATTTTATACTATGCTTTGAATAGTCTGAAGTATTTTAAAGTAGTAAATTTCTAGTAGTAAGTGTTTTATTTTTTTTAGTCGTATCGTTTACTAGTGTAAACAATATATTAAAAAAGTAAAGTGAGGTGGTAGTGATTTTTAAAGAAAGAGAAAGGTATCGTGTTTATAATACTTTATCTGAAAATCACGGCTATTTTCTTACCATCATTAAAGTTTGTAATAATATGATTTATTATTTATTTGATGGTTTTGATGAAGTAAAATGGTTTGATGTTAGAAGTAATTTTGCAGTAGATTTAATTAAGGTAGTTTAATTTAGTTCATCAGTTTTATGAAAGGAGCAACTGTTATGAATTTTTCTGATGATAATGTGGTGATTCCTCAATGGATATTGCATCATCTAAGAAAATATGGGAACTGTTGCTGTGGAAGAGAAATAGTCAAAACAATAGGAAGGGATAGAATTTTACAAGTATTAAGAAAAGAGGGGTATCCTTGTATATTACGTATTATATATGATGATATGTTTCATAAGCCCAGAAGAAAAGTAAAATATCCACGTAATGCTTATTATATTTTAGAAATTGAATGTGTGGTTAAGAGCTACTTTATATGACTGAAATCAAAAGAGGTAAAGTGTATGATGTTGATTTACCAAGCACATCATCACATGTACAGTCAGGAAGACGACCTTGTTTAGTTGTTCAAAATAATTTAGGAAATACTTTTTCTCCTACATTAATCGTAGTACCTTTAACAACTAAAATTAAGAAAACACATTTACCTGTGCACGTTGTCACATCTAAAAATCAAATGGCATTATGCGAATGTATTTTAACTATTTCAAAGGAGCAAATAATTTCTTATATTAAAACTTTAGATGAGAAAACTATGAAACTAATAGACAGAGCTTTATCCATTTCATTGGAATTAGAGAAGGAGGAAATAGTATTAAAACATTAAAACAAATTTATGTAGATTTGTGTAGTGGAAGTTCTGAGAAGTATTGGCGTGACGAAGGAAATAATAAAAGAATGAGAAGTTATCGTAAGGTATCTGAAATATTAAATATTTTAAAATATTTATTAATAGTGGGATTAGTATTTTATTTTGTAGTATTAGCGACAAATAGTATTTATTGTTTATTTGATAGATATGTATGTTGTGATAATGAAATATCATTATTAAGTTTTATTGATTTTAAAGGTTTTGTTTTAGATGTATATATAGCAACTTTTATTATAACTTCATTTGTAGTTCTATATTTTAGTAGAAAGCAAAAATATTCATTTAATAAATTTATTTATATTATTGTGAATAGTTTGTTATTTCTACCTGTTAGTGCATTATTAATTTATAACTTCGTAGCATTAGGAAGTTTAATGAGTAGTTTTTATTTATTAGTAGTATTTAGTGTAGTAGTAATTATAATTAATCAATTAACAAATAGAATTGATAAATTATATAATATAGCAGTAGGTAGTAATGAAACAAAAGACAAGGGAGGAAAGAAAATATGCAAGGGAAAGTAAAGTGGTTTAGTAGTGAAAAAGGATATGGATTTATTTCATCAAGTGAAACAGAAAAGGATATTTATGTTCACTTTTCAGATCTTCAAATGAAGGGATTTAAAACATTAGAAGAAAATGATGTAGTAGAATTTGATTATGATGAAGAAATGAATAAAGCCGTAAATGTCCACAAAATCTCTGTTTCTGAAGAAGCTGAAGAAACAGAAAGTGAATAATGAAACTATTTGATGGTATAATAATATCAAAGATAGATTTAGATAAAACAACACAAAATGGAAAAAACATTTGTGATTTATATCAACCTTTAGTAGAGAAAAGATTAAAACAAGCAAAGAACACCCCATTTAATTCAGCAAGTTTTGTTATGTTTTCAGGAAATCAGAAAGGTGGCAATTCTTCAGAAGTAAAATTATTAGATCGTTTATCTTGGATTGATGATCAAACAGGAAACTATATACGAAGCGTTTTAAAGATTCAAAAAAAAGATAAAACGATAGGTGAATTTTTAAAATGGAAATGTTTATATGGTTTAACTGATAAAGAAATATCAGAAAAATTAAATATAGCTGAAAGAACAATAAGAAAGTATAAAGCTCGTGCTTATTATCATTTAGCTGTATATTCAAATCAAGTTGAATTCATATACGAGAAAACATATTATTTTCAATTTGATTAAATAGAAGTATTTATTAATGTGGATTTATCCACATTAAAGACATAAGAAGTTGGAGGAGTAAAATGAAGAAAAAATTAGTTTTAATAATTATAAGTTTAATAGTTGTATTCTTAGTAGGATTATTATTTATAATGCACAAAGAAACTAATACAATTATTTTAAAAAGTGATGTATTCACTTATGAATTAGGAGAAGAAATTAGTGCTGATGTATCTGATTATTTAAAAGATGCTGATTCTACTAAGAATATAAATGAGTATAAAATTATTACAGATGATTTTAAAGTTGTGGATAATAAGTTGGTTATCAACAAAGAAAAACCAGAAGTTGGTGAACATGCTCTTAGTATTGTGTATAAAAAATTATCAAAAAATGTAATTATAAAAGTTGTAGATACTACTTCTCCAGAGTTTACCACTTTTGAAGAAAAAATTAGAATAGAAGAAAGTTCTGAGGAAGTAGACTTAACAAATTATTTTGATGCAACAGATTTAGCTGAAGTTAAAATAACAGTTGAAGGGGATTATGATTTAACTAAAGCAGGTGATTATGTGGTTGATGTTATTGCTACCGATTCAAGCAAAAACAAAACAGAAAAGAAATCCACAATAACTGTTTATAAAAAAGAAACTGTTAAGGAAACACCTGTTGCTAAACAAGAATCAAATAGGAATACATCTTCAAATAAAGAAGAATCGAAACCATCAACAAATAATAATACATCTTCTCCAAAACCAGAAACACCTTCACCTAGATACCGAAAAGACATATCAGATACATATATAACTCAAATAAATGCTTATAGAAAAGCAAATGGACTAAATGAATTACCAGTCACAGCAGAAGCACAAGCTGAAGCAGATAGAAGGGCAAAAGAAATATCTACTTATTATTCTCATGATGGTGTAGGATATGGATTTGGAGAAATAATTGGTAATGGCTCAATTGGAGTAGATTTTATAGTAGCATGGAAGAACAGCCCATCTCATAATGCAACAATGCTGAGGGATCATACTGTCGCAATGGCAGCTAGTGTTTATGAATATAATAATAAATGGTATACAATAGTATCTTTTAGAATGGATTATTAATTGTATTAGGAGATGATTAATTGTTATCATCTCTTTTATTTTAGAGATTTAATTATTTTTAATTTCATATCAAATAGTTTTTCCATTAAATCTCTTCTTTTTAAATGAGTGAAAACACCCTGCATATCTTTAAAATAATTTAAAGCATCATTTTCTTTTCCAAACTCTTTATAAAATTGCTTAGGTCTACGTTCGTTGTAGTATTTTATATTTGAATAGAAAATATAATATGTAGGTTTATCTTCGTGATTTTCAGTATATATAGATTCCAATCTAATACGAAATTCATAACCATCTTTAATAAAGTTTTGAGATTTTAGAATCTTTTTTTTAGTCATATTTAAATTATCATAATTTTTTTTAGAAAATAGAGAAAATATATTAAAATTATTTTGATATTTAGAATCTTTTAATTCTTTTATTTGATTATCCAAATCATCTAAATAAACGAAGGCTTTATCTATTTCACTCTCTGTTCTATAATGTCTATCTTCGTCTACCATTATTTTACAACCTCTTTTTTATTCTCATTATTTGACAATAATTCTTTTTTTCCTTTTTTTAAATATATTGAATAATTAGGAACTTCCTTTTTATCTTTATAGAAATTGCAATTTTTGCAATCTTTAATTGTTAAAGCGTTGCAAGTATGTTCATTAATCCATGCAAAGCAGTTTTGTTTATCTTCTTTATCCATTATTTATTATTTCCTTTCTCATTGTTTTTTTCAAATATTCTTTCTAATGTAATTTTTAATTCTTTAGGTTCAGCTTGTTTTTTTAGAAAACCGTCAAATTTAAAATAATTTAAAAAATGGTCTTTTTCATCAACTGAAAATGTATGTATTACAATAGGGGTATTAAAATTTTCTATTTGTCTTAAATGACGTAATACCATTGGTCCATCTTCGCCACCTTTGTATACATTGTTAGTGAAAATTATATCGTATTTAAAACCGTGTTTTATTCTTTTAATAATATCTTCTCCAGATTGAACTATATCAACACTAAATCCAAATTTATTTAAAAGTTCTTTAAAACACTTAGCAGAATCTTCATAATAATCTCCAATTAACGCTTTTTTTCCTTTATATTTAGGAGTTATTTTAATATTTTCTGATTTTTTTGATTTGCTATGTTTTTCAATAGATTTATCTTCATACATTTCTATTTGTTTTTGATAACAAATAATTTGTTCTTTATTAAATTCAAGGTCTTCAATTAATTTGTCAGTTTCTTTTTTTATTGAGTTGATTTTATTATATTGTGATTTAATAATGATAATAAAAGTTATAATTATAATTGTAGTTATAATACTATATATTAAGTAAAATAGATTCATACATCTTCCTTTCTTTATTTAAATAAATTTAAAATAAATTTATTATATAATTTTGCGACTTTTCGTTCATTTTCACGTTTGCTTTTTCTGTCATTACAACAATTTAGTCTTATTTGTTTTATATGTTCTTCAACAGGAACATACTCTTGTTCTGAATATTTTGCCATTAGTCTTTCAACAACAAAACCTTCTGGAAAATTCAATCTTTTTTTCTTTAAGATTTTGTCAAAGGCACTTCTTTTTATTTCTTGAAATTGCAAAGAAAGAAGTAACATTTCAGGAGCAGAAGTTTTATTCTTTATACGTTCTTGAGTAAAAACAAGTTCAACAATTTCTTCAAAAGTTTCATTATGTTCTCTTGATTTATTAATGAATTGTAAAATTTCTTCATTTAATTCTACTTCAGCCCACATAATGCACTACCATCCTTATTTATTAGATTTACTGCATTTGCTATTAAAATTTTTTTTAATTTCATATTTATTTATCCTTTCTTATATATTTTAACTTTTTGGTTAAAATAATAAAGCAGTAGATAAATACTTAGTTTTGCCATACTTAAAATAATAATCAATTGGGTACTACAAACTACTTATTTACTACTGCTATTTTTACTACTATTTAATTTTACTACAAAAATTTTTATAAGAATACCACCATCCTCTATATTATAACATTATTTGGGACGATTACGATACATAATTTTCTTCAAAATTGTGCAAAAATATACTATGAGGTGGTTTAGTTGAAGAACGAAGATCAACTTCAAAACTTATTAAATAAGGACTATATGCCTATTATATACAGAAATATTAAAAAGTTCAGAAAAGATTGTGGTATGGAACTTTCAGATGTAGCTGAAATATTAGATATGTCTTACGATTATTTAAGAAGAATTGAATCAGACAATGACCTAATTAAAACCTGTTCGCTAAAACTTTTGATTAAATTCAGTATATTATATAATAAATCACTTGATGACTTTATAAAGGAATAGTTCTTATTGAAGATTGAAAATGTAGTTTCAATCTTTTTTTTATCCTTCATACTATGTATCTTAATTGTCCCGTTTTTACTGCAATTAAAGTATACCACAAACACGACCAATAAACAAGAGCCTAATTTGAAAGCAACATTTGTGATAGTATTATATTGTAGGTTGTTGATATAGAAAGGAGGGAGTTTAGTGGAAAAGCAAAACAAACTTGATATTTTAGAAATGCTTGGTAATTATGGGCATTATGTTTGTAATGTAGGTCAAGCAATGGATAAAGCTGGAATATCAATTTCAAAAATGAGAAGATTGACTGGACTAAATCATGAAATAGTAAAAAAGTATTATGAAGACAGAGTTGTTAGGATAGATAAAGATGTTTTATCAAGAATAACTTATGTTTTAGTTGCTTGTGGTATTGATCCAAAAGATATAGTTGAGTATGTACCACCAGAAAAAAAGATGAATATGATAATTAATCCTTAAAATTAAGACCCTTAAGAGATTTAATAATTTCACATATCATCTATGTATATATAATAATATTTATTATTTAATGATGTCAAGTTATTAAAATTTATGAATGATATTTTAACATGCAAATCTACAATCAGATTTGCTTTTTTCATGGTATAATATAACTGACAGATAAATAGTAATTTGTTAAGGAGTTGAGAAATATGAAGAAGAAAAAATTATTATATGCAATATTATGTGCTTTAGGTGGAGGAACTATAGGATTTTTTGCTAATCATTTAACTGAATGGTATGGATGTGTATTATTTGGTCTTGGTGTTGCATTAATGGTTTATTCAATTATTAATTTAAATAAATAGTAATTTGAAAGTGAGGATTAAAAATGAAAAAGAAAGTAATTATAGTTTCTATGATCGTTGCACTAATTATAAGTTGCATAATAGTATTTTTTTTATTAAACAAGAAATACTCATATGAAGATGAGAACACATTGTATTATATAGAATTTAAAAACGAAATATTGAGATTTGAAAGATATGATTATTCAGTAGGACAAAATCAAGTTGTTGGTGTTCAAAAAAGTACTAATAAAGGAAAAACTTTTGAAAATGTAACAAAAGAACCAATAATATTAAGTATGGAACCTAAATTGATTTTTTTAGATAAAAATTTAGGATTTGCAATTGCTAAATCAAACTTAACAAAAAACAATGATTATATGGGATTTAAAGTAACACAAGATGGAGGCAAAAGTTTTATAAATAGTAAAATAAACTACTATAACCCTAATATTGAAATTTTAACGGTGGAATCAACACCATATTTTGAAAATGATGTTTTGAAAGTTAAATGTTCAATTTATCAAGTTAGAGAAGATAAAAGTGGATATGAAGATGTAGAATTAATATTCATAAGTACTGATAATGGATTAAGTTGGAATTTAGAAGACAAATAGTAATTGTAAAGTGAGGTAAATATTATGGGACAAAATATAGAACAAGAAATTCAAAAATGTAAAAAAATTGGTAAAATTACAATTTTTATTATTTTTGGTTTAATTATGGTTTTAGTTGTGTGTTTTATTTTATTTAAATCATTTATTGTTGAACTTTCAAAAAAGGATTATTATTATATTGATATTACGGAAGATAACAAAAGTAAAATATTAGAATTATTAGAAGAAAGAAATATAGAATATTGTGAATCAATTTACAAGATTGAATTTATGCAAAATTTCCCAGATGATAAAAGTGGAGAAATCTATTGTTCAGACGAAAAAAATATTTATTTTGTTATTGATGATTCGACGATAAAAAATGATTTAGTAGATTATATTAAAATTAAAGGTGTACATACGAAAAAATAAATTACTATTTACTAAATAGGAGGAAATATGAAAAAGAAGGTTTTAATTATTTTAGGAGTTATATTAGTGATTTTGATAGTTGCAGGATTTGTTACAAGTTATATTGATAGTGCAAGAGTTAGAAATAGTGTTGAACCAAAATTCACAATCAAAATAGTAAGCGAAGATGGAAATAAGGTTACATATTGGGGATTAGGATATAAAGTTATTCTATATCCAAGTGTTAGTCCAAACGAACCATATAAAAATAATCGTGGTGTAAAATATGGTAGTTGGTTTATGAAATATAGCTTAGATAGATATGATGAAATAAAAGATGATATAGATAAAGAATTGGAAAGATATATGAGTCTTGTTAGTCCAAATTGTCAGCAAGGAAATGGTGGTCAATTAATTACTCACGAAACTTTAGTATTTAATGGTGGAATGGATAAGGAAATATTGTTAGATATTGATAATAAATCATATTGTGGTTTATATGTAAAAACATCTTGTCCAAAAGATGGAATAAATGAATGGAAAATATATCTAAGTTGTAATGACTATGAAGATGAAGGATATATAGAGTGGGCAAAAAAATTTGAATCAAAGAAATAAAAACAAATTACAATTTAACGAAAAGATAAATAGTAATTTGTTAAGGAGTTAATAAATATGAATGAAAAGAAAAATAGTTTATGTTTGATTTTAATGGTTATTGTATGTTGTATTTTAATGGCAATAGTTGAAATATTTATTGAACCAGTATATTTTTTAAAATCTGCAATAAAGTTCATTTTATTCTTTATAATTCCATTTATAATTATGAAAAAATTAAATGGAATTGTATTTAATAATTTTAAATTGGATAAAAGAAGTATTAAAAAGCTATTATTACTAGGTATTATCATATATGGGGTGATAATGATAGCATATTTTATTACAAAGAATATTTTTGATTATCCTAAACTAATAGAATCTCTTGCAAGTGATCAACATGTAACGAGTAATAGTTTTGTATGGGTTGCTTTGTACATCTCTTTTATAAATTCATTTTTAGAAGAATTTTTATTTAGATTAATTTCTTTTGTGAAATTATCAAAATACACAAAAAGGGTTGTTGCATATCTATTTAGTTCAATGATATTTGCGATATATCATATCGCGATGATTGGTGAGGCGTTTCCACCTTTATTAACTATTTTATCGATAATTGGATTAACTATTGGTGGATGTATATTTAACTTTGTTGATGAAAAGAATGATAATATTTATAATTCGTGGATTATTCATATGTTTGCAGATTTTGCAATTATGACTATTTGGTTTATATATATTTAAAAGCGATTTCTAATGATATTTTTT
>JAFSAI010000030.1 GCA_017441065.1 Bacilli bacterium | reverse complement strand
TCCTTCAGTAATTACTACTGGAGGATAATTTTGTTTAACAAAATTGGCATTCATAATAATTTTCGCTGCTCTTTTGTTACCGTCTTCAAATGGATGTATTCTCATTAACTTTATATGAAAGGCTGCTTCTTTTTCATATACATCACGCGCACACCATACATTATAATAATTATCAAATAAACTATATAAGCTATAATATATACTACTAGGTGCTACAGGTGTCCATTTTGCTAAATGGCCAGCTGAAACAACAATTCTTCTAAACCCTTCAATTCCAGCTTCTCTATTAACCGCATCACCTACGTTTACTAAATCATAAGGTGAGAGTTTACCATCACTGTGTTCCATTAAAAAATTATACGCTTCAAGCAAGTTTTCAATCGCTTTTTTTCTTTTTTCAGAATCTAATTCTTTTTCTAAATCAGTAGTTGAATAAACAAATCTATCTAAAAATGCCAATAAATATTCATTTTTAAATTCTTCATCTGATAATAATTTTGAAAAGATATCTGTTATTCCTACATTTCCCATATCAACACATCCCTATTATTACAATAAATATAACATATTATTATTTAAATTAAAACTAATAACGAATTAAATTTATTAAAAATATTAAGTATAAACTTGTAGTATATCTTATTTTAAAAGTACATACTTCATATAATGAAACTAATAAATCTGATACACATACTATAACGCTTTCTTTATCTTTTGGTCTATTTTCTTTAAAATATTTTTTATCATCTTCCTTCATAAAAGGTGACAATCTTTTTAATAAAGCATGATGATACATATGACTTTCAATAATTTTTGCTTCTTTTTCACTAATAGAAAAATATTTTTTTGCATTATTAGAACTTGTCTTTGGATGTCTCAAGTAATCATTTTCTTCCTTTTCTGTTCTACATCCGTAAAAGAAATCATGCAAAAGCCCTGCTCTAGCAGCAGATTCACTATTTCCTTTGAATAACTTAGTAAGTAAAAAACTTAAATATGACACCCTTTTACAATGGTCATACTTATTTGTTCCATGGTGAACATCGTTTTTCAAAATTGAAAAATTATCGTTATTCAATATATCATCAGATATTTCTTTATATTCTTTATTTAAACTCATTTATAATCCTCTTTACTCATTCACTAAAAATATATTAGCGACTTTTTAATTATATCACATTTTATGAAAAAATCATAGATACACACATAATATCTTCACTAATCAACCTAAAATAAGTTTATCTTCCTGGAACTTCTCTATTATTTTCTAAATCCCATAATCTTTTTGGAACAAGCATTACCACTAATTCAGCTAAATTTCTTTCTGAATCTACAGAAACATCTAAAACTTTAACTAAACTACCAGAATTTAATAAGTATTCATTTTGATTTGGCGAATAAGATAAATCACTACTAGATAACAATATTCCATCTTTACTTTCTCTAGGAATCAAATATTTTATTCCAACATTGTATGTTTTTCCATTTTCTAAAGTTTTATTAAAGTAACTGCTTTCACTACTAATAGATGTACTAGTAAATCCTTCCTCATACATATATTTTCCTTTCAAATGAATCAAATCCTCTATTTTTGTTATTTCAAACTTTTTAAAAACATCTAGTTCAACTCCACGATAAGTACAAAAATCTACATCTAATGTCGGAAATTTATTAACTACTTCTTTCAATTTTCTTACTAATTCCAAATATTTTAATTTTATTTCATCATTTAATAATCCGTGTTCTTCATAATTCCAATTATTTCTAATAATAGCATTAATACATTTAAAATTATATCCTGTATAACTTTTTAGCACTAATAATTCTTCTTCGTTTAAACTAGCAATAAAATCATTAACAATAAATTCTAATTCCACTAAATCTGTAAGACCAGAAAACTCTCTATCTAATAATTCTGACACATATAAATCTAATTCTGTTAATTTTTCTTGCCCAATCATTCTAAGAACACTTTTTGTTACTCTATTTTCTCCTTGCATACAATCATCCAATACTATCTATAAAACAATTATAACAAAAAAATGAACTAATACATAGTTCATTTCCTTAATTATTCATTAGCCAAATCTAAATATACATCACAAGTTTGCTTTTCTGATGCTGTTATATTAATATAACCATCTACATAAGTAATCGTTGCCCCAGTATTATTACCACTTGAGTTGTAACAAGCACTAGTTTTTGTAGTAGATAATTTATAAACATTATTAGCAGGAATTGACTCAACTTGTTTATATACAGTACTTCCATCTGCTGATTGGACAAATACATTTGCCACTATATCTGCAGCACTTACACTATCAAAATATGCATAACAAGTATTTTTTGTAGATGTTGAAACAACAAATTTCTTAGTTTCTGAAACATATTCTAAACCACTTATCGCATTTTGATTTTCACAATAATAACCGGCATATTCATATCCATAAGCTGGTATTGATTCAATCATACTATATGTTTGAGTATTATATGTATAAGTACCTGCAGAATCTTCTTTCATAATATATATATTAATATCACTTTCTGCTTCTTGATCAAAATAAAATTTACATGTTACTTTTTGATCACTTGTTAAAGAAAAAATTTGGTTTTCCTCATCATATGAATAATAACAATTACCAGTACCGTCATTAGTACATGTTATTGTACATTTTGTTAATGTCTGATTAAATTTGTAGCCAATTGCTGGCACAGCATATGATCTAACATATATTCCCTGATCATTTTCTTTATAAATCATCATGTTGATATCTCCGTCTCCGCTATCAAAATCTCCAATTGAATTAGCTAAAATGCTTATTGAGGCAGAATCATTATAATAAGCATAAGCAGCGCGAATTCCGAAAATTAGAACAAAGGCAAAAAAACTTATTATTCCTAATAAGTAGGCTTTTTCTTTTTTTGGTAATTTTTTGAATTTAATACCTTTACTAGCCATTCAACTGCCTCTTTCAACTCTAACAAAAATAAACCAATGTTTGATATGCCGATTTAATATCGCGAAATTATCGTTATATCAAACTATTCTATCTATTATGATTATATTATAACAAAAAAAATTTGTAAAGTTTTTTTGGGAACCTATGTCTAACTTGACAAAAAAATAACCAACTATTTGTTGATTATTTTAATTAATTCAGAAACACTTCTAACCTTAGGTAATTCAAGTTCCTGCAATTTAATTGAAGATTTTTCCATTTTATAGCCATTAAAATAGCTTAACATTTCATAATCTGTATCACCATCTCCAACTGTATATACATTTTCTTTATCTATATTTTCTAATTTCATAATTTTTAAAATACCATTCTTTTTATTAGCTTGTTTGCTAACTATTTCTATTGCAGTTCTGTCACTTACAAGGAAAAAATTTAAATAATTAGAATATTTTTTAAAAATATAATTGTATATTTCTAATGCATACTCCTTACTAGGATATTTTATATGTATTTTAGTTAAATTATTACACTCAATATTTAATCTACTCTCTTTTTTAGAACAAGCAAAAATTTTTTCAGAATTTTCTATTTTTAAATCATAAATTAATTCATTTTTTATCTTGTTATCAATTTCTATATTATATATTATTTCATCATTTTTTAAAATTGTTGCGCCATGATTCAAAATAACATACTCACTTTTTATATTATATTTATTTTTCTTATTATTATAATCAAAATAAGATCTTCCAGTAGCAATCATAAAAACCATTTGATTTCGATATTCATCTACTAATTCAATATTTTTTAAAATATCATCATCATTAATATAAAATGTATCGTCATAATCACTAACTAACATTTTTTTCATTGCTACATCATTCCTCAAATAAATTATATCATCTTTTAACATTATTTTAAAAATTCAATTAACTTTTTCATTTGTTTTTTTGCATCATTAATTCCTAAATCATAAACTTCTTGTAATTTACATTCATCTTTTTCTAATCTACTAATATTTAAATCTCGTGATGGTCTAATAACAAATATCTCTTTTTTACTTTCTAAATCAATAATCTTTTCCAAACATTCATTATAATTAGAATATCTATTCAAAATAGCCTTTACTAATTTAGGGTATTTCCTATATTTCAATTTTATAAATAGACTTTCTAATTTAGAAAATGGTTTTTTTCTATATTCAAGTGGCCTTGTTAATATGACTATTATTTTGTCATATCCCATATCTATTGCTTTTGTTACTGGTATACTATCAACAAGTGCACCATCTAAATATTTATGATTATTTATTTCAACCATTTTAGAAACTAATGGCATTGCTGAAGTTGCTCTTAATACTTCTAGATTTTTTACAGTACTATTCTTTATATTAATATATTCTGCAGAACCAGTTTCAACGTTTGTTATAACAACATAAAAATCTTTATTTGTTTTAATAAATTCTTCATCATCAAAAGGATCTAATTCATTTGTAACTTTATAAAAAGCAAAATCTTTATTAACTATATTTCCAGTAGTAATCAAAGAATGAATACTTATGTATCTTTTATCCTTACAATATTTCTTATTATATCTTAAGGCTCTTCCTCTTTGTTTAGAATAATAATTAGCTCCAAAAAGCGCACCAGCTGATACTCCTATAATTCCATCTATATTTATATTATTATCCAAAAATACATCTAAAACACCAGCTGTATATAAACCACGCATTGCTCCGCCTTCTAATACAAGACCTATTTTTGTCATTATTATCACCTCTTTAATTATACTATTTTTAATTATATTTTTTTATTAAAATTTATTAAAAGCAACAAAAAAACGAACCATTCAGTTCGTTAATTTTCAAGATGGTGCCCAAGGCCGGACTTGAACCGGCACGAGGTTTAAATCTCGCAGGATTTTAAGTCCTGTGCGTCTACCTATTCCGCCACTTGGGCAGGCACAGTCTTAATTAATAAGACAATTAAGATTATAAAGGATTTTTAAAATAATTTCAATACTTTTTTTAATTTTTTTGTTTTATGTTATAATTAATGTGGAAATTTTATATGGAGAATTTGAAATGAAAGTAATATTTGGTACCACTAACAAAAGAAAGATTGAAGACCTACAAAATTTATGTTCGGAAATTAATGTTAATTTAGAAATTTTAAGTTTAGAAGACATATATTGGAATTTAGGCGATATTGAAGAAAATGGTTTTACCATAGAAGAAAATTCTTTAATTAAAGCAACTGCGATATATGATTTTTGCCAAACGCATAACATTAATTATCCTATCATTACTGATGATGCAGGACTATTTTGTGAAGCTCTTGATGAAAGACCAGGAATATATACCGCAAGATATGCTGATGATGAATTGGCTTTGGATTCTACACTTCCAAAATACCAATGTGTTATTAAATTATTAAGAGATTTAAAAAATTCTAATAATCGAAATGCATATTATAAATGTGTAGTAACTTGTATGCTTCCAGATGGTTCATATTTTCAAGAATCCAGCGAAAGTAAAGGTACCATCGCAACTGAAATTATCGGAGAATTAAAAAAGCCATATTTTTATTCAGTATTTATTTTAGATGGTTATAAAAAGGCATTTAGTGATTTAAGTGTTGATGAACTTAAAGACACATATAGATATAATGCATTAAAGAAGATTTTAAAAAAAATATAAAAAACTTGAATTAACAAGTTTTTATTTTATTTACAATAATTTTTTTTAAATTCTATATTACTATCACCTAAATATATATCTTTATTACCATCTAACGTATTACACACAATAAGAGTAATATCTTCATTTTTATAAATTTTTGTGCCGCCATCTTTAAGAATAGCATCTAATTTTAATTTTTCAATTATATCGCGAATACTATTTTCAAAAGTTTTATTTATATTTTGAAAATAATATTTTAAAGACATATTAATATCATCTTTAACTAATGTTATTTCATCAAAACAAATTAAATAAAAATCACGGCCTTTATTCGTATAATACTTTTTTGGAACTGTACAATTATTATTTCTTTTTAACATCAATTGATAATCATCTATGTATGTATTAGAAAGTTTTTTAGTTTCTTTCATATAATTTATTCCATATTCATCTAAATCTTTTATTGATATATCGCCATTTTTTAGTGCTTCTTCCACAGTCATTTGTGAACCATCTTCATATCTAACTAATACATAAGAACTTTTAATACAACTATAATAATACACATACTCAGCATCTTCATAAAATTCTTCTAAAGCCTCTGCACAAGCAAAATCTTTATCATCTTTTGTAGTATCCACTATTTCTACAACTTTAGACTTATTGTCTAATTCATATTTCATAAACCAACTTCCGTATTTAACACCTAAATTATTCTTATATGGTTCACTAGGACTAACTTTTGTATATCTGATTACTTTATACCCGAGTCCCCAATAAGTAACTTTATTACCTCCATCACTTACTATTTTAATAGTAAATTTTGGCTCTACCCCATTTCTAACTCTAGCACTATCAATATAATGCGAATACAATCCAAATGTTAAAATAATTGCAATAAATATAACCACAAAATATAATAATCTTTTCTTCATAAATACACTCCTAAAATAATTATATCAAATAAAAATATATATGTTATTTTATTTTCTCAAAAATAATTTTAAAACAATCTTCATATGTTAACTTGTCAATAGGTTTATTAGAAACGCACAAATAAGTATTATCTTTATTATTTAACATTTTAGAAATTATATTACCTTTTTGAAAACTCTTCTCAACTCTTGTGAACGCCTCAGTAGTATTAGCATATCCTGCTTCGCTTCTAACCGCTTCGCCTTTCCCATAAGACTCTAATAATTTTAAGTCTCCATCATTGTCTAAAATAAACAATCCAATCGTTCTCACTTTATCAGGATTATTTAAACTAATCGTTAATTGAAAAGCATCTTTACTTACACCATCAACTAAAATACCACCAGTATATCTTGAATAAAACAATTCCTCATTTATAACTTTTATTTTATAAAATTTTGGAGTTGTAATATAAGTTATAAATGAAAATGTTACAATTAAAACCGCAATAATTATTAAATACTTTTTTACTTTTAATTTTATTCTTTTTCCTGCAAAAAGTTCATCTTTAGTTATCCCAAATATTTTACAAATTTCATTATAAAGTGAGACATCCGGTAAACTCAAACCTCTCTCCCACTTACTTACAGCTTTGTAACTTACACCAAGTATTTCGCCAAGTTCAGTTTGTGTCATATTCTTTTCATTTCTTAATTTAGCTATAAACTTTCCTATTTTTTCTTGATTCATAATATCATCCTTTTTATACATCTAAAATAACATTTATCTTATATTATTTATACCACCTATCAGTAGAAATACAATAAATATAGTTTTATTATATAATATAATTATATATTTTATGTAACAAAACTAGCTTTTAAAAGTATAACTAATGAACGAGGGTTAAATATGGAACATGATTTTGAAGAAATATATTCTAAATACTATCAAAGTATATACAGATATCTATTAACTATTACTAAAAATAGCTACATTTCCGAAGAAATAGCACAAGAAACATTTTATAAAGCTTTAAAAAATATAAAAAAATACAATCCGAAATACAACATATTAACATGGTTATGCAGTATAGCTAAGAATACTTATTATACAATGTATAAAAAAGAAAAAGTTATTGAAGATATTGATGATGATATAAAAGATGCTGAAAAAGATATTATATCTAAAATTATTGATAGTGAAACAAATGAAGAATTGTTAAAAATAGTTCATAGTTTAGAAGAGCCCTATAAAGAAGTTTTAACATTAAGAGTTTATGGTGAACTTTCTTTTAAACAAATTGCTAACATATTTAATAAAACGGAAAGTTGGGCTAGAGTTACTTTCTATCGTTCAAAAGGAAAAATAAAGGAGATTTTAAATGAAAAAGAATTGTAATATTATAAAAGACTTACTGCCATTGTACATTGATGATGTATGTACAAATGATTCTAGAGATTTAGTTGATGAACATTTAAAAGAGTGTCATAATTGTCAAAAAGAACTAAAAAATTTACAACATACTATTAATATATCTAAAAAAAATGATATAAATACATTTAAAAAAATTATTAAAAAAATTAATTTTAAAATAATTAGAAACTCTATTTTTATAACTTTACTTATATTAGTATTACTATTTCCTATTCTCTACTTTATTGGTAGCTATGAATTTACTATGAAATATGATGACAATATAAGAATAATATTACACGAAAATGGTAATCGTTGGAATTTTCAAGTTGATGCTCCCATATCTGGATATACTTATGCAGAAAATAAAATCTTAACTGAAAATGGAGAAACAATAAACTATATATTTGTTACTAGAACATATACAACACAAGATTATTTAGAATCAGATAAAAAAGTTCGTTATGGAGCAGCACCAAATATAGATTACTCTAAAATTAATCCTAAAGATAATATGAAAGTATATTATACAACTGAAGATATGGATATAATAAAAAATGCATCTTTAGAAGAACTTAAAGCAATTATTGATAAATCTGTTTTAATATTTGATAAACAAATAAAAACTTCTGAAATTAATTGTACTTTAAACAATAAAGAATATAATTACACTTTAACATATTATAAAGTTAGTGAACAAATTATTGAAAGTACTGGAGATGAAAACATGCCAGATGATTTATTAACATATGTATATTCTATCAAAGGAGACCATAATACTGTGTGGCTTACTGGGGATAAAGCTTCTGATATAATTGAAAAAATTGATGACTATATAACTAGTAATTATGGAACTTGTACAATAGATTATAAATAAAATTTAAACATTACATAAAATTTATGTAATGTTTTTTTATTGTAATTTCAATTATTAAATAATTTTTATATTACTATTTTTCTCTAATAAAATTGGCGTTATATCTTTATAATCTTCATTTACAAACTTAGTTGTATCAATTAAAATTTTATATTGATTACCATTTTTTACTTTTATATACAAATACTCACTTAATGAACTATATTTAGGTTTTAAAACAACTTTCTTTTCTTTATAAATTTCTAAAATATCTTTATATGAAAAAAAATCAACACTCTTAGCATCTTTAATAATAAAATAATTATCAGTTAAGAAATAATTTCTATAATTCCAATAAATAATATTTCCTATTTTTTCTATCAAATTATTATTTAATAGATATTTTCTGATACTTAATAAATTAATATAAGTAGTTATTTTAGAAAGGAATACAATAAATAATACCAAAGGAATAAAAAAATAAAACCATATTTTTGTTTTATAATAATAAAATACTACTATCCCAGCTATTATTAAAAATAATACTAGATATAAAATAATATCATATTTTGCCATTTCTATATAATCGTATAAATTTTTACATTTTTTCATTATTCAACTCCAAATTTAAATTACAAATTCAACATAAACATATTTGCTACCTATGTATGTATTATTTTTTGTAACAGCAGCATCTTTTACTAATCGATATTCACCGGAGGGCAATTCCCCATAAAGCCAATTCCAATCAATGTTCATTTCTAATGTATTATTCTCATTCACTGTATAACCAATGGCATGAAAACCATATTCTCCTTCAATAACCACATCTAATTTTTGCCATTTTCCATTGACTTTTTTATCAATTCTATATGATTCACCATAAGTATTATCATCACCATTTAAATCATTAATAATAATCGTAGCTCCTGTTTTTGTTAATGTACCATCCTTTATAACCATTGTAACATTTTCTAACATTTCTTCAGAGTCAATTTTGTTATTTTCCAAAACACTTGAACACCCAACTAATAAAAAGCTTATAGTTATAATTAATAAACAAAATAAACAAATTCTTTTCATAATACCTCTTTTATTATTTTCAATATATCACACATTACAACATAAAAAAAGTAGATAATACAAATCTAATT
The DNA here is from genome assembly GCA_017441065.1 of Bacilli bacterium. Taxonomy (GTDB): domain Bacteria; phylum Bacillota_I; class Bacilli_A; order RF39; family UBA660; genus SIG200. The sequence goes on along the minus strand of JAFSAI010000030.1, from coordinate 22,013 downwards.
CTAACCAAAATGTATAGAATTTAACATATTTTCTATATGTTCTTTTTTAAAAAATACTTTATCAACAATAACTAAGTAAGTTTCATCTTCATGATATATCTCAATTTTATAATCATAATTTGTTTCTGTTACAATACCACTCAAATCATTACACCAATAATACCTTTTATAATAATTATTACCATATTCAGTTTCTGATAATATATAGTTTTTCATTAAAAATGTTAGTTTAATATCCAAATTATTCCATAATATATTTGGCTTTCTTTTATAATTAATTTCAAAATATCTTATTAAATCAACTGGATTATACAAATCTATTTTATTAAATACGTCATTGTAATTAATATTTTTATAATATTCACCAGTATTTTCAAATTCATAAAATGCACTATTATACTTATAAAATGATATGACTTTTTTACCACCAATATAAAAATCATTATGTTTATCATATATAGCAATATTCTCGGGAATATAGATATTCAAATCAAAATAACTATGATTTGCTAGTTCATTATTTTCTAATGTTATTTGTTCTAAATTATCAAAATATTTTTCATATATTTCATTACTATAATTATTACTATAGTGATTTAACATAAATAACTTATATCCTAAGTAAAACGATATTAGAAATGTTATTAGAATAAATATAATTAAAAATATTTTTTTATATTTATGATCATTTATTTTCTTATCAATATCTTTTATCATTTCTTTATCATCCCTGATTAAATCATCAAATGATATATTAAATTTTTCACTTATTAATAATAATGTTGTAATGTCTGGATAACATTTACTATTTTCCCAGTTAGATACAGTCTGTCTTGTAACAAATAAAATCTCTGCTAATTGTTCTTGCGTTAAATTATTATCATTTCTAATATTAATTATTTTTTCGGATAACTTCATAATATTCGCCTTTCTTGATTTAATTCTATATTAAAGGCTAACTAATGTCTATCAAATATATTTTACATTGAAAATTATTATTAATTTAATTTATCCCCAATTAATATAACCTTCCTCTTCATAATTTTTACATTTTAAATATATTTTATAATACACTTCACAATTTTGTTGATGGTCTAATGGGTTTTCAAAAAATGTATTAATATCAACATAAACATCACAATAAGATTCATTGTCTATGTCTAATAATTCTTCCTTTTTAATATAGCCATTTTTTATTAAAAAACTAGAGTTATAAATTTGGCCATGAGAAGTTGTTTCTTTAAACTTTTTTGATATTGAACATCCTGGATATTGTGCTCTAATATTCCATTCTACCGACTTTTTAACACTTTCTCTTATTTCATTATATCTTTTTTGAGATTCTTGATTATTTTTATATAAATCAAAACAAATAATTATACTAATAACTAACACTAAGATTATTGAGATAATTATTATACTTTTCTTTTTCATAAGTATCTCCTTTTATTTTAATTCTATTTTTTCTTCATATGCAGATAAATAATTATCATTTAAAAGTAGTTTTTTATTTTTAATTTCAAAAGATGAAACTTCTGGAATATCAAGATTTTTTGATTTTTCTAAAATTTTTGTTCTATAATAATACAATTTATTATTTTTTATTTCATAAAAACCTTCTGAATCTTCTAATACTTGTACAATATATTTACCTTCAGAATTTTTTTCAATATATAACACTTCCATTTTTGCTTCAAGTTTATAAGGAATGCTAGAATAATCTACAACATCTATAAATGTAACTTCTATAAATTTATTCCAATTAGCATCTTTTGGCATTTTCCCACCTTTCAATGAATGGATTCTTCCTAATCCTCCAAGCATATTAGAATATTTTTCCAAAATTCCCTTTTCACAATAATCATAATCTACAATTTCGTATGAAATAGTGCTATAGAATATATGATTACTAACTGAATATTCTATTATTGAAAAATCATCCTTTTCATCATAATAATAAACAGTATCATTACATGTTGAATATTTTAACGTTTTTAAATAATTTTTTATTTCATTTTCTACGATATTTGAATTTCTTAAGTTTTTATAAGCAAAACTTCGATCATTGTTTTCAATCATAAATGATGTTTTTACTATTCCTATATTTATATTTCTATTTGAATGAGAATAATATACAGATTGTAAATTATAACCTAATTTTACATTTCTAAAACATATATATATTAAAAGAAGAACCAATATAATAATTACATACATCATTTTCTTGATTCTTTTTCTATTTTTCTGAAATATATCTTTTTTTATAGCATTGATTTCTTTTTCAACATCAATATTATTATTAGAATTTTTTTCACCAGATAAAATATCAACAACTCCAACACCTAGTATTTCAGCCATATGATTTAATAAAGAAATGTCAGGTAAACTATAGCCACGTTCCCATTTACTAACAGCTTTATCTGTAACATACAATTTTTCACCTAATTGTTTTTGCGTTAGACCTTTTTCTTGTCTCAAAATTGCAATAAACTTTCCAATTTTATTGTTATCCATAAAACTCCTCTTTCTATAGAAATTATACTAATTACAAATAAAAATAACAATCTACTCTTAGTTTACCATTTATTAAACACATAAAAAGCCTCATGTTTATGAGGCAAAAAAGATTACTATTTAATATTCTAATGTATTTATTACATATAACATTTCATCTATGCTAACATTATGTCCATCAATAGTATATACTATATCATCATAAATGAATGTTATTCTTGGAGAACCTACTACTTCACTATAATTTTCTATTTTTTTAGGATGCAAAGCAAAAACATATAAATCAGTATTTAATTTTTCATTTTTTAAAACCGTTTTGTATTCTTTATCTAAATTTTTAGTTTGTCCTAAGGTTTTCATTAAATATTCTTCTTCATAGTACTCCGTAATAAATTCTATTGCCATACTTATTTTACCTTTTTGGGTTTTATATACATTATCAAAAGCAAAAAAGCCATGACTTATTTTATCACTATTTTTTTCTAATTCTAGTATTCTAGCAATATCAATTTTAAATAATTTAGATGTAAGTATTTCAATTTCTAAATTTTCTTCGATTTCTTTGAAAGATGTTTTTTGTTGATTATCTGTCACTGGAAAATTTACATTTAGAAATTCTGCATCAACATTTATATTTTTTCTATTTGCTATTTTTAAATCAGTACGATAAACATCACCCCATTCTTCATCATCAAAATCAATAGTAGTTGTAACTAATAAACTCTTTATCTTTTCAACTATTTCATCAGCGTATACTATGCCAATACTAGTTATAGATATAATTAATAAAACAGACAAAGATATTATAATTCTTTTTAACATAACATTATTTTTTTTATAAATAGTCTTATTTAAAATAATATTATCTATATTTTTATCAAGATGAATATTATTAAATAATTTTTTATATGCTTTCTTCATATATATCACTCCTCTCTAATTTATTTTTTAATAGCATTCTTCCTCTTGATAGTCTCGTTTTTGCAGTATTTTCATTAATATTTTCAATCATAGCAATTTCTTTAACACTATATCCATAAAAATAATGTAAGTGAATACAAATTCTATATTTTTTCGGTAGTCTTTTTAACTCATCTAATAGTTCATTCTCTTTACTATCGATTTTAGAAGCCTTTATTTCAATATCAAAAATGGAATTAGTATTTCTTCTCCAAAAAGATTTAAATAAATCCTTGCATTCGTTAGCAGTAATTGTTAATAAATACTGTTTTATATTATTATTTTGAATATTATTTAACTTTTTAAACATTTTAATAAAGGTTCTTTGAACTATATCTTCAGCATCATATTTGTTTTGGGTATAGAATAAGGCTAATCTATAAACATCATCTTTATATTCGTAATATATTTTTTCAAAAAATTCATTCATTTTTTACTCCTTTCACATATAAAACGATTTAAACACCTAAAAAGTTTCATTAATTTTAAACACTAAAAAAACCTCGTATAAACAAGGCTTTTTGATTTTCTTAACTGGTGGCTCCAGCGGGAATTGAACCAGCGACACAAGGATTTTCAGTCCTCTGCTCTACCGACTGAGCTATGAAGCCATAATGGCGGTTCGTACGGGATTCGAACCCGTGGTCTCCTGCGTGACAGGCAGGCGTCATAGGCCTCTAGACTAACGAACCATGGTTGCGGGAGAAGGATTTGAACCTTCGACCTTCGGGTTATGAGCCCGACGAGCTACCAAACTGCTACCATCCCGCGATAATATATCTTTAAAAAATGGCGGAGGAAAAGGGATTCGAACCCCTGCGCCGGTTACCCGACCTTCCGGTTTTCAAGACCGGTCCCTTCAACCAGACTTGGGTATTCCTCCATTTCTAAAGGACAAATTGATTATAACATAATAGAATTTATAATGTCAACAAATATTTAAGAAAATAACTATTTGGCCTTATTTTTATCGCATTTCTTTTAACATAATAAAAAATAACCTACTATTGTAAGTTATTTTTTATAAAATTTTAGTTTTTCTTCAATCCATAAATCTAAATTTTCTTTTAATGGTAAAAATCCTTTTCTAGTTTCTTTGATTGCACTATTCTCACTAGTAGCTTTATAGTTAATATTTTTAATAGATAATTTAAGTTGTAAATTTTCCTCATTAACTTCTAAAACCTGACAATAAATTGTCTCACCTATTTTTACATAATCATGAACATCTTTAACAAAATCTTTTGAAACTTCAGATATATGAATTAAACCATCATACCAAGGATCAATGTTTACAAATATACCATATTTTTCAATACCTGTAACCTGACCTTTGATAATACTTCCTACTATATACTCCTCTGCCATGATTAACTCCTAATGTTAGTATACCACAAAAATTATTTACTTACAAAAAAATGTCGTATATAATAAAATAAGTGATTGCAAATGAAAGATAACAATACAATAGAAAAAATAAAAGAAATGATTGAACAAATTAGACCATATCTAAATATGGATGGTGGAGATATTGAATATATCAAATATGAAGATAATTATGTTTATGTTAAATTATATGGAGCATGCACTAATTGTTTAATGCAAGATAATACCATAAATGATGGATTACTTACAATGTTCCAAGAAGAAATACCAGAAATAAAAGGAATTATAAATATACCATTATAATTCCTTTTTTATTAACCAATTTATTTTTTCTAAATTAGTATATTTACTTATCTCTTCATAAGCTTTTTTTAAAAAATTCTCATAATCATTAACTTTACTTATTATTTTTACTAACCTTTCTTCATCTCCGTTATTATTCATAACATCTTCATATATATCAAAATAATAAGAAGGATATAGAAGTCTTGCATATAACATATGATAACTATAAGAAGTTAATCTTTTTATTTTTAAATAAGTTATTAAATCAAGTAAGCTATCTTCACCATTAAAAAATTCTATTTTTAAATATTCAGCAATATCTCTTATTTCTAAATCGAAGATAAAACTTAAAGGATTTAAATAATTAAGATTAGTATTAGGATAAAATATTCTTCGATGAGATAAAGTAATATTATCAAAGTCTCCCATACCAATAACTTTATTTATTTTATTAACATAACTAATAGCGTTTTCTGCAAGTCCAATATAATAACTAAATGAATCAATAATTATTTTTTTATCTTTACCTAATTCTTTAATTTGATATTCAAAATAATCTATCTTTTTACTCCACAACTCTCCCCAATTATTTCGATATAATTTACTATTACTTCGATTTAATTTAAGTTTATTAGTCATTTCACTTACACTTATAAAATCAACAATATCATTTTTGTTAGTATTCAATTTTAGTAATAAATAATTATTTTCTCCAACTTTAGTAACCAATGAATTATCTCTATTCAAAACAATATCATGTACTCTTATACCTTTATATTTAAGTTCTATACACAACTCTACAATATCTTTAAGTTCTTCCTCTGTACGATTAAAAAAGACAAAATAAAAATTCTCACCATAATAATTAAATGATAAGTAATTTTTATTTTCTTCTACTTCTTCAACATCAAAATTGTAATAATAATTAACTATTTCTTTCATACAGTATCTATTTAAGTGTATGAAAAAAACTGAGCTTTTACTCAGTCTATTTACGATTTTCTAATTCTTTTTCAAATTTTTGAACCAAAGCATCAAACATATTTTCACAAGCTAACATAAATGCTTCTTTTTGTTCTTTGAAAATATTTTCTTCTGTTGTTACTGGAACTTCAGTTTCAATAACTGGAGTTGGAGTTATTTCTGGTTCAGGCATAACTGGTGCTACTGGTTCAACTTGAGGTGCTTCCATTTGAACTTGTGGACCAAATGTAGGCATTGGTGTATTTAAATCAATAGCAGCTTCATTAGAAACAACTTCTTCACTACTTACTACTGGTTGTTCAGGTACAGCTATATCAATTACAGGTGCAACTGGATCAATTGGAGCTATAACTGGTTCAACTACAGGAGTAGGATTTTCAACAACTGGAGTTTCAACTACAGGTTCTACAACCGGTTCAACTTGAGGAACTTCAGCTTCTACAGTAGGCATTGGTGCTACTTGTTCTATAGCATTTACAACTGGTTCTGGATTTATATCTAAAATATTAGCAGTATCTTCACTACTATCTTCTACTTTATAAGCATTTTTCAAAGCATCAAATGATGGTACTGGTAAAGTTAATTGAGTATAATATATATCATCGGCAGCAAGTTCACTATCTACTTTTATAAATTCAACTTGATTTCCTGCAATTATATTCTTCAAATATTCTTTAACAATTTGCCATTCACCTTGGTCTACAATCTTTGTTAATCTATTTCCTTCTAATTTGCAAACTAAAATTATAGGTAATCCCATTGACCCATTCATTTCGTTATCAAAAACTACATAACTATTATTATTTGCTTTAAATGCATTTATTAACGGCTTTTCTACAACAGCCCCAGATACTAAATTTAATTTTATCTTTCCCATCATGTCAATCCCTTTCACTACTATAACATTATAACAAAACTAGTCTTGTTTTTCAACAGTCTTATTTTTTATCTTTTCTAAAATAAAATGTTTACATCCATACGCACAACTATTATTAATGTAATCATCTACATTATCTATATTATTAAATTTCTTTACTAATTTATGATTATTATTATAAAATCCTTTTAATCTTACTTTACCATAAGCCCAATCTCCAACAATATAATCAAAATTATCATAATAATCAGTTACTATTTCATTAAAATCAATAGTACTTACTGTTTCACCAAAATCTTTTATAACTTTATATTTTTTTCCTCTTACTTCTACTTCCATATACCCACCTTAAAATACAATTGTCCCAAAAATCACTACTACCATAATTGTTGTTACAATAACACTCATTACAAGTAATATATCAACATAACCATTACCAGTAGTAATTGGACTATTTTGCATCTTTAATTCTTTTATTTTTTCTTGTAATAAATAATCTTTATTAATAGCATTTTCTGATATATCAAATGATTTATATATTTCACTATTTAATTTATCAACTTCACTATCATCCATTTTACTAATATCAGCAATACTTAAATTAAATAATTTATAAACATCAAATCCTAATAAATTCTTTTGTTCTTCTTTTTTTATTCTTTCTTTTTTCATTGCTTCTTTATAATACTCTGCTACTTCATAAATATTTTCGGCATTTAAGAAATTATATGATTGTCTTAATGCATTAGAAGTTCCTGGAGTATATAATAAATCAAAAAATTCATGACTATCACTTTCAGTAAGACCAAAGTTTAATCTTTTTATATTAAATAAATCTATTAAGCATTTTTGAACCTCTATAAAATATGGATTAGCTTCTCTTCTAATACTTTGAACATTTCTTTTTTCAATTAAATAATATTCATATACCAATTTTTTCAAATTAACTATATCTTCTTTAGAAGCTCCATATTTAGTTAAATTACTATCAAATGCTAATTCATTTTTTACACGAAATGGATTAATTATATCAAGTTCACCATAAATGTTAATAAGTAATCTAATTACTACAACTAAAAAAGAATTGTAAAGAACACCTTCAGTTTTATCTCTACTAATTAAATAATCATTAACTGCTTTATCAAATGCTTCATTAATAAAAAATGATTTCACACTCTCACCCTATTTTAAGTATAACATAATCTCTAACTCATGGGAATATCTAAAATTCCGCTATTTGTCTCATATGTACCTCCATAAAAATTTGGAACACTTCCGTTTACTACTAACGCACTAACTAATATATCATAATAAAATTTTTCTTTTTCTTCTTTCATTGGAGTAATAATTAACTTTTGCATTTCTACAGTAATATATATTTCTAAGAGTGCATTATTAAAGCCATAATTAGTCACTTTAGTTCTAATATTTGTTAAAAGAGTTTCATTAAAATTGATAAGTACTGGTATTCTAGGTCCCAAATTATTTAAAAAAATATTTTTGCTACCTAAAAGAATTGGAATACTTAAAACTAGTCCATTATCACCACTACTTAAATATTTATCATATACAGAAATATCTATTTTTCCATTTTCTAAATTACTTATCCCCTTTTTTAATATATCGGATACTAAAGTTAAAATCTTATAAGTTTTTTCTAAATCATAATTAACAGATACTATCTCATCATTACTATTCATATTTATTTCTAATATATTATTAACACTTTCTTCATTTATAACTTCATCAGTAATTAAATCACTAAAAAATTGATAAAGAATTTTGTCTATCTTTTGATTAACTAAAACTGTAACTGAAGGGGTAACTTTTTGAGAATAAAAATTAAAAAGAATGAAAGCACAAACAATAACACAAAAAAATACAACAAATATAAACTTATTCATTGTATTTTTATTTTTTCTTTTATAAGCTCTTAACTTTCTCATATTAAATAATATGCATATTGTTAAAAATATATTGTTTTTATTAGTAAAGCTACTCCCACTAAGAATACTATAATAATTACACCAATTAAAATTTTAATAAAAATATTATTTGATTCCACTTCTTTCGAAAAATCTTCTATATCTTCAAAATCTTTTTGCTTTAATGCATTAGATGAAGTATAAAAAGAATTAATCATTTGCGTATCAGTTATATTAGACTTTTGTGTTTTATCTAATTCTTCATCATCTTTTTCAATTTCTTCTTTAAGTCCCTTTAATACTTCTGTATCATCATTACCCTTTAAGTCACTTAATATATCTAAAGGTGAACTATCTTCATTATTTTTGTGTTCATTTAAAGCAATAGTATTAATTAAAGTTTTTAAATTATCCTCTTCTAAATCTTCTTCCTCATCTTCTTTTTCGGCAATATTTAGATTTTTAAGAATGTCAAATTGAGTATCACGTAATTTTTTCAATCTTTCTTCTTCATAATTATCTTGTTTTTGTTCTCTTGCTTTTTCAAGTATAACATTAATATCATACTCTTTAGTTATTTCTCTTTCTTCTTCTACTAATTCTTCAGTTTCTAACCTAATACTTCTTCTTTTTGGAGTTTCATTATATTTTGTATCTAATATCTTTTTTATTTTTTCAACATCAATTTCGTTTTTATTATCCCCCAAAATAGTTGCATTACTTTTTACATCATAACTATTTAATTCGCTCTTACTAATTTCTTTATATAACTCTTCATTTTTATGATATCTTGAATTAGTTATTTCGGGTTCATCATAATATTTAGTCATTCGTGAACTCATAGTAACACCTCTATCATAATAATAACATAAACAATATTTTTTTGAAATGGTTATATTGCTTTTAAAAGTAATTTTTACTATAATTATACAAGGAGGAATAAAATGAAAAAATTAAATGTAAACGAAGAAGCTTGTATCGGATGTGGCGCTTGCGTTGCTATTGATGGTGCCCATTTTGATTTTAATGATAACGGATTATCTGAAGTTATTAGTAACGAAAATATTGAATCTGAAGAATGTAAAAATGCTATGTCTTCTTGTCCTACAAATGCTATTAGCTATATTGAAGACTCTGAAGAAGAAAAGAAATGTAATTGTGAAAATTGTACATGTGATGACTGTAAATGCGACGGTGATGAATGTCATTGTCCTGGATGCGGTGAAACAGAAGAATGTCATTGTAAAAATGATAATGAATCATGTCACTGCGAACACTGTGATTGCGAATAATTAAGCATTTTAAAAGTAGACAAATTGTCTACTTTTTTTAATTTAATTTATTTGAGGTTCCATCTGGTAACATTGGCATTACTTGTTCTGCTAATAAATTGCTTGGAGTAACTCCATCTAAAATTGGAAGTCCAAGACTTTGATAAACACCATATAATAATGATTGAGCATTTTGAGAAGATTCTAACATAACTTGAGTTAATTTTTCTCTACTCATATTAGATTCACCAAAGAATTTTTTTGCTCTTTCAGCTTCCATTGCCATTTTATAAGACAAATCATAATCTATTGTTCCATCATCTTTAATAGCACCCATTCCAATTCTAATATCCATTTTTCCGTCTTTTTCAACTATTTGAACATCTGCTGCAATAGAAACTTCTCTTCTATCAAATTGGAATGATAATAATGTTACAGGATCTTGTCTTGTATAACCAGTCATTCTTTGTGATACTTGAATATTATTATCTTTTAAATATTTTTGACTAACATACAAAGAATGGAATCCTTGGTCTTTTATATATTCAATAAATGTTCCAACTAAATTTCTTTGAATTCTACTTTTTGCACTTGTATATCTTAAGGCGACTCCATCAGAATCAGTGCTTTTTGTTAAATCATCAATCAAGTAATAACCTTCAGCATAATAATGTGGTTCAGTATCGCCTCTTTCAAAAACTTGATATCCATAAGTTCCAAGTTCAGTCTCTGTTACAATAATTCTTTCTCCATCATCATCCACTATGTCTTTTATTACTTTTCCACTTTTAATACGTAACTCTAATTCTTGAGCAATTTTAAGACCATATGCTAATAATTCTTCTTTTTTATTTTCATAAACAACTACTTCTTCCATATTTTCATCTCTTTCTTCTAACATTTTACTAAATCTATCTTTTGTTGAACCTGCATCCATTAATCCATAATTACTAATATCTTGTCTTCCATAATATTCAACAGATTCTTCAAAATTTATTATTCTATCTGCTTCTTCATAAGTAAATAAACTACCCAAGAATTCTTGATCATGTTCTCTAGAAGTTTTAAGATATAATTCTAATAAATTATCTTCTATAATAGCTACTCTTCTTTTATCTTCTAATTTATCCCCACTGGCAAATGCATTTATTAAAACTAGATATTCACTATAAGTATCTAAAACAAATTTTCTAACATCAAATTCTCTATCTATTGCTTGTAAAGCTTTTATAAATCCTTCAAAATCATTATTTGAATAACATGTAAGTAGTTTTTCTTTGCCAATTATTAAAGATAATTGTTTTGCAATATGAGTTTCAAATATATAAGCATCACTATTTTTTAAATTCAATAAATCATTAACTATATATTGAGTAATTCCTTCATTTATAGCTAAGAAAAATGATGATGCTTTATCAGAAATTCTTCTATAATTAATACCTTCTAATATTTTATCTTCTTCTAATAAAACATAAGAAGTTAATACATGAATTAATTCGTGTAAAAAAGTCTCAATTAATTCATCTTCAGTTATATTAATATTAAATTTAGATATATTCTTTAAAATTTTTAGTGTATTAGTTTTTGCATAATATATACCAAAACTACCATGTTTTAAAAAATCTTCTTCTGGTATTTCTTCTACTATTAAAGTTTCTAAATTTCCTTCATTAATTTTAAAATATGGATATTTTTCTTTTATTAAATCTATAAAATAATAAAAACCCTTATCAGTATTAAATTTTTTGTTAATAAGTTCATTTATATAATCCATTTAAGAATCACTCCTTATTATATTTTACACTTAAATTATATAATTTAATAAATATTTACAAAAGAAAAACAGTAAATATCCTGTAAAGAATTGTAAAAAAAGATTACTTTAAACTATAAAGTAATCTAACTTCTTTTGTTGTTAATTCTCTAAATTCTCCACTTTTTAAACCATCATCAGTTAAAAAAGCAAATTTACATCTTGTAAGTTTCATAACATCATATCCTAGTTTTTCAAATAATTTTCTAATAATATGATTTCTTCCTTCATGAATTGTTACTTCTACTAAAGAAGTATTTTTTATTTTATCTATTTTTCTAACCTTTACATTATCTATAATTAATTTTCGATCGTCAATTAATACACCTTTACGTAATTTTTTAAAATCAATTTCATTTAATATTCCATCAATTTTAGCTATATAAGTTTTATGAATTTTACTTTTTGGATGCATCAAAATATTAGCAAGTTCACCATCATTTGTAAGAATAATTAAACCAGTAGTATCATAATCTAAACGTCCAACTGGGTAAATTCTTCCTTCAGTTGGTATTAAATCAACAACAGTTTTTCTTCCCTTATCATCACTTGCGCTGCAAATAACTTCTCTAGGTTTATTTAATAAATAATATTCTTTAATAATACTTTTATTAATTGTAGTACCATCAATACAAATAATATCTTCACTACTTACTTTATAACCTAAAGTATTTACAAGTTCACCATTAACTGTAACATGACCAGATTCAATTAATTCTTCTGCTTTTCTTCTTGATGTATAACCACTATTAGCAATAACTTTTTGTAGTCTTTCCATAAAATCACCTACAAAGATAGTATAACAAAATTATTATTAAAAGAAAAGATTCGTTAAAACAAAAGCCACTATAATACCAACTAAATCTGCAAACAATCCAACCCAAAGAGCGTGTTTAATTTTAGTGATTTTTACTGTACCAAAGTAAAGAGCAATAACATAGACTGTTGTATCTGTACACCCTTGCAAAATTGATGCTAGTCTTCCTACAAAAGAATCTGGTCCAAAGCCTTTAAAGATATCATTCATAATAGCAAGTGATGCCGTACCTGATACCGGTCTTAATAATGCCATTGGAATTATTTCAATTGGCATACTAATATTCCCTAACAATGGATTAATAAGTTTTATTAACCCACCTAAAGCATTACTATCTAAAAATATATTAATAGCAAATATCATAGCTATTACAGCCGGAAAAATACTAAATGTTGTCATCAATCCTTCTTTAGCACCCTCTAAAAAAGTATCATAAACATTTATTTTTTTCTTAACACCATAAAATATAATTATTATTATAAAAAGAGGAAGAATAATTTTAGAAGCTATTTCCATTTTCTATTTCTCCTTCTTATAAAATAATCAAGTGTTACTCCAGCAACAGAAGAACATGCAGTAGCCATTATAGCAGGTAATATTATTTCACCAGGAGATGCCGAATTATATGCTACTCTAAGAGCAAGTATTGTTGTAGGTATCAAAGTAACTCCCGCAGTATTTAAAACTAAAAAAGTAATCATTGGAGTGCTAGCAGTATCTTTTTTCTGATTTATTTCTTGAAGTTCATTCATTGCTTTTAGTCCTGCTGGGGTTGCAGCACTTCCAAGACCTAACATATTCGCTGCTATATTTGACGAAATATATCCTAAAGCTTTGTTATTTTTGGGAATATCTGGAAATAAACGGCATAATATAGGACTTAACAATTTAGCGAATTTATCTAAGAGTCCGCTATCTTCAGCAATTTTTAAAATACCAGTCCATAAAACGATTGTCGGAAGTAAATTAAGTATTAAATCAAGAGCATCATTAGCATTACTTAAAATGCTTTCATTAATTACATTTATATTTCCTGTACATAGTGAATAAATCACTCCTACGCCAATTAAAAATGCCCAAATATACCCTACCATGTATTAAGCCACCTTTTAAATTTTTGCCACCATGTTAGTTTTTCTTCCTGTTTTATTAATTCAACATAAATTGGCTCTTTATGATAAATTTTTCCATCTAATATTACTTCTATATTACCTACATTTGTATCATCAACATAATCTTCAAATTTTATTAAATTATAATTTAAAGTTAACTTTTTTAATTCTTCTTTTGTCAATGTCATATAATAATCATTTTTAATATATAATTTATCATTTATATAATATTCTTCATTTTCTATTTTAAAATTTTCTTTTTTAATTATCTGATAACTATTATATTTATCATATATATTTTCATAAATACTTCTATGGTCTGCCCAATCATTTGGATCATTAAGTGTAACTACAACTATATTCATATTATTTTTACTACCAGTTGTAACTAAAGTACGTCTTGCAAGTTCAGTATAACCTGTTTTACCGCCAGTTATATAATCTAAACTTAATAATTTATTTTTATTATGCCATACATAAGTCTTATAATTTGTTTTTACTGTATATTTTTTTGTTTTAAATATTTCTTTAAACACTTCGTTTTCCATAGCATATTTGGTTAGTTTTGCCATATCATGCACACTAGATTTATTAGCATTTCCATTACCCTCTTCTAAACCGTGTGGATTATAAAAAATAGTATTTTTCATATTTAAATTAGTTGCATATTCGTTCATTAAATAAACAAATTCCTCTTCTGTTCCAGATACACTTTCTGCTATTACTAAGGCAGCATCATTCCCACTTCTAAGCATAAGACCATATAATAAATCTTTTAAAGTTAACTTCTCTCCTACCTCAATATAAATAGCACTTCCAAAAGCCTCATATATTACATCAGTAACTTCTATCTCTTTATTCAATTCTCCATTTTCAATGGCAATAATTGCTGTCATTATTTTTGTAGTACTTGCTATTAATCTTGGTTCATCTAAATTATAACCATATAATACTCTGCCATTATCTAAATCCATTGCTATTGCTGATGATGCACTAATGCCTAACACTTTAATAGGAATTAAAATTATTAATACTAACAACAATCTTTTCATAGCGTCACCTAAAAAATTATATGATTGTAAAACAAAAAAATGTTGATAACAATAACGTTATCAACATTCTAATTATAAAATTATGCAGTATTTTTTGTTTTCTTTGGTTCTTCTAATTTTTCTGCAGTATTTTTTAATAATTCTGCTGTTTTAGATTTAACTTTTTTAGCTGTTTTTTCAACAATTGGTGTTCCTTTTTCAACTGCTAAATCCACTAATTCTTGAGCTTTAATTTTAACTTCACGAGATTTATCAATGATTAATTGTTTTGCTGTTTCTTTGTCTAAATCTTTAAGTGTATTTTCTAATTCTTTAGTTTTTACAATAATAGCATTTTTTACTTCTTCAACATCTATTTGTTTAGCTTTTTCATATAAATCACTAATCATTTTAGCTAAATCTTCTCTTGTTTCTTTGCCACTTTTTGGGGCAAATAATAATCCTAATCCTAAACCAATCCCTGCTCCTAATAAGAAACTTTTCTTTTTACTCATAATCTTCACTCTCCATTTCGTCTTTTTCTTTATTTCTCATAAATAGTTTTAATACAAAATTTTCTAAAGTTGAAATAACTGTTCCAACTACACCACTAACTTTATCAGATATCATACCCAATGTATCAAATAAAGGTGTTACTTGATCTACTTTTTCTTGAACATCATCTACTACTTTTAAAACCTTATCTATAGTAATTATAAGTTTAATTCCTAAAATTATACCAACTACTATAATTATTATTAACAAAAAGTAGATAATTATAGGTAAAAATTGTAATAAGAATTCCATATTACTCTACCTCCTCTCTTTCGTCATACATAGAATCTATTAACTCAAATAAGTCACTATCTAATGTATCATCTAAATCTTTATGAGTAGTTTTTTCTTCACTATCTAATTTTTCTAATTCTTCTTCAATAGCGTCTAAATTATTTGTTTTAGGTATTTCTAAAGTATCCTCAAGTGTTATTTCATCTGATGCTTGTTCTAATAAATCATCAATTGTTTTATATTCTTCTCTTTTTGGTTCTTCTTTTAATTTAATTGTTTCTTTTTCTTCAAAGAATGTAACAACTGGTTCGTCAATTTGAGTAATTACTTCTTCTTGTTTTGGCTCAAAAGCTTTTTTTCTAACTACTTCTATATCTATATTAGATGCAGTATCTTTTTTAGTAACAATATCTTCTGCCTTATAATCTTGATTTAAAATTCCATAAACTGGAGATATTATTGGAGATGGTTTAAATTTTTTCTTCTCAGTATATTCTCTAGTTTCTATCCTTTCATATCGACCATAATCAGTTCTTTTTTCTACAGTTTTCTTTCTTTCATATTCTAATACATTAGCCTTTGGTTTTGGTTGAGGCTTTGCCATACTAGAAAATTCTTCTTCATCAAAATCAGGAAATCTAAATGAATTTTCTGATCTAAACAATTCTCTTTCACTTGCTACTTCTTTAACTGGTTCCTTTGCAACTTCTGGTTGTTCAGGTTCTATTTTTACAATTTTTGGAGCTTCTTCTTTTACTTCTTCCCTAATTTTTATTGGTTCTGTAAATTCTTCTTCCTCTTCAAATAAAATGTCTTTTAGTTTTTTTACTAAACCCATAATTTCACCTTCCTAATTTATGAAATCAGTATCTTTTACTTCTTCTTCATCTTTTATATTATTATCTTCTTCAACAAATTCTAAAGAATCTTCTTCTTTTTCAGTTTCTTCGAACATATCGAAAATTTCTTCAGTATAAGTTAAATTGTCATCTTTAAGTAAATTTTCAATTATTAAATCATTATACTTAACGCTATTCAAAATAGCAATGGAATTAGCTAAAGCTTGCTTAATCAAACTCTCTTCTACCATTACTTCTATTTTAGCATAATTATACATAATTTCAATCAAATATTGATTATTTTCCCATAAATTAATCTCTGCATATCCTTCTTTTCCATCATAACTAATTCTTGTAGAATATACAGCATTTTCATTTTTTTCATATACAAAAGTTTTCTCTTCATTATAACTAACTAAATCTACATATAAATAATAATTATTGCTACCGCTAGATAAAACAGCATAATTGTCCCCTGCATCACTTAACTGAAGACCTTTAGGAATATAATATTGATATCCTCTTTTATATGTATTAGCTTGCTTTGGTTTAGTACTAAGACTATTTATAAAGTCATCATAACTTAAACTATCTAAATTAGTACAACCAGAAACACAAAAAATTATCATTAATATTAAAAGTATTTTACGTATTTTCATATCTTACTCCATAATTATTATATCAATTTATTTACTTGCTTTCAAATATTTTATTTTAACTCCCTGACTACTAAATTTTTTTTCATATTCAGTCATTACATTTGGAATATCAGTACTATGTAAATCATAACTAATTTCTTCAATTTCATAACCATATTCTCTTATAGAATCTACACTATAAGAAAACAAATTATCATTATCAGTTTTTTGAATTATTACATTTTTTTCTTTAAAAAAACTATCATATAACTTTAAAAAATTAGGAGATGTTAATCTTCTTTTAGCATGTCTATCTTTTGGCCATGGATCAGAAAAATTTAAATATATTACATCTACTTTATTCTTTAGTAACTCTTCTAAATTCATAATATCACTAATAATAACTCTTAAATTAGGAAGATTATATTCCATCATCTTTTTTATTGCAACACTTGCTACACTAGAATATTTTTCAATACCAATAAAATTGATATCTGGATTATTAAGTGCCATATTTAAAATAAAATTTCCCTTCCCCATACCTATTTCGATGTGAAGTGGCGCATCATTTTCAAAGTCAATCTCATCATTAAGTAAAAATGTACAATTATTAATTACCTCATCTTTATATTTAGGATTTCTCATTCTCATTTTTAAACACTTCCTTTTATTTTTCATATAATGTTGTAGGAGGTATTTATGAAAAAATCAAGAAACACTTTCTTTGCTGAAAGTAGTTATCAAGCCTACAATCCAAATATGAATTCAAATATGCAAATGCCAGGAGGAGCACCATATCAAACAGCAAGTAACTATTTCTATCAAGGCCCTGCACCTGTAAATGCTATGCCTAATAATTATAACACAACTAGTAATGATATAGAAAGTAGACTTGCAAAAATAGAAAGGCAACTAAACAGAATCGATTATCGTCTTAATAAATTAGAAAATGCTAATAATATAATTACATCAGATGATTTTGAATCAAATAATTCAAATATGTATATGCTATAAACTAAAGATTTCTTTAGTTTTTTAATGATATATAATCATCGCACTAAAACAATATAATTGTTCTTCTCCATTAATAGCAATAGAAACTTGATATTTTATATCTATTACATCTATGCTCTCATTTAAAAATGAATTTATACTATTTTCTAAATCTTTTTCACACTCTTCATCAATAACTTTAACTTTCATTTTATCACCACTTTTAATATATCAAATATACTTTAAAAAAATTGTCACAATATAAATGATTTATGTTATAATTTGTAAAAGGTGGTTGTATGAAAGACAAAATTTTTATATTTGGACATAAAAATCCAGATACAGATAGTGTTTGTAGTGCTATTAGTTTATCATATTTAAAGAATGCTACTGGGTTTGATACAGAACCTAGAATATTATCAAATATTAATGAAGAAACAAAGTTCATTTTAAATAAATTTAAAATTAAAATTCCCGAAATACTTAATGATGTTAAATTGCAAATTAGTGATATTAACTATCATAAAGGATTTACTGTTAGTAGCAAAGAATCGGTATATAATGCTTTTTTCAAAATGCAAGAAGACAATATGAGTACCATTCCAGTAGTAAATAATAAAAATGAGTTTATTGGAGCTTTTGCTATGAAAGATATTGCTAAGAAAGAAATTCTTGGTGATAATAGAACCTTAAAAACAAACTATACTCATATTTTAGAAGTATTAAATGGTACTGAAATATTAAAATTTGATAATGAAATTGAAGGTAACATAACTAATATAAATATTAGAAGTACAACATTTTCGCAAAGTAATATATTAAATCAAGATACTATTTTAATTGTTGGAGATAGACACTCTATTATTGAAGATGCCGTAAACAAAAAAGTTAAATTAATTATAGTAACTTATGGATGCCAAATTAAAGATGAACATTTAGCACTTGCAAAAAAGAATAAAGTAAATATTATTTATACAATTAAAGATACATATGAAACTTTATTAAAAATTGGATTTGCTAACTATATTGAAAATTATCGTTATACAAAAGACTTAGTTTGTGTTAATGAATCTATGGATGTATCAGATTTAAATGATATTATTAATAAAACTAAACATAGTTACTATCCTGTTATAGATAATTCTAATAAATGTTTAGGATTAATTAAATTATCTGATTTAAGAGATTCTAATCCTAAAAAAGTTATGTTAGTAGACCATAATGAAATAACACAAAGTGTTGATGGTTTAGATGAAGCTGAAATTATTGGTATTGTAGACCATCATAAACTAGGTACTTTAGGTACTACTCAACCAATTAATTTTAGAAATATGACTGTGGGAAGTACATGTACTATTGTTTATCAATTGTTTAAAGAAAGCAAAGTAAAAATACCAGAACATATTGCCTCTTTACTTCTAGCAGGTATTGTTTCAGATACTTTATGTCTAAAGAGTCCTACTACTACTAAAGAAGATGAAAAAGTACTTAATGCACTAATTAAACTAACAAATATTAATGCTGAAAAATTAGCTATTGAAATGTTTAAAGCAAATGATGTAGTAAAATCTAAAACTTTAAAAGAAATAGTTTATATGGACTTTAAAACATTTAACGTTGATAAGAAAATTATTGCAATTGGACAAATTAATACACTAAATTCAAAAGCTATATTAAAACAAAAATCTAGTTATATTAGATTCTTAAATAAAGAAAGTAATAATCACAATTATGATATTATGTTATTTGTTATAACAGATATATTTAAAAATGGTTCTTATATTCTATTTAATGAAAACTCTAGAAACACAATAAAACTTTCATTTAATGATAATTTTGAACAAGGTGATTTCATAGAAAATATGATATCTAGAAAAAAACAAATACTACCAGCAATTATGAATTCATTAAAGTAATTTATAATTGCTTTTTTATTTACAAAAAAGGAAAGTATTTCTACTTTCCGAAGGGTTAAGTCTATTTTAACGTCTTCGTTGACGATTATTAATTTATTATATATGGATTATCTATTGTTCCTGTTCCACCTGTTATTTTTACATTACTTGTCAGATAGAAGACTGGTGTAGCATAATGCTCATTCGTGACGGAACTTACAATATCATAAACAGGGCCTACCACATAAAATTTATATTGATAATCACCTTTAATTCCTGACATAGTCATAACACCCATCCACATCCAAGTCAGAGATACATTATCCGTACGCATTCCACCTTGTCCATTTTTATTCGAATATAAATAATCATGTATGTATATCAACCCGATTTTTGCTGATACTGAATTTTCCCAAGCACTTTCAATTGCATATGCTAAATCTCCCTTTTGTTCATTAATACTTCCAAATTCAGAATCTAATATATCGCCATATTTCCAATCATTTATGGCTATTTTACTTGACCATCCTGTTGGGACATATGTTGTATTTTCTAAAAATTCAGAACCATTAATGTCAGAATAACCGGCAAATTCTACCCATGAATTAATAAGATAAATATGTGTATTATACTTTGTGCTTAACTGAGTTTGTTTTAATAATTTTAATTTACCCGTTGAATCAACTCCAATTATTCTATACATATGTTTATCTGTATTACCTGTACATGTTGATTTATCCGTTGTTCCAAAACATATGTAATTATTTGTTACATTAGTTGCCGTTCCTTGATATCTATACATTCCTCCAGTTTCACTTGTTGTTATATTCGCTATTTCTTTTAATTTGCTACTTCCGTATTCTGTAGCCATACATGTTCCCATATTTGTATATGATGAACATAATGTATATAAATTTGCCACTGGTTTAGTAATTCTTAACGAACTTGTTCTATGTCCTATATTACCTGCTTTATCTTTGACATGTATGTAATAACTACCTGTTGCAGTTACTGCTGTTGTACTTGTAAATGTTGTTCCACTTACTTCATCCCATGTACATCCTGTTGTAGATGAGCTACTTGTATTTACACATACATGTGTTACTCCACTTCCTGTTTCTGTAACGGTTACATTTGCTGTTCCTGCTCCACTATCACTTGCGCTTGTTATTACTGGGGCTACACTATCTAAAAATACACTGTCACTTACTACTGGTGATATATTTTCTGCTGCATCTCTTATAAATGCATATCTTGTATTGCTTCCTTGTGTACTTATTGTATAACTTGGGGTTACTGAATTACCTGTTGTACTTATCCAATTACAACTACTTGAATTGTTTTCTGTATTTATACAATAACTTTCTATGTCTGTATCTGTCCATGATAGGTATGCTGTTGTAGTTGTACTAGTTATATATTCTGGATTAGTATTTCCTCCTAAATATAAGGTAAATGTTTGTGGTGCTACTTTATCTAAATCAAAGTACAAATAACAGAATAGTGTTTTATTACTACTGACTGTTATCTTATTATTGTTATACGATATTACATCATTTACTACTTTTCCTTTATTATCTGTGCAATTACTTCTTTCTTCATTAAAGTAGTATTTTAATCCAATTGGGTAGTATTCACTATCTGTATATTCAACGTAATCTCCATCTTTATTTTCTACATACATTGAAAACATTTCTTTATTTACCTTATTTTCTTCTTTTATTTCTTTTATATCTTTATTACCATATGACTTAACTGATAAATATGTAAACACACATTCTATTACTACTAACAAAGTTATCGTTATTATCCAAAGTTTTTTGTTAACAACTCTCATATTATCTTACCCTTCTTTTATTTATAAGGTAAGTATATATTACCCCC
>JAFSAI010000029.1 GCA_017441065.1 Bacilli bacterium | reverse complement strand
ACACACATTCTATTACTACTAACAAAGTTATCGTTATTATCCAAAGTTTTTTGTTAACAACTCTCATATTATCTTACCCTTCTTTTATTTATAAGGTAAGTATATATTACCCCCCCCCGAAGTCAAATTTTTCAAAAAAATTTGTTGATAGTTTTTATGTTTTTGTATATACTTATATTAAGTAAGCGAAGAAATTTATTCGCCTACCTGTTAAGGTTAGACGTTTATCCTAATTGGATGACGTCTTTTAATTTGCCTATCAATATTACTAGAGATAGGATTAAAATAATTATTAACAAAAAACATTTTTCAGTTCTTGCATTCATACTACCATCCTTCCTTCAGTCCAAACTCCCCTGAATTTGTTTGATAGGCGTCACTTTCTTCACTTAAGAATATATTAAATATCATTTATTTTTACTTATCAGTACTTTCGACAAATGCTGTCAAAACAAACATACAAAAAGAAGCTAAACATAGCTTCTTTAAATCTTTTATAGTGTGAGTTTTAGGTTTGTTGTTATTTTGAAATTATTAATATCATCCTCCTTACAAGTTAATGATACTAATTTTTTATGATAATTTTGTGAGTATTAGAAGAATATTTTATAAATTAATTCGAAAATAAAAGATAGAACCTTTATTTATTTTACTAGTAACACCATATTCAAAATTATGCTTACTAAGTATTTCTTTAACAATAGATAACCCTAACCCAGTACTAACAACATTCCTTTTATGATGCTTTTCATTTTTATAATATTTATCCCAAATATATGGAATTTCTTCTTTTTTTATTCCCTTACCTGTATCAATTACTTCAATTAAATAACTTTTATCTTCTTTAGTAACTCTTATAGTTACTGTTTTATCTTCACCAGTATAATTAATTGCATTATTAAGTAAATTATAGATAACTTGATTAATTTTATTTTTATCCGCTTTAATAACTGCTTTCTTAGGTAATTCTAAAACAAAATGGTATTGTTCAGTTTCTTTCATAACTGAATATTTTTTTATAATATTTCTAATTTCTTTTATTAAATCATATTCTTCATAATTATACATATAAGCATCGTTTTGAACTTTAGATAATTCTAAAATATCATTAACTAAAACATTTAATCTATCTGATTCTTCCATAATAATATCTAAATGTTCATTCATTTTTTCCGGATCTTTATATGAAATATCTTTAATCATTTCAGCATAAGCTTTAATCATTGTTAATGGAGTTTTTAAATCGTGTGATACATTTGCCATTAAATCTCTTTTTAATTCATCATTTTTACTTAATTCTTTTTGAACATCTTCTAATGTTTTTGACAATTCTTCTATTTCTAAAACACCATTTTTAGGAAATCTAGTATCATATTTACCTTCTCCTAATCTTTTGGCTTTTTCAGTAATTTCTCTTATTGGTCTAGTTATCTTATTAGCTAAGAAAAATGAAATTACAATTGAACACATTATAATTAACAAAATAAAATAAATTGTTTGACCTCTAAAAACATTTATAAAACTAGAAACATTTTCTAAATTACCATAAACAAAAACATTATTATTATTTGTTTTTACTGCATATAATATTCCTTTAGTATTAGTATGAGGATTTATAATTGTATAATAATCACTTCGTGCACTACTATTAATAAATTTTGTTATTTTATTATTAACAATTCTATTATTCTTATTTAATAAACAACCTTTTTGTAAAGTATTATAATTAAATGACACGTAATTATCATCAATAACACTTATACATACTTCATTATCATAAGCTAGTTGTTCTGCTAAAATATAAGTATCTCTATTTGAAGTATCAAATTTTTCTACAATTTCATTTAATTTATTTATTTGATAATTTCTATATAAAAGATTAAATACTATAGATTCACAAAACCATAATAAAAGAATTATACCTATATTAAAAATAAGTATAAATATTAAAGTTTTAAATTCTATTCCTTTAATTTGATTCTTTATATTCAATTTTATAACCCATTCCTCTTACTGTTTTAATTAAATCACGATACTTTCCTAAACGTGCTCTTAACGTTTTTATATGTGTATCAACGGTTCTATCATCACCATAAAAATCATATCCCCAAATATTAGATAATAAATTTTCTCTAGATAATGCTATATTTTTATTTTCAATTAAATATTTAAGTAAATCATATTCTTTTGGTGTAAGTTCAATTAGTTTATTATCTACATAGACTTCATGGGCTAAATCATCTATTTTAATCCATGCTAATTCTAGTATATCTTGTTTAGAATTTCTTTTCGTTATTGCTTTTACTCTAGCCACTAGTTCTTTAGGACTAAAGGGTTTAGTTACATAATCATCTATTCCTAAATCAAAACCAATCAATTTATCATATTCTTCACTTCTTGCTGATAACATTATAAATGGTATATCTTTTATTTTTTTTATTTCTTTACAAGCAGTATACCCATCCATTTTAGGCATCATTATATCCATAATAACTAAATCAATAACATTATTTTTAACAACATTTATTGCTTCTAAACCATTTTCTGCTTCATATGGTTTATATCCATCAAGTAATAAATATTCTTTAATAACATCTCTTATTAATTTTTCATCATCAACAATAAGTATATTCATAACTACCACCTGTTTTAATAGTATATCATAATTGTGAAATATAAATGAAAAAATACAGTTTATATTAACTGTATTTTTTGCTATTCAACACTTCTTTTTTTAGTATTAAATAAATCATAATTAATAATTGCATTTCCAACATCTAATACTTTTTCAGCATATGCTACATTATTTGTAATATAGTCAGCTTCAAATGTAACATCATCCCCTAATGATTTATATCCACCAGTAGAGTTATTATAATAAACTTTTTCAGTTAAGAAATTACCATTAGGAAATACTACAATATTATCATCTTTAATATTAAATATATCATGACCTAATACATATTTATTTTCTATATCTAACATATTATAAAGTGTTGGTGCTGCATCATACATTCCCATAACTGTATCAACTTTACCTTTTAATTTTTTAGATAATTCTTTGTTTTTTGACCAAATAATCAAAGGTGTTTTCTTAGCTAAATAATGATCATAACTATCATAAGGAACATAACCTTCATCAGTTTCTGTTTTAACTTCACCAGTTAAATAATCATAATTATATAAATAATTCATATCTTTATAACTTAGTTTTGCATCATGATCTCCATAGAATACAAATACAGTATTATTAAAGTAATTACTATTTTTTATATAATTGACAAAATCTCCTAAAGCTTCGTCAGCATAATGACTACTTACAATATATCTTCCAACATCTCTATCACATAAATAACAAGTATTAAGTTCATGACCAGTGTTTTCATCAGTATAGTAATCTCTGATATCTAAATCAAATGATTCATGAGCTTTAAATGGTGAGTGATTTGTTAATGTAATAATTGTTCCAAAATATTTTTCATATGTAGTTTCAAAAGTTTCTAATTTTTGTACTGCTTGTTCAAAGAAAACTTTATCATTTATTCCAAGTCCTATCCAATCTTTTACTTCATCAAATGTAAATGATTCTCGATAGAACATTTCTGTGTATCCTAATCTTGGGTGAACATTGTTTCTATTCCACATTGATGCATAATTACCATGCATACTAAATGTATAATAACCAATATCTTTTAAATGACTAGCCATAGTTTGGAATGTGTTATCTGAATATGTAACAAATACTGTTCCACTAGCAGATGGCATAAGTCCTGTAAGCATTATGTATTCTGCATCTGATGATGTACCAGTAGAAATTTGTGGATAGAAATTACTAAAGAATAAACCTTCATTTGCTAAAGATTTTAAATTTGGTGTTACTTCTTGACCATTAAAATCTAAATCCATCAAGAAATTTTGCATACTTTCCATATGTACATAAACTACATTATATCCTTCTAAAATACCTGTATATTTATTTTCACCTGTATATTCATTTCTTTCTTCTGAATCAAAATAATTTGTAAACAGTTCGTAAGCTTCTTCATAACCAAATAGACTGCTAATTTTAGGTTTAACAAATTGAAATATATCATTAAATTGATACATTATTATACCAAATCTTTCAACAATATAATTTCTATTCCATTGTTTAGAAAGTCTACTATAATCTGTTCCAGTTGCAGTACCAAAAGAATAAATTAAAAAACATAAACCTACAATAAAAGTTGTAACCACCATTGTTTTTCTCTTTTCAATTTTATCCATCAAATTATAATATGGTGACGTTTTCAAATTATTATGAATATAATAAAATATAACTGGTTGTAATATGTATATAAAATCTACTAATCTTAATTGAGCAAATATTGAATCAGTTACTGTTTCAGCTTGAGATAAAGTAGAAAGTTCTGCTAAAGATCCAAATGAAGCATAAAATGTATAATATACTGAATTGATAACTTCTATTGTTGTAAATATAATTAACCAAGTAAAGAAATATTTAAATTGATTTTTTGGTTTAACAAAATAACCCAAAGCACCAATTATTAAAATAAGTCCTAAATCTGTTACCATTGGTTTAATTGAAAAAGCACCTAATATTGTAACATTTCTTAAAATAATTGAACCACATAACGCAAGTACTAAATATGTTAAAAATAATCTATTGGTATAAACATACTTAGTAATAGCAAAACGAATATTTTTTAACCACTGATTAATTTGCTTCATTTACTTACCTTCTTCAACAAACATTATAACAAGTTTCCGTTATTTAAGCAATTCTTGTTGCAAAATTATTAAAAGTTTGGTATCATTTATCTATATCACGCAGGTGTAGTACAGCGGCTAGTATGCGACCTTGCCAAGGTTGAGACGACGGTTCGATTCCGTTCACTTGCTCCATAATTGATAGGAATCTAACCTTAATGGTTAGTTTTTTTATAGCTTTTAATACAATACAATACATATCACAATTTTTCCACAACATCTATACTCATTGGAGCTTTTTATAGAAAGTTAATCCTCTAGTTGTCATTTAATTGGATGTTTACGATATTAAATTTTAAGGTGTAGTAGATTTATACAAAATAGATAAACCAGCTCCATTAGATAAAAACATTCTACCGTCATTTATAATATACGCACCTCCATAAGTGCCACCTATTACATAATCATTACATGCTATACTTGATCCATCAACCCAACACGAATTATTCAAAAAGCTAATTTTGATTGGCTTTTGTTTAACGACGCCAGCAGAAGAATTTCCTCCTATATACGATATATAATTAACTTTACCACTCCAAGTAGTACCGGCTAAAGTATTTACAGGTTTAGATACTGTTGAAATTCTTTCTGTATTATCAATTATCTTACTATTTAATTCATTATATTTATTATCAATTTTTTTATTTAGTTCATTATATTTATTATCGCTATTTAATCTCTGAACAGTTTCTTTTAATGTTTTATTTTCTTCTGATAATAGGGAAAGTTGCTCTTTTAATTTTGAATTTTCATTTGTTAAATTTTCAATTCGTTTTGAGTTATTATTAATAATTTCTTTAATTTCTTGTAACGCCAAATCATCACCATTCTCCACAGTAGTGTTTTCTTTTTTTTCACAACCTAAAACTCCAAATAATAGCAAAATTATTAATGCTAAACTAATAACCTTTTTCATAATTCCTCCAACCAACAAATTATAAATTTTTTGTCAATTATATTATATCATAGATTACATATAAAAAACGACTTGCTGAAAAGTTATACTATTTTTTGGTAACTGATTTACACCACTTTTGAAGTCTAATTGTTGACCAATTATAAGTTTATCATTCATTTTATATTTTTTACGCGAGATTTCAAATTTATCATTTTTTTAAAATAATTTTTCAAGCTTATAATCCTATCAAATGCCTATTATAATAAATTATATCAAGTTTTTTACATTTTAAATACTTGTTAATGTTCTCTATAATTTTTGGTTTTAGTTCTATCTTTTTATATTTAATTTCATTCGCTTCAAATGAAATTAAATATAACTAAATTTTTAATGTTTCTGATTCCAATTCATCAGAAATCACATTTTCAACATTAATTTGCGGTGGATTATATGGCAATTCCGGATAATATTTACGATGTATTAAATAAATAGGTATACCATAATATTCTGCTGCTTTAATAGAGTTTGGACTTACATAATCCATACATACAATATAATTCGGTCTCAACTTAACACCCAAATTTTCTCTAGATAAACCTATTTCATTCCACATTCTACTTGCTGGTGGTTTATTAATATTCTCTTTTATTGTTTGTTCCATAACATCATCTACTGTTGCAACAGTATTTATAGAAGCCTCAAAAACTCTGTTTCGCATATTATAATTTATATTGGTTGATGCTTTCCTATCAATTCCAACATCCATAACATCTGTAAATTTAACAGCTTGCCATGGTAAACTATTAAACCCAAACATAACAGTATCATTATTATTTGGAATACCATATGTAACCATATATTTATCCGAAATGAGTGATGTTGATATATGTTGATTTCCACCTTCTATTTCGTTCCACTTTTCTGGGTTTGCAACAATTTCGTTTACAAAAGAATTATGAATACTCATTCTATTATCAACAATCGCATGCACTAACATCGTAAATGGTTGACCTTCAAGTTCATACACATCAACACTTTTTTCATTATTCGTTATTACGCTATGTTTCCCGCTACTAATTATTTGTTGATTTTTAACTTTTAAATCTTCAACAAATTGTTGTTTTAAAATATCATTTCCTTCTTTTTCACAAGCATCAATTAATTTTTTATAATCATTTCTATTATCAGAATTCATAGATTTACTAATTTCAATAATTTCTTCATCAGTTGCTTGCATCACTTGATTTAATAAGCTCAAAATAGTACCATATTTGTTATTAAATTCTTCCGGAATATTAGAACATCTATTAATAGCATTTAAAAATAATTTAATATAACGAACATCAAATCTTGAAATTCCCAAATATTTATTTAAAAATAACTCTCTTTTATTAAAATAATTAATATTAGTTTCTATTAATTTTTTGGACATATCAGTACTTGCAATTTTTGCAAAACTAAAATCATATGTGTCATATCTAACTATATCTTGAATTAATTCATAATTATCACATTTAGTTATTTCAAATAACTTACTAAATTCTTTTCTATCAGAAAATATATGTCGTTTATACAATTTTTTTAAAGTTTCAACACCTATTTTTTGAATGAAATCTATTGAAAATTGTTCTGAAGATAGAATGCCTTCTTTTCGATATCCCAATTGTACTTCGATAAAATTATGACTTTCAGGAATAGCTTCGTAAGTATATTTTAATCCTTCATATAAGCCATTATTGATTATATTTATCAATGTATCAAATCCAGAATCAAATAATTCTAAAACTGTAGTAGAGCCAATAGTCGGATTATCTTTTATAATATTCCATACCTTCTCATCAAATAATTCTGGGATTAAATTGTTAACGCCAACAACAATATTTCTATATTTAGAAAGAAATTCATATAGCTTTTGTCCATAACCTTTTTGGATAATTTCCGCAATATTGTCCTTAAAAATATCAAATCCTATTAAAGAATACAACTTCTCAAATTCAGGATCTTTTACTACAATGGGATTTTTAATTATTCTTTGTTGATATCCATTGTCATTAATAAATGAAACATAATTAAAACTAGCATTATCTTGTGATAATAAAAGTGCTGCTACCACATGATATTTCATCAAATCTTCATCTAACCCAACTTCTTTAAGTGATAGAATAAATTGTTTTAAATTTTTTTTATATTGAGAATGAAATGTTTTATTAGACAAAACATTTTGTAAGAAATTTTCATCCAAATTTAAATCTTTAAGTTCAGGATAAAAAACATAAATTTTTAATTTATCTAATGCATTCATTTTTATTCTCCTTAGAATAATTATAACACACTATTTTATTTTTAATTAAATAAAATTATTAAGTTTCAAATTTTGGATTTAATAAAACTCTTTTTAATTCCCCTTTTTTTTGATTTGTTTGTTCATTTAATTGAGATAAAATATTATTTATTCTTACAATATTACCATCATCTTTATTAACTCTAAGTAAATTTTTAACTATTTCCTTTATTATATTAATATGTGTTTCAGAAAGAGTTCTATTAGTAGTCAAATATTCAAGGATTCCTATTGTTTCATTTACATATTTAATTTGAAAAGATTCAGTACTATTTTCTAAATCAGAAGTATTGTCTAATCTATCACATAGTTTAATAACTAAAGCCCAACTGCTCATATTTTTCATTTTAATTTCTAAGTATCGTTCTTTGCCTATTTCTTTTTTTAAATCTTCATCAGTAGTAAGTTCTAACACTATACTTGCTACATGAGCTCCGAATAACTTAACTAAATCATAATATGTAGTAGTTGTATCTTCTAATGTATCATGTAAATATGCACAAATAACTAACATATCTAACTCTTTTGAGCTTTTATATTCTTTAACATAATTTGCTACTCTTATTGGATGATTAATGTAAGGTGTACCATCATGTCTTACTTGCCCTTCATGCATTTTTGTTGAAAAGTTTAATGCTTCAATTAATTTAGAATGTTCCATAATACCACCTCATCTAATTGAAGTATATATCAAATTATATTATAATTAAAATACAAAATATTTATTATTACAATAACTGGAGGTTATAATGATAGATTTAGAACTTTATAAAATTTTTTATGTAGTAGCAGAAAATAAAAATATAACAAAAGCAAGCGAAAAATTAAATATCTCTCAACCAGCTGTAACAAAACACATAAAAAATTTAGAAGATCAACTAGGAACACCACTTTTCATAAGAACTAAAAAGGGTGTAATATTAAATGAATATGGCGAAAAAATATTTTTAAAAGTTAAGCAAGCAATAAATCTACTTGAAGACTCTGAAAAAGAAATTAATGAAGTAAATAAATTACACAAAGGAACTATTAAAATTGGAATAAGTACAACTCTAACTAGAAAATATCTTTTAAAACATATACAAAGTTTTCATAAATTATATCCCAATATTATAATAGATATATATACTGATCCAACTAAAGATTTAATAAAAAAATTAAAAGTAGGTAGTATTGATTTAATTATAAGTAAATTTCCTAAACATATGGATTACGATCTTAATTATGATAAGATTGGAGAAACAAAATATGTTTTTGTAGCTAATAAAAAATATTTTAACATTGAAAAGCTATTAGCAAAAGATATTCCAAATTATCCAATTTTACTTCAAAATTTTCCAGCCAACTCAAGAGAAAGTGCTGAAAAATATTTTAAAGAAAATAACATTTTGATTGAACCTAGAATGAACATTGCTAGTTCCAACCTACTAATTGATTTTATTTGTATGGGATATGGAATTGGCTATGTAACTAAATTATATGTTGAAGATGAATTAAAGAACAATAAATTAGCAGTTATAAATACTAATCCAGATACAGAAAAAATAAATTTTGGAATAATCAGTTTAAAAAATAATGTTATGACTAATAGCATAAAAAAGTTTATTGAACATTTAAAAACAAATTAAAGATTTCATACATTATTTACTTAATCATATATTTTATGATAAAATAATTTATACTTTTTAGGAGTGATAGAATGGAAAAACCAATAGAATTTTTAATTGAAACCGCCGAAGCATCAAATGACATCGAAAAAACTAACACAGAATTAAAAAGAAAATATTTGATTCGTCATGTAATGATTTATAATTATATAGTAAGAATGATTAATGGTAATCGTGGTTCTTTTGGAACTGGTTATCCATTCTATGCATTAGGCGAAAATTTAACTGGAAATCTTCCAATTATTGATGAACAATTGAGATATAATAATGAATTAATAAGTGCAGTAGAACAAAGTGAATACAGTACTTGGAATTGTACTGAGTGCTTAGCACAAAATTCAGAGTCAATGCCTGATTTAAAACAAATATGTAAACCTTGCCCAAATATGGATGATGCATTAAAACCTAGAAAAATAATAAATAGACTACTTGATATTGATATGTGGATGGTTTGCAATAAAAAGGACGTAGAAAGTGCCAAAGAACAATTAATTATGCTTTTTGATGCATATAACTTACAAACATCCGATAATGATCCCGTTCAAACTATTATTAATGTTACAAGAATAAGTAAATTATTAAAAGAAGGTATAAGTCCAGATATCTTACTGCCACTCGATGCTCATATTATTGATTACGAAACTTTATATTCTTTAATTGAAAAAGTTCCCGAAATTATATATAATGCTCACACAACAGGTAAAGTTCCTTACCTACCTATTCATCCATTATCATATAGAAAAACATGGCAATATGATGATACAGCATACAATTTCATTCATGATTATTTATCAAGTTTTACACCATATAATTTTGATGAAGAATTAAGAATGCTGTTAGAACAAACAAGAAATGAAATAGCAAATGACTATTCTTTTGAAGAATTATACGAGTGTTTATTAAGAACTGGACCAGAATCAGTACTAAGAAGACATAGAACATTAGAGTTAAAAAATAGATTTAAAGAAAGGGTTAATTCATGGAAAAAATAGATTTACATATACATAGTAATTTATCTGATGGGACATTATCACCCAAAGAAATAATTGATGAAGCAGTAAAAAATAATGTTAAGGTACTAGCTATTGCAGATCATGATACAATTGATGCATATACTAAAGAATTATTTGAATACGCAAAAGAAAAAAATGTTATTTTAATCAACGCTGTTGAAATATCAACAAAAATAAACAAAGCAGGAATTCATGTCCTTGGGTATAACTTTGATTTAAATAATGACAATTTCAAACAAAAATTATCTACACTTAGAAATGCTAGACATGACTACTTATATAGTGTTGCTAAGAAACTCAATGAACTTGGTTATATATTAAATGTGGAAGAACTTGATAAAATCGAGGCAGTAACTAAAGCTCACATATCTCTAGATGTAATTAGTAATAAAGAAAATGAAACTATATTATTAAAAGAGTTTGGTCACATTCCAAATAAAGGTGAATTTATTGAAACAATTATGAATGAAGGCTGTCCTGCTTTTGTAAAAAAAGAAACAATTACACCAAAAGAGGCCGCTGAATTAATCAGAAATGCTGGTGGCAAAGTAGTTCTTGCCCATCCAGTAGCATACGTTTATGAAGATAATTTAACAGATAAAGACATTCTTCAAATTGTAAAAGATATGAAAGCTGATGGAATTGAAGCTAACTACATTTACTATGATAGAAATAACAATAAGATAGATGAAGTAGAAAAATGGAATAAATTTGCGAATGATAACAATTTAGAAATAATTACTATTGGATCTGATTTTCATAATAAAGACGGAATTCATCCAGAAATAGGTTTTATAAACGAAAATAAAGAATTCAACATAAAGAACGAAATATTAATACAGCAACTAAAGACAAATGAATAAAAAAATTTGTCTTTTTTCATATTCCAATCTTTTTATAATAAAATTAATTAGGTGATTATTATAAAAAAATTATTTTATTTGTTTTTACCACTACTATGTGGTTCTTTAATTGGATTAATAATTTCTAATTCAATCGATTATGGCATTATTAATAAACCATTATTATCTCCACCAGGATTTATATTTCCAATAGTATGGTCAGTTATTTATATACTAATGGGTATATCATATCTTATATTTAAAAATGATTATCCAAATGATACACAAAAAGAAAGCAAAATATATTATGCACAATTAATTGTCAATCTTTTATGGAGCATATTCTTCTTTGTATTTAAATGGCGTTTTTTCACAATACTTTGGACAATACTACTACTTATATTAGTAATATATATGATTTATCTTTTCTTCCAAAAGAAAAAAATATCAGCATACTTAAATATTCCTTATTTAATATGGCTAATATTTGCAACTTATTTAACTATTGGAGTTTACTTACTTAACTAATTTTTATTTATTACTATTGGATTAACATGAATAACAGTTAAATATATTTCATCTATTTTCTTATTTATTTCTTTTTCTAGATTATCAGCAATTTCATGACTTTCAAATGTAGATAAATTACCATCAACAAAAATAGTAAATGATATTTGATATTTATAACCTACTGGTGTTGAATTAAAATGAGTAATTCTTCTAATCTCATTATGTGATTTAATTATTTCATAAACTTTTAACTTAGTTTCTTCTGAAATAGATTTATCCATTAAAACATCATAACTTTCTTTAAATATTTTTAGTGATGAATAGATAATCCAAAACGAAATTATTATTCCTACTACACCATCAAAATAGTATATTCCCTTTAATGATAATAAACATGATATTAAATTAATAAGAGTTATTATAGTATCATTAAAATGGTCTTTAGAATTTGCTTTTATTAATAAATTATTTTCTTTCTTAGCTATATAATTTGTATATAAATAAAGTCCTATCTTAACTAATATAGTAATTATACAAACTACTACTAACCAAATAGAAAAATCATATGTCTTTCCTTCTAAAATTACAATCATAGATTCTTTAAAAATACTAAAAGATGCAATTATCATCACAATGCTTATTAACATTGAATAAATATATTCAGCTTTACCATGCCCTAAATTATGATCGTCATCTTTAGGTTTACTAGCAATTTTATTTCCAATATAAGTAATTAATGAAGATAAAATATCTCCTGCACTATTAAATGCATCGGC
The DNA here is from genome assembly GCA_017441065.1 of Bacilli bacterium. Lineage (GTDB taxonomy): Bacteria > Bacillota_I > Bacilli_A > RF39 > UBA660 > SIG200. Next base: position 5,101 of record JAFSAI010000029.1, on the reverse strand, counting down.
TATCATTGCTTGACTACCAGTAATAAAACCCACTAAAGACTTTATTATACATAAAAATAAATTACCAACTATTCCAAGTAAGCTAGCAATTTTAACCATTTTAAATCTTTTCATATTACACATCCTACTTTGCCATAAGATTATAACATAAAAAATCAGAAGAATAAACTTCTGATTTTTTAATTATCTTCTATCATCAAATATAGCTATTAATCTAATAATTTCAAGAACTGAAGTTAGTACTGATGCTACATAAGTCATTGCCGCAGAATTTAACATTTTAGCAACGCCCACCTCTTCACCACTACCAATTAATTTTAATTTTTCTAATTCTTTTTTAGCTCTTTTACTAGCATCAAATTCTACTGGTAAAGTTATTAATTGAAAAACTAAGCCAATACTAATTAGACCAATACCAAACATAAATATGTTTAATGCCTCAGACATAAGTCCAATAAATATAACTATCCATGAAAATGAAGATGCTAAATTAACTACAGGTACTAGAAAACTTCTAATTCTCATAAATGTATAATTATCTTTATCTTGAATTGCATGTCCACATTCATGAGCTGCAACAGAAGCTGCTGCTATAGTATCACCATTAAATATATCTTTAGATAATTTAATAACTTTTCTACTTGGATCATAATGATCAGATAAATTACCACTAGTTTCAACAACATAAATATCTTCTAAACCATTAGCATCTAATATTTTTCTAGCAACTTCAAATCCGGACAATCCCTTACTATTATTTATTTTCTTATATTTCGAATATGAAACGCTAATATTAATTTGTGCTATAACCGGTATTATTATAATTGCTAAATACAATAATATATCCATTACTTCACCTCAAATATTGTTCCTTCTCTAGTATCTTTTAATACTATTCCCATATTTAATAATTCTTCTCTTATAGCATCAGCTTTAGCAAAATCTTTATTTTGCTTTGCTAATTTTCTTTCTTCAATCTTTCTTAAAATAAATTCTTCATCTATTTCTTTAATATCTTCTTTTAATAAATCTAAACTTAACACTTTATCAAAATCACTTACTAATTTTAATTTAGTACTATCATTACATTCACTTTTTAATACATCATATACAAGTGACAATGCATTTGCAGTATTTAAATCATCTTCTAAGAAAGATTTAAATTTATTATTAAACTCATCATATATAGTATTATCAATTTCTCCATCATTATTTAAACTTAACACTCTATTTTTAAGCTTTTTATAAGCATTTTCTGCTCCATCTAATGAATCATATGAGAAAGTTAATTGTTTACGATAATGGCTTTGTAAACACATAAATCTATAACTTAAAGGATTATAGCCTTTATTAACTAAAGTACTAACAGTTAACGTTTCACCTTTACTTTTACTCATCTTACCAGATGCATCATTTAAGTGTTCTCCGTGAACCCAATAATTACACCATTTATGACCTAAGAAACTTTCAGATTGAGCAATTTCATTTGTATGATGTGGAAAAATATTATCTACTCCACCACAGTGAATGTCTAAGTATTCACCTAAGTATTTTATACTTATGCCACTACATTCAATGTGCCATCCAGGATAACCAATTCCAAAAGGGCTTTCCCATTTTAACTCTTGATCATCAAATTTTGATTTAGTAAACCATAATACAAAATCTGCTTTATTTCTTTTATTTTCATCTACTTCAACAGTATCTCTTACTCCACCAATTAAATCTTCTTCTGCTTGATTGGTTAAAGCATAATAATCATCTAACTTAGAAATATCAAAGTAAATATTTCCACCAGCTTCATAAGCATAACCATCTTTCAACAATTTTTCTATTATTTTTATATATTCATCTATATTACTTGTCGCAGGACTAATAATTTCTGGTTTCTTAATATTTAATGCTTCACAATCATTAAAGAAAGCATCTGTATAATATTTAGCAATTTCTAAAACAGTTTTTTGTTCTTTTTTTGCACTTTTAACCATTTTATCATCACCAGTATCAGCATCACTTGATAAGTGTCCAACATCAGTAATATTCATACAACGCATAACATTAAATCCTACATAATTTAAAGACTTTTCTAATATATCTTCCATTATATAAGTTCTTAAATTTCCGATGTGAGCATAATGATAAACAGTTGGCCCACAAGTATACATTGTTACTTTTTCTTTATTCCAAGGAATAAATTCCTCTAATTTATGAGTCTTGGTATTGTATAAATACATAGAACTCCTCCTTACTTAAGTCTATCTATAACTTTTTCTTTTCCTATTAAATAAATTTCATCAGGAAGTTCAGGACCATGTTCTACACCACTTATTTTAATTCTAATTGGCATATATAATAATTTTCCTTTAATTCCTGTCTTTTCTTTTACTTTATTTATAACTTCAGCAATTACCTCTACATTCCAATCAGTTAAATTACTTATTTCTTCTTTATAAGCATTAATAACTACAGGAATATTTTCATCACTATTTAAAAACTCTTGATTATCTTTGCTAATATTTATTTCATCATTAAAGAAAATTCCAACTAATTCATTAATTTCATTTCCATAAGATAAATGATCTTTATAAATTAATAATAACTTATTAACCCATTCTTCACTTTTATCACTAACATCATATTTTAAGAATGGTCTTACAAATTTAAGATAATCTTCATCGCTTAAATTCTTAATATATTTAGCATTAAACCATCTTAATTTTTTTATATCATAACTAGATGGTGATTTACTAATTCTATTAGCATCAAATGCTTTAACTAATTCATCCATTGTATAAACTTCTTGATTAGTTTCTGGACTCCATCCAAGTAATACTAAATAATTTACTACTGCATCTGGTAAATATCCTTCATTATATAAATCCATAAATGAAGCATCTCCATTACGTTTAGATAATTTATTTCCATCTTCTCCTAATACCATTGGTACATGAATGTAAGTTGGAGCATCCCAACCAAATGCTTCATATAATAAATTATATTTTGGAGTTTGTGATAAATATTCATTACCTCTTATAACATGTGTAATGTTCATTAAATGATCATCAATGACATTAGCAAAATTATATGTTGGATATCCATCACTCTTAAGTAGTATTTGGTCTTCTAAAACTTTATTTTCTACTTTAACATCTCCATATACTACATCATGAACTATGCTAAATCCTGTTTTAGGCATTTTTTGTCTAATAACATATTTTTCACCACTTTTAATTTTTTCATCAATTTCTTCTTCAGTTAAACGGCTACATCGTCCATCATACATAAATGGTCTTTTATACTTATCTGCCAAAGCACGCATTTCTTCTAAAGTTTCTTCTGTACAGAAACAATAATATGCTTTACCCATTTTAACTAGTTCTTCAGCATAATGTTTATATAAATCTAATCTTTCACTTTGAATATAAGGACCAAATTCACCTTCATTATTAGGACCTTCATTAATTTCAATATTACATAATTTTAATGTATCATATATAAAATCAATCGCACCTTCTACTTTTCTATTTTGATCAGTATCTTCTACTCTTAATATAAAATCTCCACCATCATGTTTAGCAACTAAGTATTCAAAAATTGCAGTTCTTAAATTACCTATATGCATAAATCCTGTTGGGGATGGAGCAAATCTTGTTCTTGTTTTCATAAACACACTTCCTTAAGCCATATTTTACCACATTACACAATATTATTCACTATAATTTTATGATAATTCTTTTAATTTTCACACATAAAAACCTGCGATAACGCAGGTTAAATTTTAGGAAGAAAGATATGTGTGTTATCTTTCATGTTTATTTTAACGTCTTCATTGACGAAGTATTATCCTATTATAAATGGATTACTTGAGGAACCATCTCCTCTTGTTAATTTTACATCGGATGTCAGATAGAAGACTGGGCGAACCGAATGAGCACTACTCAAAACAAAAGTACCGACATTACCGCCCGAATACACAGCCCACGCAAAGTGAGAACCATTGTTGGCAACTCCGTAACGCGACATTGGCCATTCATAACTTGATGGGGCTCTACTGTCGTTTTTGCTCATATGTATCCATGCTGTTTTCGCATTACTATAACTTCCTGGGGCTCCGCCTGATGCATATGCATAGTAATAATCATGTATATACATTAGCCCTATTTTAGCACTTACTGTATTTGTGAATTTATTTGTTTCTGTTGATTCCCCAAATGGGTTTTCTATCGGATACATTGTTGTTCCTTTATATAAACCACTATTTGTTGTATCCCCGTAATACCAATCTTGTATTGCTATTTTACTTTCCCAGTCTGTTGGGACATATGTGCCATTTAATAAATAACTATTTCCATTTAATGTTGTATATATATTACTATCTGGCCATTCCTTATTATCTGTGTTATTATCCCACCATTTCACTGCACTATTTAACGCTTCCTTTTTGATTAGTTTCATTTGTCCGTTTGGCCTTATTCCTATTATTCGATACATATATGCATCTGTATTTCCTGTGCATTCACTTTTGCTTGTTGTTCCGAAACATACATAGTTCATTGCATCTGTTCCTTGATATCTATACATCCCCGCTTCTATTGCTGTATTATTTAATGACGCTGTAGGATTTCTTAGTAAACATTCAGATGCTGTCTCACCTTCATTACACCATTTGGGTATACTAAAATATAAATAACAATAACTTGTATTACCTGTATCTACTGTTGCTATATTATTTGTACTATCATATGTAAGTACTCCATCCAGTTTATTTCCATTTAAGTCTATACATCCCGACATTGACGCATTATATGTATATCCACTTGTTGGCCACGTATTAATTGCATCTTCTTTATATGTTCCATCTTCTTGTTCTAACATTATTGCAAACATATTATTATTTATTTCCTTATTTAGATTTACTTCATCTAAACTTGTATTTTTATTACCATATGACTTGTACATCAGAAACAATGTACAACTTTCTATTATTACTAACACTAATATTACTATCACACACATTTTTTTGTTAACAACTTGCATATTCTTTCTTCCTTATCTATTTTATAAGGTAAGTATATATTACCCCCCCCGAAGTCAAATTTTT
>JAFSAI010000004.1 GCA_017441065.1 Bacilli bacterium | reverse complement strand
TGCTATATTGACTACTATATTTACTTATTAATTCTTTGTCCATATTCTTACTATATATCTTTATTTTCTTATTTGTTTTTGATAATAAATCTAATAATTTTTTATCTGCATAATTATCTATTATTACTATACTTTCTTTACAGCTTTCTAATATATCCAAAAGAAGTGAATATGCATCATATATTTGTCCTTCGTAAAAGATATGATTATTTTGGGGCTTAAAACCATTAAATGTATCTTGTAATATTTTAATTTCATTATCATGTCTTATTACCATGTCATTTATATGTTTTTGAGTTATTATATTATTTCCTATATAATGTCTCATTGCTACAAATGCATCCATTATTTTAATACTCACTTCTTCTGCTAATTCTGTTTTTAACACTGTTGCTAACATTGCTACACCTTGTTCTGTAAATGCATATGGTAAATATTTAATGTTTTCTCCTCTTTTCAAGGTTTCAGTTTGAAACCTTGGGAATATTTCTTGAACTTCCAACATTGTGAGTTGAAACATAAATCTTTCAGGAAATCTCCTAATATGTCTTTTTACTGCTAGATTAATAGATTTTGTTCCATTTTTACAACCATATAATCTAGCTAAATCACTATCTAACATTACTTGTTTACCTCTTATTTCATATATCATATTTTCTATTTTACTATCTACTAATTCGTTCATATTTTTTCTCCTTTCACTTTATATATTAAACTTTTTTCTTTGAATTCCTTTTTTCAAACAAAAAAATTATCAAATTTATTGATAATTTTAATTTCTTGAAACATTTAAAATAATGCCAATGCTTGCTAAACTAACTAATAAAGATGAACCTCCATAAGATAGAAAAGGTAATGTTACACCGGTGACTGGAATAAGTCCTACTACTACCATTAAATTTAGGGAAGCTTGAATAATTAAACCAAAAGAAAGACCAAAAGCTAAATACTTTCCAAATAAATCTTTACTTTTTAAAGAAGTAAGCATCCCCCGATAAAAAATAAACATAAATGAAATCGTTACAATTAGTACTCCTAAAAAACCTAACTCTTCACTAATTATAGAAAAAATAAAATCAGTTTGAGGCTCTGGTAAATAGAAATACTTTTGCCTAGATTTCAAAAATCCTTGACCTAAAAGTCCTCCTGGACCAATAGCATATAAGCTTTGCAAAATCTGGTATCCACTACCTAAGGGATCGCTCCAAGGATTTAAAAAACTTACTATTCTTTTCATTCTATAAGGAGCTGCTATAATAATACCGGCAATACCTAGTAATCCAACCAAACCTATTTTAACAAAGAAAGAAATTTTAACACCACTTATAAATATTAATACTACTAAAGTTAAAACAATAACCATTGCAGTACCAAAGTCTGGTTCTAACATTATTAGAACAAAAAACAGGCCAATAACACCTAAAATAGGAAGAACTCCATGTATAATACTCTTCATTTCTTTATTATTATTTGTTAAATATTTAGAAACGTAAATGATTAAACCAATTTTTGCAAATTCTGATGGCTGTATCCCTAAAGAACCAATACCAAACCAACTGCGGGATCCATTTCTAACAGTACCTATCCCTGGAATTAAAACTAATATAAGAAGAATAGCACAAATTAATAAAATAATATTGGCATATTTATAATAAATATGATAATCAATTTTAGAAAGTACAATCATTAATATAATACCAACTACTAAAAATATGCCTTGCATCTTAACAAATTTATAAGGATCATCAAATTTATAATTTGCCCAAACAAAAGAAGCTGAATATATCATTACTAATCCAAAAATAGCAATCAATATTACAGCTACAAATAGAGGTTTATCAAAACCTTTTTTCAAAAAATTACCCCCTTTTATTTTTTGAAATTATAACCAAACTCCATATGTAATAGCAGCCATTGCAAGTAAAAGGCCTACTACATAAAACAATTTTACAATATCACTTTCACGCCATTTTAATTCTTCAAAGTGATGATGAAGTGGTGCTTTTAAAAATATCTTTTTATTAAATTTTCTAATACCAATTATTTGAATAAAACTACTAATTGTTTCAATTACAAATACTCCACCAATAATTGCTAAAGATAATTCATGACGAGTAAGTATTGCAATAGTAGCTAAGGCAGCGCCTAAAGATAAAGAGCCTAAATCGCCCATAAAAACTCTTGCTGGATGTGAATTAAATACTAAGAAACCTAAAAGTGCTCCAACTATCAAAAAGCAAAATATTGCTATTTCTTGATAACCTTCTAGCCAGCCACAATTCCAAGAAATTATCCCATAAGCTAGAAATGCTATTGCTGAAAGACCACCTGCAAGACCATCTAAACCATCAGTAATATTAACTGCATTAGTAGTACCAACTAGTAAGAATAAAATAAATATACCAAACATCCATCCTAGTGGAATAACAATGTTAAGCGCTGTAAATTTTAAAGTTGATGAACCACCACTACGCATAAATAAATAGAAAAAAACTAAAGCAATTATCATTTGACATAAAAACTTAGTTACTATGCTTATACCAGCATTGTTCTTAAATTTTATTTTTAAAAAGTCATCTACGCCACCTAAAATTGCATATGCTAAAAAAACGAAAATCAATATTATTAAATTATAGCTAATTTCTATACTTCCATTAAAATATAAAAGAATTAAAGATAGTATAACCGGAAATATAAATATAATTCCACCCATAGTTGGGGTTCCTTCTTTTTCTAAATGTCTTGCATTTATTTCTCTACTAACCATTTGGCCAAAATGCAATTTTTTTAGTAATGGAATAAAAATAAGTCCACTAGCTATTGCTAAAATAAATCCTAACATCATTCCCATTGCAGCTTTTGCAAGAATTAACATGAATAATCCACCTCTCTTTAATTATACACTACTAAATAAACCTTTTTATATTTGCTAAAAACTATTTTACACAAATTTACATCAATTTAACATTAATGTTATAGTTGTATCAACACTTTGAAAACTATTTGCTTTTGGAGACATATAAACAACTTTATCACCATTCCCACTATATTTAACTTTAAAATCTTTTAATGCTTTTGTTGCATTTTCTTTGTTCATACCAACTACATTAGGTAGTATTAAATATTTAGTATCTGTATAAACATATTCTTTTAACATTCCACCGTCTTTTTCAGGAATGTTTAACACTTCAATAGCACTCATCATAATACTTCTGGCAATAGGAGCTGATACAGTACCACCATATTGAGTTACTCCTTTAGGATTATCAACAGCTACATAAACTACAATTTCTGGATTATCTGCTGGCAAAAAGCCTATAAAAGATAAAATATAATTACCAACTAAATATTTTCCATCAGATACTTTTTGGGCAGTTCCAGTTTTTCCACCTACACGATAATTTTCAATATAAGCATTTCTTCCAGTTCCATTAGCAACTACACTTTCTAAAGCATATCTTACTGTTGCTGAAGTTTCTTCACTTATAACCTGTCTTTTAGTAACTTTTTTATTTTCATAAATAATGGATTCACTACTAGGATCAATTATCGAAGATACTACATATGGTGTATTTAAAAAGCCACCATTTATAGCAGCAGATACTGCAGTTATTTGTTGTATTGGTGTAACGCTTATTCCTTGACCAAAGGCAGTAGTAGCAAGTTCTACTGGACCCATATTCTCATTTTTAAATAAAATCCCATTACCTTCTCCATTTAAGTCAATTCCCGTTTTACTACCAAAACCAAAATTTCTAATATATCCCATCAATTTATCAACACCTAGTTTATTTCCTAAAGAAACAAAACCAGGGTTGCATGAATTTTCAACAACTTCTAAAAATGTTTGTGTTCCATGACCACCATGTTTCCAACAATGAAGTGTAGAACCATCTATAGTTACTGCTCCACTATCTGTAAAACTATCATTAAACAAATCAACAGTTTTTTCTTCTATACTACTTGCTAGAGTAATTATTTTAAATGTTGACCCAGGTTCAAAAGTCATCCATATTGGCAAGTTTCTATTAATTACTTCTTCACTATAATCTTGATAATTAGTGGGATCAAAACTAGGTTTACTACCCATTGCAAGTATTTCTCCAGTATCAGGATTCATAGCAATTGCAATCGCACCATCACTATTATATTTATCCATTGCATTAGAAAGTTCATTATCTACTGCTTCAATCATCTCTAAATCTAATGTTAATTCTAAAGTCATACCTTTAGTCGGAGCAACATAACTATCAGGTATTTCTAATTTATTACCTTTACCATCACTATAATATTTAAGTTCACCATTAATACCTGTTAAATACTCATTGTATGTAAGTTCTAATCCAGATAATCCTTGATTATCACTACCTACAAAACCAATAATATGGGATAACTTTTCTCCATAGGGATAATATCTTTTGGAATCTACAACTAAATATACTCCATCAAATCCTAATTTATCTATTTTATCAGCAACTTCACTACTTAAATCCATTCCTTTTCTAATAATTTCCATACTACTATTTTTAGATACATATTTATAAACATCATCATAATCACATTCTAGAATTTTTGCTATTTCTTCTGAAACTTTTTTCTTATCTACTATTTGATTTGGTACAACATATATAGTTGTAGTAACAACACTAGTAGCAAGTACATTTCCATTTCGATCAACAATATCTCCTCTCGGAGCATTTATAGTCATTTTTCTACTCCATAAATCTTCAGTAATATTTGATAATTTATTATAAGAAATAACTTGTATATAAAAAACTTTCCCAATAACTAATAATAGAATAATTATTACTACTAAAATTACAAAACGAATTCTTGTATGTATGTCATTAAAAAACATATTATTCACCACTAAATAATATGTTTTTTATTGTTTATTTATCTCTTTTTATATCAAATCTATAAACTGCAATTAAACCAAATGCTAATTCTATTATCGACGATACAATTCCCACAAAGGCATATACATAAATATTATATATTATAAATAATATACATGATATTATTTCTGCTATTCTAATAAACTTTAAGTTTTTATAACCTAATGCAATTGTATAAATAATACCAGCAATAATTGGCAAAATACTATGAAGTCCATCAAAAGAAACTAGAATAATTAATAACATTATAAATATAACTATAAATATCCAAATAAATGGTACTTTTTTATCACATTTACTAAATACATAATTTCTAAATAAACCCACTATATTTATAAAGAATCCTGACATAGCGTTCAATAAAAGATACTGTATTGAAAAGAGTAAACTTGAAGCAATTTGATATCTAAATAATTTTTTTGCATCATCTTGCTGGAAACTAAAAATTAATATAATAAATGCTACCGCACCAATTAACTGAGCAATAAGAAAAGTCATATCCAAACTTAATCAACTCCATATTTCTAATTCTTCTAATACGTTAATTATAAAACAAAATACAAAAAAAATATATTGTTTTAAACAATATATTTTAAGAACCAACACTAGAATATTTTTTAACACCTTTATAAAAGATAAAAATACAAGGAATTAAATAAAGAATAGTAATAAGTGGCGATATCATATATAAATCATTGTTTACTTTATCAATTAAATACAACAACGGATAATAATTTACAAAACCAAATGGGATTATATAAGTAAAGAAAAATACAAAACCTTTTTTAAATATACCAATTGGATATTGAGCCATATGTTTACCACCATCAGTAAATACATTTCTAACTTCTAATCCTTTTATTGTAATAAAACAATATGATGCTGCTAAAATAAATATTGATAAAAATATTAGAACTGAACTAATTAACATGCAAATTAAAGTTATAACTTTTTTTATATCCCAAACCACATCAATATTTATAATAGCAATAATAAGTACTATTATCGATTGAAATAGTCTAGATAATTTTACAAAACTTATTTCTTGACCAAATACTTGAAGTAATATATTTTGTGGTCTCAATAAAAGTCTATCAAAACCACCATCAACTATTAGTCTATCAAACTGATCAATTCCTCTAAAAAATGATTCACAAAAAGCAAAGCCAAATTGAATAATCCCAAATGTAAGTAATACTTCATAAAGAGAAAATCCTTTTAAATTAGAAAATTTATCAAATAAACAAATTATTGTAAAGTAATAACCAAAGAACACAAAGAATTGAGATACAAACGATAATATAAATGACATCTTATATTGCATTTCACTCTTTAAATGAATTTTAAAATATTTTAAATAAAGATTCATATTAACCTCCTTGAATAACTGCTTTATTCAAAGCTTTTTTCATTAAAATTTGCCCAATAATTATTAATATAATCATCCAAATAATTTGCACTACTATTCCAATAACACCTTCTTTTAACGGGATATTACCAACATATAATCTAAATGGAAAATCACTTATATATCTAAATGGTAATATGTTAGCTATATTTTGAAAAAAAGTCGGAAAAAACGGAATCGGTAATACTAATCCAGATAATATATCAGAAACTACCATAAATATATTTACTATTCCTTTTTCATCTAGTGTAAATAAACAAATAATATGATATAAAAGCACTAAAAATGTCATTAATAAAGATGATAGTATAAACGATATAATAAATATAATAAATCTAGGCAAAGTTATAGATAAATCTAAATTAAAAGGTGCTGGTAAAAGCATAGCTATAATTATTACTGGTAAAAATCTTAATGTTGCATTAGACAACCTTTCACCAAATATTTTAGATGCCCACATCATATAAACATCCTGCGGTCTACATAATTCATAAGCAATATTACCTGTTTTAATTAAATTAATAATGTCCTTATCTTTATACCACAAATATACTAATGCAAAAAACGCTTGGTTTAACCATAGAAAGCTTACTAATTCATTAAGTGGCATTGGTATACTTGTAGCATCAGATTCATAGAAAGCTACATAAACTAAAATATATACTAATCCAAAAAATATCTGAGTAGATATTCCTGCTAAAGCTGCAGCTCTGTATTGTAATCCTATTGTAAACTTTAATTTAAAATAAGATAAATAGGATTTCATATTTTATACTCCTCATATAATCTAACTATTAAATCATCAATATTACCACTATCAATATCGATGTCTATAATAGATATTTTAGAAGATAATAACTTAATAAAATCACTTATTTCTACTTTTCTAATATCAATTGTAAATTCTATTCCATCTTTTGTATTTTTCTCATCTACTATATAATTTCTTTTTATTTTAATTTTATCCTTAGTTTTTACTTTTATTTTTCTTAAATAGTCATAATTTTTTTGTAAATTAGAAAGTGTTCCGTCATATAAAACTTCTCCTTTACCAATTAAAATTATTCTTTTTGCCAAAGCTTCTATATCAGCCATATCATGTGTAGTTAATATAACTGTTACTTTATTTTTCTTATTTAATTTTTTTATAAAGTCTCTAACTATTTTTTTAGAAATAGCATCTAAACCAATTGTTGGTTCATCTAAAAATAATATTTTAGGACTATGAAGTAAAGATGCTGCTATTTCACAACGCATTCTACTTCCTAAGCTTAGTTGTCTAACTGGAATATTTATAATGTCTTTCAAATTTAATAGTTCAATTAGTTCATTTAAATTCTTATTATATTTATCATCTGGAATTTTATAAATATCTTTAAGTAAATTAAATGAATCTATTGCAGGAATATCCCACCATAACTGACTTCTTTGACCAAAAACTACACCAATATTAGATACATATTCACGTCTATTTTTATATGGTACCAATTTATCAATTACAACATTTCCTGAGTCAGGAACAAGTATTCCTGAAAGTATTTTTATAGTAGTAGATTTTCCTGCTCCATTCGGACCAATATATCCTACTATTTCGCCCTTTTTAATAGAAAATGAGATATTATTTATTGCTTTAATATATTTATATTTTCTATTAAAGAAACTTTTTAAAACGCTTAATTTTCCTTTTTCTTTTTCAGGAACCTTAAATGTTTTATTTATGTTTTTAACCTCGATGAATGACATTTTATCAACTCCTTCCATATATTTAGAAACGACAAAATAAAGAGCTTTTTATATCTCCTTTCTAAATTACAAAAAACCACATTTTTATATGTAGCCCCTATATATGCTATTTAAATTGTCATTCTAAGTAAAACGTCTCTTACAATATATACTAAAAAACAACTTTTGTCAACAAACAAAAAAAGTTAGATTTCTCTAACTCTTTTGTGATCTATATTTTTTATTTAATTATCTAGTTGTACGTCTTTTTAGGTTGTTACTTGCAACTGCAATAGCAGCAATACTCATAAATCCTAGAGCAACGAATAACATAACACTATCACCAGTTTTTGGAACTTCTGGAGTTTCTGCAATAAATGTAGCACTAACTTCAACATTTGAACCTGGCATTACAAATTTACCATCAGTAACTGTAACTTCTTTTCCAGCAGCATCTTTAACAACAACTTTATCTAATTTATAACCTTTAGCAGCAGTAATTGTTAATGTAACTGTTTGTCCTTCAACGGCAGTAGTTCTATCTGCTTTAACTTCTCCATTTGTAGCATCTTTTACAGTAACATTGCTTTCTTTACCAACATATACTACACCATTTTCTTCTTTTTTAGTCATAGTATCTGCAATAGCTTCATCAGTTGGAGCTACGTTAAATTCTCCACCTTGAACAAATTCTGTTTGAGTTTCACTTGATACAGCTTTAGCACCAGCTGCAGTATTAGTAGTTTCAAAACTACCACCTTTAATTGTTAAATCTACATCTTTAACTTCATCAGTTGTGTTTTGTTCTGGATTAGCTTCATTGAATGCTACATAACCAATTATTTCACCACCTGTAACTTCAACTTTAACAACGTTTGCTGTTGTATGTTGTGCTACAGCAATACCAGCACCAATAGTAGTTGAACCATTTCCATTTGGTACAACTTCTAATTTAGTAGCTGTTGATTTGATTGTTCCACCTTTAACATATAATTCTCCAGCACGCATTTCGATACCAGATTCATCACCAACTATAGAACCGCCTTCAACAGTTACTACTGAATAACCAGCACTAAGAATACCTACTCCAAGACTAGTAATATTAGCAGTCTTTGCAATATTAATTACCGGAGCATTTGTAGTATGTAAAATGTTTCCATTTACATAAATACCAGAACCTGTACCATTTCCGCTATCAAGAACAGAAATGATTTTTCCTGCAAAATTTACTTCTACACCATAAGAATCGTTTGAGTCAGCTGTTTTAGCGCTGTATTTAGCGTGTTGACGAACCATAACTCCTGCCCAACCTTTTAGTGTAACATTTTCTTCAACATTAACTACTGAAGCAAAATCAGCATTATTTGTTGCAGAACCATACACTGCAATTGGAGCATAATCTGGAACAGTTTCTTCTAAAGAACCAGTTCCTTTAACAGTAAACTCAGCACCATAAACTTCAAATAACAAACTAGTATATTTAATAGAATGTCCATTTAAGTTGATAGTTAAATCTTTGTTTACTACTTTTGTAGCTGCTAAAGTAACATCTTGTAATAATTTTACTTCATAATCAGTTCCTTCGGCAGCAGTCATTGCTTTTTCAATAGTATCGTAACCAGTACCATTTACTTCAGCAACATTACCTTCTGCTAGTACTAAAGTTGGCATTAATACAACTGCTAATACTAACAGAATAATTGAATAAAATCTTTTCATTACCTATCCTAACCTTTCATAGTTTAAATTTAACACACAAATTTCACAAAATCAATCAAATTACATCAGTTATCAAATTTTTACATTTTTTTACAAAAAAACATACAATTTTACATCACCAATAAAATTGTATGTTTTTCTTATTTACTTAATGTTACATTTAAACTTATACCACTAGTTATAGGAGTACCAGCTGGTATACTTTGACTAGTTACATAACCATAACCATTAGTAACCAACTCTATACCTAAAAGACTTGTATAAGTCATTACCTCATTTAAACTCCATCCAGTAATATCTTCCATTATATAATCAGTATTATTACTTACTAAAAATACTTTTCCATATTCTGAAACACTTGTATTTTTTAATGGATATTGATTAATTATATATTTACCAGTTCCAAGTACATATACATTTAATTTTTTATTTTTTAATTCTTCTACAGTAGTAATTACTTCTAAACTTATATAATTATTTAAATTTACTATCTTTTCTTCAATTTCATTATCTTTTTCTTCAATTCCTAAATATGATACCATCTTATCTATTGCACTAGTAAATTCTTTAGCTATAGATGATGCTCCTGTATTAATTTGTTGAGCAGCAATATATACTATATATTGTGGTTTTTCTTCAGGGAAAATACCAGCAAAACTTCTTACATAATCATTACCACCAGTTAAATAACCACCTTCGGGACTAGCAATTTGTGCTGTTCCTGTTTTACCGATTATTGTAGTTTTCTTTGGTTGCCAATTTTTAGATGAATCAAGTCCATCATAAACAACATTATGCATTAATTTTTTCATATAATCCATTGTTTCTTTACTATATACTTTAGCAACTTCAGTTCTAGTACCATCATAAACAACTTCATCTTTATCATTAACTATTTTATCTACAATATATGGTTTTAATACAGTACCATCGTTTGTAAGTGCCGTAAGAGCTTGAAGCATTTGAATTGGAGTTACTGTAATACCTTGACCAAATGCTGCAGTAGCAAGTTCACTTTTATATTGGAAATTAATTTTACCATTAACTTCATTAGCTAACTCTATGCCAGTTTTTTTACCAAAACCTAAATTCTTATAATAATCAGTTAATTTATCAACTCCAAGTTCTAGAGCTAAATTAGTAGCTGCTACGTTTGATGAATAAGCAAAACCTGTATCGTAGCTAATTTTACCCCAACCTTGTTTATTAAAGTCTTTAATTGTTACATCGGCAACTTTTATTTGCCCAGATTCAAATCTTTTAGTACCATCATATAATCCTGCTTCAATACTAGATGCCCAAGAGAATATTTTCATTGTACTACCTGGTTCATATTGAGTACTAACTAAAGGATTCATATAAGATGTTATTGTGTTTAAATCATTTGGATCAAAATTTGGATAAGTGGATGATGCTACTATTGCTCCAGTTTTAGCATCCATTACCGAAAATATCATCCACTTCATTTCATATTCTTTTTTTAAATTACTTACTAATGTTTCAGCAAACATTTGAATATTACTATCTATTGTTAAATAGATATCATCACCATCTACTGCATCTTCAGTTATAACTTCTGCACTAGGAAGTGTATATCCATAAGCATCTGTTTGATAAGTAGTTTTACCATCAACACCACTTAATTCTTCATTATAATAAGATTCTAATCCTAATTCTCCAATAATTTCAGCATTTTCTTCTTCATTTTTTATTTTTGCATACCCAATTATATATGATGCAAAAGAACCCATATTATATGTTCTTTTAATACTACTAACAAAATCAATTCCTGGTAAATCCATTTCTTCCAATTTATTCTTATCAGATTCATTTATTCCTTTACCCTTAGAACCAAATTCAACTTGATAAGCATCTTTACTTAATCTTTCAATTGCCCAATCATAATCTATCCCTAAAACTTCATTTAGTGCCTTTGCTGTTTTTTCTTTATCAACTACATGTTTAGGATTACTACTATTAGTAGTACGATTTGAATCTAGGTATGCTATTACTTTATATGAATTAACAGTAGATGCCAAAGCATCACCAAATTTATCGTATATATTTCCTCTTTTAGCATATATTGTTTCACTTTTAGTATTTCTATTATCTGCAAACTCTTTTAAATTAATTCCATCAATACTACTACTTAATGATACATAAGAAAGTCTTCCTATGATGATTATAAAAAATAAAGCCACAATAAAAATAATTGCTTTAGGTATTCTTACTGTAACCTTCTTTTTCATCCTATTCACCATCCATTATAATAATTTTACTATAAATTCAAGCAAATTAAAATAACCATACAGGTTATTTACAATTATTTGCTATTCTTCCGACATTGTACCACTAAGTTTTCGATTATTTTTCTAACAACACCAACTGTTTCAACGGAATGCAAATATTATCACTTATAAAAAAGGCAAAGAAACATTTAAATCCCCAGGAAAAATGATTTTATATTGTTTTACGAATAATTGTTTGGTATAATACTTTCAGGAACCTTAATAAGTTGGGTGGTGCCAATCTTCTAATGAAGGGAGGCGATAATATGCATAAGAAAGATTTATTAATCACAGTATTATTCATAATTATTTTCCTTTTATTATTATTGCTATTTATAGTTTTAATATAAAAGAAAACCACCTAACTCAGCAATGATTTAGGTGGAAACCATTTATGGCAACACTCAACATGCGTTATTAAGTGTTCCTTTTTTATTTTATGAAGTTTCCTTCATCTATATACAATATACCACAAATTAATGTGATTTTCAAGTTAACGTCTTGTATACCGAAATAAAAAAAACACAGATTTTTCTGTGTCTTATTCATCTACTTTTACAATATTATCACTTATATAAGATAAACCATAAGCATCTGCTATTTTTTGGATGTTTTCCATGCTAACTAATTCATTAATTTGCATTTCTAAACTTTCATTAGCATTTTCTTGTTTTTCTATCTTACTCTTTAACTTTTCAGCTTTAATATTTGTTTCAGATAATAATGCTTTGCTAAAAACATTTACTGTAGGTATAGATATTATTAGAAACACTAATAATACATACATAAATTTTTCACCTTTAAGTAATTTTAATTTCTTCTGTTTTTTACTTTTCATTTCTATACCCTTTCTACTATTCTAAGTTTAGCACTATGACTTCTACTATTTTCTTCTATTTCTTTATCACTTGCCACTATTGGCTTTTTATTTATTATTTTTAGTTTTGCTTGATATTCTTCTGGAATACTAGGAAGCCCTTTAAATATTTCGTTAACTTCGCTATATTCTTTAAATACATTCTTAACTATTCTATCTTCTAATGAATGAAATGTTATAACACTCATTCTTCCACCTTTATTTAATAACTCAATAGCATCTGGTAATACTTTTTTTAATACCTCAAGTTCATCATTAACAATAATTCTTAATGCTTGAAATATTTTTCTTTCAGGATGATTCTTAAAGAAATAATTAGCACCAACAGCACTCTTTATTATTTCTACTAATTCTAAAGTTCTATCTATTTCTTTATTTTTTCTTACCTCTACTATTTTTTTAGCTATTACTCTAGATAACTTTTCTTCTCCATATTCGAAAAAATATTTTATTAAGTCTTCTTCTTTATAAGTATTTACTACATCTTTAGCAGTTAACTTACTGGTAATATTCATTCTCATATCTAAAGGAGCATCTTTCATAAAAGAAAACCCTCGTTTTTCATCATCAATTTGAGGTGATGAAAAACCTAAATCAAATATTATTCCATCTATTTTATTAATATTTAATTCTTCTAATTTTTCTTTTAGTTCTGCAAAATTAGCATCCACTATTCTATAATTATCACTAATTTTGCTAAGCACTTTATTAGAGTACTCTCTTGCTTCACTATCTTGGTCAATCCCTATTAGTAGTCCATTACTATTTAATTTTTCTAGTATCTTACTACTCATACCAGCATAACCTAGTGTAGCATCAACATAAATACCATCTGGTTTAATATTCAAAGAATCAATAATTTCATTACACATAACACTATAATGTTTCATGATTACCCTCAAATAAGTTTTCAGCAATTTCTTCTAACTTAGATGCATTATCATCTAAAAAGGCATTATATAATGTTTCATCCCATATTTCTATGCGGTCATTTACGCCGATTATAACACATTCTTTTGTTAAACCGGCGTAGCTAACCAACGGGGAGGTAATATTGATTCTACCAGATCGGTCGAAATCGCATGCAGTGGCACCAGCAAAGAAAGATCTCATAAATGTACGGGCATCTTTTTTAGTAAATGGTAATTTATTAAGTTTTTCAACTATTTTATTCCATTCACTCTCAGTATATAAGTAAAGACATTTTTCTAAACCTCTAGTAACTATTAGCTTAGTATTATCTTCTCTAAACTTACCAGGAATAACAATTCTTCCCTTTTCATCAATATTGTGATGATATTCTCCCATAAACATTTATATCACCCACTTTCTGACACTTATCTCCACTGTCTACCATTATTTTACTATAACTACTCCAAAAAGTAAATAAAATCAACCAAAATATTTACTTATTAATTTATATTTACAATATTTTGACAAATAAAAAGAGATAGAATTTTTCTATCTCAGTAAACTTAGAAATACTATTTTTATGGTCTAGTTGACGATTAACTTATTATATATGGATCATCTATTGCTCCTGTTCCACCTGTTATTTTTATGTCGGATGTCAGATAGAAGACCGGACGAACCGAACGATCGTTGTCCATATTATAATCACCATTAACACTACCATTACTATTTATAAACTTTAAAACATAGTAATTACCATCAACGCCAGTACGTGTAATTATCCACTCTGAAAGATTTGGAGCAGTATCATCATTATTATCCAAAAATATCCACGCTGTTTTTGCATTACTATAACTTCCTGGGGCTCCTCCTGATGCATATGCATAATAGTAATCATGTATATACATTAATCCAATTTTTGCATTTACCGAAGTTGTCCATGCATTTTCTATTGTATATATTGTTGGACCATTATAATTACCATAACTTGTTGTATCTCCGTATTTCCAATCATAAGTTGCTATTTTACTTTCCCATCCTGTTGGGACATATGTTTTATTTGTTAAGAATGAACTGCTATTTATAGCTGATTTTATCAAACTATCTGGCCATTGTATATCTACTTTTGAGGCACTCCACCATTTTACTACTGTATTTAGCGCTTCTTTCTTGATCAGTTTAATTTGACCGCTTGAATCTACACCTATAATTCTATACATATATGCATCTGTGTTTCCTGTACATGTTGATTTATTATTTGTACCAAAACATATGTAATTATTATCAACCACATTGTATGTTCCTTGATATCTATACATTCCTGCATCTGAGCCTATATTAGCAATTTCTTGCATCTTTGTACTTCCGTATTCACTTGTCATACACGTTCCCATATTTGTGTATGATGAACATAATGTATACAAACTTGGTACTGGTTTGACTATACTTATAGCACTTGTTCTGTGACCTATATTTCCAGCTTTATCTTTTACATGAATATAATAGTTACCTGTTATAGTTACTGCTGTTGTACTTGTAAATGTTGTTCCACTTACTTCATCCCATATACATCCTGTTGTTGATGAACTACTTGTATTTACACATACATGTGATACTCCACTTCCTGTCTCAGTTACTGTTACATTTGCTGTTCCTGAACCACTATCAATTGCGCTTGTTATTACTGGTGCTACACTATCTAAAAATACTACATCACTTACTACTGGTGATATATTTTCTGCTGCATCTCTTATGAATGCATATCTTGTATTACTTCCTTGTGTACTTATTGTATAACTTGGGTTTATTGAATTACCTGTTGTACTTATCCAATTACAACTACTTGAATTGTTTTCTGTATTTATACAATAACTTTCTATGTCATTATCTGTCCATGATAGATATGCTGTGGTACTTGTACTAGTTATATATTCTGGATTAGTGTTTCCTCCTAAGTAGAAGGTAAATGTTTGTGGTGGTACTTTATCTAAGTCAAAGTACAAATAACAGAATAATGTTTTATTACTTGATACAGTAATTTTACTATTGTTATATGATATTACATTACTTACTACTTTTCCTTTATTATCTGTACAATTACTTCTTTCTTCATTAAAGTAATATTTTAATCCTATTGGATAGTATTCACTATCTGTATATTCAACGTATTCTCCATCTTTATTTTCTACATACATCGAGAACATTTCTTTATTTACTTTATTTTCTTCTTTTATTTCTTTTATATCTTTATTAGAATATGACATCCATGTCAAAAAGAGGAAACTTAGTTCCACTATAATTAAAATAGGCAGAATTACCCTACTTACAAACTTTCTATTCATATTAACTTAACCCTTCTTGATACTATTATGTTTAAATATTAGATAAGTTATTCAAATATCTTTATCGGTATTTATAACATCTAGTATCAATATAATAATAAAATAATAATTAATGTTTGTCAATTTTAAAAAAGAAGCAAAATAAAGTTTTTGCTTCTTTTGGTATAATATTTTACATTGATAATTGATATGGATTAATTTCTGTTCCGTCTCCACTTACAATATATACTGATTCATCTAAGTATACTACAGGTCTTGCTACCATTCCAGTAAGCATATTTATAGCAAGTCTATAATTATATGGATTATAGTATCTAGTTGAACCTTCATAAGTACCATATACTTTAACTGTATCAGATGCATATGCTGTACTTGTCCATTCATAAGGATATTTATTTAACCATTGTTCGTGTGTATCTCCTCCACTAGAATAATATAAATCACTAAAAGTCATAAGACCTACATAAGCATTAATTGTTTGATTAGAAGCTTCTGATGCAAAATTCACACCTGAACTTGCTCCAGTATTCCAATAAACTTTTTTAACCATTTTTCCATAATATTCAGTTGGAGATATACCTATACTAGTATAATCACATATTGATTTAGTACTTTGTGTTGTAACATAACAATAACTACTACTAGTAGCATTTTTAGCTCCATAGTAATAACTATTAAGCAATGTATATAAAGTATTATTTCCCCATATTCCAGTAGCTTCATCAGAGTATTTTGCATCATAGGCAATACTTCCTATAGCATCATTTCTAATTATCTTAACTAAATTTTTAGTAGTACCCAAAGAATCTACTTTTGTTGGAATACTTCCAATTATTCTCCATAGCTCATTATTAAACCAAACATAATTACCCGGATTTGTACCAGCGTACCTATAACCAGCATCACCTTGATCAGTAACTCCACTACCTTTTAAATAAAAGCTTAATTTAGCTATACCATCAGTTGAACTATTATATGCTCTTTGGGTAACTTTTACATAACTTGAAACATATCCTAAATCTACACATCCCATTTTAACTTCATCGGGTGATGCTTTTAAAAATGTTAAACCCTCAATAGTCATTCTTGTAGAACCATTATATAAGTAAAGGTAATTTCCCGAATATCCTTTTGACATAGTATAACAAAGTTCATAATAACCAGGAATACCAACATTCATTCTTAAATGATAATATCTACCTGAAGTTAAATTAGATGGAATACTACTCCATTCATTATTATTAAACGAAAAAGCATTAGTTATATTAGTTCCACTAGCAGAAGTATAACTGGTACTATAAAACATATTGGTTGAATAACCACTTTGGGACATTTTAACTTTAGGATAACTTTCTACAATTTCTGATATTGACTTAGGATTTGAATGAAAATCTAAATTACAAGATACTTTTCCTGTTATATTTTCTAATACAAATTTCCATTCCTTAGGAAGCCATTTTCCAACTGCATTGTCACAGTCAATTTCCACACTATAATCTCCACGTTCGGGAAAATCAGATATAGCTAAACCATCTAAAGTTAAAGCAAATAACACACCATCTTTAATAAAAGTTTTATTATTATTTTTTCCAAAACATAAAGATGTTAAAATAGTTAAAGTAAGTGCTATTAATATTAAAATTATAAATATACGTTTCTTTTTCATCATATCACCTACTTCATTGCTATATGGTAAGGATTTGTATAAGTACCTGTACCACTAACTATATATACTGATGGATCTAAATATACTACTGGTCTAATTATAGCTGAAGCACCATTATTTTGCATATGAGTATTTCCCATCGCTTGAATACCAATTATATATTTCATAGAAGTATCTTCTGCTGGATTTAGTAACCATTCTCCACCTTGACCATATAACCAATTATTAGAAGTATGTTCTAAAGTATCATAAGAAAACATTATTGTGTCATGAGATGCACTAGTAGCATAACCATAATCACTAACATTCATTAATCCAACATATCCAATAGTAGTTTGATTCTTAATTTCGTTTCTAAAAGCCCAATCTGCTGTATCAATTGTCAAATTTACATTACCAGCATTCCAATAGACTTGTTCAATCATACTACCCCATACATCATTTGTACCAATTCCTTTGACTGTATAATCGCATATTGCACTATCATAATTGCTAAGTCCCCATTTACAATAATTACTATTTGTAGCATTTTTTTTACCATAGTAATAACTATTAAGTAATGTTTTTATCTTACTACTTGCATAACTTGCAGCACCATATATTCCACCACCTAAAGCATCACTTTTTACTAGCTTAACTAAATTTTTAGTACCACTTGTAGTTTTAGTCGGAATACTTCCAATTATCCTCCACATTTCATTATTAAACCAAACATGATTATTAGGATTAGCACCTTCATACCTATATCCGGCATCATAAGAAATATCTTTATCAGTTTTCTTTAAATAAAAATTCATTTTAGCAATTCCATATGAAGAATCACTATAAGCTTTTTGGACAACTTTTATATAATTATTTGTTCCCAAATAGCTTACTTCCACACAACCACTTTCTGTAGAATAAGGATCTGCAGAAACATACATATCACCATTAATACGCCATGTAGTAACATTTCTCATCACATACAAAGAATTTGATGAATGACCTTTTTCAATGTTGTAACAAAGTTCATAATATCCTGGAGTTGTAACATACATTTTTAAATTATAATATTTATCTGAAGTTAAATTTGCAGGAACACTACTCCAAGATGTTCCACTATAAACAAATGCATTTGGTGTCGAAGTACCACTACTTGATGTCCAACTAGATGAAGAATACATCGAAGTATTAGTATATCCACTCTGTGCTATAGTAGTAGTAGAACTATAATCTCCATAATCAAAAGTTTCATGAACAACTTCACTGTCACCTTCAACTTTATTTATAAGAGTTTTATATGTTTTAGTATCTTTTGTATATTTTAAATTACATATAGTTTCATCACTTTTTACATGTGTAAACTCTAGTCTATTATAAGTATAATTCCATGTTGGAGTTGTTCCATTTTCACACGTTATTTCCTTTACATAACCTAGTGTTGATGGTATGGTATTAGCTACACCATTAGTACTAACATTTATTTCAATATCAGGGCCTTTTAAATCAAAATATAAATAACAAAATACACTTTCATGATGTCTTAAAACAAGTTCACCTTTACTATAACCAAGAATACCTTTAACTTCTTCTGCCATACTATTAACACATTTTGTTTTTTCCATATTTAATTTATAACCCAAACCAGGAAATTCAGTAGAACCAAAAAATTCTTCATAAACTCCCTCTTCATCAGTTTCAACATACATTTTAAATATATTATGATTTATTTCATTAACTTTTGATACTTTATCTACTTCTTTATTGGCATAACTCTTACATGTTAAAAAGGTGAAACAAAGTTCCACGATAATTAAAACAGGTATTATTATTTTAATTACCTTTTTATTCATGTAATTATCCTTCCCTATTTTCGTTATTTATAACCATTATCATATTAATGATAAAATAATTAATTAACTTTGTCAATTTAACACTTAAAAAAATGAAGTATTTAACTTCATTTTACTACGATAATATATATGGACTAGTTATTGTTCCATTACCACCAGTTATTTGCAACGTATTTGTTAGATAGAATGTAGGCCTTACAGCACAACCATTATCACACATATAACCATACCAAGCACCCCATACTAAACCATTGAAATTCGGATAAACATCATCTACTGTAATTTGCCATACTA
This sequence comes from Bacilli bacterium, assembly GCA_017441065.1. Classification (GTDB taxonomy): domain Bacteria; phylum Bacillota_I; class Bacilli_A; order RF39; family UBA660; genus SIG200. Next base: position 38,536 of record JAFSAI010000004.1, on the reverse strand, counting down.
AATTATATGTACCATTATGTCCTTTTCTAGACATTGTCCATTCAGCAGGACTATTAGATGCCTCATTATTAAGAAGATGAAGCCACGATGTACTAGCTGATGTTCCAGTTCCCGGTCCTGTATCACTATGAGAATAGAAATAATCAGTTACATACATTAAACTTACTTTATATGATGAAGTACTAGTAAATGCATTTTCTATAGCATATGAATTATCAGCATGATAACTATTACCATTAACCGCATCCTGAGGCGTTCTTGATGAACCAGTATAATCAGCGTGTTCAATATTACCATATTTCCAAGCATAAGTTGCTATTTTACTACTCCATCCAGAAGGAACATAAGTTGTATTAGTAAGATAAGTTGAGCCATTAATAAGACTTTTTAAATTACTACTTGGCCATGTTACACTAGTTTCTGCAGCAGTATGCCACATTAAGTCTCCTATGCTAGTTTTCTTAATAAGTCTTATTTGGCCACTAGAATTAACTCCAATTATACGATACATATATCTTCCTGGATTACTTGTACAAGTTGATGTACTTGTAGTTCCAAAACACATATAATTATTTTCGACCGTTCCTGTTTTTCCTTGATATCTATACATACCACCAGATAACCCATCACTCATATTGGCAATTTCTTGAATTTCAGCAACTTTATCAGAATTACTTAAACATGCTGATAAAGTCATGCCTTTACATATTAAATATAAATTAGGTGGTACTATGGTTAGTGCTACTGCACCACTATGACCTACATTACCTGCTTTATCTTTAACATGCAAATAATACGTTCCAGCAGAAGCTACTTTTTTTGTTGTTGTAAATGAAACAGCACTCATTGATTCCCAAGTACACCCACTAGTAGAAGAAGAGGTACTATTAACACAAACCTGACTAATACCACTACCATTTTCTGTTACACTAGCTTTCATCGTTCCTTTCGTTGTGTCAGATGCACTAGTTACTACAGGAGAAATAGAATCTAATGTTATCGCGTCGTTTTTAGATGTAGAAACATTTCCTGCTTTATCTTTTAAAAATACATATCGCGTTTGACTACCTTGGGTACTACTCAATGTATATGATGCATTTGCATTTGTTCCACTTGCACTTTTCCAACTACAACTTGAACTGCTATTTGAAGTATTTACGCAATAATTCGCCACATCAGTTGCGCTCCAAGTAATATAAGATGTTGTACTAGTACTTGTTGTATATGTTGGATTAGTACTTCCTCCTAAATAAAATGTCGTTACACTTGGAGACGTAGAATCAAGTGTTATTGAATCACTTTTTGATGATGATATATTTCCTGCTTTATCCTTTAAGAATACATATCGTGTTTGACTACCTTCTGTACTACTCAATGTATATGATGCATTTGTACTTGTTCCACTCGCGCTTTTCCAACTACAACTTGCACTATTATTAGTGGTATTTACGCAATAATTTGCCACATCAGTTGCACTCCAAGTAATATAAGATGTTGTACTAGTACTTGTTGCATACGTTGGATTAGTACTTCCTCCTAAATAAAATGTTGTTATTGTTGGTGCTGTCTTATCATATATTATCGAATCGCTTTTTGATGATGATATATTACCAGCTTTATCCATCAAAAATAAATATCTAGTTTGAGTACCTTCTGTACTACTTAAACTATAAGATTCATTCAAACTTGTACCAGTAGTAGATTTCCAACCACAATTTTCACTACTATTTGTCGTACTTATACAATATTTTGATACATCAGTTGCATTCCATGTTGAGTAAGCTAATGTACTTACACCCGTTGTATAGTCGGGTTCATCGCTTCCTCCTAAATAAAAATTACCTATTACTGGAGCAACAGAATCGTATATTATTGAATCAACCATAGGATTAGAAATTAAATTATATTTATTTTTTATAAACACATACCAAGTTTGAGTCCCTTGTGTATTATTTAATACATGATCAACCGTATTTGTTAAACCGCTTATTTCATTCCAAGTACAACTATTACTATTATTTACATCTGTAATACAATATGAAATTATATCTTCATCTTCCCATGATAAATATGCTTTTGTATTTGCTGTTACAGAATATTCAGGATTACTACTACCACCTAAATAAAAAGTAAAATCAGATGGAGGTTCTTTAATAACATTAAAATATAAAAAACAGCTAACTGTAGTTTTCGCATCTAATGTTGCCACCTTTGTCGTATCATTATAAGTTAACACACCATTTAAAGTATTGCCATTTTTATCTGTACATCCAGACAATTCATGGTTATATATATAACCTTCTGTTGGCCATTTTGCATCTTCTGATTCTTTAAAAGTACCATCTTCTTGTTCTAACATTATTGCAAAAACATCAGAAGTTAATATTTCTTCACTATTTAATTCTAATAAATTAATTGTTTTTTTTGAAGATAAACTCATTCCCATTAAATATAAAGTTACACATTCAATTATTATAAGTATAATTACTAAAAATTTCGAAAATTTATTGTAACGCATATATATCATATCCTTTATCTTATAATAATAGAATAAAATATATCTTTCGGTTTGTCAAACATCAATAAAAAAAGACTTTATAATTTTATAAAGTCTCTAATTTATTTATTCTTCAGTAGATACTTCTAAAACGTTTTCGTTTTTATAGTTTCCACATTTTGTACAAGCTCTATGAGGTCTTAAAGCTGCACCACATTTTGTACAAGTTGTAACTGTAGGAGCTTCTTTTTTAAGATGAGTTCTTCTCATTCTTTTTTTTGTTTTACTTGTTCTTCTAAAAGGAACTGCCATAACTAATCATCACCTTTCAATAAATCTTCTAGTTTTTTAAGACGTGGATCAATTTCTTCCACTTTTCTATCTTCGTTTATTAATTCCCAACCATTGCCTTTAAGTTCTGCATCACTAACCATCGAATAACTAATGGGAACTTCCAATACAATATTTTGCCATAAAATCTTCTTTAAATCAAGTGTATTTTTACCTTTTTCATAGCATTCTTCGTAATTTTCTTCAATTGTCTCTAGATTTTCTTCTATATCTATATTAAACTCATAAGGCACTAATTCTAAAGATATAGAATCTTCAATTAACATAGTACCACAAAAATTACATTCTAATACTACTTCATCTACACTATTTAAATATATTCTTCCATTTGTTCTAGCATTTTTTAAATCATATATTCTCTTATCTATTTCATTATCTTTTAAAACATCGTAAGCAAATTCTAAACTTCTTTTATTACTAAGTTCATCAAGTTCTAATAACATATAACCACCAAACTAATTATATCTTAAAAATCATTTTAATTGCAACCAATTTAAATAAATGATAATATTTATTTAGGTGGTTATATGTATAGACTAAAATATTATTCTTTAAATAAGGATGAAAAAAAAGAATTAAAAAATAATTTTTATAACACAGAATTCGGCAAAAGTATAAAAAATAGACTTGATAGGTTATTTTTAATAGGTATTATCGGTATATTATTTAGTATTTACTTATTTATAAATCCATCTAATAAATGGGATATCGTAACCGGCGTAATATTAGTTGTTGCCTCAATTATATTTTTAGTAGGAAGCTTTAAAGTAAGAATTAGAAAATTAAATGATTATTTAGTAAAACAAAAGAAATAAGTTAACTTATTTCTTTTGTTTTTATATTATTTTCATTAAATAATAATTCTAATTGCCTTTTTGCAACATTGTTTAGTTTTTCTAATCTCTTAGATTGTTCTAAACCATCTTCTATTAATTCTGAATTTAAAACTTCCAAATTACTTAGAATAATCAAATGTAATATATCTGTATTATCCCGAATGTTTCCTTCTAACATCGGATTATTTTGTTTCCATTCTTTAGCAGTCATTCCAAACAATGCAACATTTAGAACATCTGCTTCACTAACATAAACATATCTTTTTTGTTCTTCGGTTAAATTAGGTATAATATTATTATTTATAGATTCAGTTTGAATTTTATAATTTGTTTTTGACAAACTTCTTCGAACATTCCACTCTATTTTTTGTTGATAAGCTTCATTTAATTTTAAACGTTCAAATTCTTTTATTAGATAAAGTTTAAAACTAGTATCAATCCACGAAGCAAACTCTAAAGCAATATCTGGGTGAGCATATGTTCCTTTACTATATCTACCACTACTTGGTATTATCCCAATAGCATTAACCCTCCTTTTCCACTGACTTGGAGACATTGTAAACGCATTCAAACCAACTTCATTTATTTTAATTCGGCGAGATTCCGCCGAATTAAAATTAGAATTAAATAATTCTTCCCACAAAGAATAAAAATCAAATGAATTTTTATTTGACATCCATTTTTTTATCACCTCATTAGGATATTCTGAATTTTTTAACTTTGCTAAATCTGTTAACGATATATATTCAACTCCTCCTATTCTCATAATACCAATTAAATTTTCATTTACATTTAATTCGGTTTTAACAATTTCATTTTTCATTATTTTTTCTCCTTTCACTATTAATATTCGTCACTCACACCTCGATTTCCTTTTTTTATACGAAATTTTCTTAAAAAATACATAAAATTTAATATGGATAAGTTAAGTAGACAATTAAAATTACTAAAAGAAGAAGATTTTATTTGGTTAATTTATTATTTCATAGTAACCTTTGCATTAGTAGCTAATTATTTTGAAAGAAATTCAATATTAAACAACAATAAAGTAAGTTTAAAAAATGCTCAAAAAATAACTACAACTATTTTAGTTGTAGCTTTCTTCATTTATTTATATTTTACTTTAGTATCAATAGATAATTTAGAATTTTTAAAAAGAAATGGAAATAAAAAAGAAGTTAAAGTAGCATTTGAAAGACTCATCGCTAATATTTTATTTTTAGTAGCAGGTGCTATTGCTATTTATGCAGATTATGATTCTAATACAAGTAGTATTGATATCGGTATTATTTAAGTAGCTTTGTAATATTTTTCACTATTTTTTATATCCATTCCTTTTAATTCAAACAATTCAGATACACTCATAACTTGATAACCCATACTATATAAAATTGGAAGTAATTCTTCTACTGCTTTAACTGTACTACTATAAGAATCATGAAACAAAATGATATCACCATCTTTGACATTATCAATTACATAATTCACTATATAATCACTATTTCTTTTTTTCCAATCTAAAGTATCCATACTCCACATGATATAAGAAGCATCTATTAATCTTAAATATTTATCTTTAATTAACCCATAAGGCGGTCTTATATATTTAATATTCTCATTAAATATTGATTTATAAATATTATTTACTTTATCAAAATCTTCAATAAATTCTTCATCATTCATTTTATTCATATTCTTGTGATCATAACTATGACTGCCAATTTCATTACCATTATTTTTTATATTTATTAATAAATCTTTATTAGAAGACATTTTATTTCCCAAAACAAAAAATGTTGCATGAAAATGATTATCTTTTAAATAAGACAATATTTTATTAGTTTTATTTTCATTTGGACTATCATCAAAGGTAAATGCTACTGATTTTTTTGCATTAGTATAATCATAACCCGATTCATTTGTATATTCACTATCTAACAAAAATGTGAAATCCAAAAAGTCTTTAATTTCATTATAATTAACAGTTAAATATAATATTTCATTAATATTTGGTTCAATGACATAATTATCAAAATAAATTACTAATTCATTTTCTCTAAACAAATAAGAAGAAGTCACATCTTTTTTCAATAAAGATTCTACTATAAATTTAGGATATTTCAAATATAATAATTCTTCTATTTTTTTGCTATATTCATCTATATTTTCCGATTTAATTAAAGTTTCTAATTCAATTTCATCTAAATTATTATAATCATATATTTTGCTTATATAATTATTTTCATTATCTTTATAAAGATAACTTACAAAACTTTTATTAATAACATTTTTCTCTATCAAAACATAAGAACTATTTGTTTCAAACATTGCTACATTATCTAATCCATTTGAAAAAGTACTAATATTAATTGAACTTAGTACGATTAATAAAATGCCAACAATTTTAATATAAAATATTTTATCTTTCATAATTATTATTATAACCATAAATTAATAATCCATTTACAAAAGAAATTATTTTAATTATAATTTTAAATAGGATGTGAGTTTATGAGAATAGATAAAACTAATTACTATTTAGATATTGCTGAGGCAACACTTGAAAGAGGCACATGTATAAGAAGAAATTTTGGAGCTATTATAGTAAAAAATGATGAAATTATATCTACTGGCTATGTTGGTTCACCTAGAGGAAGAAAAAACTGTTGCGACTTAAAATATTGTATGCGTGAAAAATTAAATATTCCAAGAGGAGAACGTTATGAATTATGCAGAAGTGTTCACGCTGAACAAAATGCTATTATATCAGCATCTCGTCGCGATATGATTGATTCTACTCTATATTTAGTTGGTAAAAATTACTTAGATGGTGAATATGTAAGTAATGCTAGACCTTGTGCTTTATGTAAAAGAATGATAATAAATGCAGGAATAAAAGAAGTAATTATCAGAAACAACAAAACAGATTACACAGTAATTGATGTTAAAGAATTTATTATAAATGATGAATCTTTAGAAGGTGTAAAAGGTTATTAAAAAAACTGGAAATTAAATTCCAGTTTTTTGTTCTAATTTAGGAAGTTCGTTTCTAATTCTTTTCATATCTCCTAAAGTATATTCATCTAAATATCTTAAATCTAAAGGTTTTTGATAAAATGTGTCAAATTCAACACATTTTAAAAGTTCTGTTTCGTTTACGCATTTGATTCTATCCATTATTTCTATAAAAATTTGATATTTTTGTAATTCTTTTAATTTTTTTCTTCTTTCCCTAAAACTTTTTATACTAAATATTCCTGCTAATACAGAAATTAAAGAATATGTTATTTCTTGTTCTTTTAAAGATAAAACATATAAATAACTTGATAAAACCATCATAAGTTTTAAAATTTCTTTTATTACTTCCAATTCCTTTAAATTCATTTTTGCATTTCGTTCTAAAGCTTGCTCTAACATTATATTATAAAGTCTTTCTTCTTCATCTTCTCTACTACAATAATAATGAGATTCACTGCCATCCATATAAATAATATGATAATTACATCCCATTTTACTAAAACTTTTAATTGCTGTACTTAAATCAGCGCCTTCATATGTAAATGTCATAAAAAACACCCCTTTGCTGAGATGTTATTATAATATTTATCTTATGATATGTCTAGTTATCTTTTTTATATGAAATATTATATGTACTTGGTCCTTCAATGACATTTCCATCTATATCAAAACGGGAAGCGTGACAAGGACAATCCCAAGTTTTTTCAACTTCATTAAATATCAAACTACATTTTAAATGAGGACATCTATTATAAACTATATGTCTTTTATTTTCGTCATCTATATAAATTGCAATATTTTTACCATCTTTTTTAGTAAATAAAACTCTATTACTATAAAATGGTTTGTTTTTAATTATTTTATTTTCGATAAATGGTTTTGCGCTACTAAATATATCTTCAGAAACACTACATATACTTGAGGAATCTCTTAACGGATTAAATAATTTAATATATTTATTGTTCTTCTTCATAACTATATCGCTCAAAATTTTACCCGCTATGCTTCCATTAGTCATTCCCCAAGTATTATACCCAGTTCCAATTAACAAATTTTCATCTATATAACCAATATAAGGTAAATAGTCATTAGTAATGATATCTATATTCGACCAAATATATTTTGGCATTATTTTTAACAAATTCATTTCCTTCAGCAAATTATTAAAATTATTTTTTAGATTAAATTTAAATGCTAAATTATGAGAACCAGTTAAATAAATAAAGTAATTATTTTTTCCATCAGTATGATATCTAAAAGATTTAGAATTTTTTGAAGTATTTATACCTGATATATCATTATTATTAGCTACATTAGCAGCACCAATATATGATCTTTCTAAATGTCCTTTTATTGGAAATAAAAATGGAAATACAAAAAATGGATAATGACACGCTAGAATTACCTTTTTTGCTTTTACTAAATTGTCATTTATATAACATTTATAAGAGTTTCCATCTTTTACTAAATTCTTAACATTAGACTCTTCATAAATCTCAATGTTATTTTCACTACAAATTTTTGCTAATGTTTTAACATATTTGACTGGATGAAAATAATATGTATTAGATACACTTATGGCATAATTACTTTTTAAATTGATTGGCAACTTTTCAACATTAACATTCTCTTTCATATAGGTTAGTAATTCTTGTTCGTGTTTAACTTTACTTACTTCTTCTTCGTTACTTGCAAATAAAAATGATTTTTGTTTAGTTAAATTACAATCTATATTACGATTTTTTACTATTTTACTGACTAATTTTATTGCATCTTTTTGTGCATTTAAATATTCTTTAGCAACTTCTATTGAATGTTTTTTTGTTATTTTAGAATACATTAAATCTTGTAAATATGTAAGTTTTCCTGTTGTTTTAGAGCTAATTCCCAAGCCTATTTTATTTCTTTCTACCAAACATACTTTTTGTTTGCTATTAATTAAATGATAAGCTGTACTTACTCCTGTTATTCCACCACCAATTATTAAAACATCTACATCTATATTTTTATTTAATCTAGGATATTTATTATTTGGAATACCCTCTATCCATATGCTATTATTTTTCAAAAACATCACCTAAGAATAGTATGGAATATTTATAAAAAAATAAACACAAAAGAAAAGAAGTATTTATTAACACTTCTTTAAAACATTGATTTACGAGTTGCGAAAGATTTTGCTTGTCTTACTCTTTTTCTTGATATGTTTGGATTTAATAAGAATGGAACTTTTGGTTCTTCAATTCTACTAATTTCTGTAGCAATAAATTTTAATTGTTCTAAAGTATATTTAGTAACTGGCATATCTACTATGTTAACTGCATAATAATCTGGTCCCATAAATTGAACAGATATTTTTTGGATAGTTACTTCTTCATTGTTAACTTCTAAAACTATTATTTTTCCTATATCTAACGGAATACCACCCGGAATACCTTCAATTGTTAAGTTTTCAGCATAATGTTCAAAACATCTTAAAGTATAATCTTCAAAATATGGAATACCACCTTTTTCATTCTCTACTACATTTTTTCTATATGCTTCAATTTGTTTAGCAATTTCTCTTTGAGTAATTTCAACTATCTCTTCTTCTGTTCTAAATAAAGAAGTTGCAGCTGAATCATCTCTGAATAATTTTGTATCAATTACCATAGTATATTTACGACTATTAGAATTAACTGGCTGTCTAAATAAATTTTCAACTTCTTCTCTAGTCATAAATTGAACTCGTTCAATGGTAGGCATTACATTACTTATCATTAATGCTTCTTTACCATCAGGTACAACATAACTTTCTATAACTTTTCCATCACCAATTCTAATGTATGGTTCTTCAAAGTCAAATAATTGATTAGCATAATTAACACTGGAAAATCCAGCTCTTTCGCGATGCATCGGAATAGTTGAATAAGGAAATTGTTTTCTTCTATCATCTTTAATATAACGATTTATTTCTAATTTAGAACCCGGCATAGAATGAAATGTAATACCACTTCTATCAAACACTGTTAAAGATTTTCTATATGGTGCCATGAATTGAACACAACCATCTCCTACATAAGGTCTTTCAATTCTTTGAATAATTTCATTAGTTTTTTTCATAACTAAATTTTTCTCTCTCTTTCTTAAGCCATAATAGTATAACACACTTTATTTAAAAAGAAAATTAGAATTTACATACAATATTTTTTAATTAATATCCGCTCTAACCAACTTTTGTAAACTAATGCTTGAAACTTAAAAATAATTATAGTATAATGAAAAAGCAATGGACCTCTAGCTCAGTTGGTTAGAGCATCCGGCTCATAACCGGGCGGTCGTAGGTTCGAGTCCTACGAGGTCCACCATTTTTTATTTGTGCAGGTATGGCGGAATTGGTAGACGCGCTAGACTTAGGATCTAGTGGATTAATCCGTGGGGGTTCAAGTCCCTTTACCTGCACCATTCTTTGGATTATAAACACCTTTAAGGTGTTTTTTTGTGGACTAGGACTCTACAACCGCCAATTAAATACTAATATAACAAAAAAAGATAAACAAATTATTGTTTATCTTGTAACATATTTAATAAGTCAATTTTAAACATATCTTTAGAAGCATTAGCTTTAGAAATCATTATTCCTTTATATGTAGTTAATTCTGACATATGTCCTTCTAATAATATTTTAGCAGGTGTAATTTCTTCTAACATTACTACTTCTTCCTTAGTATGTACTGTATAAATTAATTTAACTTCACCATGAATTTGTGTAAACATTTTATCACTTGGTAATTTTAATTCGTAAGTTTCAATTCCTGATTTTTTATTAGAATCAACCTTTTCTCCTAAAAATTTACCATTTCTTAAAGCTGGATAAAATTCAAAGTTCAACTTTTTAAAAGCTAACATATTATACTTTTTCAAAGCTCTTTCTAACTTCTTAAATTCATTTTCATTAACGTAATCTAAAACGTATCCTTTCATTTGTCATACCCCCTAATTACACTATAAGTATAGCACAACAACTAAAAAATGTCAACTGTTTGTACATCAAATCAAAAAGTTGGCATTTTTATTTTATTTTTTGTTATAATTAAATGTAAATATCTTTGACAAAATTTTATATTAATTCAACAATAGTTTCTCCAATATTCCAATTATTTAAATAATATTTTTTTACAAGCTTATTATCTCTGAGAACATTATGAACTTCTTTAGTTAAAATATTTGTACTTTTTCCGTGAATTATTACAATTTCTTTATTTCCTAGTTTGTAATTATCATTGATAAATTCCGCGACCAAAGCATAAACTAATGCTCTTTCTTCACCGTGTAAATCTAATCTAGGCGTTTTGTGAGTTATCATTAGTAAGAGGTGCCTCGGCATTTGATTCAATAGTATTCATATTAGTTACTACTGGTTCTTCTTTCTTTGTAACATTTGGATTATTTTGAACACCAAATTTATTATCATAATAAGTTGATACTTCAGTTAATGTTGGAAAACTCATTCTTGATGTCATTTTTGTTGTACTTAATGACGCTGCAATTGTTGCATAAGCAAGAGATTTTTCTAATCCAAAATCTCTACCCATACTATATGAAAATGCTCCAACAAATGCATCACTAGCTCCATTTGTATCAACTATATCAGTTCTTATAGGTGGCATAATTTTTACTTGAGCATTAATAGAATACATACATCCTCTTTCACCTAAAGTAACTATTATTTCAGCTTTATTAAATTTTTGCTTTAATTTATTATATACATTAACTAAAGTACTACTATCGTTATAATCAATCTTAATACCAGAAACAAATTCAGCAGTAGATTTATTAAAAACTACATATTTAACATATTTACATAATTCTGTTATTTCATTATTAGATCTACTTACCATTAAAATACTCATTGCATTAGGATATTTATCACAAGCTGATACAGTAGCATTAAAATCATTCCCATCTGAAATAATAATGTTTGGTTCAATTCCAAAAGAATATTTTTTTAATGTTGCATTACTTGATATTTCTAAAATAGTATTATTTTTATTAGTTTTATTTATCAATACAACACTTTGACTAGTTTGTTTATCATATCCTGTTTCGATATACTCAGTTTTAACACCAATTGTTTCATATTCTTTTTTTATTTTATTGGCAGCATCATCAGCTCCCATCATACTTGCAATATAAGTTTCTACTCCCCATTTACCAAGTAAATAAGCTGCATTTCCAGCATGTCCACCACCACATTCTATTTTTTCTTCTAATCTTAATTTTTGACCTTCTTGTATTATTTCATTAACTGGACAAGTAATTTCTAACAACGATTCTCCAATACATAAAACTTTCATTTCATCCACCGCTACTTTCTTTAATTATTATACAATAAAACTAAATATTTTAAAAGAGTGACTTTAGTACATCAACTACAAATCCCATCCCTTTTGATATAAAGTTTTCTAATCCATATGTAAGGTTATCTCCCAAATTTGACATACTACTACTGTAATCTATAGTAGCATCATTCAAAAAACTAGATATATCAATATTTTCGCCATTTTTTATAGCTTCTTCAAAAGCTTTTATTCCCTCTTCTGTAACAGTAACCTGCTCTCTTATTTTTCCTTCATAATAACCACTTATATTTGCAATAAAAAGTGCTAAAAATATAACAAATAAACAGCCTAAAATTTTCAAAAAAACATTTCCTTTTTTCTTTTTAGACATTCAAATCTTCCTTTATATATTCCGCTAAAATATTTGCTAATACTTTAAGCGTATTATTAACTTCACTAATATTATTATATTGCCCTCCAACCTCAATTAGCATAACATTAGAATCAAAATCTTGATTATATACTCCATTTACTCCAGCACCACTCTTCTTCATTATTCCTCTATATAGATTTTCATTATATTTTTTTATTTTTTCTTTCAATTTTTCAGCTAACAACAAGTTTGGCTCATAATTTTTATTATCAAGCCCCACTACAAATAATAGTCTTACATACTTTTCTCCATTTATTTCTGTAGTAGTTTTATCATACTTACTTGAATCTCTATGCAAATCAATAAAATACTTTAAACTAGGATTATTTTCTTTGGCACTTTCCATAAACATTCTTGAAACTCTATAACTATATCCATATTTCCAATTCATACTATGAAGAGTATCAGCAACCTTATTTTCTTCAACTATAACTCCTATACCTAAATCTTCTAAATATTCTTTCAATATTTTACTTGCTAATAATACAGTTGGAGAAATATTATATTCTTTTAAATACGTACTTTGATATTTTTCTTCTTGATGTGTATTATAAATATAAACTAATGGTTCACTAACTTTTATTTCATTTTTATCAATCTCTATTTTTTCTGTATTTTCTTCTACCTTATTAGCAAAATCATTATTCGGTTTTAAAGGAACATCTAAAAGATAATTAATTAAAAAATCAACATCAGTTATATTATTTTTATCATTTTCTAAATTATCATTTATTAAAACATCTACTAATGTATTATTATTTATTAATTTTTCTTGATACAAATATTTAATAGAAAATCCAATACTAACAATAAATAGTCCTATATAAATAATTAAATTATTAAATCTTTTTTTACTTTTAAATCTCCCCATATTATTCACCAATTATATTATAAAAAAACCTATACAAATAATATGTCTAATTATGAAGTTTATTTAACAAATTATTAAGTATTTCTTCTTCATCAATTTTACTAATTGCAAAACATTTCTTTCCTAATTCTTTAAATGATGCTCCACAGTGATATAAGTACTTGTTATCTATTATTATAAATCTATCATGGAATGTATTATTCTCTATTATTTCTACATTATTATATTGACTCATATATTTGCTTATTAATTCTTTCTCCATATTCTTACTATATATTTTTATCATTTTGTTCGTTTTTGATAATAAATCTAATAATTTTTTATCTGCATAATTATCTATTATTACTATGCATTCTTTACTACTTTCCAATATATCCAGAAAAAGTGAATATGCATCATACATTTGGTTTTCAAAAAATATATGGTTATTTTTTATTTTAAAACCATCAAAAGTATCTTGTAATAGTTTAATTTCATTATCATCCTTTATTACCATATCATTAATATATTTTTGACCTAACAAGTGATGTCCAATATACTCTCTCATTCCTACAAACGCATCCATTATTTGAATGCTAACTTGAGTAGCAATTTGTGATTTTAAAACTGTTGCTAACATTGCTACTCCTTGCTCTGTAAATACACATGGATTTTTATATTTACCTCCACGAGTTTCTATTTTTTTGGTCGCATTTTGCGACCAAAAAAATCTTTGATTCATTATCTGTCAATTTAAATGCAAATCGCTCCGGAAACTTTTCTGGATTTCTTCTAACCGCTTCATTTATTCTTTTTGTTTCTACAGCATAAAGTTTTGCTAAATCACTATCTAGCATTACTTGCTTACCTCTTATTTCATATATCATATTTTCTATTTTACTATCTACTAATTCATTCACATTTTTCACACCTTTCACTTTATATATTAAACTTTTTTCTTACATTTCCTTTTTTTATTCGTTAAAATCACGATTTTATTGAAAAATTATTCATTTACTTGCACATTATAATATTTTTTGATAAAATTAATATGAATTTTTAAGGAGGGATTTTATGCCAAATATCAAAAGTTCTAAAAAAGCTGTTAAAGTTATTGCTAAAAAAACAGAAGAAAATCATGAACTAAAAGCTAGAGTTAAAAATTTAATTAAATCTTGTGAAAAAGCTATTGCTAGTGGAAACGTTGAAGAAGCTAACAAAGAATTTAAAGAATTACAAAAAAATATAGATAAAGCTTTACAAAAAGGATTAATTAAAGAAAATACAGTTAATCGTGAAAAACAAAGATTAAATGTTAAAATCAAAAATATGAAGTAGTTTACTACTTTATTTTTTTTTGCTAAAATATAGAAGTGATGTATATGAGAAAGTATGTAATACCTTTAATTTGTTATTTAGTAATTATTTTAATATTAGTTAATATTAATGACATTACTGATTTTCTAGCAAAAACTATATCAAGTAATCATGTACTAACCATTGGAAAAGGAAATGAATATACTAAAGACTACGATTTCCTTTATGTAAACAATAGCAAAGATTACATACCATACTCATATAACGATTTAATAGATATTCTTTATAGTGTTATTAATCAAGGATGGCATGAATTTACATTCTACTGTCCATCTGAATATACTGAATGTATTAATGATATTACTAAACTATCAAAAGATGAACTGAGTCTTACTCACATTAATAATTTTGTTCATCCATATAATAGTTTTAATACAATTAAAACATCAATTACTGAATCAGGTGAAATAACTGTAAATGTTGTATATTTATATGAAGATAAAGAAATAAGAGAAATTAATAAATATGTAGATAAAATTATTAAAGAATTATATAAAGAATCAGATGATGATTTTGAAAATCTAAAAAGAATACATGATTATATAATAAATAACACCAAATATGATATTGAAAGAAATGATAAAGGAGAAAGCAAATATAAATCATTTAATGCTTATGGACCTGCAATTGAAGGATATGCTACTTGTAATGGTTATGCAGATTTAATGGCTATTATCTTATCTAGATTAGAATATGAAAATTATAAAGTAGCTACTACTAAAGAAGAAATAAGTTATGAATCTAACGGACATATATGGAATGCAATAAAGATAGATAATGAATGGTTACATTTAGACCTTACTTGGGATGATCCAGTAAGTAATGACGGTAAAGATTACTTATATCACAAATACTTCTTAGTATCCACAGAAGAAATGATGGAAGCTGACTCAGGAAGTGTTAAAGTTGAAGAACATAATTTTAATAAATCTATATATCAAGAATTTATGATTACTAATGAAAGTTAGTAATCTTTTTTATATACAAAAAAGGTGATAGACTACTTGCCTATCACCAGTAAACTTAGAAATACTATTTTTATAATCTCAGTGACTATTATTATATTTATATATCCAAAATCGGTGCCGGTGTTTTTATTTGTTTTAAATAGTTATATATTTAAACCGGCACACCAAATGCCACCCTGGGCGATTTTGAAATCTTCTAACTTATTAGGAATGGATCATCTATTGTTCCTGTTCCTCCAGTTATTCTTATATCAGATGTCAGATAGAATACTGGGCGAACCGAAAGAGCATTATACAAATAATTGCTATACAAGGAACCGCTCGAATACACAGCCCACGCACCGTAAGAGCTATAATCGTCATCATAACCGCAACGCGACATTGTCCATTCATAACTAGTGCTTGGTGCACTTGTATCATTTTTACTTAAATGGATCCATGCTGTTACGGCATTACTAGAACTTCCTGGTGCTCCTCCACTTGCATAAGCATAGTAGTAATCAGATAAATACCATAATCCTATCTTTGCGGGTTCTGTATCTGTCCAAGCATTTTCTGTTGCATATATTGTTGGTCCATCATAATTACCACTATTTGTTGAATCTCCATATTTCCAACTTGTTGTTGCTATTTTACTCTCCCATCCTGTTGGCACATATGTTGTATTTTTTAAATAATTATTTGTATTTTCTGTATCATTTATATGCTTATATATTAAACTATTTGGCCATGTTACATCTGTTGTATAATCACTCCACCATTGTACTGTACTATTTAGAGCTTCTTTTTTGATTAATTTCATTTGGCCATTTTCTTGTATTCCTATGATTCTATACATATATGCATCTGTATTTCCTACACATTCGCTTTTTACTGTTGTTCCGAAACATACATAGTTCATTGCATCTGTTCCTTGATATCTATACATTCCGGCTTCTAATGTTATATTATTTAATCCTGATGTTGGATTTTTAAGTAAATATTCTCCAGCATTTGGCATACTAAAATACAAATAACAATAACTAGTATTTCCGGTATCTACTGTAGCTATATTATTTGTAGCATCATATGTAAGTACTCCATCTAGTTTATTACCATTTATATCTATACATCCTGACATAGACGCATTGTATGTATATCCATCTGTTGGCCATGTATTACTTTTATCTTCTTTATATGTTCCATCACTTTGTTCTAACATTATCGCAAACATATCATTATTAACTATATTACCTTTTAAGTCTACTGTAGCTAAATTAGCATTTTTATTATTGCTACTTTTATACATTAAAAATAACGCAAAAATTTCCACTATTACTAGCAGACATACATAAAAAATTATACCTATTTTAGGTACACTTCTCCTATACATAAATTACACACACTCTTTCTTCCTCCTGATAAAACATATCTATTCATATATTAACCAATCATAATAAGAATATACGATACTCTTCTATCATTAATTAAATTTTAATTTATTTTTAATATTTAGTCAATATCAGAGTGATATCTCTTTGACAACAAATATGTGCACTTTAAAAGACTATTTAGAATTTTCTAAATAGTCTACTACCTTAGTATAAGTATTTTCAAAATTATTAAAATCAGTTTCAAACCAAGTAACATTCATTTTATTATTAAACCATGTATATTGTCTTTTAGCATAATGTCTAGAATTTTTCTTAATCTCCTCTATAGCGTCTTCTAATGTATTTTCATTATTTAAATATTTAATTATTTCTTTATATCCAATCGCACTACCTAATATTCTAGTATTTCCATACTTATCTAATAATGACTTAACTTCTTCTACCAATCCTTCTTTAATCATCTCATCTACTCTATCATTTATTCTTTCGTATAAAATATTTCTATCAGTAGTAAGTCCAACAAATTGAACATAATCATAAAGCAATTTAGGTGTTTTAGTTTCTTTGTCTTCTCTATTTAAAAAGTTTTCTAAACGTCTTCTATTATTAGGATGAATATCTATATCACTATTAATTTCTTGACACATTTTATATAATTCTTCATTTGAATATTTACTATAATCATTATTATTCATTTTACTAAAATTATAGTCATATAATCCAGCAGTTATATATAATCCAGTACCACCAACTAATATTATATTTCTGTCTTTGTATTTTTCTAAAACATTTCTTAAATCAGTTTGGTAATCAGAAACACTATAATCTTCTTCTGGGCTTTTTATATCAAATAATAAATGTTGTACATTTTCTTTTTCTTCTTCTTTTATTTTTGCAGTTCCAATATTTAGATCTCTAAAAATTTGACAAGCATCAGCATTTACAACTACTCCATTATATTTTTTAGCAAGCATAACACTTAGCTTTGTTTTGCCCACACCAGTTGGTCCAACTACACAAATAATCATAAAATCACCTTTTTAGTTATTATATATTAATATTTTTTACGAAACAAGTTATATAAAGTCAAAAAGTTAGATAGAAAAAAGGAAATATTCAAAAAAAGTTTAATATATATAGTGAAAGGATGAAAAATAATGAATTATTATAATGAGATAAAAAACAGAATTATTGATAACGAAATTTATACAAAAGTAAAAGATTATTCAAAAGAAAGACATAAAGTTATTACATATTATGAAATAGGAAAATTATTAAGTGAAGCTGGAAAACATTATGGCGAAGGAATCATCAAAAAATATTCTATCAAATTAATTAATGAAGTAGATAAAAAATACAATACAACTAATTTAAAAAGAATGAGACAGTTTTATTTAATGATTGAAAAAGGTGCCCTAATAGGGCACCAATTGAGTTGGAGTCATTATAAAGAGTTAATTCCACTAAAAGATATCAATAAAATAAATTATTATGTTAATATATGTGAAAATAATCCAATTACTCGTGATGAATTAAAATCAAGAATAAAATCTAATGAATATGAGAGATTACCTGAAATTACAAAGCAAAAGTTAATCACTAAAGAAGAATATAAAATTAAAGACTTAGTTAAAAACCCCATAATAATAAAAAACAAATATAATTATGACATAATATCCGAAAAAATATTACAACAATTAATATTAGAAGATATACCATCATTTTTAAAAGAACTAGGTAATGGTTTTACATTCATAGAAAATGAATATAAAATTAAATTAGGAAATAAATATAATTACATTGATTTACTTTTATATAACATTAAATTTAAATGTTATGTTGTAATCGAGTTAAAAATAACAGAACTAAAAAAAGAATATATAGGTCAAATTCAAACATATATGAATTATATAGATAAAAATATTAAAACTATAGATGAAGAAAAAACAATAGGAATAATTATAGTTAGAAAAAATGATCAATATATTATGGAATATTGTTCTGATGATAGAATTATATCTAAAGAATATGAATTAATATAATATTCTAAGATTTGACAACAATAACATAAATTGTTATATTTTTGTTGTGATTTAAATATGAAAATAGTTGGTATCATTTGTGAATATAATCCATTTCATAATGGACACTTATATCACTTACAAAAAGTAAAAGAATTATATCCTGACTCTTTAATCATTTTAATATTAAATGGTTATTTTTTAGAACGTGGCGAAGTTTCAATTATTTCTAAAAAGAATAAAACAAACATTGCTCTTTTAGAAGGAATTGATATTGTAATTGAACTCCCCTTTGTATACGGAACTCAAAGTGCTGATGTTTTTGCCAACGCTAGTATTACAATGTTAGAAAAACTAGGTTGTGAATATGTAATATTTGGTAGCGAATGCAATAATTTAGATACTCTTCATAAAATAACAGATTATACTATTTATAATAGTAAAGAATATAATGAAAAAGTAAAAAAATATTTAGACGAAGGATTAAACTATCCTACAGCATTAGCTAAAGCAATAGATATAGAATTTCAATTTAATTCAAATGACTTACTTGGTATATCATATTTGAAAAGCATTAAATTAAATAAATATAATATTAAACCAATAACAATTAAAAGAACAAATAATTATTTAGATACTGAATCTAACGAAGATATTATAAGTGCTTCTAATATTAGAGAAAAATTAAATAATGATATTGATATTTCTAAATTTGTACCAAATACTACTCTACCTTTTATAAAAAAAATATCATTAAATGATTTTTTTAAAACTATAAAGTATAAAATTATTACTGAAAAAGACTTAAGTATATATTTAGACGTAGATGAAGGTATAGAACATAGATTAAAAAAAGTAATTAATGAATGCAATAATATTGATGATTTAATCGAAAAAACAAAATCAAAAAGATATACATACAATAAAATCAGAAGAATGTTAACACATATACTAATTGGATTCACTAAAGAAGATAATTTTAATTTAACTTTTGATTATATTAAAATATTAGGATTTAATAACAACGGAAAAAAATATTTAAATAAAATTAAAAAAGATTTAAATATGCCAATTGTTCCATTTAAAGAATCTTTAACATATCAGTATGAATTAAAAGCTGCTGCAATATATGATTTAATAACTCATGATAACAATTTAGAATTTGAAACTAGTAATAAACCAATTCAATTTTAAGAAGCATATAAAATATACTTCTTTTTTTATTAAAAAAGAAGCCATTAAGGCTTCCCTAGATAGAATTTCCCAAGCCTGCGATATTAGCTTGGTTTGGCCTATTTTAACGTCTTCGTTGACGAATAAAATTAACTAATTTAAATAAATTAAATCTCATATAATAGATTCTGTACATATTTTTATCAAATGTCTTATGTTCTAATATTATCATATTTCTAATAACAATGTAATTTATCTTTAATTTATTTAAATCATTTAATTTTTTAAAATTGAGAAATTCTAAAAATTCTTTTTCTTCTTTATAACCAATATACTTATTATTTTTTTCAAAAATTACAATTGTATTAGGATATGTTCTTTTTATAAATACATATCTATTTTTGTATCCCATTATGTACCCGATCAAACCAATATCTATTTATTACTCTTCGAACTTTCATTTGACTACCATATTTTCTATTATACCAATATGACATAACTGAACAAAATGCACTATTAAAATCAATAAATCCTGATTCATACATATAATATACTTCTTTTATTCTCTTTTTTATTCTTTCATAACTTTCTTTACGTAATTTAACTATTGTTTTTTTATTAATTACTTTATAAGTATACCCCAAAAAAGAAAATCCTTCAGAAGCTGACACTATTTTAGTCTTTTTTGAATTAAGTTTCAACTTATATTTATTACTTAATATAAATTCAATTTCTTTTACAGCATTCTCTAACACTTTTTTATCATGATGAATTAAAACAAAATCGTCCATATATCTAATATAATGTTTGATATGTAAATTATGAACTATATAATGATCTAATTCATATAAATAAAATATTGATAAAAATTGACTAGTCATATTACCTATAGGTAATCCCTTGCCATAATTATAAAATGGTATTGCATTCATTTCTTTTTCAAATTTTGGATGTTTATCTAAATACTTATCTTTAATATCTTGAATCTTTAAATTAATATATTCTCTATTTGTACTATCTATTATTAAACATAAAAATTTATATTCATCTTCATCTAATTTATTTCTAACTAATTCTTTTAATACTTCATGATCTATTGAATAAAAATATTTACTAATATCTAATTTAGCAATATAAAACTCGCCATATTTTTTATTTAATTCCAAATATTTTTTCAACATTTTTATTCCACAATCTGTCCCCATATTTTTTCTAGTTGCAATATTTCTTGGATCTAAATATTTAGTTAATTTCTTTTCTAAAACATATCTTGCTATAAAATGATTTATTATTTTATCACTAATATCTAAAGCCATTACAATCCGATGTTTAGGTTCTTTAATTAAAAATATATTATATTTTCCACCATTATAATTACCACTTTGGAGAACATTTATTATATGATTTATATTTTGAAACTTATTTTTTTCAAACATATATACTTTATGTTTATTTTTTACATTTTTAGATATTTCAGATTCAAATAAATCTAAAATAGTATTTAAATTAGCATACTCTTTCACTTTTTATCCACTTGTATACCATTTTACTTATTTGTTCTAATTCATTAGATTTAGCCATACATTGCTTTTCATTTATATATTTCTTTTTATAAGCTCTTTCTAAATAAAAATCAAGCATATTAAGTTTACCTAATATTTCTACTTGTATATTTCTTTTATCTTTCAAATCTTCTATATCATTCGCAACATATACTAATTCTAAAACTTTTAATGCATCTTTATATATCATATCTTTTGTTAAAAATTCTTTTTTAGGAAAGTTAACCAATAAGGTTTCTAATCCTAATATAAATTTTTTCATGTTTTTTATTATTAAAAATTTTTCAGTGTGATATTGCATTCTCTATTACTTCAAGAACATAGTCAAGCTCTTTAGCATTTAACTCACGTATTCTCTTTTCAATTTTATTAAATCTTTCTTCTACAGATAATTCACTTATTCCTTTTTTTAAAATACTTTTATAACTATTTAATTTCTTAAAGTCTTTTTCTGCAATAATATTATCTTTTTCATATACTTTGTAAGATATCTCTTCATCTTCCAAAGCATTTATAACTTTATTAAAAGCAGTTTCAGGAAACCCAACGCCTCCTTTTTCTGCTACTATTTTATATCCCATAAGGTAATGTAAAATTATCGCATCATCACCAAAAGAATTATAAAATTTGCCAGATTTTCTGAGTTCAATTAACTCTTTTTTTATTTTGACCACCTTTTTTTACTTTCTATCTATTTTATCGCATGTCTCATAAATTCTATCTATATTCTATATTACTACTACACCTCCTAGTCTTAATTAGATTATAACACACTCACAAATATTGCCAAATAAAATAATGGAGTATCTAGGCAATTTCTTAAAATTAGCCATCTCCATTTCTAATTCGGATAAATATATCCTAGATAATCTTTGTCCTCTATCTTCCCAAAAGTATAATCATAACCATACTATCATTCAAGTTATAGTGGGCTGGGCGAACCGAATTAGCATTATTCAAATTATTCCTATTGACATCACCGTCCGAATTCACATTCCACGCACGGTAATTACCGCTATTCAAACCGTAACGCATATCATTTTTCAAGACTACCTATCATAATTATATAATAATTTAAAAATTCATTGCATATTTTTGTTAAAAATCATATAATATAATTACAAAGAAGTTAATCTTGGTCCATATTGTTGGGACTGGTGGTCAACTTCTTTTTTCTTTTATAAACGCATATTAATTTATTATCATCTTTTAAAATTATAATATTTAACCACAATCTATTATAAGAACTATAAATCTTTTGTATTTGATTTTTCACTTTTTCTAAAGGCAATGTAGTTTTACTTATATCCAAAATAAAATTAGTAGCTTGATTTTTTTTACTTTTTAATGCAGAATCTATTGTTTTATTTCCATTTCCCATTATTATTTTTAAATCAAATTTCATACCTCTAAAAATATAATCTTGAGTCATTATATTTTTAGGATAATTTACTCTAGGTATCATTTTTATTTCTCCACCAAAAGTATTTTCTAACCACTCAGCTACTTCTCTTTCTTTTTTTGAATAGTCTAATACAACTTTTTTACCATCTACTTCATATTTGACACCATCAGATTCATAATATAATTGTTCTTCTACTTTATGACTATTAGGTATAGCTTCCCTTAACCATTCTTTTGTTACATCTATATAATTTTTATTCATTATTTAATTTCATACATCAATACCTCCTCATATATATATTTACAACTTTTTTCTTTAATTTCCTTTTTTTCTAATAAAATTTTCCACAAAAAATAACGGAGTAACAGGTTATTTCGTAAAATAAACCATCTCCGTTTTTAATTTGGAATAAAATTCCTAGATAATCTTTGTCCTCTATCTTCCCAAAAGTATAACCTTAGCCATACTATCATTCAAGTTATAGTGGGCTGGGCGAACCGAATTCGTATTCGTCAAATTATTGTTATTGACATTACCGTTCGAATTCACATTCCACGCATTGAAACTACTAGAGCCACCGTAACGCGTAAATTCTTTATCAAGATTACCTACATCTATTATATAACATTTTGAAAAAAACACTCATTGTTTTACAATGAGTGTTATATATATCGCCTGGGCGCCAAATGCCACCCTGGGCGATTTTGAAATCTTCTAACTTATTAAGAATGGATCATCTATTGTTCCTGTTCCACCTATTATCTCTACATCGGATGTCAGATAGAAGACTGGGCGAACCGAATAAGCATAAATCAAATAATACCTAAAGACATCACCGCCCGAAAGCACACCCCACGCACGGTAATAACCGCTATACAAACCGTAACGCGACATTGTCCATTCATAACTTGATGGGGCTCCACTATCGTTTTTGCTCATATGTATCCATGCTGTTTTCGCATTACTATAACTTCCTGGGGCTCCGCCTGATGCATATGCATAGTAATAATCATGTATATACATTAACCCTATTTTAGCACTTACTGTATTTGTGAATCTATTTGATGCTGTTGATTCTCCGAATGGGTTTTCTATTGGATACATTGTTTCTCCTTTATATGATCCACTATTTGTTGTATCTCCATAATACCAACTTGTTGTTGCTATTTTACTTTCCCATCCTGTTGGCACATATGTTTCGCTTAACAAGAATTCATTTCCGTTTATTGTTGTATATATTAAACTATTTGGCCATGTTACGTCTGTTGTATAATCACTCCACCATTTTACTCCAGTATTTAGTGCTTCTTTTTTGATTAATTTCATTTGACCATTTGGTCTTATTCCGATTATTCTGTACATATATGCATCTGTCTTTCCTACACATTCACTTTTTACTGTAGTACCAAAACATATATAGTTCATTGCATCTGTTCCTTGATATCTATACATTCCTGCTTCTATTGCTGTTCCTAAACCATTAGATTTAGTAGAATATGTATTTGTAACAACTGCTGACTTATTACCAGCTACATCCTCAATATATACACTTACATCGTAACTATTACCATGAGTTAAACCACTAAATTTATAACTATTTGTAGTACTTGCAACGTAATCACCATCACCAATTTTATAATAAAATTTCGCAATACCACCACTTTCATCTGCTCCTGATACTTGTACTGATATATAATCAAATCCATAACCTGTATTAGTTAAACTCGTTACAACAGGAATTGTTGTATCTAATATAATTCTATCCGGAACTCTTTTTGAAATAGCGCCATCTTCATCTTTAAGATATGCATATGCTATTTTAACATCATCACCACTAGTTAATGTATGAATTCCTGTAGTTGGTTTAGATGAAACTGTTTTCCATGTACAATTATCAGTACCTACTGTATTAGTTACACAATATTCTACTACATCAGTTGCATCCCAATTTAAATATACCGGTGTTTCAGTACTTGAAGTATGAGATGGATTATCACTTCCTCCTAAATAGAAAGTAAATGCCATATCAATACTGAAATATAAATAACAATATGCAGTTGCATTAGTAGTTAATGTTGCCATATGTGTTGTATTATCAAAAACTAATGCACCTTCTATTGTATTACCATCAGCATCAATACACCCTGATTTAGCAGCATTGAAAACCATATCAGTTGGCCAAGTATCTAAATCACTTTTTACATATTCGCCATTTTCTTGTTCTATCATAAAAGCAAATAAATTATCTTTTTCAACCGGCTTTCCAGCTGTTAAATTAACTTCATCCAAAATCATTTCTTTATTACCAAATGATCTATATGATAGATAAATAAATATACTTTCAATTACTACTAAGCATACTATTGCTATGTTATAAAATCTTCTTCTTTTATTTTTCATATTAACTCTCCTTCTCTAACACATTGATTAATCTACTTTAAATCAAGATATACATAACAAACTCCTACACTATCACTATCAACAACCAATTCGCCATTTTCATAAGTAATAGTTGCATCTATTGAATTACCGTTACTATCTTCGCAATAACTAGTTTTAGTAGTGGATTTAACATATTCTTTATGTCCAGGTATTGTCTGAACATTTAAATATGCTTCACTATCTTCTTGCTCAATATATACATTTACTACCAAATTGGTATTGATAACATTTTCAAAATAAACATAACAAACATTTTGTTCTGTAGTCGAAACAGTTATTTCTCTTGTCGATGCATTATAAGTTAATGTAGTATTTGCTTCTTCATCATCGCATTTATATTCTAAATAGCTATAACCATATGCTGGTATAGTATTAGATAACAAATAACTCTTACCATTATAGTCATAACTACCAGCATCATTTTCTAACATAACAAATGCTTTTATATCTGGGTCCATTTCCTTATCATAATAGAATTTGCAAACTGTTTTAGTTGTTGTATTAAGTACAATTTGACTGCCAACAATTGTATAATCAACATCACAAGAAGTTTTTTCAGTATTTAAAACATACCCATAAGATGGTATACTTTTAATTAGATTATACCTACCAGAATCGCCCTCAACATAAACAATAACGTTTATGTCACCGTCTCCCGATGCAAAATCGCCAATAATTGTACCTAAAAACGAAAATGTTGATGATGAATTGTAATACGCAGACACAACACTTATACATAATCCAGAAAGAATCATCGTGAAAAATAGTATTAAAGATAATACTACTTTTTTGCTTTTAAAATAATGTTTTATTTTTAAAATAGTCCTCTTCACTATCTAATTCCTGCTTTCAAAATTTTATTTATTACCCCTACTATATTTAAATAATAAAACATCCAAAATTTAAAATAAATACAGCCAGAAACGATTTAAATCGGCATTTGCAACGTTTTAATTTTTTGCCACAGAAATCAAATAAAATGAATTTGGTGGTCAGCGAAAAATGATTAAAAGGATGAAGGAGATTCGTCAGACTAGCGACAAAAAACAAAAAGAAGTTGCCGAATACATGGGTATAAAACGTTCCACCTATGCAGTACTCGAAAATAATCATAATATTATACCTTTAAAAAGATTAAACGACTTCGCCAATTACTTCGACGTATCATTAGATTATGTTTTTGGAATTACTGATATAAAACAGTATAAAAACTCACATCAACCAATTGATCGTGAAAAAACAAGACAAAGAATTAGACAAGTTCGTAAAGAAAATAACTATACACAAAGTAAACTTGCAAAATTTCTTAACACTTCACCATCTGTATGGTGTGATTATGAAAGAGGCAGATATCTTGTGTCTACAACTTTTATTTATCAATTTGCAAAAAAATTTAATGTATCAGTCGACTGGTTACTTGGTAAAATTGACTAACGAATCTCAAGTTAAGTGGTAGTAAACATCTATCACTTTTTTATTGACATTTAAGGCATTTTATGGTATCATAAAGCGCGTATTCACAAGAAAGGGGTTTTTATGAATAATAAATAGCCCATAAAGCTAGATAATTATTATTCATAATTATCCGTGGCGACTAGCGGATACGATGTATTTAGTAATCATAAGGGGGATTTTGAAAATGAATGCTGAAACAATCAAAAAAATAGAAGAATACAAAACACAATTAACAACAAAATTAAAAGAAGCCCAAGATGAAAGAAAGGCTTTAGTTGATAAAGTTTCTAAAGGTGAAAGTTTATCAAGAAAGGAAAATAAAAGAAATCAACAATTAGCAGAAATTATTGCTGAATTACAAAAGAAATTAGATCTTTTTAGAGAAGTGGATTTATATAACGGAATTCTAAAAGGGTTTGAAGATTTAGCAAATTCTAAGTTATCTGCAGATGCAAAAAATAAAATTATTGCTTCTTTACTTAAAACATTTAAAAGTTTAAATAAAGAGGCTGATAAAGAACTTGCAGACCTAACTGGTTTAAGTGCTAAAGAATTAAAAGACTTAAGTTCTACAAAAACTAAATTAGAAACAGAATTAAAAGAATTAGAAAAAGAACTTGAAGCTGCTAAAAAAAGAGGATTCGATACAAAAGCTATTCAAGAAGAAATTGATGAAAAGAAAGCTATTCTTGAACATATCGAAAACTATTTAAAAGGACAAGTTGATTTATTACAACTTGAAGCAGATTTAAAAACAATTGCAAACAGTAAAACAAAAAAAGCTGATAAAGATGCAATTATTGAAAAATATAAAAAAGATATTGAATTATCTAGAAATTCTGCTTTAGAAGACATTGTTATTGAAATGGAAAATGATAAAAAAGCAGAAGAAGAAAAGAAAGAAAAAAGAAAATTCTTAAAAGCAAGAACAAAAAAAGAAAAAGAAGAAAAAGATAATATCTTAAAGAAACATTGGAAAAAAATTGTTGGAGTTATCTCAGCTATAATTTTAATAATTGTAATTATGTTATTGGCAAAAAGTTGTAATAAACAAATTAATAATACATCTACAGAAAATACAAAAGATCCATATAGTATTGAAACAATGTATGAAAATGTAGATAAAGCAAAACTTAAGAAATTAGTTGATAAAGGATACGATGAATATTTAGCAGTAATAATGCTTAATAATTTACCTAGTGATGTAATTGATACATTATTACAAGTTCCTTATATTGCAGCTATTGAAGAATATGCTCAAGCTAAAGATTTAAATTTAAACTACATTGAAGATTATGAAGATGCAAGAATTAAATATGAAATTACAGCAGATAAAGCTGTTGATTATGTAAATCGTGCATATCAAATTCAAGCTACTGGTTTTTATCAAGATGCAACTATTAATGAAATCGTTGAAGTAGTTATGGCATTAGATAACAAAACATTATTCACAACAAATAATGCAAACTTAGCACAAAGCTTTAATACTTCATTTAATGGTGTAGTTGAACACGCATTATTTGGAAATACAACTGCTGACGATGTTAAAAAATTAGATGCTTTACAATATTTTGCTGCTGAAGGATCAGATATGGATTTATTCTTAACTGAATTTGCTACAATAACTAAAAAAGTATTAGCAAATCCAACTGATGAAGCTGCAAAAAAAGAAGCATATAACTATATTGCAACATTTGCATTAACATTAAATGGTTTCAAAAATACTGATGAAGATATAAAAATTGAACAACCATATAGTACTAATGCTCAAGTTAAAGATTATTATGATTGGTATATGGCTTATAATTCATTTATTGCTCCATTATACCCATTATATATAAATGATACAAATTATCCTGAATTTGAATATTTACAATATGTTATGATCACTGCTCTACAAGGGCCTGAATTTGAAATGATTTGTGGAGAAAGTCTTGGATTAGGAGGTAACTAGGATGTATACAGAAGAACCAAGAAGAAATATTGATTGGGGAAGCGTAATTAAAAAAGGACTACTAATTTTAGCAGTTGCTGCAGTTATTTTCCTAATTATTTGGTTATTCACAAGAAATAATTCAAACTCAATTAATGTAGATTATGGAAATGAACCTAACAATAATGTTACAGAAACATTAAAAAACTCAAACTCATATTCCGAAATTTTTATAGATAATTATAGATATTTCCATGATACTGCTAAAGAATATTTCTTAGTTAGTGAATTACCAGCTACTAATAAGACAATAAAATATACTTTACAAGAATTAATTGATAAAGGTTTAATTTTACCATTCTCATATGGTAATAGTACTTGTGATACAGAAGCAAGTTATGTTACAGCAAAAAATGATAATGGTAAATACACAATGACTACTACTCTAGTTTGTGGTAAAGAAGTTGCAAAAACTACTATCGAATTAGGATGTAATCAATTATGTGAAAGTAATACTTGTGAACCAGTAAAAACTACTATTGAATATCAATATAAACAAGCTTATAAAGCTACTGAAACAGTTTATAGTTGTCCTAGTGGTTACACTAAATCTGGTAGTGGTTCAAATACAAAATGTGTAAAATCAGATAGCGAAACAATAAACGCTACTAAAAATGTAACATATAGTTGTCCTTCTGGATATACTAAAAACGGTACTAAATGTACTAAAACTAAAACAAGTACAATAGATGCTACTAAAACAACTACTTATAGTTGTCCTAGTGGTTATATAAAATCTGGTAGTGGTTCAAATACTAAGTGTTATAAAACAAGTAATGAATCTGTAAATGCAAAATATACTACAACATATAGTTGTCCTAGTGGTTATACATTAAGTGGTACTAAATGTACTAAAACTACTACTAGTACAGAAACTAAAAATGCTACTCCAAAAACAACTTATAGTTGTCCTAGTGGATATTCATTAAATGGTACTAAATGTACTAAGACTACTTCTAGTACTGATACTAAGAATGCTACTGCTAATACAACTTATAGTTGTTCAAAAGGTACTTTAGTTAATGGAAAATATTGTCGTATCAATTCTACAAATTCATACTATCAAAGTTATGTAACATATAAAGGAAAAACATACAACGGATGTTCTTATAGTGGATCTTATACAGAAGCTTGTTCAACATACAGCGGATGTACAAGAACATATTATAAATATTATTGTACTAAATCATCTTATAAAGATGTAGATGCTACTCCAAAAACAACTTATAGTTGTCCTAGTGGATATTCATTAAATGGTATTAAATGTACTAAGACTACTTCTAGTACTGATACTAAGAATGCTACTGCTAATACAACTTATAGTTGTGCTAGTGGTTATACATTAAGTGGTACAAAATGTACTAAAACTAAAACTAATACAGAAACTAAAAATGCAACAGAAACTAAAAAATATTATTGCGAAAGTGGTTATGTATTAAATGGTACTAAATGTCAAAAAACTACTAAAGAAACAGTAAATCCAACTAAAACAACTACTTATAGTTGTCCAAAAGGATATACTAAAAATGGAACTAAATGTATATCTACAGGAAGTTCTACTATAGATGCTACAAAATCTACTACATATACTTGTGCTAGTGGTTATACAAAAGTAGGAATTGGATCAAGTGCAAAATGTACTAAAGGTTCTACTACTTCAGTAGCAGCAACAAAATCAACAAAAACAGTAACTAAATATAAATATAAATGGAGTACTGAAACTAGCCTAGATGGTTGGGAAAGAACAGGAGAAACAAGAAAAGTTAGTTCAAAATAATGAACTAACTTTTTTATGTAAAGCAGTTAATTTATATAAATCAAATAATTATAGCCATGATATAATTATTATAGGTGATATTATGAAAAGAAAAAAATTAAAAAAAGGAATAATAATTACCACGGTAGTGTTTTTGTTAATTGTAATTTCTATAGTATTTACAAATATTTTTAATACTGGTTCAAAAAAATATTATAGTGATGAATCAATCAAAGTAATTAAAGAAGAAAAATTAAAAGATATTTATAAAGAAGATTATTCTAAAACATTGGATGAAGTATTAAAAAATAATAAATTAAAAATCGAATTTATAGAAGAATATTCTAAAATCGAATATATTGATGATAAAAACTTTATAGATAAAATAAATGATTACTTAGATATAGGTTACAATGGCAAAGAGATAAATAATATATTTAAACTAAGCGAAAAGAACCAAAGTAAATTATTAGATTTAGAAAAGAAAGAATTCACTAAATATATTGGAATAACTAATTTTAATATAGATAATTTAGAAAGATATAATGATTATTTAAAATCCACTAACAAAGACATTCAAACAGTTGTTACTTATGTTAACATTAATTTAGATAAGCCATTTTATACAGATAGCAAATTAGTAGACAATCCAGATGATTTAACAATTATTGTAAATAAATTTAATCATTTAGAAAAAAAATTCGTACCAAAAGATTTAGTAACATTATTTGACAGTAAGAATGGTGCTAAAATGGTTAGACCAGCAGCAGAAGCCTATAAAGAATTTATTGAAGCTGCAAAAAAAGATGGAATAACTTTAGAAAGCACTACAGCATATCGTTCTTATTCATTCCAAAATACATTATATACAAATTATGTAGCACAAGATGGCGTAAAAGAAGCTGATACCTACTCTGCTCGTCCTGGTTCATCAGAACATCAATTAGGACTAGCAGTCGATTTAAATGATCCAAATGTATCTGGTTCAAGACTTGATGATAAAGACTATAAATGGGTATTAGAAAATTCTTATAAATATGGATTTATTGTAAGATATACAGAAGCTGGAGTTCCTATTACAGGTTATATGGAAGAACCTTGGCATATCAGATATTTAGGTATAGAACTTGCAACTAAAGTAGCTAAATCTGGTTTAACTTATGAAGAATATTATGATTTGTATATGGCTGAATATTAATTGACGTTTTTTGACATTTTTTACAAAATTTGATATAATTAAATTACGTAATAAAAATCTCTAATTTAGAGATTTTTTATTTTATAAGGAGACTAATATGCAAGAAATAGCTTTAAAAATAATCAAAGTAATATTAAGTTATTTTCAACAAAAAAAGGAAATAGATGAAGAATTTTTCCACAAAATTACTGAAATAATTGTAAGCGAAAGAGCATTAAATAATGAAGTTAGAGATTTACTAATTGAATCAAAAACATACAATAAAGATGGCATAGATATTGCTTATTATGATCATTTTACAAAGATTATAGAAATAAATACAAGCGCTTTAGATTATTCTACAAATTTAATGAAAAAAGTAAACGGAATAACTTTGGAAGATGACTTATTATTTACATATTTAGAAGCAGCATTTAATCTTATACATGAATTAGAACATGCAAATCAAGAAAAGATTATTAGAAGCCAAAATATTAAAAATCCTGAAGGAATGATTATTAAAACAAATCATAACAATATAGTAAGAATGAATTTTATGCTTCATAAATTAAGAAATGATTTATTAATTGAAGAAGAAAAAGAAAGAATTGCTAATATTGAGTTATGGGAAAGACTAGGATTTAATATTTATCAACATTTTTACCAATACTCTCCAATAGAAAGATTAGCTAATATTCACGCTTTTGATTTAATATTAACAATTATAAAAGAATTACCAATAGAAAATGATATATATAAAGCATATTTATTTAGAAAATACACACATTTAATTACTGGTTATACAGATAATATTACTCCTACTCCATACTTTTTTGAACAACTTTATGGTAAAGATGTTTGGAGAAGATTAAAATATAAAATTAATAAACAGCCAGAATTAAATACTGATGAAAGATTTGCTTTAGGAATACAAGTATCAGAAGATGAAAAAGAAGATTTAACAAGAAAGATTGTTAGAACACTAATTTAAAAAGATATAGAAAAATTTCTATATCTTTTTGTTATCAATTAATTTTAAAAATTCTTTAGGAATATCTATTTTTAATTTTAATAATTCATTAGTTATAGGATGATTAAATTCTAAATAATTAGCATGTAAACATAGTCTATTTACCATTTTATTTTTAATATTACCATACTTTTTATCTCCAACAATAGAATGTCCTATATCATTTAAATGAACTCTTATTTGGTTTTTTCTACCTGTTTTAATATTTATTTTAAGTAAACTATATAATTTATTACTTTCTAATCTTTCGTATTCTGTAATTGCCAATTTACCATGTATTTTATCTTTTGATGAATATACTAACAAGGTTTTAGTCTCTTTCAAATAAGACTCTATTACGCCTTTATTCTTCTCTACCTTACCATTTACTACAGTAATATATTCTCTTATTACATTATCCCAATTATCCTGTAATTTTCTTTTAATATCCTCACTTTTAGCAAATATAACTAAACCACTAGTATCTCTATCTAATCTATGTACTATAAATACTTTATTACTTTTATGTTTTTTCTTTAAATATTCAAAAACTTGATGAAATAAAGTTTTATATTTTTCTGAATCAGTACTTATAGTAAATAATCCCGATGGTTTATTTACAACAATTATATATTTATCTTCATATATGATATCTAATTTTTCTCTTTTCATAATTTATATTCTATCAAAATTATCACAAATAAAAAAGTAGTATTAAACTACTTCTTATCAGTATTTCGTTTCATAGCATCTAATACTTCTAAAGGTAAACAGAATATTACTGTATTAGATTGATCGCTACTAACATCATTTATTGTGGATAAAGTTCTTAAGTGTAAGGCTCCATCAACTTTTGACATAGTTTCAGCAGCTTTTGCTAAATTTTGTGATGCTTCAACTTCACCTTCAGCTTTTGTAATAACTGCTTGTTTTTCTCTTTCAGCCTCTGCCACTTTAGCAATTACTCTTTTCATTTCTTCTGGTAATGCAACATCTTTAAGTTCTACATTTTCAACTTTTATTCCCCAAGGATCAGTTGCTTCATCAACTATTTTACAAATTTCTGATGAAATCTTATCTCTTTGAGAAAGTAATTCATCTAAAGATACAGAACCAACAATATTACGCATTGTAGTTTGTGCAAGTTGACTAACTGCATAATTAAAGTTTTCTACTGCAATAACTGCTTTAGATGCATCAAATATTTTATAATACAATACTGCATTAATTCTAATTGACACATTGTCTTTTGTTATTGCTTCTTGTTCAGGAACATCAACAGCTTTTGTTCTAATATCTACTTTTTTATATGATTGAAATATCGGAAATACTAAATTCCATCCAGGCTCCATAATTTTGGAAAACTTACCTAATGTAAATTTAATTCCTCTTTCATATTCATTAACTTGTTTAATTGAACCAATAACTAAGATAATTGCTACTACTAAAATAATAAAGAATAAATTCATAACACCACTCCTCTACAAATTATATTAATTTTCTTCTTTTTTTATTTCTTCTTTAACTTCTTTTATTTCAGGTTTTGGTAAAGCTTCTTTTCTAGATAAGTTAAGTCTTCCACGATTATCATATCCTAAAGATTTAACAATGATTTCATCTCCAACACTTACAATATCGCTTGGTTTATTAACTCTCTTATGATCAAGTTGAGAAACATGAACCATACCTTCACATCCTGGCCACAATTCAACAAAACAGCCAAAGTCTTCAACTTTTAATACTTTACCAGTATAGATTTTACCAGTTTCAACTTCTCTAATAACAGCTTCAATCATTTCTCTAGTTTTATTAATTATATTCTTATCTGTATGATAAATAATTACTCTACCATCATCTTCTAAATCAACTTTAACAGCGTTTTTATCATTAACTGTTTTAACGTTACTTGCTTCTAGAATAATCTTAGTAATCATTTCTCCACCACGACCAATTACATCTTTAATCTTTTCTGGATCAATATTAAATGTATCAATTTTTGGAGCGTACTGACTAAGTTCACTTCTAGGACCATCAATAACTGTTTCAAATAAATCAAGAATTTGTAAACGAGCTTTTTTAGCTTGTTCTAAAGCTTCTTCTAAAATACTTCTATTAACACCATCTATTTTAATATCCATTTGTAAAGCACAAATACCATCTCTAGTACCAGCAACTTTAAAGTCCATATCTCCTAAATGGTCTTCCATACCTTGAATATCTGTAAGAATTGTATATTTGTCATTATTTGTAATAAGTCCCATTGCTATACCTGCTACTGGAGCTTTAATTGGAACACCTGCAGCCATTAGACTTAAACATCCTGCACAAATACTTGCTTGACTTGATGAACCATTACTTTCTAATATTTCAGATACAACTCTTATTGTATATGGGAATTCTTCTTCAGAAGGAATAACTTGTGCTAGTGCTCTTTCACCTAAAGCACCATGACCAATTTCTCTTCTTCCAGGACTACCATATCTTCCTGTTTCTCCTACACTAAATTGTGGAAAGTTATAATGTAACATAAATCTTTTTTCGTCTTCAATAGATAAACCATCTAACATTTGTGATTCACCTAAAGCACCTAATGTTGTAATTGATAAACTTTGTGTTTCACCTCTAGTAAATAGTGCTGAACCATGAGTTCTAGGTAAAATATCAATTGATGCACTAAGTGGTCTAATTTCATCCATTTTTCTACCATCTACACGAATTTGTTCATCAACTACTATTTTTCTAAATACATCATATTTTACACTTTCAAATATTAAACATACTTTAGTAATTAATTCTTTGAATTCATCAGCTTTCATAGATTCTTCAAATTCTTTAGTATATTTTTCTACTATTTCTTCTTCAATAGAATCTATTGTTTCATATTTAGTAATCTTATCTTTTATACGAATTGCTTCATCTAATCTTTCTTCGCAAAGATTTCTTACTTCTTCTTTTAGACTATCTTCAATTTCTAATTTTGGATAATCCATCTTTTCTTCACCAATTTCAGCAATTATCATATTTTCAAATTCAACTAATTTCTTAATTGCTTCATGGCCAAATAATAAAGCTTCTAACATATCTTTTTCAGATACTTCTTTAGCTCCAGCTTCAACCATATTAATTGCATCCATTGTACCTGCTACTGTTAAATCAATATCAGATAATTCCAATTGTTCAACAGTTGGGTCAATTATAAATTCACCATTTACACGTCCTACCTTAACTGCAGCAACTGGGCCATTAAATGGAATTTTACTAATACTAGTAGCTAAGCTTGAACCAAATAATGCAGTTAATTCTGGTGAATTATCTTGATCTACACTAAGTACTGTATTAACGATTTGAACTTCATTTCTAAAGTCTTCTGGGAATAATGGACGCATTGGTCTATCAATCATTCTTGCAGCAAGTGTTGCATTATCAGTTGGACGCCCTTCCCTTTTTATAAATCCTCCTGGTATTTTTCCTACAGAATATAATTTTTCATTATATAAAACTGTTAAAGGAAAAAAATCAGAAAGTAAATTAGCGTTTTTAGATACAACTGCTGTACTTAATATTACAGTATCGTTAAATCTTACTAAAACACTACCATGTGCCTGTTTTGCTAGTTCTCCATGTTCTACTACTAATTTTCGACCATAAAAATCTAACTCGAATACTTTCTTCATACTAACCTCTTTTCTAAATAAAAAGACACTAAAAATCTCAGTGCCCTTATTTTCTTAAATTTAATTTTTTAATTACTTCTCTGTAGCTTACTACATCATTTTCTTTTAAGTAGTTAAGTAATTTTTTTCTTCTACCAACTTTGATTAGTAAACCTCTTTTTGAATGATAATCATGTGTATGTTCTTGCATATGTGCTGTTAAATCGTTAATTTCTTTTGTAAGAATAGCAATTTGAACTTCAGCAGAACCACAGTCTTTTTCATTCTTAGCAAACTCTTTAATAATTTTTGCTTTTTCTTCTTTGTTTAAAGCCATAATTTTCTTTTCCTTTCTATATAATTGGTTTAAACTTGGATTAAAATCGGAAAACTTTTTAATCTAAGTAAAAACTTCTATTTAATTATATTACAAAATAGTCAAAAAGTAAATAAAAAATATATATTTTAATAGGAAGAAAGAGTGCATTTATGTAACACTCTCTTGTTTATTTTAACGTCTTCATTGACGATTATTAATTTATTATAAACGGCTCATTTATCGTGCCTTCACCTGTTATTTCTATATCAGATTTTAAGTAGAAAACTGGACGAATTATAACTTCATTGAGCGATGGTTTTAGATATCCACCATATGCAATCATCCAACCGAAATTATAATTACTACCTTCATCATAATAATCACCAAATCCTGCTCCAGTCATTGTTATTTCACCCAAAGGTTCTATAGAACACCAAGAATATTCTTGATCATTATTTTCGTAATAAATCCATGTTGAATGGGCATTACTTGCATTACCCGGATTACCACCTGGATATGCATAAAAATAATCATGAATATATAATCCGCCAATTTTAGCACTCACAGTACTTGTAAATGAATTTTCAATAGAATAAGCATCTTCACCATTATAATCTCGTGTATAATTTCCTAAATCATCATTTGATACATAATTTGCTATGCCATATTTCCAATTAACACTTTCTATCATATTATACCATTCACTATCAGTTGTCATATACGAATATAAATTATTGTTTATAAAATTTTCTTTATAATATACATTTTCTTCAATTAAACCATTTAATGCTTTGTAAGGATAGCTATTTGCCCACAAATCAAATTCACCAAGAGAAAAATCAGATATAGGAGAAATTCTATTTGCACAAATACTAGCATCTATTTCAAATTCATAAATTTCTTTAGATATTAATTTCAACTTATTATCTTCATCAATTCCTATAATTCTATACATATGTCTATTTGTATTATTTCCGCAAGTTTCTTTATCTCTTGTTCCAAAACATATATAATTATCTACATCATCAGTTCCTTGATATCTATATAATCCACCTTGAAGTGATGTTGTAACCAGTCCATTTGTTGGATTTTTTAGCAAATATTCTCCGGCATTTTGTTTAATACTAAAATACAAATAACAATAACTTGTATTACCTGTATCTACTGTGGCTATATTAGTTGTACTATCATATGTTAGTACTCCGTCTAATTTATTCCCATTTATATCTATACATCCTGACATTGATGCGTTATATGTATATCCTGATGTTGGCCATGTATTTGTCGTATCTTCTTTATATGTTCCGTCATCTTGTTCTAACATTATCGCAAACATATTGGAATTACTAATATTTAGATTTACTTCATCTAAATTTGTATTCTTATTACCAAATGATTTGTACATCAAAAACAATGTACAGCTTTCTATTATCACTAACACTAATATTACTATCACACACATTTTTTTGTTAACAACTTGCATATTCTTTCTTCCATTTCTATTTTATAAGGTAAGTATATATTACCCCCCCCGAAGTCAAATTTTT